>NZ_JAAKOV010000001.1:0-708622 GCF_049171595.1 Aeromonas sp. 603607
GGTGCGTCCTAGTGGATTCGAACCACCGACCCCCACCATGTCAAGGTGATGCTCTAACCAGCTGAGCTAAGGACGCAGGGTGCGCAATGCGACTTTTATTTCTTTATGCAGAAGTGGTGGGTTTAATTGGATTCGAACCAACGACCCCTACCATGTCAAGGTAGTGCTCTAACCAACTGAGCTATAAACCCACATCTGGAATATCTGCAAAGTTTTGAAACTGAATGGTGCGTCCTAGTGGATTCGAACCACCGACCCCCACCATGTCAAGGTGATGCTCTAACCAGCTGAGCTAAGGACGCATAATCAGTGTTCTGTAATGGTGCGTCCTAGTGGATTCGAACCACCGACCCCCACCATGTCAAGGTGGTGCTCTAACCAGCTGAGCTAAGGACGCATCACAGAAAAAGTGGTGGGTTTAATTGGATTCGAACCAACGACCCCTACCATGTCAAGGTAGTGCTCTAACCAACTGAGCTATAAACCCACTTTCTCTTACTTCACTACGCCAGCGCTGCTGACGTGGTCGGCATACTACCCATGCCCCCCAAGGCTGTCAACAGGCCATATGCACAAAGGAGACTGTTTGCCCAGTTCTTGCGCAGCCTGTTGATTTTGCAGGCGAGTTGTCGCTTGCCAAGCCCTGTTACTGGGCTCGCGACAGGGTAGTGCAGGCCTCCGGAGTGGCAAAACGGCCATAGATGTAGCGTAATCTCGCCCCCAGCATCAGGGCCGCACTGGTGAGGCCGACGATAAAGCCGATCCAGAAGCCCTGCGGCCCCATCCGCGGCACCAGCCAATCGGTCAGACCCAGGATCATGCCGGTGGGCAGCCCCAGTCCCCAGTAGGCGACGATGGTGACGTAGAAGATTGCTTGGGTATCCTTGTAACCGCGCAGTGCGGCGGCCGCGACCACCTGCACCGAGTCGGAGATTTGATAGATGGCAGCGAAGAACAGCAAAATGGCCGCCAGGACGATCACCTGCTGATCGTCGGTATAGATGGAGGCGATCTGCTCGCGCAGCAGTACCGTCATGGCGGCAGTGGCAGCAGCGATGGCCATCCCCAGCATCAAGCCGGTGCGAGCCGCTACCCGAGCGTGATGGGGCTGCCCTTCACCGATACTGTGGCCGACCCGGATGGTGACACCCACCCCGATGGAGAGGGGTAGCATAAAGACCAGGCTGGAGAAGTTGAGCGCAATCTGGTGGCTCGCCACCGTCTCGGCACCGAAAGGAGCCAGCATCAGGGCTACCACGGTAAACAGGGTCACTTCGCAGAAGATCGCCATGGCGATGGGGAAGCCCAAGCGAATCAGTCGCCAGATCCGGCTGCCGTTGGGGCGAGCCAGCTGGGAGAAAAGCCGGATCTCGGTGAAGTGACGGGAGAGCTTCACATAGAGGATCATCGCCAGCAGCATGGCCCACAGCACGATGGCCGTGGCCACGCCACAACCCACCCCGCCCAGTTTCGGCATGCCGAAGTGGCCGTGAATGAAGATGTAGTTGGCAGGAATATTGACCGCCAGCCCGACAAAGCCGATCACCATGGTGGGCATGGTGTGGGAGAGTCCCTCACTGAAGTTGCGCAGCACCTGAAACAGCACGAAAGCGGGCAGGCCCCACAGAATTGCGTGCAGATAACCAGTGGTCTTGGCCGCCATCACTGGCTCCACATCCATGAACTGCAACGCCAGCGGGCTGTAATAAAGCGCGATCATCGCCAGCGGGGTGACGATCAGTGCCAGCCAGAAGCCCTGATGAACGGCCGAGCGAATGGCTTCGCGTTTACGGGCACCATTGAGCTGGGAGACGATGGGGGTGAGCGCCATGATGATCCCTTGCACCAGCAGGATCACCGGTAGCCAGAAGCTGGACGCCACCGACACGGCAGCCAGATCGACCGCACTCACCTGACCCGCCATCACGGTATCGACGAAGTTCATGGCGACCTGGGCCACCTGGGCGACCAGAATGGGGCTGGCTAGACGGACGAGCTGCTTCGCCTCGGACCAATAACGTTGCACTGACACCTCCGAGTGGATCAGATAAGAGTAAAAAAGAGCGGAAATCGGGAAGAGCCTTTGCACTTTCGGACGAAAGTGCAAAGGGTGGGGGAGGCATTCTAGCCTGAAATTCAGCCAGGACGAAATAGTTGCCACCCCGGGGGGCAGGATCAGGCGTCTTCGTGATCGCTGATCAGCAGGTTGGCAGCGGCATAGGCAGCCTGCTCGCGCAGTTCGGCGGGTACCCGCTCATCGGCGGCGACCGCGTTGAGGGCGCGGATAGTGGCGGCGATGGCCTTCGGCACATAGCCCTGCTCACCGGATCCAATCTGGTTATAGGCGATACGGATCGCTTCACAGCACTCATAAACCATCATGATTTGCTTCCTTGAAAGTAAAAAGGCGAGCAAATATAGCGGTTTTGCTCCCATTTTGTCAGTATCGCGGTTGTAATTTGCGGCAAGCCCGTTAGTTTGGCTACCCCCTTTTTCTGTTTCGGTCTCTTTGATGCTGTTCTCTTCGCGCAACTCACTGGCGATCTTTCTGACGCTGTTTGCACTTCTCGCCCTGACGCTTAAGGATGGCGCGGACAAATATCTGGTACTCCATGGCTACTCCGTGATGGAGATGGTCTGGTTTCGCTTCTTTGTTCCTTTCCTCGGTCTGCTGCTGTTATTGCCAAGGCGCACCATGTCGGCGCTGCTGGCGGTGGATCGCTGGCTATTGTTGCGCTCACTGCTGTTTCTGGTCTGTGCGCTGGTCTCGGTGATTGCGCTGGCCCATGTACCGCTCAACGTCTACACCATCATCTGCCAGCTTGGTTCGCTGGCCTTCGTGGTGGCGGGTGTGATCTTTTTCAGGGAGCGTCTGACCCGGGCTAAGGTGGCGGCCGTGCTGCTGGGGTTGTTTGGCGTGCTGGTGGTGACCCATCCTGACGGGGGCGACGCGAACCTCTACTATCTGCTGCCACTGGTCATTGTACTGGCCAACACCGGCTACAACCTCATCACCAAGCTGGTGGACCCACGTCTGACCACCCTCGATATCCTGATCGTCACCTGCTTCATGTTGGGGATGGTGGCAATGGTCGCACTCTGCTGGCAGCCTGCACTGTGGCGCTTCCCTGGGCTTGCTGACTTGCCCTATCTGCTGGCGCTACCAGTGGTGACCCTGCTCTCCCAATATTGCCTTATCAAGGCGATGCAGTATGCGCAGGCCTCTACTCTGGCACCCTTCTTCTATTTCCAGATCTTTTTTTCTACCCTCTGCGGCTATCTGATGTTTGGTGAAATGCCGACCCTCAGTAGTATGGCGGGGTGTCTACTCATCGTGCTGGCTGGCATAGTGGTCATCCATTCCCAGCGCCGGGCTCGAGTGCTGGCGCGGTCTGAGGCGGCGGAGCAGGTGTGACAGTTTGTACGAAACGAATTGTGTAAAAACGGATTATGTAAAAGAAGCGGCCACAGGCCGCGATAAAAAACAGAGCGTGTTACCAGAAACAAAGAGGTGATGATGTTTACCGGAATTGTGCAAGGTGTGGCCGAGCTGGTCGCCATCGAAGAGAGAGCTTCATTTCGTACCCACGTGATCCGCATGCCAAGCTCGGCGTGGGGGGAAGGGCTGGCCCTCGGCGCTTCGGTCGCCCACAACGGCTGCTGCTTGACCGTTACCCGGGTAGAGGGTGAGCTGGTCAGCTTCGATCTGATGCAGGAGACCCTGCGCCTGACTAACCTCGGCAAGCTGCAGGTAGGGGACAAGGTCAATGTGGAGCGGGCTGCCCGCTTTGGCGACGAGATCGGCGGTCATGCCATGTCTGGCCATATCATCGGCATGGCAGAGGTTACCTCGGTGATCGATACGCCCAACAACCGTCAGGTGTGGTATCGCATTGCTCCCGAGCTGATGAAATATGTGCTGACCAAGGGATACATCGGCATCGACGGCATCAGTCTGACCATAGGTGAGGTGCGCGAGCGGGAGTTCTGCGTCCACCTGATCCCCGAGACCCTGGCCCGCACCAACCTGGGTTGGGTCAAGGCTGGCTGGCAGACCAATATCGAGATCGATCCCCAGACCCAGGCCATCGTCGATACGGTGGAGCGGGTACTGGCGGCGCGCGGGGGTAACTGAAAGGAAACGGCTCGGTGTTAATCGCCTCATAAGCAAGGGCCTGCAGTGTGCAGGCCCTTGTTATTCATATGGTGAAAATATCTACTCAACTTTTTATGACTCGCAGTCACAACATCTGCTCAGCTCTTTGCGACTTGCAGGCACAGCAGCTGCTCGGCCTTTTGTGACTCGCAATCAAAACAGTTGCTCGTCGTCTGCATCCACAAACAACTGCAAACAGTCGCGGGCTTCGTCGCGGTGAAGCCGCAGGTGGATCGGATTGCAACAGGCCATGCAATCTTCGTAAAACTCCTGATCACCCTGACTGGCATCCAGCTCGACCCGGGTATGGTGGCCACAGTGAGGGCAGACGATGCGCTTGCTGGTGTACTCGATCATGATAACCTCCTCGGGCCCTGGGGCCGCCTATCTACCCTGATTCTAGTCGGGCTGCAGGGGGTTAACCGCGAGCAAACGCACGTTTATGACAGAGATCAAGCCTGATGGATGGCAAGGTGCAACCGGTTGGAGTGGTCGTGTGCGAGAGGAACAATCTGGTTGAGAATGACAGGTGAAAAGAGGGAAATTGCCAACGGTTGTTTGGCAATCACAGGGGGCTGGAGCCCCCTGCGGATATGAGAACGCGAGCGCAGCAAGGCGCCGATAGGCGCTACTTGACCCAGCTGGCCAACATGTCGGCATTCAGCTCGGCCAGCGAGCCGAGCTGGTAGTTGGCGATGGCCAAGCGTGGGTCACCCACTAAAGCGGGGTCCGGCACGATCAGCGCTGTCATGGAGGCCGCCTTGGCCGCCAGCAGGCCTGTAAAGCTGTCTTCGATGGCCAGACAATGAACTGGCTCTACCCCCAGTTTCTCGGCGGCGTGGATATAGACATCCGGGTGCGGTTTGCCGAAACGCTCGATTTCAGCGGAGTGGACCGCCATAAAGCGATCGCGAATGCCGAGTTTGCCGAGCACCGCTTCTACCATCGCAAAGGGTGAGGAGGTAGCCAGACCCACTTTCAGCCCGCGGGCCTCGATAAGGTCGAGCGCTTCCAGCACACCGGCTTTGGCCTGACCTTCGGAGAGGATCAGGGCGTTGACCTGATCCAGAATGCGCTGCACCACTTCTTCCTGGCTCGGGCCGCTCCACGGGCGCAGGCGATACCAGTGGGCAACCAGCTGATCGATGCGCACGCCGATGGTCGATTCGCAATCCTCTACCGTGTGGGGGTGACCCAGTTCGGAGAAAACGGCGATTTGGGCCCGTTGCCAAAAGGGTTCCGAGTCGATCAGAACACCATCCATATCGAAGATCACGGCAGCTAACATCTTGTACTCCTGACAAATTTGAAGAGGGGATTATAAGCCTGACGGGAAAATGCAAAAGGGGCATTGCCATGCCCCTTGCGCCCGATCACATCGGCAAACGTTTGTTTTGCTATGGCAAAAAAGCCCTTAGAACAGCACCTCGACCTTGGCGGCCACGGCTTTGGCTTTTTCTACCGCATCCTGGTAATCCGCTGCGCGGGCCAGCGCCACGCCAAGACGGCGGCGACCGGCGATCTCCGGCTTGCCAAACAGCCGCAGCTGGGCGCCCGGCACCAGCGCCAATGCCTCACCAATTCCCTGATAGCGAATATCCTGGCTGTGCCCTTCGCGCAGTACCACGGCAGAGGCACTCGGCCCGTACTGGGTGATGGTGCCGACCGGCAGCCCCAGAATGGCGCGTACATGCAGGGCGAACTCGGAGAGATCTTGAGAGATCAGGGTCACCATGCCTGTATCGTGGGGACGCGGCGAGACTTCGCTGAACCACACTTCATCGCCTTTTATAAAGAGCTCGACCCCGAACAGGCCGTAGCCACCAAGGGCCTCGACCACCTTGGCGGCGACTTCTTTGGAGCGGGCCAGCGCCAGCTCGCTCATCACCTGCGGCTGCCAGGATTCGCGGTAGTCGCCATCTTCCTGACGGTGGCCGATCGGCTCGCAGAAGTGAATGCCATCGACGGCGCGTACCGTGAGCAGGGTGATCTCGTACTCAAAGGGAACGAAGCCCTCGACGATCACCTTGCCACGACCGGCGCGGCCACCCTCCTGGGCGTAGGTCCAGCTCTCATCTAGCTTGGCGAGATCGCGCAGTACGCTCTGCCCCTTGCCGGACGAGCTCATTACCGGTTTCACCACGCAGGGCAGGCTGATAGCCTCGACAGCGGCAACAAACTCTTCCTTGCTCTGGGCAAAGCGGTAGGGGGAGGTGGGCAGACCCAGGGTCTCGGCGGCGAGACGGCGGATCCCTTCCCTGTTCATGGTGAGCTGGGTGGCGCGGGCATTGGGCACAACATTGACCCCCTCCTGCTCAAGGGCAGCCAGGGTATCGGTGGCAATCGCTTCAATCTCGGGGATGATGAGGTCGGGTTTGACCTCGGCGACCAGAGCACGCAGTGCGTTGCCATCGAGCATGTCCAGCACGTGGGCAGCGTGGGCCACCTGCATGGCGGGGGCGTTGGCATAGCGGTCGGCGGCGATCACTTCGATCCCGAACCGTTGCAACTCGATGGCGACCTCCTTGCCAAGTTCGCCGGAGCCTAGCAGCAGGGCACGGGTGGCGCCGGGGCGGGTTGCGGTTCCAAACATACGATCTCTCCTGATGTCGATGGTCATTGTTGATGATCGCTATTTCACAAATAGCGGACAAAAAAAGAGGCACGCATGGCGTACCTCAGGAAACGGGTTTGTGAGCGCGCTGCTCCAGATGGGTCAGCAAGGTAATGGCGCCAATGATGATGGCGGCGCCAAGCCACAGACGGCCTGGGGGCGCCCAGCCAAATACCAGCCAGCCCGCCAGCACGTTCATCGGCAGCTTGGCAAAATCGAAAGGCTGTACGAAGGAGGCCTCCGCCACGCTGTAGGCGCGAGCGATGGACATCTGGGCCAGTGCCGTCAACACGCCGGAGGCGGCTACCAGCAGCCATTGGCTCTCGCTCGGCCACTGCCACTCCGGCAGGGCCAGCATGACGTTGAACGGGGTACTGAAGATAAGCAGATACACCACTATGGTGTGGGATGATTCGTTGGCTGCCTGATAGCGCACCATCAGGGAGTAGCCGGCCCAGAACAGCGCCGCCGCCACCGGCAGTAGGGAGGCCCAGTTGAATTCGTCAGTCCAGGGGGCGAGGATCAGCATGGCGCCGGCAAAGCCCGCCAGGGTGGCCAGAATGCGGGTGCGGCTCACCTGCTCCTTGAGCAGCAGCGCGGAGCCCAGGGTGGCAAACAGCGGCGAGGTCATCAGCAGGGCGATCCCCTGCCAGATGGGGACGGGGTACGCCAGTCCCCAGAGCCAGAGCTGGATGCCGATCACTGCCAGCAATACCCGCAACAGGTGTAACCGGAACTGATTGGTCATCAGGGATTGGCGCAAGCCATGGCGAACTAGCCAGGGCAGCAGGCAGATCAGGGCGATCAGGTATTGATGAAAAGCGACCTGAGTCGATGGGAGGCCAAGCTTGAAGCTGACATACTGGCTCAGGCTGTTGACGGCGGCGAAGCAGAGTCCTGCCACCATCATCCAGACTGCACCGGCCAAAGGAGAGTGCCTGCGCGAGGGTATCATGGGATCCGGGTCGCTGGAAAAAAGTGCGGCGGATCATAACGGCAATCGTTTGTTCTGCCAAGGGTTGAAGCGCGGCCGCAAGGCTGGCTGGTGAGGAAGTGGCCTTGCATCAAAAAATTTGAACAAGTTGAGCATCTATTTTCGCTATCAGCAAATAAGCACAATGTTTAGAGTGACCTCCATCGACAGCAACGCTGTTCAACCGACAACCAAATGGAGTTTCACCATGGCCAATATCCTCGTACTCAAATCCAGCATCCTGGGTCAATATTCCCAATCCAACGCCCTGATCGACGGCTTCCTGGCTGACCATCAGGATGATGTCGTCACCGTGCGTGACCTGGCAGCACTCAACCTGCCGGTGCTGGATGGCGAGCTGGCCTCCGGCCTGCGCGGTGGTGATAACCTGAACGAGCGTCAACTGGCGGTGATCGCCCAGTCTGACGAGCTGATCGCCGAACTCAAAGCGAGCGACTTGGTGGTGATTGCGGCCCCCATGTACAACTTCAACATCCCGACCCAGCTGAAGAACTGGATCGATCTGGTTGCCCGTGCCGGCGTCACCTTCCGCTATACCGAGACCGGTCCGGTCGGTCTGGTTGAAAATACCCGTGCGCTGGTGATCAGCCCTCGCGGCGGCATGCACGTTGGTAGCGCCACCGATCTGGTCACTCCCTACATGCGTACCGTGCTAGGTTTCATCGGTATCAAAGAGGTGGATTTCATCTACGCCGAAGGGATGGGGATGGGCCCGGATGCCCAGAGCAAGGGGATGGAAGCGGCTAAAGCGCAGCTTGAGGCTCTGGCTATTTAAGGGCTCTCTATCCCGTCAGGGGTTATCTCTTCAAGGGGTTGCCCCACTAGATACAAGAACGCAGCCATCAGGCTGCGTTTGTTTTTTGGCTCGATATGATTGCGACAGACGTTGCTGCTACAGAGAGTATCGCGGCAAGCGGTCGGTATAGACGTTACGGCGGAGTTACTACTCCATCATAAAGCGGCGACAACCACGCACCAGCAGCAATGCCACCGTGACCAGCAGGCCAAGCAAGAGGGTGGTCAGCCACTGTTCGGTACTTTGTGGCAAGTGGGGCGTGAACAGACTGATCATCAACAGGGTGCAGAGCGTGATCAACAGGCTCTGTCGGGTCATCAGTATCATGGGGTCATCCTTGGTTTGCTCACCTGAAACGATTTTAATGCCCTCTTGTGACAGGGTGATGTATCCGTGCATCACCCTGTTGGGGCTCTTCAGACCATATCAGGTTTTTACCGCAGAGCCAGCGCCATCACTGGCGCTGTGATCCCGATCCCGCTAGCTCTCTTTATCTGAACTGTTTCTGCGCCGGCTGGTAGTGAAAATCGCCGCTGGCGAGCCGCGCTTCCAGTGCTGCTTGATCGATCTCCTGCGCCTTGCAGAGATCATCCAGGTCGTCATAGTGATCACGCAGCTGCATATTGACGACGCTCAACAGCATGTTGATATCCATGGTGGCGAACTTTTTCAAATCCATGATTATTTCTCCCGATCCAGTGACTGCAGCTGCTCGATGGCGGCGCTGACGCTGTGCAGATGCTGGCGGATCGCCTCGCGGGATTCGCTCGGCAGATAGTCGGTCAGGGTATGTTGCCAGCTGCCAGCTTCGCTCTTGAGCTGCAGGAAGAGCGCTTGGCCGGCATTGGTGAGGGAGACCAGGCTGATGCGTTTGTCCTGCTCGCTGCTCTCGGTGAAGATGATCCCTTTTTCGACCAGACGGCGGATCTCGCGGGAGATGCGCACCTTGTCCATGCCGCTCGCCTCGACCAGCTCTTTCTGGCTGATGGGGTAGTTGGGGCCGAGCACCATCATCAGGCGCCATTGCGGCACGGTCAGCTGGTAACGCTGTTCATAAAACTGTTCGAAGGTATCCCGTAGCATCTCGGCGGCATGTACCAACTGATAGGGCGGGTAGTGAGCGAGTAACGCTATGATTTTTGACATATTACACCCTGCTGTGACGGCTGCATCAGATGCAGTTTCTTTTGATACTTTGACATTGATGATACGAAACTCAAGCTGATTTGTCTGACCCGGTTGCGATGAAATGTGCGGTGGCGCACGCCCTCAAGGAAAAACCGGGTCTGACCGACGGGATTTTAAGCCAACGCTGTTCAGCCTTTACGCAACCAGATGAGGGCGTTCTGCTTGAGCCAAGCCTCGCGAGTGTGGATGGCGTAGAGCGCGGCCTCGTCACGGCTGCCCGCTTGCCAGCTTTGCGGCTCCTGTTTGGGCAGCTTGCGCTGACCCAGCAGGCAGGCCGGAATGTGCGGGTTGGCCTCGATGGCGACCAGCAGATGGGGCTTGGCTGCCTCGGCACCCTCGGTGGCAAAGACCATCAGCGCCTTGTTGTATAGCAACCAGCTGGAAGCTTCATCAAAGCGCACCAGCAGGGCGGCCAGCGCCTGCCAATCCCCTTGCAGTGCATAGAGAGTGGAGAGGTTGTAGCGGCAACCCAGCTCATCGGCCACGCAGATCGTCAGCAGATCCAGATACTCCGCTTTGGCTTCACCCAGCTTGCCAAGCCGCAACAGGCAGTCGGCGCGGCCGGCTCTGGCGGCCAGCAGGGGGCGCAGTTCGGGGGCACTCCAGCCGTGGCCAGCGATTTGCTGCCAAAAGGCTTCATCAAAGAGCGGAGTGGCATCGGCGATGATCTTCTCGAACCAGCCGAGGCGGGCCTGATGATCGCGGCAGCTGTCGGCCAGTTCGAACCAGGTCTGCCACTGTTGGGCCTGTTCACCATTGAGGGCGACATCAGCGCTGGGGGCTGCCTGATACTGGTCGAGGTTGAGCAGCTGGTTGAGGGCGGTTTTCATGTTCTGGCGCTGGCGTTTGCAGAACTCGACAAAGGGGAGTTCGCTGGCGGCGGCGCTATAGAGCATCTGGGCCATCTGCTTGTCGCGAAACAGGCTCAACTCGGCGGCCAGACTGAAGCGGTACTGGGTGGTCGGGTCGTTCAAATCCTTCGGTTTGGGCCAGGTGGCAAAGCCCTGGCTGAAACCGTAGCACCACTGACCGAGGGGATGGCTCTGCTCGAACACCTGCTCCGGGTTATCGCTGGGCAGGCGGCATTGGCTCGGCAGGGCTAGCTGGGCGTCGTCGGCCCGGGCTTCCAGCTCTGCGATCAGATGGTTGAGGGCTTCTGCGCTTTTTTCATCCAACTCGGCATCCTGTTCCAGCAATCCAGCCAGCGGGCGTTGCCAGTCAGGGGTCTCTGGCCCTACCAGACGGGCACAGAGAAAACCGTGCAGGGCTGGGTAGGTCATGTCCTGATTACTGTGGCTCTGGATCCATTGATTAAGATGGCGGGTACGAGTGGATGGGTTCATCGACAGTTCCTCTGGATTTGAACAGCCGCGAAGTCTACCTAAAAGTGGGGTTATTTACAGCAAATGGCCGCCTGTTTGGCGATTTAATCACCATTGGCGGATAAGATAAGGGCGAAAGGGCGGCCAGTGGTGGCTTGGGGACTAGGCCGGATCACCGCTCTTGAGGTAACATGCGCGCCCATAGGGGCCATGATCAATTGGCCCATCCGGGTAATGAGAAAAGAGAGCACCATGATACAGATTGGCAAGATGAACACCCTCACCGTTGTTGAACTCGAAGATCGCGGCGCCTGGCTTGCGGCCGATGAGTACGGTGAACTGCTGCTGCCCAAACGTCAACTGCCGGAAGGGGTGAAAGAGGGGGATAGCGTGCAGGTCTTCCTCTATCTGGATGCCGATTGCGAACCGGTGATCACCACCGACAAGCCGTTTGCCATGGTGGACGAATTTGCCGGTCTGAAAGTGGTCAATGCCAACAAGATTGGTGCTTTCCTCGACTGGGGCATGAAAAAGGATCTGTTTGTGCCGAGCCGCGAGCAGAACAAGCCGATGCAGGTGGGCCACGTTTATCTGGTGCGTCTGCAACTGGATAACGAAGGGCGCATGGTCGGCACCAGCCGCATCGAGCGTTTCCTGACCCCGGCCGGCAGCAACTTCAAGGTCGGTGACGAAGTGACCGCGCTGCCGGGGGAGCATTCTCCTCTAGGTATCAAGGTGATCGTCAACGGTCAGTATCCCGGCATGCTGTTCAAGAACGAAGTGTTTGGCCGAGTGATGACCGGTCGGCCGCAAACCGCCTGGGTCAAGCAGGTGCGCGAAGATGGCAAGCTCGATCTGACCCTGCAAAAGCCGGGTCTGGCGCGGGTCGATGATGCCGGTGAGCGCATTCTGAGCCGGATGAAAAAGCAGGGCGGCAGTCTGGCGGTGGGTGACAAGAGCGAACCCGAGCTCATCTACAAGCTGTTCAGCATGAGCAAGGGCACCTTCAAGAAGGCGATCGGCGGCCTCTACAAGCAGGGCAAGATTGTCATCGAAGATAACGCCATTACCCTGACCGACGCCGGTGCCGCGCAGGTACAAGCAGGTGAGCAGGCGCAGGATAGCGAATAAGATGCCGAGCCCCTGTGTTGGCCTCTGCAAGGCGAAAGACGGGCTTTGCCTTGGTTGTGGCCGCACCCTGAGCGAGATCGGCCACTGGTCGGCGATGGATAGCAAGGCCCAGCTGGCGGTGATGGCCGAGCTGAATGGCTCGAAAAGTACTCACCTCTGTCCGGGGTGTGGCGAACCGGCCTATTGCGCCGTCTCTGCCGGTCAGACCATTGCGCAGTGCTGGTGCAGCCAGTTACCGGTACTGCCGATGCAGGAGGCCAGCGCTTGCTGGTGCCGCCGCTGTCTGGCCAAGGCCATCGCGGCTCAGGATTAGCAGAGAACAGCAATAAGAGTGCACAGAAACAAGAAAGGCGCCGATGGCGCCTTTTTTATGCCTGCTGCTGGCGATGCCAGCGCACATGGACTTGATCTTCGGTCAACAGACGGGGCAGCAGGAAGGTGGCGAAGATCACCTCAAACTCATCCTGATGATCCAGCAAACCTACCCACACTTCGACCCAGCGCTCCATATCGACCGGCTCACCCAGCTCGGTCGACCAGTCGGCATTGGGCAGGGTCGCCTCCACGGCGCCACGCTGCTCAAACTCCAGGGTGATGTCGACTATTTGTTCGGGGGCCAGCATATCGGCGGCCTGCTCAAGAAACTGATCATAGGCCCATTCGACCAGCTGATCCGGGGTACGCTGTTCCATGAAATCACTCCAGATACATCGAGGTTCGCTACTGTAACAATTATTGGCTGTGGCGGCCAGACCAGTGCGCCGGGCGTGGCTGGCCTGTCCAAGTTGCCGTTGGGGGAGTATGGTTAAGGCGCGGATCATCTGGCAGGGAGTGAGGGGATGAAGCAGAGGGGACGGCGGCAACAGATCAAGCGACGGCGCGAGGCCTGGTGGTGGCACTATCTGCCGCTTCACCGCGAGACGGCGGGCGGCCATCTGGGCCCACCGGAGAAACCCGATGAGCCCTGAGGATCAGTCAGCCTGATGCACCCGATTGAGGGTGATCTGGCCCAGTTGTCCCATCTGGCGGCGGATCCAGACCGAACGCTTCTGCACATAGGGTGAAGGGGGCTTGACCCGATAGCGCCACGGATTGGGCAGGGCAGCAGCCAGCAGGGATGACTCGTAGCGGGTCAAGCGGCTGGCCGGTTTGCCGAAGTAGGTACGGGCCGCGGCTTCGGCGCCATAGATGCCGGGGCCGAACTCCACGATATTGAGATAGACCTCGAGAATGCGGGCCTTGTCCCAACCCAGCTCCATCAGCAGGGTAAACCAGGCCTCCAGCCCCTTGCGCAGGAAGCTGCGATCACTCCACATAAAGAGGTTCTTGGCGGTCTGCTGGCTGAGGGTGCTGGCACCGCGCACCCGTTCGCTGTGCTGGTTGTGCTTGAGTGCGGCGTTGATGGCATCCATGTCAAAGCCGTTGTGATCGGCAAAGCGCTGATCCTCGGCGGCGATCACCGCCAGTTGCAGCTCCTTGGAGATGGACTCCAGATCTACCCATTGATGGCGTACTTGGGTGATCTTGGCGGGCGGGAAGAGGGCCCGCTCGATACGCCAGCTCCACATCGGCGGATCGATAAAACGCAGCAAGGCGACCGAGCCGACCGAGCAGAGCAGCCCGGCCAGCGCGATCTTGCCTGCCCACCTCAACACCCGGCGCCCAAGGGATGCAGATGGGCGCACGGGGGCCACGGCAGCAGGGGCTGACTCCCACTGATAGTGGCTGGGATCATCGGGATCCGGAATTATTGGGGCAGCCATTCGATGTGGCAGAACTTCTCGTCAACACGGCGGGAGAGCAGCATGCGGGCAAACAGGTGCTCATACTCTTGTTCTTCATTGCCAAGGCCTACCCAGATCTCGGCATAGTCGGTGTCGCTCACCGCAAAACCCACGTCCGCTTCCCAGTCATCGGCCGGGTCGGTTTCGGCCAGCAGGCCGCGGTCGTTGAACTCCTGATTGAAACGGGCGATCTCCTGCTCCGGCAGGTTGTCAGAGGCCAGCTCCATAAAGAGTTCGAGGGCGGTATCGAGCAGTTCCTCGACGCTGTGCATTTCGTCATTCATAGACATAAGCGGTCTGTTCCAGAAAAGAGAAAAAGGTACCAGCACAGACACTGTCTGCGGGGCGGCGCTATTCTAGCTGTCGGCAGACCCCTTGGCGAGATGAGGCGAGCCGCTGTGACCTGTTTTTGTGCCAATAAAAAACCGGATCCAGCCAGGGGATCCGGTCTTCATTGAGGGAAGGGGTCACGCATATGGCGTCAGCTCATCCCTTCTTGTTGTCATCGGCGAAGGTGATGTTGAGCTCGAGAACGGAGAGCTCGTCACTCTTCTGATCCATCTGGACGGTGATCTTGTCCGGATCGATGTTGACGTATTTACGGATCACGTCGAGGATATCCTGCTTGAGCTGGGGCAGGTAATCCGGCCCCCCTCTGGATGAACGCTCGTGAGCAACGATGATCTGCAACCGCTCCTTGGCCAGTTGTGCGGTGTTCTGTTTCTTGTTGGAACGAAAATAATCCAATAATGACATGTTTAACTCCCGAACAGTCGGCTAAAGAAGCCCTTCTTTTCTTCTTCCAGAAAACGAAATTCCTTGGTATCACCGAGCAGACGGGAAACCGCATCATCATAGGCCTGACCGGCATCGGACTCCTTGTCCAGAATGACTGGCTCGCCCGAGTTGGAGGCACGCAGCACGGCCTGTGACTCCGGGATCACCCCGAGCAGCGGGATGGCCAGGATCTCCTGCACGTCCTGCACGCTCAGCATGTCGCCGCGATTGACGCGGGTCGGGCAGTAGCGAGTCAGCAGCAGGTGCTCCTTGATGGGGTCTTCACCGCGCTCGGCACGACGGGATTTGGAGGAGAGGATGCCGAGGATGCGGTCGGAGTCACGGACGGAAGAGACTTCCGGGTTGGTGGTGACGATCGCCTCGTCGGCAAAGTAGAGGGCCATCAGGGCGCCCGCTTCGATCCCCGCCGGAGAGTCGCAGACGATGTAGTCAAACTTCATCTCGGCCAGTTGTTCCAGCACCTTCTCGACACCCTCTTTGGTCAGGGCATCCTTGTCACGGGTCTGGGACGCCGGCAGGATATAGAGATTCTCGCTGCGCTTGTCCTTGATGAGGGCCTGATTGAGGTTGGCCTCACCGTTGATGACGTTGACGAAGTCATACACCACGCGACGCTCGCAGCCCATGATGAGGTCTAGGTTTCGCAGACCGATGTCAAAATCGATGACCACAGTTTTGTGGCCACGCTGGGCTAAACCGGTACTCAGGGCCGCGCTGGTTGTGGTCTTGCCAACGCCACCTTTACCCGATGTAACGACTATGATTCGCGCCATTCTCGCTTCCTTGTAACTCTATTTGATACGGTCTATACGGAGTTGTTCATTATCCAGCCGGATATGGACCGGTTGCTGGATGAGGCCTGCCGGCAATGCATCGCTGAGCTGGAATGTGCCAGCGATGGAGAGCAGCTCGGCCTGTAATTGCTGGCAATAGATCCGGGCCCGGGTATTGCCGCGGGCTCCGGCTATGGCTCTGCCACGCAGGGTGCCATATATATGAATGCTGTCATCGGCGAGCACTTCGGCCCCCGGACTGACTGAGCCCAGCACCACAAGCGAGGTGCCGGCAGCATAAATCTGCTGGCCGGAACGCACCGGGCCCACATGCACCCGGGTCGGGATGAGGGGCGCCGGCTCCGGCTCTGGGGGCGTAACGGGGGCGGCAGGTGCCACCACTGGCTCTGGCTCAGGTTGGGGATCGCTCTTGCGACTCTTGCCCGAGGCCATTACGGCAAGGCCCACCGCCTTGGCCGCCGTCTTCATCTCTTCACTTCGCGCGCCCGTGATGCCGACCAGCACGAACTCTTCCGACTCCACCAGCTCCTTGAGCTGTTCGAAGTCGGGGATCTGTTCCAGTCGGGAAACATTGATCACCAGCGGTGCGCAATTAAAGAAGTAGGGCGCCTGAGCCACTTTTTCCGCCAACAACTGACGGATCCGCTCTGGCTCGCCATCGCTGATATGCAACACAGAAATAGTGAAGGTGGTCCCTTTCAATTCGTTATCGCGCTCAACCATGAATCTTCCCCGAGGCAGAGATGCTAATCCGTTATTGTTATTCAATTCCTGATGTTATAGTTTGCCCCCATCAGAGGCAATAAACTCGTCGGATTATATCAATTTCCATGTTGTGTGCAGTCTATAAAAGTCGCAAAAAAGCCGAGACCTACCTTTTTGTTGAAAGAAGAGAGGACTTTTCCCGCGTACCGGCCCCCTTGATGGCTGTTTTTGGTCGTCCCGAGCTGGTGCTGATGACCAAACTGGACCCGGCCAAACCCCTCGGGCTGGCCGAGGTAGGCAAGGTGATGGCCGCGCTGACCAACCAGGGGTTCTACCTGCAGGTGCCGCCGCCCCCTGAGAATTTGCTGGAGCAGCACAAGGCCAGCCTGAAAAAACTATCCTGAATATCCAGCCCCGTTGTATGTTCTGCCCAGCGGGGCTAATTCTTTGTGACTCTGCATGACGCATTCCGGCCCCGGAGAGGTGGCCTGCGATAATCCCGTGACAGGATCTGGCCAAATTAACTCCCCCCTTTGGTGATATTCACTTTTCGCTGTTTAAATAGAAAGTCAATCTGCTCCCGACACCATATCCTCAACCTTTGCTGGCGCTCACAAAAATAGCGAGTGGCGCGTACTCATATCCTCCATTTCAACGGCTATTGGCCCATTCATCGATTATTTTCAGTCTCTTCCTTGGGCGCTTTTGGCCTCCACTGCTCGATGCGTTTTACATCAAATAGGGCGTAAAGAGGGCGGTGATAACTGTGCTAAAACCAGTTTGAACGATGCGCTGTGGCCAAAATGATGAGCTAACCCCCTGTTTGTGTACTTGATTATTTGCCCTGATCACGAAAGTGCCACATAGGAGGCAATCAATGTGGCGGCGTGATAATCCGCAGGGTGAGCGGTAACCACGTCTTGCCAAACAAGGGTATGACCAAAGGGGGATATTGAGATGAGGGACCATCTCGATATCGATTAGGTGTGAAAGCGTGGCTGGGGCAAGATAGCAGGTAAAGGTTTCATGTCGGGGCGTAATGTCTCTCTCAATGCATTGAGAAGAGTTAATCAAGGCATGTAATTAGAGAGGTATGCAGACAAGGCAATCCGCATTGCGGTGGCGTAGCAGGGTATATCAGCGACGCCCAACAGTGAAATGGTCGGTATGCCGGTATAAGTGCTCAGCATCCCATTCGGGCAATAAAAAAGGCGGGATATCCCGCCTTTGTTCAGATGAGGGTCGTAACCCTTATTTATTCGCAAGCAACCTGCATCACCTTGATAGCCAGACCACCACGGGAGGTTTCACGGTACTTGGAGTCCATGTCCTTGCCGGTGATGTACATGGTCTCGATCACCTTGTCCAGGGAGACGCGCGGCTTGGAGGTACGACGCAGGGCCATACGGGAGGCGTTGACAGCCTTCATGGCTGCGATGGCGTTACGCTCGATGCAAGGCACCTGTACCTGACCGGCAACCGGATCACAGGTCAGACCCAGGTTGTGTTCCATGCCGATCTCGGCAGCTTCGCAGACGTGCTCCGGGCTACCGCCCATCAGCTCGGTCAGACCGGCAGCGGCCATGGAGCATGAGACACCCACTTCACCCTGACAGCCCACTTCGGCGCCGGAGATGGAGGCGTTCATCTTGTAGAGGATGCCGACGGCACCGGCAGCCAGATAGAAGCGGGTGTACTCGTCGCGGCCAACCGGCTGGATGAACTTGTCGTAGTAGGCCAGTACGGCCGGGATGATACCGGCAGCGCCGTTGGTCGGGGCGGTGACCACGCGGCCACCGGCAGCGTTCTCTTCACTCACGGCCAGAGCGAACATGTTGACCCAGTCAACGATGTTCATCGGATCGCTCGAGAGGTTCTCGTTGGTGTTGAGCTGACGGTAGAGCGGCGCGGCACGACGGGGTACGCGCAGCGGGCCGGAGAGAACGCCTTCGGTACGGCAACCGCGCTCGATACCTTCGCGCATAGTGTTCCAGATCTTGCCGAACTTCTTGTAGATCTCTTCCGGAGTGTTGAAGCACTTCTCGTTTTCCATCATCAGGGCAGAGATGGAGAGACCGGTCTGGCTGCAGTGGGCAACCAGCTCAGCGGCGCTCTTGAACGGATAGCGTACGGACATGTCGCCGCTGTCAGCCTTGCCGAAGTTCTCTTCGTCAACGATGAAACCGCCACCGATGGAGTAGTAGGTCTTGCTGTAAACCACTTCATCTTCAATCAGGGCAGTCAGCTTCATGCCGTTTTCGTGCAGCGGCAGGGCTTCGTCGTGGAATACCATGGCGTCACGCGGGAAGCTGACGGTGTGGCAGTGCAGGCCGATCGGCAGGCGCTCGGTCTGCTCAACACGGGAGATAAACTCGGGGATGGCATCGATATCGACATTTTCCGGCAGGTTGCCAGCCAGGCCCATGATGATGGCGGTGTCGGTATGGTGGCCTTTGCCAGTCCAGGAGAGGGAGCCGTAGACGTCGACATTGATCCGGGTTACATCGCGGATCTTGCCGCCCGCGCGCAGCTCGTCAACAAACTGTTTGGCCGCTTTCATCGGGCCAACAGTGTGGGAAGAAGAGGGGCCTACACCGATTTTGAAGATATCAAAAACGCTGATCATGTCACTATTACCTCAGGGTAGAAGGGGGCGGCATGCCCACTCACAGAAATTTGGGAGATCCATGGAACGCGCTTGTCAGCGCAGGTCACAGAACCAGATAACCGTAGTGTAACGGCTCCAGACCTAAAAAAAGTTGAAATAGATCTATTTTTGTTGAATCTGAGGCGCGAGTATAAAATTTATTTTTGTGCTTATCCATTTTGTTAAGCGTTTGCCCATAAAAATACCCGGCGATGCCGGGCATTTAGGAACCAAATGGAGTCATTTGCCGTTTTTTAACATTCGGTAATGTTAACGGCGAGGCCGCCACGGGCCGTCTCCTTGTATTTGGTCTTCATGTCGTTGCCGGTCTCCCACATGGTCTTGATCACTTTGTCGAGCGACACCTTGTGCTCACCGGTGCCGCGCAGGGCGAGGCGGGCGGCATTGATCGCCTTGACCGCCCCCATGGCGTTGCGCTCGATGCAGGGCACCTGCACCAGTCCGCCGATGGGATCGCAGGTGAGGCCGAGATTGTGCTCCATGCCTATTTCGGCGGCGTTCTCCACCATGGCCGGGCTGCCCCCCAGCAGTTCGGTCAGCGCGCCAGCCGCCATGGAGCAGGCGACACCCACTTCCCCCTGACAGCCCACTTCGGCGCCGGAGAGGGAGGCGTTCTTCTTATATAAGATGCCGATGGCAGCCGCGGTGAGGAAGTAGCGGATCAGCGTCTCGTCATCCACCTTGTGCACGAAGCGATCGTAGTAGTGCAGCACGGCGGGGATGATGCCCGCAGCGCCATTGGTGGGGGCGGTCACCACCCGGCCACCGGCGGCGTTCTCTTCATTGACGGCCAGCGCAAACAGGTCGACCCACTCCATCACCATCAGCGGGTCCTTGTTGAAGTTGGTCTCGCAGCTTAGCTGGCGGAACAGCCCCGGGGCGCGGCGCCGAACCTTGAGGCCGCCCGGCAGCACCCCTTCGCTTTTGCAGCCTCGCTCGACGCAGCCCTGCATCGCCTGCCAGATCTTGCGCAGCCCCGCTTTTATCTGCTCATCGCTGCGAAAGACCCGCTCGTTGGCCAGGATCAGCCCCGAGATGGAGAGGCCGCTCTCCTGACAGTGGGCCAGCAGTTGGGCGCCGCTGTCGAACGGATAGGGGACAGGGTGTTCGGCATCGGACTTGGCGGCCTCCTCCTTGGCGGTGGCAAAGTGGCTCTCTTCAATGATGAAGCCGCCCCCGATGGAGTAGTAGGTCTGGCTGAAGCGCAGGTTTTCCTCTTTATCAAAGGCCCGCAGAGTCATGCCGTTGGTGTGGGCCGGCAGGGTCTTGCGGCGGTTGAAGATGATGGCACCGGTGCGGGGAAAATGGCTTGGTTGCTCGCCTGCCAGCGGCAGGCTCTGTTCCTTTTCCACTCGAGCCAGAATGGCAGGAATCGCATCGATATCGACCGATTCCGGTTCAAAACCCGATAACCCCAGAATGATTGCCTTGCCGGTGCCGTGCCCTTTGCCGGTCTGGCCCAGCGAGCCGTAACACTCCACTTCGACCCGCGTGACAAGTGGCAGATGGCCTTGCAGCTTGAGCTGCTGGACGAAGGCATAAGAGGCACGCATGGGGCCAACGGTATGGGAAGAGGAGGGGCCAATTCCGATGGAAAACAGGTCAAACACGCTGATCATGACATCAATCCGGTGATGGTTTATGTCTGTTTATTCTAGGATTTTTGCCGTGGATGGAAAGCGGGGATGTGCGGTGCTGTGACATGGACACAGATAATGGGGCTGGGGGGAACCAAGAAGGTTGAAGGGGCTGATCCCCTTCAACCTGCCTGATCAGTCGAGAAATTCGCACAGGTAGGCGGTGGGGGTTTTCACTTCCAGTTTGAAGGAGGAGTGACCGGCCACCAGGAAGGATTCACCCTGGCTGTAGGTGTGCCACTCATCTTCATCAGCCAGCTGGATGGTGAGGGCGCCCTTGATCACTGTCATCCGTTCGGGGGCGGCAGTGTTGAACAGATAGTCACCGGCGTTCATCACCCCAACGGTTGATTTCTCGCCTTTTTGTTCGAAACCGATGGATTTTACATTTCCGTCGAAATACTCGTTAACTTTCAGCATCTTTACATCCTTGTGTGTACGTTTGTGCAGCCAAACTAGCACAATCTTTTGCCAGTTGTCATGGGGGATGAGGTAAAAATCGCCGAGACCGCTTTGAATCTTCACTTTTTCGCAAACTTATTAATAGCCAAGGTTAATGATTTGCTGATTTAAAACAGCAATTAAATGTGAGATAACACGCGCAAACAGGGGAATGGGCAGCCGCTCATTCCCCTGTTTGGTTAATTGCACTGGGAAAAGTGTGAATTTTGCTACATAAAGGAACATATTGTGTTAACTAAAGGACTCATTAAAAACATCGGCTTCCAGGTTGTGGTCGCCATGGTGCTGGGCGCAGTGGTCGGCGCGTTCATGGGTGAACAAGCCACCGTGTTTGCACCGCTCGGTACCCTGTTTATCCAGCTGATCAAGATGCTGGTGATCCCGCTGGTGGCGGTAGCCATCCTCTCCGGCGCCGCCAATCTGGGCGCCAGCCCGGCTGCGGGCAAGATCGGTGCGGCTACGCTGGCCTTCTTCCTCGTGACCTCAGCGTTGGCCGTGTTGCTGGCGCTGGTGATGGGGCAGATCTTCAAACCGGGTGTCGGGGTCGATTTCGCTTCCGTTGCCTCCATGTTTGGCGGTGACTACGCCGATAAAGGGGCGCTGCCGGATGCAGTCGCCACCCTGCTTGGCATGATCCCCACCAACGTCTTCAACTCCCTCAACGAGGCTAACATCCTGCAGATCCTGGTGTTCTGCATGTTCCTCGGCATTGCGCTGGCCAAACAGCCGCGCGAGCGGGCCAAGCCACTGGTCGATGGGCTCAATACTCTGGTGGATGCCTTCGTCTGGATGATCAACAAGGTGATGATCATCGCGCCGCTCGGGGTGTTCGGTCTGATGGCGGAAGCCATCGGTACCTATGGCTTCGACGTGCTGACCCTGGTACTCAAGCTGTTCGTGGTCTATGTGGCAGCCATCCTCATCTTCGGCTTTGTGGTCTATCCGCTGCTGGTGATGATGTTCTCCAACACGCCGGTAATGAAGTACCTCTCTGCCATGAAGAAGCCGCAGATCGTGGCCTTCTCCACCGCCTCTTCCATGGCGACCCTGCCGGTCAATATGGAGACCTGCGAGCATGATCTGAAAGTGACCAACGCGACAGCCTCCTTCGTGTTGCCGCTGGGTGCCACCATCAACATGAGCGGCAACGCCATCTATTACGGTCTGGTCGCCATCTTCTTCGCGCAGGTTTACAACATCGATCTGAGTGTCGGTGCCTGGGCGGCCATCATTGTGACCTCCACTCTGGGCGCGATCGGTCAGGCCGGTGTGCCGGGCCCAAGCTTCCTGGTGGTTGCCGTGCTGCTGGCGGCCGGGATCCCCATCGAAGGGTTGCCGCTGCTGTTCGCGCTGGATCGTCTGTTCGACATGATCCGCACCTCCCTCAATATCACCGGCGATGCGGCCTGTGCTGTCATTGTTGACCGCTTCAGCCCGGAATATGACCCAGAGCGCTGGAACAAGGCATAATTGCTTTGAGCTGGACTGAGATATAACAGCCCTAAGCTGACACTGAGTAACGCGAGCCCCTGCCATGATGGCGGGGGCTTTTTTATATCTGCCGGACAAGTATCAGAGCAACGGTGTGCACAAGAGATTGCTGACGGATTTAGCTGTGTTGAATGGAGAGCACAGGAGGGGAAAGCATCAGTTGTGGGCATGGGCCGTGTGGCGTCAACCGGCCTGTTATAGATGCCGGGGTAGGGGATTGTCAAACGGCGGGTAACAAAAAGGGGAGCCTTGCTCCCCTCGGATATGATTTGCTGCTGGTTCTACTCCATCAGGCCATATGGTTAAACCATCCTGGTTACACCCTTGTGGCGAAAGAAACAGCGTCAACGTGATGAAATCATATCTATGTTGACCATCTCGGCATTATTACTGAAAAGCGCCAGTTGATGGCGATTAAACAGACATGGCAAAGAGGGTCGGTCCGGATTGATGCCTCTCTATCCGGCTCAGAACTGTGACAGTGAGGGCAGAGAGACAGCAACCAGGGTGAAAAACACCGTGAAAACGGCAGTAACGACAAACTCTTTCATTTTTCTCTCCCTAAGTTGTTGGTTGATGTAGTCAAGATACCATAACAAGGGGGTAAAACAAGGTGTAAGTTGATAAAATAGCTGTTTTATGTGCTTGGTTGGCTGAGATAGCTATTTTTGTCATATTGAGCTGATTTTATCACCTTCTATGGCATGTTAGGCATTCAAGATTCTGTTTTTATGGTTATTTCATTTAAATTCAATTAGTTGGTGAGCTGTTGGTTGGTTTTGTGAAGGGTTTTGTATGGAGCTTAAGTGGCGTTTTGTAAGTTTTCACCCTCGTAATAGTGTCATTGAGGCCATAAAAAGTGCGCAAGGCAATGATTTGACGATTCCTGACGTAGATAGCCCATCCAAAAGAAGTCTATGGAGAGAGTCTGGTTGCCAACCCTTGTCACACCATCACTTTATCAGTCTGGAGGCTCCGCATTTTTACAGCAATACATTGGGTTGATAGGGAGTAGAGCGGTGCATCGGGGGGATTCAGAGTGGTAACTGGCTGTTTTATCACCGCCAATTTTCCCGTCAGCCTCGGAATAGACATGGCCGCAGCAAGAGTGAGGTGGGCAATAGGCCAGAGGCGTATTCTCTGGCTGGGCTGGGCTGGGCTGGGCTGGGCTGGGCTGGGCTGGGCGCGAGCAGCGATCTGCGTGGGCGATGCACCTGCGTGAGTCATGTGATTGCAATACGAGAGCAGCGCCGGAGCATGGTTGGGTAAGATATCTGAATCCCTTCTACAAGATTGATATATAAAAAACGGCGTATGACGAGGAGGCTGAACAAGCTCGTTTCAGGGTCGACAGAGTGCAGATCAACGCAATCCGGTTCGCAGTAATAAAACACATCCACGACGATACCGGAACTCTGTTCGTAGGCTGAAGCCGGTTGCTGTGAGGAGAGGAAGGCTGGTGATCAGTCAGATGGCGCAAGGGTTGGTAATCAGGCAACCCGTATGGTGAGGGGCATACAGCGTGCCGATGCCCCCGTTTTTGCAAGATATTAAAAAACCCTCCGATGGAGGGTTTTTGTCATCAACAGCCGGTAAAAAGCCGCGAGGCTTAGAACAGGGTGGTGGAGAGGTTGTAAAGCTCCTGATCGAACGGACGCTTCATGTTCTCGATGCAGTCGATGATATCGTGGTGTACCAGCTCGTTGCGCTGGATACCGACGCAGCGACCACCGTGACCAGCCAGCAGCTGCTCAACGGCGTAAGCACCCATACGGCTGGACATGATGCGGTCACGGGCAGTCGGGGCACCGCCACGCTGGATATGGCCCAGGATAGTGGCTCGGGTTTCACGACCGGTCAGGGCTTCGATGTCCTTGGCCAGCGCGTTCACGTCGGTCACGTGCTCACAGATGGTGATGATGGCGTGCTTCTTGCCCTTGGCTTCGCCTTCCTTGATCTGCTTGAGCAGCTTCTCTTTGTCGAAGGCTACTTCCGGCACGATCACATATTCGGCACCACCGGCAACGGCGGCAGACATGGCCAGATCGCCACAGTGGCGACCCATGATCTCGACCACTGAGATACGGTGGTGGGAGCTGCAGGTGTCACGCAGACGGTCGATGGCGTCAACCACCACGTTCAGAGCGGTATCAAAACCGATGGTGAAGTCGGTACCGGCGATATCGTTGTCGATGGTGCCCGGCAGGCCGATGCAGGGGAAACCCTCTTCGGTCAGCTTCTTGGCGCCCATGTAGGAGCCGTCACCACCGATGACGACCAGCGCATCGATACCGTGCTTTTTCAGATTTTCGATCGCTTCGGCGCGCACTGCGGGGTCTTTGAAGGCAGGGAAACGGGCGGAGCCGAGGAAAGTACCACCACGGTTCACCACGTCGGAGACGCTGTGACGCTCCAGCTTGACGATGCGATCCTGGTGCAGGCCGAGGTAGCCATCATAAATACCGTAAACTTCCAGGCCATGATGCAAACCGGCGCGAACCACGGCGCGAATGGCTGCGTTCATACCGGGTGCGTCGCCACCACTGGTCAAAACACCAATACGTTTGATTTGTTTGGTCATGAGTGCCTCTGGATCTGAGTTGTCAAATACGAATGTTTAAATAGACAAGCCACTTTTACTATATCGGCTTTCATATGGGATGCGGGGGCCACCATAGGAAAAGCGATACAAGAGAGGGGACGAGCCCCTCTCTTTGCCGTAATCAGCGATTACTTGGCAGCGCCAGCGATGATCTGGGAGAAGTCGTCCACTTTCAGGGACGCACCACCGACCAGGCCACCGTCGATGTCCGGCTGACCGAACAGGTCGGCTGCAGTGGCGCCAGTGACGGAACCGCCGTACAGGATCTGTACTTTGGCAGCAACGGCGGCATCAAAACCGGCCAGGTACTGACGGATGTGAGCGTGAACGGACTGAGCGATCTCCGGAGTGGCAGTCTTGCCAGTACCGATGGCCCATACCGGCTCGTAAGCGATAACGGCGTTGTTGAAGGAGGCGATGCCGCAACGGTCGATAACGGCTTTCAGCTGGGTCTCAACCACGTTCTTGGTCACGCCGGCTTCGAACTGCTCCAGAGTTTCACCGATGCACAGAACCGGCACCAGGCCGCCTTTCTGGATCGCTTCGTACTTGGCAGCAACCACGTCGTCACTCTCTGCATGCAGGGTACGACGCTCGCTGTGGCCGACCAGAGAGTAGGTGCAACCGAAGGCTTTCAGCATGGACGGAGCGTTTTCACCGGTGAAGGCGCCAGACTCGTGAACGTCAGCGTTCTGGGCACCGTAGGCAATCTTGCTGCCAGCGGTCAGTTGCTCAACCAGACCCAAAAAGATAACCGGCGGGCAGACGGCGACTTGCACAGAAGGATGAGCGGCAGCAGCCGGGGTCAGTCCTTTGATCAGAGCTTCAACAGAAGCTTTGGTGCCGTTCAGTTTCCAGTTACCCATTACCAGGTGCTGTCTCATCTTGTATATCTCCTAGGCATTTGATTGCGCGACATTATATGAATTGAACCGAGCCCAAGATAGCTGACCCGGCGGCAAATGACGTAATTTTTTTTCGCTTTCCTGATCCAAATCAGGAATGAAACGCTTGATCGCTCATTCGTTAACCTGCCCCCGCAAGCGAGCCCACCATACCCCAATCCATTCGTGGATGGCAGCTTCGGAATACATCAAATAACGCCCTTTGGGTAAATAACTGTAGAGGGGCTGGGGTACCTGGCTCTGCTTGGCGGTGTAGTCGGTGGGGGCCGGCACGGCATTGAGTCCCTGACCTTGATAGAGGGCCATGGCGCGCGGCAGGTGGGTTGCTGAACTGACCAGCGCCACCTCTTTTCCTTTCAGATGTCGGCTGATACTGACCGCCTCATCATGAGTGTCTTTGTTGTTTTCAAACAACGTCATCCGCGAACGGGGAATGCTGAGGCTCTCGGCCATCCGGGCATTGACCTCGGCATTGGAGAGGGGATCCCCCGACACATAGCCGGAGAAAACCAGTTCGGCTTCGGGATAGGCCTGGGCGAGGCGCACCCCTTCGAGAGTGCGGGCCAGGGCGATATTGTTCTGCCAACTGCGCATCGGTACCGCCGGATCGCTGACATGACCGTTGCCGAGCACCACGATCGCCTCGACGTTGGGATGCTGGCTCACCTCGAACGGTGGGTAGGTCTGCTCCAGCCCGCGGGCCAGTTCATAGCTCATCGGTCGCATTCCCATCAGCGCCACAATGAGCAGCGAGAGGGTGGCCAGCAGCTTGCCGGTTTTCTGAAAACGGGTGAACCAGAGCAGCAGCAGGGCGACCAGCAGCAGGGAGAGGGAGAAGGGGAGCGGCATCAGCAGCTGACCCAGCCACTTTTTGAGCACAAACACGGCAGACACTTCCTTGAGTTTTCAGCAAATTCGGGATGTGACAGAATACCTCTCTTTTTTGGGATGGCCACAACCCTGTGGCGCTAATGTTGAGTTTCTCCTTGAAGCACGATCAGAGTTTTGACGGGCGCGCCGACAAGTTCGCCCGCAACATTTACGACTCCACCAAGGGGCGCATCCGCACCACCATTGTCTGGAGCGACATCGAAGCCTGCCTGGCCCGCCTTGGCAACCGTCCGCTGCGCATCCTTGATGCGGGGGGCGGTTTTGGCTATTTCGCCCAGAAGCTGGCGGCCATGGGCCATCAGGTGGAGCTGTGCGATCTGTCAGCAGAAATGCTGGAACTGGCCCGCAGCCAGATCGCCGAGAAGGGGCTGGAAGACAAAATCCGTCTCATCCATTGCCCCATTCAGGATCTGAAGCAACACGTGACCGGTACCTTTGATCTGGTGCTCTGCCATGCGGTGCTGGAGTGGCTTGCCGAGCCGCGCCAGACCTTGCTGGGTCTGTTCCCTTTCGTCAATGCCGGGGGCATACTGTCGCTGCTTTTCTACAACCGTCATGGTTTGCTGTTCCAGAGCCTGGTGGTGGGCAATTTTGACTATGTGCGCCTTGGCCTTCGCAAGAAGCGCCAGACAGCGCTTACGCCCACCAACCCCCAGTTGCCGGAGCAGGTCTATGACTGGATTGGTCGCGGGGGGCTGCGCATCATCGGCAAGACGGGGGTGCGGGTCATCCACGACTATATGCGTCACAAGCAGGATCAGGTGGAGAAGTTCGACGATCTGCTGGCCATGGAGCAGCAATATTGCCGTCAGGAGCCTTTTGTCGCCCTCGGCCGCTATATCCATGTGATGGCCCAGAAGCCGGCCAGCTGACTGCTTGCGGTTCACGTCAATAATGTGAACCATGTTTTCGATGCTACCGGATGTAGCCGCGCGCACGATTTTGCGCCCAATACAACAACGAGATGACAACATCATGATGAGTACATCCCGTACCCTGCCAGAGCGTTCTTTGCCGGAGCTAGTAGGGTGGGTCAGGCAGGAGGGGTTGGCGTTGAGCCTGCCAACCGACCGGCTGGCCTTTCTGATTGCAATCAAGACCCTGTCCGAAGATGAGTCGGATTTGTCGGAAGCGGCGCTGCACGACGCTTTTGGCTATGTCAGCAGCGCTTTTGGCCAGATGGACGAGACCCTCACCGGTCGCGCCAACAACGCCATCAACGATCTCATTCGCCAGCAGCTGCTGTCGCGTTTCAACACCGACATGGTGGCGGGGGAGAGCCTCTACCGCCTGTCGCGTCTGGGTGTGAGCATCGTCGACTTCTTTATGGATCAGCGTCAGGTCGACTCCATCAAGCTCTCCATCCTGCTTGAACACCTGGCCTCCGAGCTCGACACCGCCCGTAAGGCGGCGCTCGAGACCAACACTCGCGAGCAGTGGGATGCCGAGGTGCTGCCGCGCCTCACTTTCTCGCTGGAAGAGACCCTGGGGCGGATCGATCTCACCCAGCGCGCCATGGATGAGCAGCAGAATCAGGTCAAAAGCGAGATTGCGGCCCTGCTGACCCAGAACTGGGTCGATGCCATTCACAGCTGCGAAAAGCTGCTGCACGAGACCGGCCAGACCCTGCGCGAGCTGCAGGATACCCTGGATGCTGCCGGCCACCGCCTGCAGGCGGGGCTGCTCAATATTCAGGAGGCTGCGCAGGGGCGCGACGATCTGTTCCACGTCGAGGAGCTGACTCACGCCTTGCAAGGTCGTCTTGATGTCATCACCAGCTGGGGTCAGCAGTGCATCGAGCTCTGGTCCCGCTACGATAGACACGTCCACAAATTTATCCGCAACGCCATCGATATGGACAAGAACCGCGCCTTCAGCCAGCGGCTGCGCGAGTCCATCCGCAACTTCGAGCAGCACAACTGGCAGCTGCGGGTGGCCGAAGAGCCCCGCCTGCTGGAGCTGCGCGACGAAACCATCGCCATCCACGACGAGGAGGTGACCGGTGAGGTGCCACTCGAGATGGAGTACGTCGAGATGGTGGACATCAACCAGGAGCTGGCCGAGCGCATCGAGCGTTATCTGGCCCGCTACCCCGAGCAGGGCCAGCAGCTGGACTTGGCCGATGTGCTGCGGGAATACCTGCTGGACTACCCGGCCCATGCCCACTTCGATGTGGCGCGTCTTCTGATCGACCAGGCCGTGCGCCTGGGCCATGCCAGCGGCGAGCGCGAACTGCATCGCCAACCCGCATGGAAACCCATTAACCAAGCTGGATCCAAGGTTCAGGCCTATGTCATTGATCAATTCTGAGTTTCCCTTGCCGCTGCGCCTTGCAGAGGCGATTGCCAACCCCTTGTTTCCGCGCATCGACACCGCCTTGCGCTCCGGCCGTCACATCAGTGCCGACGAGTTCGAGCAGCATTCGGCGCTGGTCGAGTATCACAGCGAGCTGGAGATCTTCTACGGCCGCTATCAGGTGGAGCTGATCAAGGCGCCGGAAGGCTTCTTTTACCTGCGCCCGCGCCCGAGCTCGGACATCGGCACCACTGTGCTCTCCGAGCTCGATATGCTGGTGGGCAAGGTGCTCTGCTACCTCTACCTGAGCCCGGATCGTCTGGCTTCCGAAGGGGTATTCGCCATGGCCGAGCTGCAAGAAGAGGTGCTGAGCCTCGCCGACGAGAAGCAGCTGCTGCGGATGGTCAACAGCCGCTCCGGCGGTACCGATCTCGACAAGAAGAAGCTGCTCGAAAAGATCCGTACCTCCATGCGCCGTCTGCGCCGCCTTGGCATGATCACCGCCCTTGGCAACGGGGATAAATTCCGGGTCAACGAATCGGTGTTCCGTTTCGCCGCTGACGTGCGCTCCGATGAAGATCCGCGCGCCGTTCAGCTGCGGATGATCCAGGAGGGTGAAGCCATCTTCCACGACGACGAAATGCCGAGCAGCGACTCGCTCTTTGATGACATCGAGGCGGATCTCGATGAAGAACAACTGGATCTGGAGGTATAACCGGTGCGAGGCAAGTTCAAATCCCTGACCATGGTCAACTGGAACGGCTTCTTTGCCCGAACCTTCGATCTCGACCAGCTGGTCACTACCCTTTCCGGCGGCAACGGCGCGGGCAAGTCCACCACCATGGCGGCCTTTATCGCGGCGCTCATCCCCGACCAGTCACTGCTCCATTTCCGCAATACCACGGAAGCGGGATCGAGCAGCACCTCCCGTGACAAGGGGCTCTACGGCAAGCTGCAGCGCGGTCACTGCTATTCCCTGCTGGAAGTGATGAACAGCCGCGAACAGCGGATCTGGGTCGGCGTGCACCTCGAGCAGGTGGCCAACCGCGACAACAAGGTCAACATCACCCCGTTTGCACTGGTGGATGTGCCGGAGAATCTGGCGCCGACCGATCTGCTGCTGGAGAAGCTCGATGGCGGCAAGGGGCGGGTACGCGCCTTTACCGATCTGAAAGGGGCGGCCGCCGAGCTGGGGGCGCTGAAAGTCGCCAAATTCAATACGGTGACCGACTATCACAACTTCATGTTCGAGTTCGGCATCACCCCGAAGAAGCTGCGTGACCAGAAGGATCGCGGCAAGTTCTACCGCCTGATCGAAGCCTCCCTCTACGGCGGCATCTCCTCGTCCATCAGCCGTTCCCTGCGCGAATACCTGCTGCCGGAGAACTCCGGGGTGCGCAAGGCGTTTGCAGACATGGAGGCGGCTATCTATGAAAACCGCCGCACGCTGGAGGCCATCAAGGAGACCCAGGGTCAGCGGGATCTGTTCAAGAACCTGATCACCGAGACCACCCACTATGTGGCCGCTGACTATGTGCGCAACGCCGCCGAGAAGAGCCGTCTCTCCGAGCTGGCTCTCAAGGCGCGCCAGGAGCTGGCCGACAAGCGCCGCATTCTGGCCGAAGAGAAGCAGCGCGCCATCTATCTGGCCGACGAGGTGGAGCAGCTCACCAACCGCGAAAAATTGCTGACCGACGAGCTGGAGTCTGCCTCCGAGCATCTGGCCAAGGTGATGGCGGCTGTCAGCTTGCAGAAGAAGATCGAGATGTACCGCGCCGATCTGGCGGATCTCTCCGACAAACTCGAACAGCAGCAGGCAGTAGTGGAAGAGATCCACGGCCAGCTGCTGGAGGTAGAAGAGCGCAAGGAGCTGGCGCAGGCAGAAGTTGACAGCCTCAAGACCCAGCTGGCTGACTACCAGCAGGCGCTCGATATCCAGCAGACTCGCGCAATCCAGTACCGTCAGGCGGTGCAGGCCCTCGATGCTGCCCGCGAGCAGTGCGAGCTGCCGGGGCTGACCGCCGAACAGGCGAGTGACACCCTGCACCAGTTCCGCGCCGCCGAGCAGAGCCTCACCAGCCGGGTGCTGGGGGCCGAGCAACAGCTGGCACTGGCCAAGGCGGCAGTGGCCGAGCACGAAGCGGCGCTGGCGCTGCTGCTCAGCATCGCTCCGGAAACAGTGCGCGAGGCCGCCTGGCCCACAGCCCAAGCGCTGCTCAAGCGTCACATCGAAGACAAGGCTCGCATTGCCCAGGGGCAGGGGCTGCGCGCTGCGCTGGCTCGCCTCGAGAAAGAGAGCGAAAGCCAGAAGAGTCTCTTCAAGTTGCGTGACGAGCTGCAGCAGGCCTCTGGCCAGCTGATTGCCAGCAGCGATGAGCTGGAGATCTTCCTCGAAGCCCAACGCACTCGTCAGGAGGAGCTTTCCGAGCAGCAGGCCGAGGTGAATCAGCGCCGCGCCAGCCTCGAGCATCAGGGCACCCAGCTGGGCCGCGATATTGCGGAGCTCACCAAGCTTGCGCCGCGCTGGCTGAAATCCTTTGAAAAACTCGAGCAGCTGCGCGAGCAGAGCGGTTTGCCGCTCGCCACCGCCGAAGAGCTTTCGGCCGGTATGCAGACAGTGCTCGACAAGGAGCGGGAGTTCGAGCAGGAGAGCAACCGCATCGCGGCGCAGAAACAGGCGCTGGAGCTGCAAATTCGCAACCTGCAGTTGGGAGCCGGCGAGGCGGATCCCCGTCTTGCCCGCATCGCCGAGCAGGTGGGGGGCGTGCTGCTCTCCGATGTCTATGACGACATCTCCATCGACGATGCCCCTTACTACTCCGCGCTCTATGGCCCGGCTCGCAGCGCTTTGGTGGTGCTTGATCTTGAAGGTGCCATCGAGCGGCTGAAAAAGCTGGAAGATTGCCCGGAAGATATCTACCTGATTCAGGGCAACCCCGACTCCTTTGACGAGGATCTGGTGGAAGCGGACGAGCTGGGAGACGCCGTGCTGGTGCGCACCAGCAAGCGTCAGGTGCGCTTCTCCCGCTACCCCGAGCTGCCGCTGTTTGGCCGCGCCGCTCGTGAAAAGCGGATCGAGCAGCTCGACCTTGAACGCGAAGGGCTCATTGAGGGCTACGCCAAGGCAGCCTTCGAGCAGCAGAAGTACCACCGCCTCTACGGCCACTTCCGCGACTTTATTGGCCAGCATCTGGATATCGCCTTCCGCCCCGACCCGGAAGCCGAGGTGCAGGCCAAACAGGCCGAGCTGCGCGCGCTGCAAGGAGCCATCGGTGAGTGTGACAAGCAGCTGGCCGATGCCAAAGCGGCCGCTGCCCAGCTGACTCGCCATATCCAGCTGGTGCAGGGGATGCTGCCCTTTGCCCACCTGTTTGCAGAGACTGATCTGGCGGCCCGCCTCGAGGCGGCTCATGCCGACGTTGAGGCCCTTAAAACAGCCGAAGCCTTTATCGCCAAGCACGGCAAGTCGCTGGAAAAACTGGAAACTATGGTGCAGGTGCTGCGTCAGGATCCGCAGGATCTGGCCGCGCTGCAGGCTGCCTATGATGAGGTGAGCGACCTGCTGGCCGAGCAGAAGCGCCGTTGCTACGCCCTCGATCAGCTGGTGGCCCGTCTGCCGCACTTTGCCTATCAGGATGCGCAAGATCTGCTGGGCAAGGCGTCTGAAATGAGCGAGCGACTCAAAGAGAAGCTGAAAGCGGCTGAGCTTGCCGCCCGCACCGCTGGCGAGCAGCACAAGCAGATTGCCCAGCGCCACACCGAGGCGTTGCAACTGCGCACTGCGCTGAACTCCAGCGTCGAGGCCAAGCGCCAGACCCTGACCGAGTTCGAGCAGGAGCTGGCGGCCATGGGGCTGACCCTCTCTGACGATATGGAAGAGAAGGCGCGCGCCCACAAGAAAGAGATTGAAGAGCTGCTGATCCGCACCCGTTCCCGTCGCACCAGCGCCGAGGCCCAGTTGCAGGTCACCAAGCGAGAGATCGAATCCCTTGGCGGCCGTCTCAAGCTGGAAGGCAAGGATTACTACAGCGCCCGTAAATCTCTGGTGGGTCACAAGGCGAGCTGGTCGCGGGTGGTGCGGCTGGCGCGGGAGACCGACGTCGAGAAGCGCCTCAACAAGCGCGAGCTGGCGTACCTTGACAGCGACGAGCTGCGCTCCATGTCGGACAAGGCCCTCGGCGCCTTGCGGGTAGCGGTGGCCCACGACGAGGCCCTGCGCGATGCGCTGCGTCTCTCCGAGGGCAACCGCAGCACCGAGCAGAAGGTCGCCTTCTACGTGCAGGTTTACCGTTACCTCAAGGATCGCATCCGCAACGACATCATCCGCTCCGATGATCCGGTGGAAGCGATCGAGGAGATGGAGATCGAGCTGGCCCGTCTCGCTGACGAGCTCAAGCAGCGGGAAACCCATCTGTCGCTCTCCTCCCACGAGGTGGCGGCCAAGATCACCAACATCATCCGCCGCGAGCAGAACCGCATCCGGGTGCTCAACCAGGGCTTGCAGAACATCGCCTTCGGTCTGGTGCGCGGAGTGCGCCTCAACGTCAATATCCGCGAGGCTCACACCCGTCTGCTGACGGCGCTGGCCGATCAAACCGCCATGCACAACGATCTGTTCGCCGACAAGGAGCTGAGCTTCTCCGAGGCGATGGCCAAGCTGTTCCAGCGCCTGAACCCGCAGATCGAGCAGGGGGATCGCAGCTATCAGGTGATGGGCGACGTGCTGCTCGACTATCGCAACTATCTGGAGCTGGAAATCGAGGTGCAGCGTGGCGCCGATGGCTGGCTGCGTGCCGAGAGCGGCGCGCTCTCTACCGGCGAGGCGATCGGTACCGGTCAGGCCATCCTCTTGATGGTGCTGATCAGCTGGGAGGAGGAGTCCCGCCGTCTGCGCGGCAAGGATATAGCCCCGTGCCGTCTGTTGTTCCTCGACGAAGCGGCCCGTCTGGATGGCAAATCCATCGCCACCCTGTTCGAGCTGTGCGAGCGGCAGGATATGCAGCTGCTTATCGCGGCGCCGGAGAACATCAGCCCCGAGAAGGGCACCACCTACAAGCTCATCCGTAAAGTGCAAGGCAAGCACGAGCATGTGCATGTGGTAGGCCTGCGCGGCTTCGGCTTTAGCGATGATAAGCTGATTGCCTGATAGGTAACGTATGAAAACGGGAGGCAGGCCTCCCGTTTTCAAAAGATTGAAGAGGGCTATTATGGTGATAGACAAAGATGTTGTTCTGCCAATTGTCACAGCCCTAGTCGGATTTCTGTCCGCTCAGTTCTATGCATTTATACAGGCTCGCATCAATAGAAATAGAATTAAAAATAATATGTTTCTTGAGCTTTCCGATATTGATGCTCAGTTAGAAAATGCACAATTAACTCTAGAGGGAAATATAAAGCATATCTGTAATAAAGAGTTTAGTGGTGCATTTCCAAGCAAGATAAGAGCTTGTGTTTTTAATGGTTTTTTTGTTGATGTCGCCATCCATCTTAATCGCTCCCAACGAGTATCATATCAAATCATTCATGGGTATTTGGATGATATTAATAATGAGTTGTCATATTTGGTTGGTGAAACTAGAGTTTTTAGAGATGAGGTTTTTAGTAACGGGGGAATAGAGCGAAGCAAGCTTAATATCTGGATGGATAGATATAGAACGATTTATACGAACATTTGCATGGCTCGTTGGCATATCAGACATCACATAGATAATAAAATAAATCCAGAGCTTCCTCTATCTGGTTGTGTTTATGATGAGTATCAGGTTTTTTGTAGGAATATTGATAAAACATTGAATGATTTCATACATGAAAGTATAGATAAATAATTTTCATGTTAGATGCTTTATTTAACAAGGATAATGTTATGCATAATAGAGTGGGCGAAATTCTAGTAATATCACTCTGTTTGCTACTTGTAGCCTGTAGCAGCCGTTATGACGAGCGTCACGGCGGTAGCTGGCGCGGCTATAGCGAGACCGGTTACGCCAGCTATTATGCCGACCGCTATCACGGTAAAAAGACCGCCAGCGGCGAGATCTATCGCAACAACCTCAATAGCGCCGCCCATATGGAATTGCCCTTTGGCTCCATGGTGCGGGTTACCAACCTCGCCAACGGCAAGAGTGTAGTGGTCAAGGTCAATGACCGCGGCGCCTTTAAAAGGGGGCGTATTATCGATCTCTCCAAATCAGCCTTTAGCGCCATCGGCAATATTCGTGACGGGATTATCAAAGTAAAGGTTGAAGTCCTTAGATAATTTTATTAGAAGGACATTGTTGTAAACGGCTTGCATGTATTATGTGAAAAGAGATTGGAAACTACTTTCCATTCTAAAAATGTGTTGTATTAGTTGCTCGATACGAAGAGTTCTATTTTCAACTTGAGTAAAATAAACATAGGTGCAGTTTTCATTTTTTTCATATTCTTCGAATGCTATTGGATGTGGGCATCCTTGTTCTGGATCAAAGTAATAGCAAGATAACCAATTAGGGTCCTTGGCTGAAACTGCGTTACCCACCCCAACATTGTTGTTGACTGACAACTTTAGCTCTTGGTTAACACACAGTTGGTTATTTTTGTCATGACAGCGCAGGCCATAATGTAGCCATGAATACACATTTATGTAGGTCCATATACTCTTGAAACTATCTTCATATATACAGTAGCGTATTCCAATGTTACGATGGTTTTTGCTTTTGAAAAAATATGCATGACAAATGTCATCTATATTACTTCCGCCATATATTTCAGGTTTCTTCCCTACAGAGATTAGTTTTGCATTCAGTTCGTTCCAAAACAATCTCATAATACGTTCTTGTGCATAAACGACCGCTTCAGATATCGATAAGGCAGCGAGCATTTTCTCAGTAGAACCAGCAATTTCGGTAGAGAGAGCAGGGATAAGGCTACTTTTATGAGTCAATTTTTCCACCAATGATAGATATTGATTAAGGGTTTGTTTTACTACTGACTCGTTAGGCGCCTGTGCTACGCATTTCTGAAGCCATGTTAAAATGTGTATATCAAAAGAAATACAATTGATATGTTCTATTGGTAGTTTTCCTAAACTATATAGTGATGGTTCTTTACCATTTAAAGTGAGATAAAATATTGATACCCTTTCATTATTTTTTGCACGAAAAAATAACTCATCATAATAGTCATTAAGTTGATTACATTGATCTCCAGCATCAATTTTCATTTCAATGCCGATCAGATGACTCTTGGTGCTGATGGTAAAATCTATCCTTCTTCCTGATCTAGTTAAATCCTCTCGTCGAACCTCTATGCTATGAGCATCGACATCCAAGTTGATTATTTCAAGAAGGGTCTTTACAGGAAAATAACCAAGATTGTGTGCACCTCTAGGATTTAATAGCTCATATATAAACCTTGAATGTGTACCGACCTCATCTTTTTCAATATTAAGGATGGAAAATAGATTGAAGTTTACACCATTATGAACGCTGGCCTTTTCATGTTCAACAATTGTTGAGTGTACTTTGTCAAGTAGACATTCTATCCTTGAGTTCAAGTATTCACCTGTGAGCACGGTAAGTGAAAGATAATATTATGTAGATACATTGTATACTTACATAAATAATAAAAACTTGATCAACACGATGTTTATAAAACATTTGTATGTATAAATGTAACTGATGATACTCTGAACGAATTACCGTGTCGCCCTCTGAACCGTTTAACCAGAACGGCTGGAGCAGTGGACGCATGAGTGACAAGCATTAACTGAAAATGGTTGGCAGGACTATGTATATGGGGAGCAGGCAGAATGAAAGTGGCAAGATGGAATGTCAGGGCGCTGTTTAGCCGCAAGAGCAATGAGGTGCGGGGACGTTATGGGGTGAAGGACCTGCTGTTGCTGGGAACATTGTGGGTCGCACTTCCCGCATCAGCCGATGAAGAGCAGTTGCCGGCCGAATATCGCCCCTTTGTGCAGCAGTTGGTCGATGCGGCAGAAGCCCGGGATCATCAGGCCCTTGCCAACCAGATGAAGTATCCCTTCAAGCAGGAGTATCCCATTCCTGCCATCAAAACCCCGGCGGAGATGCTGACCCGTTTTGACGAGGTATTTGATGACGTCATTTTAACAAGCATCGCTACATCCCGGGTCGGGCAGGATTGGCAGACCATGGGCTGGCGCGGCATTATGCTGGGCAGTGGCGAGGTCTGGATGGATTTTGATGGCAAGGTGATCGGTATCAATCATCAGACGGCGCAGGCCGCCAAATTGAAAGCTGAGCTTATCGCCAGGCAGAAGAGCGATCTGCATCCCAGTGTGCGGGAGTACAAGAACCCCGCTTTGATGTGGCAGACCGAGAAATTTACCATCCGCATCGACGAGTTGGACGATGGCCATTATCGCTACGCCTCCTGGGCCAAGGGCAAGAAGCTCGCCGACAAGCCGGATCTGGTGCTGAAAAATGGCACCGTCAGGGTGGAGGGGACGGGGGGCAATCATACCTATCTCTTCACGAGCGGCCCCTATCGCTACGAGTGCGTCGTCACCATACTGGGTGAGCGAGGTGTGCCATCGGGTGAGCTGGTGGTCTATAAAGACGACGTCGAGATAGTGCATCAACCGGTGATCAAGGTGCTGTGACAGCAAATCCACATAAAGAGAGATCAAAGAGCGGCCAGGTGCCGCTCTTTTGCTTTCGAAAATAGAGAGATGAGCTGCGCTAGGTTTGTGGCACCCTGACCCCTTTATCGAGATAGAGGCTGCTGAAGTGGGCTCGGTGGGTGACAAACATCACCTGATGGCGGCTGCCGTCGGAGAGGATAATAAAATCCCCCGCCTGAGCGGGGCTTTGCAAGGTGATCTCCTGCTCGGGGGCGGTCAGGCGATCGACATCTTCCTTGAAGGTGAGGGTGTAAGAGTACATATGGCGCTCCACTGCTGGCTCATATCAAACACTCCGTTGAAGGTAGTTGCTGGCAAGGGGGCGCGCGGCGCCCGATTGGCGCTGTTAGACCAAATAGCGGTGATGAGAACGCGTATGGCTTCAGTCGGGTTGTTCTGCTGAGGTGCGCTTGAGGCGTTTACATCAAGGCCATCGGTATCAAAACGATGGTAAAGGGGTGAAAGGGGGATGAAAAACCGCCTATTGGCGGTTTTTTTTATGCGATGGGCCCTACTTCAGGGCCTTCTTCAGCTTCTTGATCTTGCCTTCATGCTTGGCAATTTTCTCAAGACGAGCGGCGATCTTCTTCTTGATCTCTTTCTTGCTTGCTTTGGCCATCGGTGGAGCTCCTTTGCAGTGGGGACACATGAGGTGTCAGTGTGGGTCTTCCCTTTGACGTCCCAGAGTGCCACAGGGCTCCTTTGTGAACCAGCATTCTGTTGCTTTAATAGCCAGTTCGCTATAACTGCAAGGGGCTGAGCCAGCGCAGAAGTTGCTGGCCAACATGCGGGTTGGCGAGCAGGGCCATATGGCTGGTGCGATAGACAATCAGGGTATGGGCAGGAAGAAAAGCCAGCTGATGGCGCGCTTCGTTGTGCTGACCGAGGGCGCTGCGTAGCGGCACCAGTCCATCGCCAATCAGCCGGTCGGCCAGCAGGCTGCGCTTGGCGGTAGTGGTCGCGGCAATGGCATAGCAGTTGACGCTGCCGGGCAAGGGGAGTGGGACGCGGGGATCGCGCAAGGGCGCGGCGGGATCGGGCTGTGCCACTTCATCGATCACCTTGCCGTGGCGCAGATCCTTGATGCCTGCACTGCGCTGCCGCGCCAGTCTGACGAAGGGTTCGCTGTAGGCGGTAGCGGGCAACAACTGTTCCAGCCAGTGACCGGCATGTTCGAGCGGCGCGCCGTGGTGTGGTGTGCCTAGAAAGATCAGATTGGCAAGGTGCGCAGGCCAGGTGAGCCCGGCCACGCCGGCATGGCGGCAGGCGCTGCGGGCAACCAGTCCCCCCATGCTGTAGCCCATTATCGTTATCTCTTTAAGCTCTCCCGGCCAGTGGGCGAGCAGTTGCTCCAACAACATGGCCAGTTGCTGCCCGTTTTGTGCGATGGGCAGGCCCGAGTTGTAGCGCAGGTAAAGAGGCTGATAGCCAAGCGCGTTGGCAAGTTGCTCCCCGTGATTGACCGGTTTGCCTTGATGCTCGGTCTGCCACTGCAGATCGTTCATGCAGAGGCCATGGATCATCAGCAGCACCCGTCCCTCGCGGGGTAGATCCTTTGGCATCGCCTGCCAATCGAGGGGCTTGCCCTGATAGCGCAGTGTCATGGGGGTGGCGAGGGCATTGTGGTGATCGACCAGCTTGTCCCCCAATACGCCGTTGAGCGTGGCGATCAGGGCTGCACGTTTCGGGGTTTCGGGGATCTGGTGGGGCGGCGGAGTGGCTGGCAGGCGGCTGAGCAGTTGGTTGATGCCGCTGCCCAGGGTGTTGGCGGTGCCATGTACCCCCTTGTAGACCAGCCCGGTGATCCCGGCTGTTTTTCCCTCATCTCGTCCCTTGAGCCCCATACCGCTCAGTACCGCCTGATGTACCGCTTCGGTGATCTCTACCGCGGCGGGCAGCGCCAGAGTCAGCAGGTGCGCCAGCTCGCGGATATCCGAAAGATGCCAGGAAGAGGATGGCGATGGGTCTGTGGCGTCGGTCATGGCAAGCCCTTGTGAAAGCGGGTATCGCGTTGTCGTGCCGCGAAGAGCGCAGTGTGTCTCTATATCAAACCAGCTTGCGCCCTTTGTGGCAGGTTTACCAGTAACGGGCCATGCATGGCGGGGCTGATAAGAACCGCTTGCGAAGCCGGTCACGGTAATGACAGGGAAAATCACCTCTACTTCGTCATATGAAGCCACATGGAGAGGTGAGGATGTCGCTGTTTGATGAGGTGCGGGTACAGGATTTGTGTGCACGGTTGCTCGATAGCCAGAACGAGAAGGGGTGCACCCTTGAGAGCAGGCATGGCCGCAAGTTGAAAGAGTTGTTGCAGACGAATTGTGGGTTAAGACCTTTTGGGCGAAGCGCTCGTCATGTATTAACCGAGGCGGGACGGGCTTATCTGATCAGACAGCTGGCGCAGGTCGATCCCCCCGAACCGAACAAGGGTGAGCTGCTGCAACGTTTGGGAGTGAGTTTGCCTGCACGGCTCAATCAGGCCTGCTTTTATGCCCTCTGGCATGGGGACAGCAAGCATTCGCGGTCAGCATCCTTTGCAGCGCCACAGCTTGCGGACTTGACGCTCACGCAAGATGAGGTGATCCGCATCCGCACCCTCGAGCCGCTCTCACTGGTCGATCGGCAAGGCCAGCAGCACGATATGACGGTAATGATGGCACTACTGGGAGAGTTGGCGTTGCCGGAGCGGACTCTGGGCACGCTGGCGGCCATCGGCTGGCAGGGGGAGCGGGTCATTACGGTGGAGAACAAGGGGGCCTTTGTCGACTACCAGCTGCAACCCGGGCAACTGCTGCTCTTTGCTCCCGGTCGCAATACCTCCCTGGCCAAACAGCTGATTCCGCTGCTGCCTGCGGGCGTGCAGTGGGCACATTTTGGCGATCTCGATCAACGGGGTATCGATATTGCCGTCGAGTTGGCGCGCGAGCTAAATCGACCGGCCATGCTCTGGCTTCCCTGTGAGTTGCAACCTTATCTGGAGCACTATGCCCGCCCTGTTCGCACCTTTGCAACGGACAGTGGCAAGGTGCCCTGGCGTGTGACGACGCAGGCTGATCAGGTTGATGGTCATGGCACGCCGGCAGGTGTTCCCTGGCTCGATAAACTGATCACAGACGGGACTTGGCTGGAGCAGGAGGTTTTGATTCTGGCCCCTCACTGGCGGAGCTGGTCATTGGAAGAGATGGGCAATCAGGGGTGAAACGGGGAGCCTGTGCTCCCCGTTATTTCGTGGTCAGCTGTTTACTTGGCGTTGATGGGCCCCTTGGTGCCGGCATCATTATCGACCCAGCCATCTTCACCCTTGATGCGGCGATCCCCCTGAATTGTGTAGATGACCATGCCATCCTTGAACACCAGCGCGCCATCGGATTTCTTGGCATTGACCTTCTTGTCGTTGACCCACACCTGATCCTTGCCATCGATGCGGATATTGGCCACGGTGGCGCCGGTTTGAGGGAAGGTGGCGATCCAGTTGCCCGCATAGGGGCTGCCGCTGGTTGCCGCGGCCGGAGCATTGCCAACACCGGCAGCAGCGTTCTCAGCCTTGGTTTTGTTGATATCGCAGCCATTGAGCTCGCTCACCTGAGTGCAGCCCGAGCGCTCCAGCTTCTGCTCATAGCTCAGATTCAGACCGCCCTCCGCCGCAGGGGCGGCCGCGCCAAATCCCGCCTTGGCATTTTCCGCTTTGGTTTTGTGAATGTCACAGCCCTGCGCCTCGGTGACCTGGGTGCAGCCGGATCGCTCCAGTTGCTCGGCATATTTGGCACTGATGGCGTGGGCAGGGGTGATACCGAGCAGGGTCAGGGTGATGAGCAGAGCAGCATTCCTGGACATAGATAATCCCTCAAAGATGTAAGTCATGCAGGTTCTTCCGCGCAGTTGCGGCAGTGAACGTCGGCCTCTTCTGAGCATCCGAGACAGATGCGCAGCTGGCGTATTCACGTTAGCACCTTGGGCCAACCGCGCCCAGCAATGTGGCCGGAAGATAAGGCGAGAGGCGATACGGGCGGGGAGTGCAAGGGAGGTTAAATGGCAGTGACACTTCTGCAGAAGAGGTGGTAACAAAAGAGCAAGTCACTGCACGGCATTATCATAATGATAACGGCAACCCCGCTGATATCATTTCAGCCCCTGAAACTGACCTTTGATGATAATTCTCACCGGCGCAGGGATATTGCCTCTGATTATTATCACCTTGCTATTTTATCGCTTGGCCACCCTATCCATCCTTTTATGGAGTAAACCGCTGAAATAGCCGCTGATTTTGTGGGTGGCATCACACACTTTTTCCATTTATTAATATCTGCCTGCATCTTATTGGTTTGGCACGGTTATTGATTGCCTCATATCGACGCTAACCGACGCGCTCACCCACAACCGGGATGCTGGTGACATCGTGAGTGAAAGGGGAGCTATCCATATCTCATCCAATGATTGGGGCGAACGATGAAAGCAGTTAACGAATTAATCAAAGAGATCAGAGTACTCAAATCCAACCTGCATGAAAAAGATTTTCTGCTGACCTGGGAGCAAACCCCTCAGGAACTGGAGCTGGTATTGAAACTGGCCGAATCACTCAAGACCCTGCGCGCCGAAAATATCTGCACCAAACTGTTTAACAGCGGGCTCGGTATCTCGGTTTTCCGCGATAACTCCACCCGAACCCGCTTCTCTTACGCCTCTGCCCTGAACCTGCTCGGTCTGGCCCAGCAGGATCTGGATGAGGGCAAATCCCAGATCGCCCACGGCGAGACCGTCCGTGAAACCGCCAACATGATCTCGTTTTGCGCCGATGCCATCGGGATCCGTGACGACATGTTCCTCGGTGCCGGTAACGCCTATATGCGCGAGGTGGGCGCCGCGCTGGATGAAGGGTTCGAGAAGGGGGTGCTGCCCCAGCGTCCGGCACTGGTCAACCTGCAGTGTGACATTGATCACCCGACCCAGTCGATGGCTGATCTCGCCTGGTTGCAGGAGCACTTCGGCAGCCTGGAGAGCCTCAAGGGCAAGAAGATTGCGATGACCTGGGCCTACTCCCCCAGCTACGGCAAGCCACTCTCCGTGCCCCAGGGCATCATTGGTCTGATGACCCGTTTCGGTATGGACGTGACCCTGGCCCACCCGGAAGGGTATGACCTGATCCCGGATGTGATCGAAGTGGCCAAAGAGAACGCCAAGGCCTCCGGCGGCAGCTTCCGTCAGGTCACCTCCATGGAAGAGGCTTTCAAGGATGCGGATATCGTCTATCCCAAGTCCTGGGCCCCCTACAAGGTGATGGAGCAGCGCACCGAGTTGCTGCGCGCCAATGATCACGCCGGCCTCAAAGAGCTGGAGAAACACTGCCTTGAGCAGAACGCCAAGCACAAGGATTGGCACTGCACTGAGGAGATGATGAAGCTCACCAAGGGGGGCGAGGCGCTCTATATGCACTGCCTGCCGGCCGATATTTCCGGTGTCTCCTGCAAAGAGGGCGAAGTGACCGAAGGGGTATTCGAGAAATACCGTATCGCCACTTACAAAGAGGCGAGCTGGAAGCCCTATATTATCGCCGCCATGATCATGGCCCGTAAATTCTCCGCCCCGGCAGAAACCCTGGAAAATCTGATTAAAGAGGCGCAAAAGCGGGTGAAATAAATAACGGCAGGGCAGGGTGAATATTCATCCTGCCCATACTGTCGAATTCATTATTTCGAGTTTTCTCCCCGTGGTATCTGAATAACGGATCTCCCGGCGAGGCAGCTCTTTATCAGGTAACGCCTAGTGAGGTAAGCATGTCCCAATTTTCGCTGAAGATGGATATTGCCGATAACCGCTTTTTTACCGCCGAGCCATCTCCGCTGTTTTCTCGCGCCGAAGCACAAAAGGCTCGCGCTTTTCATAAAAAACTGGCCGGTTATGAGCCGACCCCCTTGTGCGACCTGAAAGATCTGGCCGCCTATATCGGGGTAAAAAATATTCTGGTCAAGGATGAGTCAAAACGCTTTGGTCTCAATGCCTTCAAGATGCTGGGTGGCGTCTACGCCATTGCCAACCTGCTCTGCGAAAAATACGGAGTGGCAGTCGAGGATTTCTCCTTCGATCTCATCAAGCGCACCATCAAGGAGCCGATGACCTTCGCCACCACCACTGATGGCAACCACGGTCGTGGCGTCGCCTGGGCCGCCAAGCAGGTGGGTCAGCATGCGGTGGTCTACATGCCCAAGGGCTCTGCCCAGGAGCGGGTTGACCACATTCTCAATCTCGGTGCCGAGTGCATTGTCACCGATATGAACTATGACGACACCGTGCGCCTGACCATGAAGATGGCCGAAGAGCGCGGCTGGCACATAGTGCAGGACACCGCCTGGGAGGGCTACACCAAGATCCCGACCTGGATCATGCAGGGTTACTCCACCCTGGCCGACGAAGCGGTCGAGCAGATGCAGGATATGGGCATCAAGCAGCCGACCCACGTGCTGCTGCAGGCCGGGGTAGGGGCGCTGGCGGGCGGCGTGCTCGGTTATCTGGTGGACTGCTTCGGGGCGAAAAACCTGCACAGCATCGTGGTCGAGCCGGATCAGGCCGACTGCATCTACCGCTCCGGCGTGGCAGGGGAGATGGTCAACGTGGGGGGCGACATGCGCACCATCATGGCCGGTCTCGCCTGCGGTGAACCCAACCCGCTTGGCTGGCCGCTGCTCAGGGGCTGCACCACCCAGTTCATCTCCTGCCACGACAAGGTGTCGGCATTAGGGATGAGAGTGCTCGGCAACCCCCTTGGCAATGACCCTCGCATCATCTCCGGTGAATCCGGCTCGGTCGGTACCGGCGTGCTGGCGGCGGTGCGTCACCACCCGGATCGCGCGGCGCTGATGGCTCGCCTTGGGCTGGATAGCAACTCGGTCGTACTCATCATCAACACCGAAGGGGACACCGATGTGAAGCACTACCGGGAAGTGGTGTGGGAAGGCAAACATCCTGCCTGCGATTAACCCCGGCTGTGACTAATCCCTGCGAGAGCAGAGAGACGAATTGAAGCATTGATCGCGCCTCGCCAACGTGGCGCGGTAACGGGCACAGGGCGCAGCCGACGAACAGGCCGCGCACTCTCAGTTGTTATGGAGAATCACAATGAGCAAGCAAATTCCGTTTGAAATGGTGTTGGAGAAGGCCTACCAGTACAAGGCCGAGATGAGTCAGTTCCTGCGCGACATGATCGCCATCCCGAGCGAGAGCTGCGATGAAGAGCGGGTGGTGCTGCGCATCAAGCAGGAGATGGAGAAGGTTGGTTTTGACAAGGTCGAGATCGACCCCATGGGTAACGTGCTGGGCTATATCGGTCACGGCCCGCACCTGATCGCCATGGATGCCCATATCGATACCGTGGGCGTCGGCAACATGGCCAACTGGAAGTTCGATCCCTATGAGGGGATGGAAGATCACGAGATCATCGGCGGCCGTGGCGCATCTGACCAAGAAGGTGGCATGGCATCCATGGTCTATGCGGGCAAGATCATCAAGGATCTCGGGCTGGAAGATCAGTACACCCTGCTGGTGACCGGTACCGTACAGGAGGAGGATTGCGACGGCCTCTGCTGGCAGTACATCATCGAACAGAGCAAGATCCGACCCGAGTTCGTGGTCAGTACCGAACCCACCGACTGCCAGATCTACCGTGGCCAGCGTGGCCGCATGGAGATCCGCATCGATGTGCAGGGGGTCAGCTGCCACGGCTCCGCACCGGAGCGCGGTGACAACGCCATCTTCAAGATGGGCCCCATCCTTGGTGAGCTGCAGGAGCTGAGCCACAACCTCGGCAACGACGACTTCCTCGGCAAGGGCACCCTGACCGTCTCCGAGATCTTCTTCACCTCACCGAGCCGCTGCGCCGTGGCGGACAGCTGCGCCGTCTCCATCGACCGCCGCCTCACCTGGGGCGAGACCTGGCAAGGTGCGCTCGACGAGATCCGTGCCCTGCCTGCGGTGCAAGCCGCCGGTGCCGAGGTCTCCATGTACCAGTACGACCGTCCGGCCTATACCGGTCTGGTCTACCCGACCGAGTGCTACTTCCCGACCTGGAAGGTGGAAGAGGATCACATCACCGTCAAAACCCTCTCCAAGGCTTATCGCGAGCTGTTCAACAAGGAGCCGGTGGTGGACAAGTGGACCTTCTCGACCAACGGGGTCTCCATCATGGGTCGCCACGGTATTCCGGTGATCGGTTTTGGCCCGGGTAAAGAGCCGGAGGCCCACGCCCCGAACGAGAAGACCTGGAAAGAGCATCTGGTCAAGTGCGCCGCCATGTACGCCGTGATCCCCATGCTCTATCTGGCCGAGCTGGACAAGTAAGGGGTCTGCCGGGTGGTGGCTGCCATCGCTGTCCGGCTGTTGCAAGTGCCCCGTCTCCATTGAGGCGGGGCTTTGCTGTTTGAAGTGATGTTCGAGGTGGTAGGGATGAAACGGCTGATCAAAAACGGTGTGCTGGTCGATGCGCAGGGTGAATATCGTCAGGATCTGCTGATCGAAAACGGGGTGATCCGCGCGCGAGCCGCCGCTATCCAGCCCGATGGCGAAACCGAGGTGATCGATGCCTGCGGCTGTTATGTGATGCCGGGTGGCATCGATGTCCACACCCACTTCAACATCGACGTGGGCATTGCCCGCAGTTGCGATGATTTTTTCAGTGGTACCCGTGCCGCCGCCTGTGGTGGCACCACCACCATCATCGATCACATGGGATTTGGCCCGGCGGGGTGCAATCTGCATCACCAGCTGGCCCGCTATCACGACTATGCCACCGATCAGGCGGTGGTCGATTACAGCTTTCACGGCGTTGTCCAGCATGTGGATGACGCCATCCTCCACGAGATGGCCGCCATGGTGCAGGAGGAGGGGATCAGCAGCTTCAAGCTCTATCTTACCTACCAGTACAAGCTGGGGGATCATGACGTGCTGCGTGCCCTGGCCCGCCTCAAAGAGGTGGGGGCGCTCGCCACCGTCCATCCCGAAAACGATGCCGCCATCGCGGCGCGCCGTGAGGCCCTATTGGCCGCCGGCCACTGCGAGCCCTGGTATCACCCGCAAAGCCGCCCGCTGGAGTGCGAGGCGGAGGCTATCGCCCGGATGATCAATCTGGCGGGGCTCGCGGGCAATGCGCCGCTCTATATCGTCCACCTTTCAAACGGGTTGGGGCTGGAGTATCTGAAACTGGCGCGCCGTCAGGGGCAGCCGGTCTGGGTGGAGACCTGCCCGCAATATCTGCTGCTCGATGAGCAGTGTTATTACAAGGAGAACGGGGTCGACTATCTGCTGAGCCCGCCGCTGCGCTCGCGCCGCGAGCAGGACAAGCTGTGGGTCGGCATCGCTGCGGGTGACATCGACACGGTGGCGACCGATCACTGCAACTTCTCCCATGCCCAGCGCATGACCCTCTCGGGGGGCGATTTCAGCCGCTGCCCCAACGGCTTGCCCGGGGTCGAGAACCGGATGCTGCTGCTGTTTTCCCACGGGGTGCTGGGGGGGCGCATCTCGCCGTCCCGCTTCGTGGCCCTCACCAGCGCCAACCCGGCGCGCCTGTTTGGCCTCTGGCCGCGCAAGGGCAACCTGCAACCGGGGTCTGACGCTGATCTGGTGCTGATGGATCCCCACGGTGACACCCTGATTTCTCACCCACTGCTGCATGACAACGGCGACTACAGCCCCTACGAGGGGATGCACTGCCCGGGCCGGATCAGGATGACCCTCAGTCGTGGCGAGATAGTCGCTCGCGATGGCGAGTTCCTCGGGCGGCGTGGTCATGGCCGGTTTTTGGCCAGATCGCCCTTTGATCCGGCCTTGGCGCCGGATCTGCGCTCGCCTTGCCCCTTGGTGGCAGGCTGACAATTCGTTCGAAACACGCAAATCAGCAAGCTTATGTGAACAACGAAAGGTGGGCCGGTATTGCGCCGGCTTGTCCCATCACTGGAGATAACAAGATGAAACAGAGAATCGTACTGGCCCTTGGTGGCAATGCGCTGGGCAACAACCTGCCCGAGCAGATGAAGGCGGTGCAGAGCACGGCGGGCACCATTGCCGACCTGATCGCTCAGGGGCATGAAGTGGTGGTGACCCACGGCAACGGGCCGCAGGTGGGGATGATCCAGCAGGCGTTCGAAGTGGCGGCCCGCCACGAGCCAAAATCCCCCCATCTGCCCATGTCGGTCTGCGTGGCCCTGAGTCAGGGTTATATCGGCTATGACCTGCAAAATGCCCTGCGTGAAGCCCTGCTGGAACGCGGCATCCACAAGCCGGTCGCCACTCTGGTGACCCAGGTGGAGGTGGATAAAAACGATCCCGCCTTCCTCGACCCTAGCAAACCCATCGGCGGTTTCTTCAGCAAGGAGGAGGCCGAAGCATTGATGGCCAAGGGGGAGCGGCTCAAAGAGGATGCCGGTCGCGGCTATCGCCGGGTAGTGGCATCCCCCAAACCCGTCGATATCATCGAGAAAGAGACCGTCTCTGCCATGCTGGCCGCCAGTCAGGTGGTGATCACCGTCGGTGGCGGCGGCATTCCGGTGCTGCGCGAGGGCAATCACCTGCGCGGTGCCAGTGCGGTGATCGACAAGGATTGGGCCAGTGCCAAGCTGGCGGAACTGATTGACGCCGACATGCTGATCATCCTTACCGCGGTAGAGAAAGTGGCCATCAACTTCGGCAAACCCGATGTGCAGTGGCTCGATCAGCTGAGCGTGGCCGATGCCAACAGCTTTATCGCCCAGGGGCAGTTTGCCAAGGGTTCCATGCTGCCCAAGGTAGAGGCGGCGCTCTCGTTCGCGACCTCCATGCCGGGGCGTAAATCCCTGATCACCTTGCTGGAGAAGGCAGCCGACGGCATTGCCGGCAAGACGGGAACCCTTATCAGCCGCTAGACGTTCCAGCTCGGGTTGAGTGTGATTGCGGGGGCCGTCGGCCCCCTTGTTCATTTCGGGGGCGACCATGGTCAGCGGAGGATGAGCGGCGTAAGATGGCCGCCTTCAAGCGCGGGCAAGACGCCGAGAGCAGACCCGGCGCAATGAGTGACAAGAGGTGAGTAGCAAGCAAATGAGCGGAAAGATCAATATGGCGGCGCTGGTGGGATTGATCCTGCTCACCGCCATCTGGAGTTACAGCTGGATCGTGATGAAGCAGGTGATGCTCTACGCGGGGGCCTTCGAGTTCACCGCCCTGCGCTGCCTGTGCGGATCTCTGGTTCTGCTGCTGGTGTTGGCCCTGCGCGGTCGCCGTTATCTCAAACCCACCCCGTTTCGCTATACCTTCGCCATCGCCCTGTTCCAGACCTGCGGCATGGTGGGGTTGGCCCAGTGGGCGCTGATCAGCGGCGGTGCGGGCAAGGTGGCCATTCTGAGCTACACCATGCCGTTCTGGGTGGTGATCTTCGCGGCGCTCTTTCTCGGCGAGCGGATGCGCAAGCTCCACTATCTGGCAGTCGGGGTGGCTGCCTGCGGGCTGCTGCTGGTGATCGAGCCCTGGCAATTGCATCTGGATTCCATGAAGAGTGCGCTGCTGGGGATTGCTTCCGGCATTTGCTGGGGGATTAGCGCCATCATCGCCAAGCGGATGTATGCCCGCCATCCCGCGGTGGATCTGATGTCCCTCACCACCTGGCAGATGATCTACGCCACCATGGTGATGGCCGTGGTGGCGGCGCTGGTGCCGGAGCGACCCATCGACTGGCAGCCCTATGTGTTTGGCGCGCTCGCCTACAGCGCCATCTTCGCCACGGCGCTGGCCTGGAGCCTCTGGCTGTTCGTACTGAAAAAGCTGCCGGCAGGGATCGCCAGCCTCAGCACCCTGGCGGTGCCGGTGAGCGGCGTGCTGCTCTCATGGTGGCTGCTTGGTGAAAATCCGGGGCCGGTGGAGGGGAGCGGTATCGCCCTTATCGTGCTGGCGCTTCTCGTCATCAGCCGCAAGGGCAAGCGCTCTGTGGTGTCGGTGGCGGGGGAGACTCGCATCAAGCATGGTTGAGTGGTGACTGGGCTGCCAGTGGCACGATAAACGGCACTCAAAAGAGCCCGCGACAGGGGACCAACCCCTCGTTACAATGGCGTGGTTTGACTGTGCTGGAGCACAGGTATCTGATTTATTGTGATTATTTCAACGAACCTAACGGCAAGGATGAGACCGTATGATGACGCTGGTGTGGTTGGCTGTAGGCCTGGTGTGTCTGGTGGTGGGGGCCGAATCTCTGGTGCGGGGCGCATCTCGCCTCGCCACCATGATGGGGATATCGCCACTGGTGGTGGGATTGACCATAGTGGCCTTTGGGACCAGTGCTCCCGAGCTGGCGGTGAGCATCCAGTCTGGCCTCGAGGGGCAGGCAGGGATAGCGGTGGGGAACGTGGTCGGCAGCAATATCTTCAACGTGCTGTTTATTTTAGGTATTTCGGCACTGATCGTACCGTTGACCGTCTCACAGCAACTGGTACGTCTCGACGTTCCCTTGATGATAGTGGTCTCTTTTCTGGTGTTGTTGCTGGGCTACGATGGCCGTATTGCCCCACTGGAAGGGGCGCTGCTGTTTGCCGGCATCATCGCCTACACCGTGTTTCTCTTTGTCCAGAGTCGACGGGAAAACAAAGCGGTGCAGGCGGAGTACGAGCAGGAGTTTGGGACCCGTGAAGCGAGTACGGCGGGCAACTGGTTGCGCAATCTACTCTTTATTGCCGCAGGTCTGGGTCTGCTGATCCTCGGCTCCCGTCTGCTGGTTGGCAGTGCGGTTGAGATTGCCCACTACTTCGGGGTGAGCGATCTGATCATCGGCTTGACCATAGTGGCGGCCGGTACCTCCTTGCCCGAAGTGGTGACCTCCATCGTCGCAGCCCTGCGCGGGGAGCGGGATATCGCTGTGGGGAACGTGGTGGGCAGCAATATCTTCAATATCCTCTGCGTGCTGGGGCTCACCTCCATTGTCACTCCCGGTGGGCTTGAAGTGTCGGCCACCGCCCTTCAGTTCGATATTCCGGTAATGATTGCGGTGGCGCTTGCCTGCCTGCCCATCTTCTTTACCGGTTACACCATCGCCCGCTGGGAAGGGGCCCTGTTTCTGGCCTACTACATCGGCTACACCTGCTGGCTGATCCTCCACGCCACATCCAGTCCGCTGCAAGGTCAGTTCAGTGCAGCGCTAACCGGTTTTGTGTTGCCGCTCACCGCCATCACTCTGGTTGTGCTGGCGGTGCGAGCCTGGCGGTTGCAACGAACCCGGTCGTGATGCAGGTTCTCCTGATGTAAAGGAGCTGCATCAACAGACAGGCCGAAAAAAGCCCCACCATCATGGTGGGGCTTTTGCTTGGTGCTGAACTTGGTGCTGAAGAGGGACGCGAAGAGCCGTTATCGGCGCTGGGCCAGATGCATCATGGCCTCCAGCACGGCGCCGCCGATGGCGCGAGCCTTGTCCGATACCGTAGTGGCGTCGGCCCGCTCGCCTCTGGGGTCGATGTCACCGATCTTGAAGCCGACGGTCACCTCGATGCCATCGCTGAGCAGCCCCCGCACCATGCCGGAGAGCGGCGCGATAATGGGGGCGTCCCCCACATGGGCGATCACATCCCCCTCCTGCACCAGATCACCGAGCTTGATAATGCTCTTCATCACCCCGGCGACAGGGGCGCGCACCACCCGGCGGGCGGAGTGCCCCTCGATCACCCCGGGAATGCCGGTATTGGGTTGGGCAGGGCCCTGATAGATGACCCGCCCCAGATGATGACCGCGGTTGGTCTCGATCACCGCATCGCAGTCGCGTCCCGCCTCAAAGCCTGGGCCAAGGGCCACCGTAATGGGGGCCATCTCCCTGTGGGTGCCGAGGTTCTGCTTGGCGAGGATGGCATCCACCAGATAGCGGGGTTTGAGCTCGGCTAGGGTGGCACAGTCGGGGTCAACCAGCAGCGGAATGACGCCCCGATCCAGCTGCTCGAACGCCTGATCAACGCTCTCGACCCGCTTGGCGCGCACACCCTCGACACTGGTTTCACCGTCGAACATCCCCTGAGCGAAGGCGACAGTGCGGCGGATCACCGTGGGTTTGTCGAGATCCAGCATCACCACCTTGAAGCCTGCATTGTGCAGGCGCAGCGCCACCCCGGTGGCGATATCGCCGGAGCCACGCATCACCACCAGCTTATCCCGCTTGAGCCGCACATCATCCTGCATTAGCCCACCCGCTTTGCCGTTTTTCACCTGCAGCAGCTCTGCGAGGATGCTGATGGCGATCTCCTCGGGGGTTTCGGCACCTATGTTGTAACCGATGGGGGCGTGCAGCTGCTGCAGTTGGGTCTGGTTGATCCCTTGCTGGCGCAGCGCCTGGGTGAAGGTCTGCACCTTACGCTTGCTGGCGAGCAGTCCCAGATAGGCGAGGGGGCGATTGATGAGCCGCTCCAGCGCCTCCTTGTCCTGATGGTTGGTGGCGATGATAACGAAGTTGGCGGGCTCGATGGCCAGTGCTTCGATCACCGCGCTGATGGTATCAGCCTGTTTGAGGTGAGTGCCGACGGGGAAGTGATCGGGGTTGAGGCTCCCTTCAAAACAGTCGCCCACATGGATATCAAAACCCAGTGGCGCCGCAGCATGGGCCAGCGCCCGGTTGACGTGACCGGCACCAATGAGCACCAGCCGTGGCCGCAGGCCATAGACATCGATATAGACCGACATGGCGCCACCACAGTCCGACCCGACCGCATGTTCGCCGTTGCGGGCCATCCGGCCGTGGAAGATGCGCGGCTTGCGCTCGGCAATGGCGGCCATCGCTTCCTCGATCACCAGCCGCTCGATCATGCCGCCGCCGATGGTGCCGAGGATCTGGCCATCGGCCATCACCAGCATCTGGGCCTGATGGCGGGGGGTGGAGCCCCGGCTCTCGATGATCTGGGCAATGGCAAAGGGAATGTTCTCCTGTTCCAGTCGGGCTGCGTGTGCAAACAGATTCATAAGGTACCTCTTCTTATCCTTAAACCATCATGGGCGAGGCGGCTGAGCCTCATCCTGAGCGAAGTAACCGAGTGCGTGGCGAATGGGCTGTGGCTCGCGAACCGCCCCCTGCCAGACGGCATAGATCTCGGGGTGGCGGCTATGCAGCTTTATCAATTCATCGAGCCACGACGCCTCATTTTGATAATCCCCATTGATAAACCAGATCCGGCGCGCCCTGGCCGGGGTGCCCTTGAACAGTCCCTCGGGGTGGGAGAGCAGCTGGTGAAACAGGGCCCAGTCGAGGGGGTCACCGTCCTCTATCCCGCACAGGGCCTGAAGCTCTGCCCAGCGGTGGATCTGCTGCGGGTCGGCATTGGCTCCCACCATGGCGCCGCCCAGCAGGGCGATCACCCAGTCACTCTGGTGTGGAATGCAAGGTTCGTGCAAAGCGGGCACTTTCAATAACTTGTGATTGGCGCCATCCGCTTCGACCAGGATCAGATCGAAGCGCTGCTGCCCCTTGATGAGATCAATCTGCTGGGGTGTGGGGCCCGCCACCTTGCCGCTGGCCTGATCGATATGGCTGAACAGGGCGACCAGAGTCGGCTCATCGGGCAGTTGCTGACAGCGGGTCAGTTGGCGGACGGGATCGGCTTCCAGGATCAATTCCCGATAGTGTGACGGGGCAGGCAGAAACATCCTGGTGGTGGTGGTAATTAGCACCCTTTTACCCTGTTGATAAAAATATTCCGCCAGCCAGAACAGGGTGCTGGTTTTTCCACCGGCCCCGCAGAGGCTAATTAAGGTGGTATGGCTATCAATATTTTTGGTGAGCGGGTTTAATAGCGGATCTATATCTGGAAATGCGACAGCAACAACGTGTGGTAGCGACATAATGACGACCAAAATAAATATCGAAGGGAGTGGAAAACAACGTTGCCAGGAACAAGTGCAGTGTGACTGTATAATAACGGCGGCGGGTTTATCTTCCCGAATGGGTACCTGGAAAATGATGCTACCTTATTGCCAGGGGACAATGCTTGATGCAAGTCTCAAAAATGCCCTGGCTTTTTGTCAGCGGGTTATTCTGGTGGTGGGCCATCGTGGCGAGGAGCTTCAAGCCCGCTACGGATCACGGCCAGATATTGTTGTCGTCCACAATCCCGACTATCGGCAGGGGCTGGGCAGCTCCATCCGCTGCGCCCTGGCGGCCAGTGACGCTGACTACCTCTTTATCAGCCACGGGGATCTCCCCTGTATCCCGCGCGAGGTCTATCAACAGCTCTGGCAGGCACAGGGCTGTGAGACACTCTTTCCCACCTGGCAGGGGGAGGCTGGCCATCCGGTGTTGCTGCCAAAATCCCTTGCCCGCGAGTTGGCTGCGGCCCCGGTGCAGTCGTCGGTACGGCGCTGGTTGCAAGGGCATCCACACCGTATGGTGCCAGTTGACAGCCCCGCTATCCTGTTTGATGTGGATACCCCGGAGCGCTATCAGGCGCTGCTGGGTGGCATTCTTGAAAATGAGAGCGAGCCCACGAAATAACCCAGTTTAAAAAGATAACGGGGAGATAAATGGCGTATCAAAGTGATATTTCTCGCACTTGATCTGATAGGGCGAGTTCTTTTTGAACTGCTCATCAAGTAAATTTCAGAGTGATTGATAACTACTCGCAATACCCATAATGGTGATATCGTAATTTCTCATCATTAATTGGAGCTGCCTCACGCTTTCACCCTAAAAAATAGTTTTGTAGCTCGTTTTATAACTGTAGTGGCCTGATAGTTGCTCCTCTCCTTGCCAAGGGGGAACACCCGTGCGGGATACCCCATTTATTCATGCTGCCAATGGGCAGAACAGCTGCAAGGAGATAGCCATGGGCGATATTATGCGACCCGTTCCCTTCAAGAACCTTCTGACCCGTATTTTTGCGGAATATAAAGAGAGTCAGAGCATTTTCGGTATTCCCGCCGCGCAATTCTATCGCAAGCAGGACGAGCGCAAGATCAAGGTGTTCGGTGAAACCTGCGAGACCCCCATTGGCCCGGCAGCCGGCCCCCATACCCAGTTGGCCCAGAACATCGTCACCTCCTGGCTGACCGGCGGGCGCTTTATCGAGCTCAAGACGGTGCAGATCCTGGACCGTCTCGAACTGGAAAAGCCCTGCATCGATGCCGAAGACGAGTGCTTCAACACCGAGTGGTCTACCGAGTTCACCTTGCCCAAGGCGTTTGACGAGTATCTGAAGGCCTGGTTTGCCCTCTATCTGCTGGAGGAGGTGTTCGATCCGCGTCTTGAGGGGGAGGCCAAGTCTTTCATTTTCAACATGAGCGTGGGTTACAACCTCGATGGCATCAAACAGCCACCGATGCAGCAGTTCATCCACAGCCTGATGGATGCCAGCAGCAATCCGAAATTTGCCGAATACCAGCAGGTGGTACGTGAGCTGGTGGCCGATGAGCAGTTTATCGCCGAGCTGGGACTGGGGGCGCGCCGCGATCGCCTGCAACAGCTGGTAGATCGTATCCCGGCCAATCTGGTGCACGGCGTTACCCTCTCTACCATGCACGGCTGCCCGCCCAACGAAATTGAGGCCATCTGCCGCTACATGCTGGAAGAGAAGGGGCTCAACACCTTCGTCAAACTGAACCCGACCCTGCTAGGCTACCCGCGGGTGCGCGAGATCCTCGATACCTGCGGCTTTGATTACATTGGTCTGAGCGAAGCGTCGTTCGATCACGACCTCAAGCTGGATCAGGCCAAGGCAATGCTGACCCGATTGATGGCGCTGGGGGCCGAGAAGGGGCTCACCTTCGGGGTCAAGCTGACCAACACCCTCGGCACCATCAACCGCAAAGGGGCGCTGCCGGGGGATGAGATGTATATGTCCGGCCGTGCGTTGTTCCCCCTCTCCATCAACGTGGCCGCTGTGCTGTCCCGCGCCTTCGATGGCAAGCTGCCCATCTCCTACTCCGGTGGTGCCAGCAAGTTCAATATCGCCGAGATCTTCGAGACCGGTATTCGTCCCATCACCATGGCCACTGATCTGCTGAAACCGGGTGGTTACCTGCGCCAGATCGAGTGTCTCAAAGAGATCGACGCCTCCGACAGCTGGGGCATGAGTCAGGTGGATGTGGCCAAGCTGGAAGCGCTTGCCGCTAAGGCCCTCACCATGGATTACACCCAGAAGGAGTGGAAGTCCGACGATCGCATCGAAGTGGGTGGCGGCCTGCCGCTGACCGACTGCTACGTAGCGCCCTGCGTCACCGCCTGCGCCGTGCATCAGGATATCCCCGAGTACATTCGCCTGATGGGCGAGGGGCAGTATGTGGCAGCCCTTGAGCTGATTTATCAGCGCAACGCCTTGCCCGCCATCACCGGCCATATCTGCGATCACCAGTGCCAGTACAACTGCACCCGTCTCGACTACGACAGCGCGCTCAACATCCGCGAGCTGAAAAAGGTGGCGCTGGAGCGCGGCTGGGAAGGGTACAAGGCTCGCTGGCACAAACCGGCAGGCAGTGGTGACAAGCACCCGGTAGCGGTCATTGGCGCCGGCCCCGCCGGTCTCTCCGCTGGTTACTTCCTGGCCCGCGCCGGTCACCCGGTCACCGTGTTCGAGCGTGAAGCCGATGCCGGTGGCGTGGTCAAGCACATCATCCCCGAGTTCCGCATTCCGGCCGAGCTTATCCAGCATGACATCGACTTTGTCGCCGCCCACGGGGTCAAGTTCGAGTTTGGCTGCGATCCGGCACTCACCGTCGACAAGCTGCACGCCCAGGGCTTTACCTATGTCTTCGTCGGCATCGGCGCCGACAAGAATGGCGGCATGCGTCTCGAAGGGGGACACGAGCGGATTTACAAATCCTTCCACTTCCTGCGCAGCTTCAATCAGGGCAAACCGCTGCCGCTCGGCCGCCATGTGGCGGTGATCGGCGCCGGTAACACCGCCATGGACTGCGCCCGCGCTGCCCTCAAGGTGCCGGGTGTCAGCGATGTGACCGTTATCTACCGTCGCAGCGAGAAAGAGATGCCCGCCTATCGCGAGGAGTATCTGGAAGCGGTGGAGGATGGGGTGCGTTTCTGCTTCCTCACCAATCCGGAGCGCTTTGACAAAGATGGCAAGCTCACCGTGCGGATGATGGCGTTGGGGGAACCTGACGAGCAGGGCCGCCGCCGTCCGGTGCCCACCGAGCAGACCGAAGTGATGCAGATGGATGCGCTGATCACCGCCATCGGCGAGCAGCCTGACTGCGAGGTGCTCAAAGCGATGGGCATTCCCTTGGGCAGCGATGGCTGGCCCGAGGTGGACAGCCAGACCGGCGAAACCAGCCGTCGCAACGTCTTCCTTATCGGTGACGTGCAGAGCGGCCCGTCCTCCATCGTCGGTGCCATCGGTGGTGCCCGCCGCGCCGCGGATCTGGTGCTCTCTCGCGAGCATATCGCCAGCCAGCAGAGTGAAGTGACCATCCAGCCGTCGGGCAAGGATGAGATCTACCGTCGCAAGGGGAGCATCGCCGTCACTATGGTCGACAAGAATGAGCGGGATGCCTTCGTGGCGCAAGAGGCGCACCGTTGCCTCGAGTGCAACTACCTCTGCAGCAAGTGCGTGGATGTCTGCCCCAACCGGGCCAACGTCGCCATTGCGGTGCCGGGCTTCAAGGATCAGTTCCAGACCCTGCACCTGGATGCCTACTGCAACGAATGTGGCAACTGCGCCCAGTTCTGCCCGTGGCAGGGCAAGCCCTATCAGGACAAGGTCACCATCTTCAGCCTGCCCGAGGACTTCGACAACAGCCGCAACCCCGGTTTCTATCTGGCGGATGGTGGCGAACTGCGGGTGCGTCAGGGTGGCGAGACCTATCGCCTGACCATAGACGCCCAGAGCCGGATCAAGGATGCGCCAGCGGCCCTTGGCGATATGTGCCGGATCATCAGCCATGTCCATGCTCATCACCACTACCTGCTGGGGGCCGTCGAGGCCTGAGCGAACCACGAATAAGCGAAGGAGCACACCATGTTTATTCTGAAAAACGTCACCGCTGTCCAGCTGGAGCCGACCCGGGTGCTGGAAGGGGTGGATATCGCCATCGAAGGCACCCTTATCAAAGCGGTGGGGCCCAATCTGCGGGCCCTCTACCCGGAGGCCAACTATCGGGAGATGGGCGGCAAGCTGGTGATGCCGGGCATCGTCTGTGCCCACAACCACTTCTACTCAGGCCTGTCGCGGGGGATCATGGCCAACATTGCCCCCTGCCCGGACTTTATCTCCACCCTGAAAAACCTCTGGTGGCGGCTCGATCGGGCGCTCGATGAGGAGTCCCTCTACTACAGCGGTCTCATCTGCTCGCTGGAGGCGATCAAGAGCGGTTGCAGCGCGGTGATCGACCACCACGCTTCGCCCAACTTCATCAAGGGCTCCCTGAATGTGCTGCGCAAAGGGTTTATGGAGGCGGGCCTGCGCGGCATGACCTGCTTCGAGACCACGGATCGCAACGGCGGCCTCGCCGAGCTGCAGGCTGGGGTGGAGGAGAACATCCTATTTGCGCAGGCCATTGATGCCGCCAAGGCCAAGGGGAGCGAACCCTATCTGGTGGAGGCCCATATCGGCGCTCACGCCCCCTTCACCGTACCCGACGAGGGGCTGGCCATGCTGCGCGAAGCGGTACAGGTCACCGGTCGTGGTCTGCATATCCATGTGGCGGAAGACCGCTACGATATGGCCCACGGTCACCACCACTATGGCAAGGAGCCCATCGCCCGGCTGGACGAGTTTGGCCTTGTCGACAGCAAGACCCTGATCGCCCACGGCATCTACCTGAGCCCGGCTGACATCGAGCTGCTCAACAGCCGCGATGCCTTCCTGGTGCACAACGCCCGCTCCAACATGAACAACCATGTGGGCTACAACATGCACCTGCCGGAGTATCGCAATCTGGCGCTTGGCACCGATGGTATCGGCTCCGACATGCTCGAAGAGCTCAAGTTCGCCTACTTCAAACACAAGGATGCCGGCGGAGCGCTCTGGCCCGACAGCTTTGCCCGGTTCCTCTGGAACGGCAATACCCTGCTGGAGCGCAACTTCGGCGCCAAATTTGGCCGCCTGGAGCCGGGTTACAAGGCCGACCTCACCATCTGCGACTACGCCGCACCGACCCCGCTGGCGCCGCGCAACCTCGGCGGCCATCTCGCCTTCGGTATGGGCTCATCCTCGGTCAACAGCGTGATGGTCGAGGGACGCATGGTCTATCAGGATCGCGAGTTCGCCTTTGACGTCGAGCCCATTTATCAGCAGGCCAGCAAGGTGGCGAGCCGCCTGTGGCAACGGATGGATCAGCTGGCCTAGGGCCACCCTCCACAGTTTTGGACCGGATTGCCCGCCCTGTGGATCTCCCCGGCGGCGGGCTGCAAGAGTAAGGACGACACATGATTGAGCAATTCTTCCGACCCGAACAACTGGGTCAGGCTTTGGAACTCAAGGCCCGCTTTGGCAACGACGCCGTCTACATGGGGGGCGGCAGCAAGCTCAACGCAGCCCCGACCCGCACCGACAAGAAGGTCGCCATCTCGCTGGACAAGCTCGGACTTGGCCAGATTGAGCAACAGCACGGTCAACTCCACATCGGCGCCACCGTCACCCTGCAAGCCCTCAAAGATGACCCCCGTACCCCGGCCGCCCTGTGCGAGGCGCTGGGGTTTGTCTACTCCCGCCATCTGCGCAATCAGGCCACCATTGGCGGCGAAATTGCCTGCCAGCAGCAGGACTCCCCCTTGCTGCCGGTGCTGCTGGTGCTCGAAGCGGTGGTGGTGCTGGAGAACAACCTGCTGCAACCCATCGACGCCTATCTGGCGGGTCAGCGCAATGCCCTGGTGCTGGGGGTTGTGCTGCCGGAGCCTGAACTGCGCTGCGCCACTCGCCGCATCAGCCGCAACGCCGATGGCTTGGCGGTGATGACTGCCGCCGTCGCCCTCGATGCCCTTGGCGAGATGCGGGTCGCCGTTGCTGGCGTTACGCCGCAGCCGATGCGCCTGCGTGATGTGGAGCGCCGCGATCTGCACGATGCCGCGCTGGAGGCGGCCGTGAGCGAGCTGGTTGCACCGCGCGAGGATCTCGGCGGCAGCGTGACCTACAAGCGCTATATCAGCGGGGTAGTGGTGGCGGATCTGCTGGTCGAGTGCCAGCAGCAGGAGGTACAGGCATGATGGAACTCAACTTCACACTGAACGGTGCCCTGCGCACCGTCATCACCCCGGCTGGCGAGAATGCCCAGCGGGTGCTGTTCAACCAGTGCCGGATGCACTCGGTGCGCAACAGCGACGACGGTTTTGGCTTTGCCGGCTCCGACGCCATTCTCTTCAACGGCAAGGTGATCAACGCCTCCCTGCTGATCGCCGCCCAGCTGGATGGAGCCGACGTGCGCACCGCCGAGTCGCTGGGCAGCTGGAACCAGCTCAGTCTGGTGCAGCAGGCAATGGTGGATGTGGGTGTGGTGCAGTCCGGCTACAACGATCCGGCCGCCGCGCTGATTGTCACCGACCTGCTTGATCGCCACCCCGAGCCCACCCGTGATCAAATCGACGATGCCCTCTCGGGCCTGTTTCACCGCGATGGCGGTTATCAGCAGTTCTATCAGGCCATCGAGCTCGCCTGCTCACGGATGAAGGACCCGGATTATCTGTGCCAGATCGCCCCGGAATTTCGCGACGATCTGCGCCATATCGGCAAGAGCTGTCCGAAAGTGGACGCCGCCAAGATGGTGCAGGCCAAGCCCTGCTACGTGGAGGATCGGGTCACCGAGGATGCGCTGGTCATCAAGATGCTGCGCAGCCCCCATCCCCATGCGGTGATCACCAAACTCGACGTGAGCCGCGCCGAAGCCATGCCGGGCGTTGTGCATGTCATCACCCACCTCAACTGCCCGGATATCTACTACACCCCGGGTGGCCAGAGCGCGCCCGAGCCGTCACCGCTCGATCGCCGCATGTTTGGCCGCAAGCTGCGTCACGTCGGTGACCGGGTGGCCGCCGTGGTGGCCGAGAGCGAAGCCATCGCATTGGCCGCGCTCAAACTCATCGAGGTCGAGTATCAGGTGCTGCCGGCGGTCATGAGCATTGACGAGGCGATGGCCCCCAATGCACCGCTGGTCCACGACGAGCCCATCGTCTACATGGCTGGGGCACCGGCGGATCTCGAGCAGCAGAACGCTTGCTCGGTGCGTCGCGGTGACGAGCACATGATCATCAACTTCCCCATCGGTTCCCGCCCGCACGAGAACCTGGCTGCCAGCGTCCATGGCCAGATCGGCGATGTGGCCAAAGGCTTTGCCGAGGCGGACGAGATTGTCGAGCGCACCTACGAATCGACCCAGGCCCAGCAGTGCCCGACCGAGCCGCACATCTGTTTCACCTACATGGATGGGGAGCGTCTGGTTATTCACGCCTCCACCCAGGTGCCCTGGCACGTGCGCCGCCAGGTGGCGCGCATCGTCGGCATGAAGCAGCATCAGGTGCATGTGATCAAGGAGCGGGTAGGGGGCGGCTTTGGCTCCAAGCAGGATATCCTGCTGGAAGATGTGTGCGCCTGGGCGACCAGGGTCACCGGTCGTCCGGTCACCTTCCGCTACACCCGTGAAGAGGAGTTCATCAGCAACACCTCCCGCCACGTGGCCAAGGTGAAGGTGAAAGTGGGGGCCAAAAAAGATGGCACCATTACCGCTATCGAGATGGATTTTCGTGCCAACACCGGCCCTTATGGCAACCACTCTCTGACGGTGCCGAGCAACGGCCCGGCGCTCTCCCTGCCGCTCTATCCGTGCGACAACGTGCGCTTTACCGTCAACACCTACTACAGCAACATCTGCCCGACCGGCGCCTATCAGGGTTATGGCGCGCCCAAGGGCAACTTCGCGCTGACCATGGCCATTGCGGAACTTGCCGAGAAACTGGGCATCGATCAGCTCGACATGGTGGAGCACAACCGGGTGCACGAAGGGGACATCCTCAAGGTGCTGGGTGCCATTGGCGAGGGCAAGATGCCGACTTCGGTGCCCCACGCTGCCAGCTGTGCCCTCGAGCCCATCCTCAAACAGGGTCGCGAACTGATTGCCTGGGATAGCCCGAAACCCGCCGACGGGGATTGGCGCATCGGTCGTGGCGTCGCCATCATCATGCAAAAATCGGGGATCCCCGATATCGATCAGGCCAACTGCATGGTCAAGCTGGAGTCTGACGGTACCTTTATCGTCCACTCCGGTGGCGCCGATATCGGCACCGGCCTCGATACCGTGGTGGCCAAGTTGACCGCCGAAGTGCTCGGTTGCCCGCTCAGCGATGTGCATGTGATCTCTGGCGACACCGACCATGCGCTATTCGACAAGGGAGCCTACGCCTCGTCAGGCACCTGCTTCTCCGGCAACGCGGCCAAGATGGCGGCCGAGAACCTCAAGGCGAAGATCCTGTTCCACGGCGCCGCCATGCTGGGCGAGCCGGTGGAGGATGTGGAGCTGGTTCACCCGGGTATAGTGCGCGGCAAGCAGGGGGAGGTGAGCCTCGCCAAGCTGGCCCACAAGGCCGAGACAGGCACCGGCTTCGGTATTCTGGTGGGCACTGCCAGCTACATCACTTCGGAGCTTGCCTTCCCGTATGGTGCCAACTTCGCCGAGGTGGCGGTCAACCTCAGAACCGGCGAGATCCGTCTCGACAAGTTCTACGCCCTGCTCGACTGCGGCACCCCCATCAACCCGGAACTGGCCCTCGGCCAGATCTACGGGGCGACCATGCGGGCCATCGGCCACACCATGACCGAGGAGATCTGCTACGACAGCAAGGGTATCCCGCTCACCCGGGATCTCAAGAGCTATGGCGCGCCCAAGATTGGCGACATTCCCCGCGACTTCCGGGCCTTCCTGGTACCGAGTGACGACAAGGTCGGCCCTTACGGCGCCAAGTCCATCTCGGAGATCGGGGTGAACGGCGCGGCGCCCGCCATCGCTACCGCCATCCACGACGCCTGCGGTGTCTGGCTGCGCAAGTGGCACTTCACGCCGGAGCAGATCCTGCGCGAACTGGGCAAGCTGGAGCAAAAAGTGTCGGCATAACAAAAGAAAAGGTGAGGGGCGGGCGCCAGCTCGCCCCCAGCGCCTGACGGCGGAATGAGTACTCCGCCTACATTCTGTGTGATGGGACAAACACGATGTCTAAAACAACACGCAAGCACTCGGATCTCATTTACGAGCTGGAAGACAAACCCCCGTTTTATCAAACCCTGATGGGCGCAGTGACCCATCTGCTGGCTATTTTTGTTCCCATGGTGACCCCGGCGCTGATCGTCGGCGGCGCCCTGGGCCTCTCCACCGAGACCACCGCCTATCTGGTCTCCATGGCGATGATCGCCTCCGGTATCGGCACCTGGCTGCAGGTGAACCGTTATGGCCCCATCGGTTCGGGGCTGCTCTCCATTCAGTCGGTCAACTTCTCCTTCGTCACCGTGATGATCGCCCTCGGCGGCGCCATGAAAAAAGATGGCATCCACGAGGAGCTGATCGTCTCGACCCTGCTCGGGGTCTCCTTCGTCGGCGCCTTTCTGGTGATGGGCTCCTCCTTCGTGCTGCCCTACCTCAAGCGGGTGATCACCCCGACCGTGAGCGGTGTGGTGGTGCTGATGATTGGCCTGAGCCTTATCAAGGTGGGGATCATCGACTTTGGCGGCGGTTTCTCCGCCATGAGCAGCGGCACCTTTGGCAAATATGAGAACATCGGGCTGGGGCTCTTGGTGCTCTGCGTCATCGTCGCTTTCAACTGCAGCCGAAGCCCGCTGCTGCGGATGAGCGGGATCGCCATCGGCCTGATGGTGGGCTATGCGGTGGCCCTGATGCTTGGCATGGTGGATTTCTCCGCCCTTGAGAACCTGCCGCTTATTACGGTGCCGATCCCGTTCAAGTACGGTTTCTCCTTCGACTTTCACGCCTTTATGTTGGCGGGCACCATCTATCTGTTGAGCGTGCTGGAGGCGGTGGGGGACATCACCGCCACCGCCATGGTCTCCCACCGGGATATTCAGGGCCCCGAGTTTCAAAAACGGCTCTCCGGCGGCGTGCTGGCGGACGGGTTGGTCTCGGTGATCGCCTCTGCCCTCGGCTCTTTGCCACTCACCACCTTTGCCCAGAACAACGGCGTCATCCAGATGACCGGGGTGGCCTCACGCCATGTGGGCAAGTTTATCGCCGTCATTCTGGTGCTGCTGGGGCTCTTCCCGGTGGTGGGGCGCTTCTTTACCACCATACCGTCACCTGTGATGGGGGGCGCCATGGTCATCATGTTCTCGATGATCGCCATCGCCGGTGGTCGCATCATCATCAGCCACGGTTTCGAGCGGCGGGAGACCCTGATTGTCGCCACCTCGCTGGGTCTTGGGCTCGGCGTCTCCTATGACCCGAACGTCTTCAAGGTGCTGCCGGCGGGTATCTACATGCTGGTGGAGAACCCCATCTGCGCCGGCGGCATCACCGCCATCATCATGAATCTGGTGTTGCCGCAAAGCCGCAAGCGCAAGGCGGCCGTCAGGGATGCAGAGGCGGTTGAAGTGATCCAGCTGAGCGACAAGCCGGATGTGATCTTTACCGCCCGCAGTGCGGGCCAGCCATCGGCCAGCAAGGGTGAGGGGTCACCAGTGCCCGGGCAGGCGGTGGCGCCACAAGTGGAACGGATCTGACGGTTAAACCGGCAAAAAACGTCAACAGAACAAGAAAAACAGGGAAACGGTTATGAAAAATGACAACTCTGTCAAAGCGGTACGCGGCAGCTTCTTCGATATCACCCGGGTGGTGGATCAGCCCGAGGAGATTGAGTCCAACGCCCGTCTTATCGAGGATGGTCTGCTGATCATTCGCAACGGCTGCATCGACTGGTTCGGTGAGTGGGAGGAGGGGAAGGATCGCATTCCGACCGAGGTGCGGGTGCGGGATTATCGCGGCAAGATGATAGTGCCGGGTTTTGTCGATACCCACATTCACTATCCCCAAAGTGAAATGGTGGGAGCCTATGGCGAGCAGCTGCTGGAGTGGCTCAACCGCCACACCTTCCCCGCCGAGCGGCGTTACAACGATCTCGAGTATGCCCGCGAGATGTCCACCTTCTTTATCAAGCAGCTGCTGCGCAACGGCACCACCACGGCGCTGGTGTTCGGCACAGTGCACCCCGAGTCGGTAGACGCCCTGTTCGAGGCGGCCAGCCGTATCAATATGCGGATGATCGCGGGCAAGGTGATGATGGATCGCAATGCGCCCGATTATCTGCTCGATACCGCCGAGAGCAGCTATGTGCAGAGCAAGCAGCTTATCGAGCGCTGGCACGGCAACGGTCGACTGCTCTATGCCATCACACCACGATTTGCACCCACGTCGACACCCGAGCAGCTGGCGATGGCGCGGCGACTGCGCGAAGAGTTTCCCACCACCTATCTGCACACCCATCTGTGCGAGAACAAGGACGAGATCGCTTGGGTCAAATCTCTTTTCCCGGCGCACAAGGGCTATCTCGATGTCTATCACCAGCATGGGCTCACCGGCCACAACTGCGTGTTTGCCCACTGCGTCCATCTGGAAGAGCAGGAGTGGGATTGCCTGAAGGAGACCGGCTCCACCATCGCGTTTTGTCCCACCTCGAATCTTTATCTCGGCAGCGGTCTCTTCAAGCTGCACAAGGCGTGGCGCAAGCAGGTGAAGGTGGGGATGGGCACCGACATCGGCGCGGGTACCACCTTCAATATGCTGCAGACCCTCAACGAGGCTTACAAGGTGATGCAGTTGCAGGGCGAGCGGCTCTCGGCCTATCAGGCCTTTTATCTGGCCACCCTGGGCGGCGCCCATTCGCTGGGGCTGGACGAGAAGATCGGCAGCTTTGCGGTGGGCAAGGAGGCGGACTTCGTGGTGCTCGACCCGGTCGCCACCCCGCTGCAGCAGCTGCGTTATGACAACTCCACCACCCTGCGGGACAAGCTCTTTGTGTTGCTGACCCTGGGGGATGACAGATCCATCTACCGCACCTATGTGGATGGCCAACTGGTGCATGAACGGGGGTAGGGGCTGGAGTGGGCTGCCGCGGCGCAGCCCCAACGAATACGGCGGCTGGCGTACCCAACAGGAGGCCAGTCTTGCCGCACCACAGGGGATCTCCCCGCATAGAACGTGAAATGGCCCGGTTTTTTTGACCAGCAAGGCAAACGTTTGAGTCAAGGCTGCCTGCCCTGGTCTGTCTGTCGCATCTTCTGCCACCATCGCCTGTTTCTCATCAGACTGGCGCTCGGCAGACCCGCAGATCCTGTCGCCATTTCGTCATGGAACATTCAGGCGCGTGTGAAGGAGTTGGGTATGACCCAAGCAAACAGCAGGACAAACAGCGTGGAACAGCTGGCCAATGATGACGCCAGCCAGAGCGCAGCAAAGCAACAGCCGCTCACGGCTCTTGATCGCTACTTTATGATCAGCGAGCGGGGCAGCAATGTCAGACAGGAGGTGCTGGCGGGCCTCACCACCTTCCTTGCCATGGTCTACTCGGTGATCGTGGTGCCAAGCATGCTCGGCAAGGCGGGCTTTCCTCCCGGCGCCGTGTTTGTCGCCACCTGTCTGGTGGCGGGGTTCGGTTCGCTCTTGATGGGGCTCTGGGCCAAGTTGCCGATGGCCATCGGCTGCGCTATTTCCCTCACGGCGTTTACTGCCTTCAGTCTGGTGCTGGGGCAGCAGATCCCCATTCCGGTGGCGCTGGGGGCCGTCTTCCTGATGGGGGTGCTGTTTACCGCCATCTCGGTGACCGGGGTGCGTAGCTGGATCCTCGACAACCTGCCGATGGGGATTGCCCACGGCACCGGCATCGGGATCGGTCTCTTCCTGCTGCTTATCGCCGCCAACGGGGTGGGGCTGGTGATCAAGAACCCGCTGGAGGGGCTGCCGGTGGCGCTGGGGGCCTTCACCTCCATGCCGGTCATCATGTCCCTGATCGGCCTTGCGGTGATCTTCGGGCTGGAGAAGCTGAGAGTACCGGGGGGGATCCTGCTGGTGATCATCGCCATCTCCATCTTCGGCCTGATTTTCGATCCGGCGGTGAAGTATCAGGGGCTGTTCGCCCTACCGAGCCTCTCGGACGATCAAGGCAAGTCCCTCATCTTCAGTCTGGATATCATGGGGGCCCTCTCGCCGCTGGTGTTGCCCAGCGTACTGGCGCTGGTAATGACGGCGGTATTCGATGCCACCGGTACCATCCGCGCCGTGGCGGGGCAGGCCAACCTGCTCGATAAGGATGGTCACATCATCAACAGCGGCAAGGCGCTCAGTGCCGACTCGGTCAGCAGCATCTTCTCCAGTCTGGTGGGGGCGGCCCCCGCTGCCGTCTATATCGAATCGGCGGCGGGCACGGCGGCGGGAGGCAAAACCGGCCTCACCGCGACTGTGGTTGGCGGCCTGTTCCTGCTGATGCTGTTCCTCTCGCCGCTCTCCTATCTGGTGCCCGCCTATGCCACGGCACCGGCCCTGATGTATGTGGGGCTCTTGATGCTGAGCAACGTCACCAAGCTCGATTTCGATGACTTTGTCGGGGCCATGTCCGGGCTGGTATGCGCCGTCTTTATCGTACTCACCTGCAATATCGTGACCGGCATCATGCTTGGCTTCAGCTCGCTGGTGATCGGCCGTATCTGCTCGAAGGAGTGGCACAAGCTCAACGTCGGCACCGTGGTCATCGCCCTGGCGCTGGTGCTCTTTTATGCTGGGGGGTGGGCTATTTAGGGATAACCCGCCCGTTTGGGGTCGCTCTGGCGGCCCCATTTTTATATCTGCGGCGCTCTGACCGTCAACGCTGGTTACCATGCCTTAGCCGCTAGTGCCATCGCGATACCATTTTGATAAATCCCCCTACCAGATTGATAGGCTTCCACCCTTGCTCTCCTCGCTCTGCCGCTTTTTCACCGCTGATGTGCCCCGTTTGCTCAGGGGTTGCCCTTGGCTTGTCGCTTCGGGCCAACAAAAGCGGGCTAGATGGGATCCCCTTCACACTTCTCCCCATTCTCCTGACGATGGCTTGAAACAGGCGCATATCTTGCTGTTTTTTATGCCGGTTCCAGATTTTTCCATTCGAAAAAGGACTTGCATATGTCCATAGGATTACCGCTCAAGCGGGTGGATGCCGAGGCCAAGGTGACCGGCAGCGCCCGCTATACCGATGACAACATCATGCTCGGGATGCGCCACGCCAAGTACGTGCGTAGCAATATTGCCCACGGCAAGGTGCTCGCCATCGATGCGACCGAAGCGCTGGCCCTGCACGGGGTCGAAGCCGTGTTTACCCATGAAGATGTCCCCACCACCTGTTTTCGCACCGCCGGTCACGCCTGGTCTCTCGATGAGGCGAAACGGGATGTGAAAGACCGCCGCCTGCTCACCGACCATGTACGCCACTTTGGTGATGGGGTCGCCATAGTTGTGGCGCGCGATCCGCTGGTCGCCGAAAAAGCGGCTGCGCTGGTCAAGGTGACCTACGAACCGCTGCCGGTGATGACGGATGCCCAAAGCGCGCTGGCCGACGATGCCTATCCCATTCACCCGAGCGGCAATCTGCTGCGCCAAAGCCAGCTTCGCGCCAATGACCCGGAGCAGGCCATTACGGCGGCAGATCTGCAGTTTCAGGGGCACTACCGGACCCCTGTGGTGCAGCACTGCCATCTGGAGACGGTGACCTGCTACGCCTACATGGATCAACCGGACCACATCATCGTCGTCAGCAGCACCCAGATCCCCCAGATAGTGCGCAGTCGGGTGGCCAAGTCCCTCGGCCTGCCCTGGTCCAGCGTGCGGGTGATCAAACCCTATATGGGCGGCGGTTTTGGCAACAAGCAGGATGTGCTGGAAGAGCCAATGGCGGCGTTTCTGAGCTACAAGCTCGGCGGCGTGCCGGTCAAGGTGACCTTGAGCCGGGAGGAGTGCTTTTTTGCCTCCCGCACCCGCCACGGCTTTGCCATCGACGGCAAGATGGGCCTCAATCGCGACGGCACCCTCAAGGGCTATCAGCTCGACGTGCTCTCCAACACCGGTGGCTATGCCTCTCACGGCCACTCCATCGCCAGCGCCGGTGGCAACAAGATCAGCTACCTCTATCCGCGCAGCGCCTTTGGCTATGACGCCAAAACCTTCTACAGCAACCTGCCCACCGCCGGTGCCATGCGCGGTTACGGCGCGCCGCAGGCGATTTTTGCCCTCGAGTGCATGCTGGACGATGCCTGCGCTGAACTCGGGTTAGACCCGCTCGATGTGCGGATCGCCAACGTGGCGCGGGAAGGGGATGTCAATCAGGTCAACCAGAAGACCATCTACAGCGCCGGGTTGCCGGACTGCCTGCTGCGTGGTCGCGAGATGTTCGAGTGGGGTCGGCTCAAGGCCGAGTGTCTGGGGCAGGATCCTGCCAGCCGGGTGCGGCGCGGCATCGGGGTAGCGTGCTTTAGCTACGGCTCCAACACCTATCCGGTGGGGGTCGAAATTGCTGGCGCCCGCATGCTGCTCAATCAGGATGGCACCGTCAATCTGCAGATCGGTGCCACCGAGATAGGGCAGGGGTCGGATACCGTCTTTGCCCAGATGGCGGCCCAGACGTTGGGCATTCCGTTTGAGCAGATCCGGGTCATCTCGACTCAGGATACCGACATCACCGCCTATGATCCTGGCTCGTTCGCTTCGCGCCAGAGCTATGTGGCGGCGCCCGCCATCCATCAGGCGGCGCTGCAGCTGCGGGCCCGCATTTTGTCGCTGGCGGCCCAACTCTGCCATCAGGATGTGGGATCGCTCACCCTGATCGATGGTTACGTGGTGCTGGCTGGCGCACCGGACAAGGTACTGATCAGCGTCGCCGAAGTGTCGGTCAACGCCTACTACCACCTCACTATCGGCGGTCAGATCACCTCCGAGGTCTCCCACAAGACCACCACTAACCCGCCCAGTTTCGGCTGCACCTTTGTCGATCTCAGCGTCGATATCGATCTCTGCAAGGTGACTATCAATCGCATCATTAACCTGCACGATGCGGGCAAGATCCTTAACCCGCAACTGGCGGAGGGACAGGTGCATGGCGGCATGGGGATGGGGATCGGCTGGTCGCTGTTCGAGGAGATGATCATCGATGCCAAGAGCGGCGTGGTGCGCAATCCCAACCTGCTCGACTACAAGTTCCCCACCATGCTGGATTTGCCGGAGCTTGAATGTGACTTCGTGCAGACCTATGAGCCCCAGTCGGTCTATGGCCACAAATCACTGGGGGAACCGCCCATCATCTCGCCGGGCCCCGCAATCCGTAACGCCATTCGAATGGCGACCGGGGTCGCCATCAACGAGTTGCCCATCACCCCCAAAACCCTGTTCCGGGAGTTTGTCGCGGCGGGTTTGATTGGCGAGGGATCAGGGGAGAAGCAACACCATGTTTGATATTGCCCGTTACTACAAGGCGCACAGCGTGGCCGAGGCCGTCGCCCTGCGCCAGGCCGACCCCGAGGCGCGCCTCTTGGCCGGTGGCACCGATGTGATGATCCAGCTTCATCACCTCAACGCCGTCTATCGCCATATCGTCGATATTCACGACTTGCCCGAACTCAAAGGGGTGAGCGAGTTGCCGGACGGATCGATCCGTATCGGCTCCGGCACCACCTTTACCGAGCTGATTGAAAACGAACTGGTGCAGCGCCGCCTGCCAATGTTGGCCGAGGCGGCCGCTACCATCGCCGGCCCGCAGATCCGCAACGTCGCCACCTATGGCGGCAATATTTGCAACGGCGCCACCAGTGCTGACTCGGCGGCGCCTACCGTCGCGCTGGAGGCCGAGCTTGAGATTGCTGGTCCTAACGGCACACGCCGCATCCCCATCGCCGGTTTTCATACCGGCCCAGGCAAGGTTGCGCTGCAACCGGCGGAAATTCTGGTGGCATTCCACTTTGCCCCGGACTCGCACCCCCAGGTGGGCTCCCACTACTTCAAATACGCCATGCGCGATGCCATGGATATCGCCACCATCGGCTGCGCCGCCTACTGCCAGATTGAGGATGGCCACTTCAAGCGCCTGCGGCTGGCCTATGGGGTGGCGGCCCCGACCCCGGTGCGCACGCCTCACGCGGAAGCGGCGGCCGAAGGGCAACCCCTGACTCGCGCCACACTGGCAGCGATTGCCGAGGCGGTAGTGGCCGATGTGGCGCCGCGATCCTCCTGGCGGGCGGAAAAGGAGTTTCGTCTGCACCTTATCAAAACCCTGGCGCAGCGGGTGGTCGCCTGCGCAGTCGAACGTGCCGGAGGCAAGATCCTATGATGCAACCGCAAAGCTGTCCCGCCGTGGAGATCCAGTGCGAGATCAACGGCAAGCCTTACTCCTATGCAGTGCCGCCCACCATGTCGCTGCTCCACTTCCTGCGCGGGCAGGGGCTGATCAGTGTAAAAGAGGGGTGCAGTGTCGGTGAGTGCGGCGCCTGTACCGTGCGGGTGGATGGCACTGCCATCGACAGCTGCCTCTATCTGGCGGTCTGGGCCGATGGCAAATCCATTCGTACCGTGGAGGGGGAGCGCAAAGGGAATGAGCTATCCGATGTGCAGCAGGCCTTTATCGACGAGGGGGCGGTGCAGTGCGGTTTTTGCACGCCTGGTCTGGTGATGGCGAGCGCCGCCCTGCTCGACAAGACCGAACGCCGTCCGCTGACCGATGCGGAGATCCGCCGCGGGCTATCGGGGAATCTGTGCCGCTGCACCGGGTATCAGAACGTGGTGCGGGCGGTCAAGAAGTGTTGCAAGGGGTAACTGACTGGGCGCAATGAGCCTGAGTGCTGTTGTTTGAAAAAGGAAACAAGCCTTCCCAAAAACACAGGCCCGCCTCGAAAGAGGCGGGCCTGCTGCTGAGTGGGGTCAGGAGACATCACACTTTTGGCTGGTCGATCACCAATTTGCCCTCCTTGACCGGAATGGTGGCGCCCGGGGCTTGCTTCATGCGGATCACCCCCTCCTGACCTGCGAGGCGATAGGTCACGTCATAACCTATGGTGTTGACGCTCGCATCCTGCACGGTCTTGCAGCGCTGCTCGGTGGTGGTGTAGGTATCGCCCGCCTGCATATTGCCCTGCACCTGATTACCGGCATAGCCACCCGCGACCGCCCCGGCTGCGGTGGCCACCTTCTTGCCGCTGCCACCGCCAAACTGGTGGCCGACCACGCCCCCCAGCGCCGCGCCAACCACGGTGCCGAGGATCTTGTGCTCATCCTGTACCGGCTTGCGATGGGTCACGGTGACGTTGCGACACTCCTGTCGGGGAGTCTTGATGGTCTCGGTGATCGGCTTGCTGGCGATCACCTCGGCAAAGGTGGGTTGTGGTGTAAAGAGGGAGCCGCTAGCCGCCGCCGAGAGTGCCAGGGCCGAGGCGATGCCAATACCGATACCTGCCATCATGGATCTGTTCATCTTATGGTTCTCCTGCATACCCATACGGGCTGTTCCAATCTGGCGCCATCTTGTCATAACCGGTTGGCCGGACAAGGCGAGGGGGATGGGTCTGCGACAGGCGCTGGCAAGGTCAAAAAATAGCCACTATGAAAAACTGTCTGACTTTGGCGACAACGGACTAAAAGTGACCAGTTTCCGGCGTATGGTGGACTCTGTCAGTGTGATAAGGAGCAATTCGAGTCGCAATTTGCAAGGCGGGCGGTGAGCAGAACGCAAAAGCGGCAAAGGGTTGACGAATGGAGGTCAAGGGTAAGCGTGTGCCAGTGCCCTCTACCGTTGGATAGGCCACGCAAGTGGTTGATAAATGGCTCCAGCCCCATCGGATGTTAGCCGATAAGAGATCACGGCAAGCATTTTGCTTTGATTGGGTGAAGCAGAGGGTGAACGGGTCGGCAGACAACCACGTAAGACCTGATATGAAGAAGTTCACCCGAGATCACCGGATCAACGAGGGGGAGATATGTCAATGTTACCCAGCTGGATCACCCCGGCCATCCAGGCCAACATCATCACGGTGCAGCAGGCCGAACGCCTGCTCTCATCCCTCTACCGACCCTTGGCCGAGCAGGGAGAGGAGCTTCCCGCGGATATCGCCGACATCAGCCTTAAACTCTACTGCTTCCGCCAGCAGGGGCGGGTGCGCCACTAAGGCTGACAAAAGAACACCCCGCGCCAGGCTCGGGGTGTTGTCACTCATGTATCACAGGCCCATCAGGCCAACATCACTTGCGCCACCAGCATCAGGGCGCCAAATCCCAGCACAAAGCCCACCATGGGCAGCACGAACTTGACCCACTTGTTGAACTGGATGCCGAGCATCTGCAGGGTGACCAGCACCAGTCCGGTGGGGGCCAGGAACAGCATGGCGTATTGGCCCCAGTTGTAGGCCGACACCACGATATAGCGGGGGATCATCACGGTATCTGCCAGCGGCGCCATGATGGGCATGGAGAGCACTGCGAGCCCCGAGGAGGAGGGCACCACCAGCCCCAGCAGGGTGAACACCAGCATCTGCGCCACCGCGAACACGGCTCCGTGCATGCCGGAGACCAGATCGGAGGCGTAGGCCAGGATGGTGTCCGAGATCATCCCCTGATCCAGCACCAGATTGACCCCCCGTGCCAGCCCGATGATGAGGGAGACCGCCACCAGCTCCGACGCCCCCTGAGTGAAGGCCTCGACTGCCTCTTTCTCTTTGAGACCCGAGATAAAAATGATGATGATGGCGATGGTCAGGAAGGAGGCTGCCATCTGCGGAAACCACCAACCGGCCATGGAGACGCCCCACACCATCAGCGGGAAGGCGAGGATAAACAGGGTCAGAATGATCTTGCGGCGCAGGGTGAAGGGCACCCCTTCGTCCATAGAGCCCTCTTTGAGAAAACGGGCGCGAAAACTCTCTCTGTCCTCATAGGTGTAGGAGAAGGCCGGGTTGGCCTTGATCTTCTTGCAGTACCAGTAGAGATAACTGATCACCACCATGGTGCCCACCAGACAGCCAATGGCGCGAAAGATCAGCCCCTCGGTAAAGGGAATGCCGGCGGCATTGGAGGCGATCACCACCGAGAAGGGATTGATGGTGGAGAAGGTGGTGCCCATGGAGGCGGCGAGGAAGATGGCTCCCACGCAGACGATGGAGTCATAGCCGAGCGCCAGAAAGATGGGCACCAGTATGGGATAGAAGGCGACCGCCTCTTCCTCCAGTCCGCAGGTGGTGCCTCCCAGCGCCATTACGAAGCAGACCAGCGCCACAAACAGGAACTCGTTGCCCCGGGTCTTGCGCGACAACGCCACCAGCCCTGCACTGAAGGCACCTGTCTTGTTGATGACGCCGATCAGCCCCCCGAGCACCAGAATAAAGACGATGATATCCGCCCCCTCTATGGTGCCCTTGACCATGCTGACCGCCACGTCACCGAACCCCTTGGGCGCTTGCTCCAATCGGGCATAGGTGCCGGGAATGGCAATGGGCTTGCGGATGGTGCCGTTGGTAAATTGCTCCACCGCAATATTGATATTAAGTTTTGCCAGGGCATCCTGGGTTGCGGGAAGTCGGCTTATTTCCCCCTGTGGGCTATTGACCATCAGGCTTTCACTGGCTGGATTATAAGAGAGCTTGGCATAGGCGCCCGCCGGAATTATCCAGGTCAGTGCAATGGCCAGTAACATAATAAGAAACAGAATGGTAAATGCAGTAGGGAATTGTCTGCGTGGTGTGGTATTCGGCACGGCACACATAAAATGCTCCTTGATAAAGCAGGTTTGGGCTCGGCGGAATATCGGGTCGATAGGGTTTCTGCGTCATACATCCAAGGTACGCAAACTCACTGTGGATTGCGTAGTGATTGGCGAGAAATCTGGCCTGATATTGAACATCCGGTAGATTGTTTCACGTTGTAACCGTAACCCGTGCGCGGCTGGATGAACATCGCGCCATGCTCGCTTTATGGGATGGCTCACAGAATTTATTTGTCATGGATCTAATAGCTGATATGAAATAAAAGTCATTATGCAATAACTATTTCAGCTTTCGTTTAACGTGGCTTGTCTTAAATAAATGCCATGAAAATAGTGTGCGCCGAGATGAATGGAATGACATATAAAGCAGCTTTGGCGGAATAATATTCCACTATCGTCATTTTTCGTTATTCGCCAAAAACAGCCTGTGAAAAAATAGCACGCTTTCCCGTAATGAAATATTTTTTGCAACGAAAACAGGGAACCCCTGTTGGTAGCAGGCTGCCCCTGTCTAAGACGTTTTGCTAATACCTGCCGCCGCAGGCTCACTGTTAGGCTGTCATCCCCATAAGAGACCAGTTACGGGCAGGATGCCCATGTCGCTTGCTGATCTCTGATTGATCCCGAAATAGCCCGTTTTGTGCCACCTGTGAGGAAGGAATCCGATGACAGTGCAGAACATCTATGAGCGCGACCTTGCCAAAACCGCCGCCAATTTCGAGGCCCTGACCCCCATCAGCTTTCTGGGGCGGGCGGAGCGGGTCTATCCCGACTATCCGGCGCTGATCCACGGCTCGCTGCGCCAGAGCTGGGGCGAGACCGCCCGCCGTTGCCGCCAGCTTGCCTCGGCCCTGCGGCTTCGCGGCATCGGGGAGGGGGATACCGTCTCCATCGTTGCGCCCAATATCCCGGCGATGTTTGAAGCGCACTTCGGCGTGCCCATGAGCGGTGCTGTGCTCAACACCATCAATACCCGGCTCGATGCCGAGTCGATGGCCTTTATCTTCCAGCATGCCCAGAGCAAGGTGGTGCTGGTGGACAGGGAGTTTGGCCCTGCGGTGCGCAAGGCGCTGGATCTGCTGAAGAGCCAACCGCTGGTCATCGCCATCGACGATCCCCTCTACCGGGAGGGGGCGCTTGTAAGTGAACTGACCTATGAGGCTTTTATTGCCACTGGTAACGGCGATGAGCCAGGCTGGTTGCCAGAGGATGAGTGGCAGGCCATCTCCCTTAACTACACCTCCGGCACTACCGGCAACCCCAAGGGGGTGGTCTATCACCATCGCGGCGCCCACCTCAACGCCATCAACAACGTGCTCTCTTGGGAGCTACCCAAACATCCCGTCTACCTCTGGACCTTGCCGATGTTTCACTGTAACGGCTGGTGCTTCCCCTGGACGCTGGCTGCGACCGCCGGGGTGAGCGTCTGCTTGCGCCATGTGCAGGCCGCCGCCATTTATGAGGCGCTGCACGAGCACAAGGTGAGCCACTTCTGCGCGGCGCCCATCGTGCTCAATATGCTCAACAATGCCGATCAGGCGCTCAAGCGGGGGCTGGATCACCCCATCAAGGTGATGACCGCTGGCGCTGCGCCCCCCGCCACCGTGATTGCTGGGATGGAGGCGATGGGGATCGCCGTGACCCACGTCTATGGCCTCACCGAAACCTATGGCCCCTGCGTGTTGTGCGAGCCGCAAAGAAGCTGGCAAGGTCAGGATGCCACTGCGCTCTCCCGCCTCAAGGCGCGGCAGGGGGTTGCGTCGCCTCTGCAGGGGGAGATGCGGGTCATCAATCCGGTCAGTGGCGAGCCGGTGGCCAAAGATGGCAAAACCATGGGGGAGATAGTGCTGCGGGGCAATGTGGTGATGAAAGGCTATCTCAAGAACCCGGCGGCCAGCGCCGAGGCGATGGCGGACGGCTGGTTTCGCAGTGGGGATCTGGCGGTGTGGCACCCGGACGGTTATGTGGAGATCAAGGACAGATCCAAGGACATCATCATCTCGGGCGGGGAGAACATCTCCAGTCTGGAGGTGGAAGATGTGCTCTATCGCCATCCGGATGTGGACGAAGCGGCGGTGATCGCCATGCCGGACGAGAAGTGGGGGGAGGTGCCCTGCGCCTTCGTGAAACTGAAAGAGGGGCGAGAGACTACCCAGGCGGAGCTGATCGCCTTTTGCCGCGAGCAGATGGCCCACTTCAAGGCCCCCAAACGCATCATCTTCACCCCGCTGCCGAAGACCTCCACCGGCAAGGTGCAAAAATTTGTGCTGCGCAAACAACTGGGTTAGGTGCTAATCGAGCGTGAGTGAAAGCAGCGTGCAATAGGATGACTAAGCTGTCGGGATAAATGCAGCAAGGGAAGTGGGAGTGCCTGACTGGCCAGCCAGCTATCGTGCCTTGCACGCGACGCAGTTGCGGCCGCTCTGTTTGGCCTGATAGAGCATCTGATCGGCGCGCGCGTAGAGGCTCTCCATCTGCTCCCCCTTGCTATTTTCCACCAGCCCGGCGCTGATGGTGATAACCAGCTCATCCCCATCGGCAAGGGGTAACGGGCTTTGCATCACCTGCTTGCGCAGCCGTTCGGCCAGTGATGCGGCGGCCGAGAGGGTGGTGTTGGGCAGCAAGATGGCAAACTCGTCACCGCCGATGCGGGCCAGCACATCTTCGCTGCGCAGCACCGATTGCATCACCCTGCCCAGATGGATCAGCGCCTGATCGCCCAGCGGGTGACCGTAGCGATCGTTGATGCATTTGAACTGATCCACATCCAGCACTATCAGCACCGAGGTGAGCTGGTGGCGCATGTTCATACTCAGGTTCTTTTCGCACACCTCGAAGAAGAAACGGCGGTTATAAAGTCCGGAGAGGCTGTCACGAACCGATTGATATTGCAGTTGTTCCTTGAGCTGGTGCAGCTCGGTGATATCGGAGGAGATACCGATCAGGGTGGGGGTACCATCAGCCAGCTTGAAGGGGACTTTGACAGACCAGTAGTAATGTTGCTTGCCTTCGGTATCGGTCAGTGACTCTTCACCGGCTTGCAGCTCACCCGTTTCGAACACCCGGTTGTCCAGCTGCCACAGCTGGTTGGCTCCGTGTGGGGAGAACAGCTCATTATCGCTGCGGTTGATGATCTGTTCGGCGGGTAAACCGAGCAGGGCACACACCTTCTGATTGACGTAGAGAAAGCGGTGCTGGCTGTCCTTCATATAGATATGGGCATCCACGTTGGCCAGGATGATCTCCAGCAACTGATGCTGCTCGGCCATACGGGCCTCAATCAGCTTGTGTTCCGTGATATCGGTGGAGATGCCGCACAGACCGATCAGCGTGCCATCCCTGTCATACATGGGCTTCTTTACGGTCCAGTAGACTCGTTTCTCACCTGTGGGTTTGAGATAGTTGACCTCTTCCCGGGCGATGGCGATCTGCTGATCCAGCACCTGTCGATCGTTTTGCTGAATGGCGTTGGATTCCTCAAAGGAAAAAAAAGACGTGTCATCCTGGCCTTGCAGCTCATCGAGAGTACAGCCAAAGAGATCCAGCACAGCCTGATTGGCATAGGTGTAACGGCCATCCAGATCCTTGGTAAAGAGGTAAGCGCCCATCTCGTTAAAGACGGACCTGAGGTGATCCAGCTCATGCTGCAATCGGGTAGAGAAGGGTTCATCCTTCATGGGGCTGGCCATCCTTGGTCATTGTTCCGGGTCGGTTGTATACGGGGCCAATCTGTATCAACTGCTTTAAATTAAGCACTGATCCTCACATATTTCGCGATTATTTCCGCAGCTTCTGCGCCATGTCACACGGTTGTTATCGCTGGCGAGGTTAAAAGAAATCAGCTGAGTCCGTGGCTAACTAGATCACCGTTCCCCCTATATCGGCCCGGCATCGTGGGCCATCAGCAGAGAAGTTGACCGGCACTCAAATGCACCAGTCCGAGCGGTACAAAGGGCAACAAACAGGTCTTTAATCAAACTGTTTTCACTGTGTCCCTGATATCATTGCCGCACTATCTGGCTTGGGGAGTGACAGGGTGGCAGAGCGAACAGTATTTGACTGGCAGGAACCGATTACATGGGATGGGCCGGGAGCCATTGACGGAGTGGTGGAAAAGTTGGCCGGTGATCGGCTGGATCGCGTCCGCTATGCCGAATTTCTCACCAACTATCTCGCCGCCGAAGGCAAGCAGCGCAACTATGTGCTCAACATCAATGCCGAGTGGGGGGCGGGGAAAACCTGGTTTATCAAGCGCTGGTATATGGAGTTGAAAGCGCACTATCCCACCGTCTATATCGATGCCTGGCAGCAGGACTTTTCCGATGATCCCTTATTGACGGTTATTTCATCGATCATTGAACAACTGAAAGAAGAAGCGGGTAGCCCTCAGCTTTCCCCCTATCTGTCGACCAAATTGGCATCATTGTTAAAAGCAACTGCGCCGATAGTGACCAAAGCATTGTTTAAAAAAGTTTCTGGCATCAATGTCGATGAAGTCCAGGATATTATTACGGCGGATGACGCGGGCAAACTGGTTGAATCACTTTTTCAAGATACTCGTAAAAAGACAGAAGCAGTACAGTTGCTCAAGCATGAAATAAAGCAGTGGGTAGAGGCGATTATTGGCAAGAAAAAGAAACAGGCACCCGCATTTATCCTGATTGATGAGCTGGATCGCTGCCGCCCCTCCTATGCGGTAGAAATGCTGGAAACCATCAAGCATATTTTCGATATACCCGGCGTGGTCTTTGTCTTGGCAACGGATACCGAGCAGTTGCAGCATGCCATAAAGGTAATATATGGCGAAGGGTTTGATGCCCAGAATTATCTTGGGCGTTTTTTTCAGAGAAGATTCACATTAAATAGAAAGTCTAGGCGTGAATTTATCTCGAATATATTAGAAGTTAGGTCACTACCAGACGGTTCAGCCATGATGTGGCCTGAATTGAATAATCCGCGAGCCTTACTGGAGGTAGTTACTGCGGTCAGTGATAGCTTAGAGTTAAGTTTAAGGCAAACAGAACAAATAATAGACCGTTTGCTTTTTGTTATATCCAAACCTAGGAGGAAAAAGGTTAACCTGATTTTTCTTATGTATCTTTTTGCACTACATGAAAAAGACTATCAATTATACTCAGGTGTTGCTGATGGAACTCTGTTATACACACAAGATAAATCCCGTGAGAAAGCTTTCGCACATAAAATCAGTCTTAAAAAAGATGTAACTATGGCGATTTTTATCAGAGCTAACACTGAACTTGGCGGTGTTATCTCTGGTACATACGGAAAGGGTGATATAGAAAATCCATTTGATGACACAATTTACAATGTGTCTCTTGGTGAAATAATGTGTTACTCGTATCAGTTCATGTTGAATAATTCGTATAGGCATAGAGATGATCATGAATTAAAAATTATTGCTGAAAAATTTGATAATAATAGCGGTCTAAATGTGCAAGAAAATTCTATCTTGGCCAAGAAGGAACTATCTTCATTAGAGTGTGATCTTTCTCTATATAAAAATTTGGTTGAGCTGGCCGTGCATCTTGACTAAATAAAGCCGAGAAATCCCGGCTTTATTATCAGTTTATTTATTATGCCGCTCATAAAGCCGCTGCACCACATCCTGTAATCCCAGCCCTTCGTTTTGCAGCAGCACGGTGAGGTGGTAGAGCAGATCGGCGGATTCGTTAATGAGCTCCTCCCGATCCTTGGCCATGGCGGCCAGCGCCACTTCCACACCCTCTTCACCGACCTTCTGGGCGATCCGCTTGGTGCCTTTGCCGTAGAGGCTGGCGGTGTAGCTGGTGGCCGGATCGGCCCCTTTGCGGGCCGCCAGGATCTGTTCCAGCTCAGCCAGAAAACCGAGTGGCGGCAGCGGGTGGCCGTTAAAGCAGGAGGTTGTCCCTTTGTGGCAGGTGGGGCCGACGGGGTTGGCGGCAATCAGCAGGGAATCCTGATCGCAGTCGGTGCTGATGGCCACGAGTTGGAGCACATTGCCCGAGCTTTCACCCTTGGTCCAGAGCCGCTGTTTGCTGCGGCTAAAGAAGGTGACCTGACCGGTGGTCTGGGTCTTTTCCAGCGCCTCGCGGGTCATAAAGCCCTGCATCAGCACCTCGCCACTGGCGGCGTGCTGGACGATGGCGGGGATCATGCCGTCGCACTTAGCCCAGTCGAGCTGTTCAATTAATAAGCTGGAATTATGCACGGGAATCGGCTCCTCTATTATCAGACCGGCACTCAGGGCGGGGGATCATGGCGCATTTGCACTTTTCCCAATCGAGCCGCTCCACGAGCGGGATCGGGTTTGCAATCTCTTGATTATTCACGGATGGCGACTCCTTCATTTTTCAGCCAGCGTTTCAATTCGGGAATGGGAATAAGGCCCTTGTGGAACACCGAGGCGGCCAGCGCTCCGTCCACATCGGCGAGGGTAAAGGCATCGCGAAAGTGTTCCATGGCACCGGCGCCGCCGGAGGCAATTAACGGTACCTTGCAGACGCTGCGTACCAGCTTGAGCTGTTCAAGGTCATAACCTTGGCGCATGCCGTCCTGATTCATCACGTTCAGCACGATTTCGCCCGCGCCGCGTTTTTGCACCTCCTGCACCCAGTCGAGGGTGTGCCAGGCGGTGGTGCGGGTGCGGCTCTCGTCACCGGTAAACTGTTTGACCTGATAGTGGCCCGTTTCGGCGTCGAAGTAGGAGTCGATCCCCACCACCACGCACTGTACGCCAAAGCGCTCGGCCAACCGGCTGATGAGGGTCGGATCGGCCAGCGCCGGGGAGTTGATGGAGACCTTGTCGGCACCAAATTCGAGGATCTGGCGGGCATCCTCCACGCTTTTGATGCCACCGGCGACGCAGAAGGGAATATCGATCACCTCCGCCACTCGGCTCACCCAGCTCTTGTCCACCACCCGCTCGTCGCTGGAGGCGGTGATGTCATAGAACACCAGCTCGTCAGCGCCCTCCTCGGCGTAGCGGCGGGCGAGTTCGACAATGCCGCCCATCACCTCGTGGTTGCGAAATTGTACCCCCTTGACCACCACGCCATCTTTCACGTCGAGGCAGGGGATAATGCGTCTTGCCAGCATCAGTTGCCTCCTGTGGTATCGGCTGCGGGGGCTTGCCAGCAGGCGATGGCGTCACCCACCGAGAACTTGCCCTCCAGCAGGGCGCGGCCAAGGATGATCCCTTTGACGCCGGAGCCCTTGAGCGCCTCGATATCCGCGATGCGGCCAATACCGCCGGAGGCCTGAAAGGCGACGATCGGGTAGCGGGCGCAGAGATCCCGATAGAGCTCGACGTTGGTGCCAGCCAGGGTGCCGTCACGGCTGATATCGGTGCAGAGCACATGCTTGAGCCCGGCGGGGAGGAAGCGCTCGATCAGCGCCTCGATGGTCACACCGCTGTTCTCCTGCCAGCCTGCTACCGCGATATGGCGATTGCCCTGCTCATCGATATTGACGTCCAGCGCCAGCACGATTTGCTCGGGGCCATATTTCTCCATCCAGCTCGCAACCAGATCCGGGGATTTGACGGCGGTGGAGCCAATCACCACCCGGCTGGCGCCGGCGGCCAGCAGATCCGCCACATCCTGTTCGGTGCGCACGCCGCCGCCGACCTGCACCGGCGCTTCGGTGGCCGACAGCAGTTGGGTCAGCAGGGGCAATTGGCGCGCCTTGGCATCCTTGGCACCGTCCAGATCCACCAGATGGAGCTGCACCGCCCCCTGGGAGACATATTCATCGAAGCGGGCCTGCGGGCTGCTGCTGTATTCGGTCTTCTGCTCGTAGTCCCCCTGATAGAGGCGAACTACCTGACCGTTGATAAGGTCAATTGCGGGAATGATCATTCATAGCTCCAGAAAATTTTGCAGCAAACGGGCACCGGCTGCGCCAGAGCGCTCCGGGTGGAATTGGGCGCCAAAGAAGTTGTCACGGGCCACAATCGCGGTAAAAGGGTTGCCGTAGTCACAGGTCGCCAGCGTTGCTTCTGTCACCTCCAGCGCATAGGAGTGCACGAAGTAGAAGTAGCTGCCGCTCGGGATCCCCTTGAGCAGAGGATGGCTCTCATCATGCTCAATCTGATTCCAGCCCATATGGGGCAGGCGCATGCTTGACTGGTGTAAGGTGCCCACCTCCATCAGCTTGATCCTGCCCGGCACTATGCCAAGGCAGTCGATAAGCCGCTCTGACGAGTCATCCGTACCCATGCTCTCTTCGGAGGCCTCTGCCAGCATCTGCATGCCGAGGCAAAAGCCCAGCAGCGGCTGCTTGGCGGCGCGAATAAGGGGCACCAGCCCCCGTTCATTGAGGTTCTTCATGGCGGCCACCGCAGTGCCGACACCGGGCAGGATCAGCTTGTCCGCCTCCTCGATATCGGCGGCCTGGCTTGAGACCAGCGGCTGCACGCCGAGGCGCTCGAACGCCATTCTGACCGAGGCCAGATTGGCGCAGCCGGTATCGATAATGACCAGCTTCTGCTTGCTCACATCCATCACAGCACTCCCTTGCTGGAGGGAAGTTCGCTCCCTTCCACCCGAATGGCCTGACGCAGGGCGCGGCCAAAGCCTTTGAACAGCGCCTCTACCTGATGGTGGGTATTGCCGCTGCCCACCTTCATCTGCAATGTGATGGCCATGGCATCGGAGAGGGAGCGGAAGAAGTGGGGCACCATCTCGGTGGCCATCTCACCCACCTTGTCGCTGCCAAAACCGCTCGGGCAGTCAAACACGAAGTAGGGGCGACCGCTCAAGTCCAGCGCGGTGCTCACCTCCTGCTCGGTCAGTGGGCGTGCATCGATCACCGCCTGCACCTCGTCCATTGCCAGCACGAAGCCGAAACGGCCGATCCCGCGCTTGTTGCCAAGGGCCTGACGCAGTGCCTGACCCAGCGCCAGCCCGACGTCTTCCACCGTGTGGTGATCGTCGATATGCAGATCGCCGCTGACGTTCAGCTTGAGCTGGAAACCGGCGTGGGTGGCAATTTGATCCAGCATGTGATCAAAGAAGCCGATGCCGGTGGCGATCTGGTTGCCGCTACTCTTGTCCAAATCTAGCGCCACTTGAATTCGCGTCTCCTTGGTGTAGCGCTCCACCGAGGCTACGCGCCCCTTGGATAACAGCTGATCACGGATGGCGAGCCAGTCGTGATCCTGCGGGTGGTAGCGAATCCCGCTAATGCCCATGTTCTCTGCCAGCTGCAGATCGGTCTGTCTGTCACCAATCACGAAGGAGTTGGCAAAGTCGATGCGGCCCGAGGCGAGGTACTCCTTCACCAACCCGAGGTGGGGCTTGCGACAGCTGCAACCGTCGGTGGGGAAGTGCGGGCAGATCAGCACCTGTTCCCACTTCACCCCTTGCGATTCAAACAGGTGCATCATCAGGTCGTGGGGTGGCTGGAAGTTCTCCAGCGGCAGGCTGGCGGTGCCCAGTCCATCCTGATTGGTCACCATCACCAGCACGTAACCGGCGGCCTGCAACTCGCGCAGCACCGGAATGACCATGGGCTCGAAGCGCAGCTTGGCGAGGCTATCCACCTGCTTGTCGGTCACCGGCTCTTCAATCAGGGTGCCGTCGCGGTCGATAAACAAAAACGGGGTCTTCATCGCTACATCCTTGTTTTAAAGAGAGGGAGAGGGCAGATCACGCAGTACCGCCAGTACGGCATCCATCTCGCCCTGATAGCCGATGGTGACGCGAATGCTGTTGTCCAGACCCGGCTTGCTGGAGAAATCCCGCAGTATGATGCCGGCGGCCTTCATGGCGGCAAAGACGGTGGCGCCATCCACAAAGCGCACCAGCACGAAGTTGCCCTTGTCTTCGAACACTTCCTTCACGCAGGCAAGCGTTGCCAGCTCTGCCTTGAAGGCGGCTTTTTGCTTGTTGAGCTCCACCACTCGCTCGCGCATCAGCTCCAGCCCCATGGGGGAGAGGGCCTGCGCCGCGATCTGGGCGATGGGCTCGGGGATGGGATAGGGGGCGATCACCTTGGCCAGCATGGCGATCACCTCGGGGCTCGCCAGCGTAAAGCCGCAGCGGATCCCCGCCAGAGCAAAGGCTTTGGAGAGGGTGCGGGTCACCACCAGATTGGGGAAGCGAGCAAGCAGATCCACCACGGATGCCTCGGGGCAGAACTCGATATAGGCCTCGTCTACCACCACGATGGCGCGATCCCGCGCTTTTTCCAGCAGGGCGATAAGGCCGTCGCGCCCCACCAGATCCCCGGTGGGGTTGTTGGGGGAGCAGAGGAACACCAGTTTCACGTCACTGAGGCGATCGGCGATGGCGGGCCAGTCAGGCTGGCGGCTGGCGGTCAGCGGCTGCTCGACGATGCCCACGCCACAGGTCTCGGCGCTGATGGCGTACATGCCGTAGGTGGGCGGGCAGATGAGGATCTGATCTTCACCCGCTTCGCAGAAGGTGCGAATAAGCAGCTCGATGGCCTCGTCGGCGCCGCGGCTCACCAGCACCTGATCCGGATTGACCCCGGCATAGGCGGCATAGCCGTTCACCACCTCGGCCGGTTGGCACTCGGGGTAGCGGTTGAGGCGGCTCCCCTCGATGGTGAAGGGATAGGCCAGCGGTGCTTCGTTGGCATTGAGCCAGACGTGGCCCTTGCCGCCGATGCGGCGGGCAGATTGATAAGGGGTGAGGGCCCGCACCACGCGGCGCGCCAGATTGGCAATACTCATAACAAATCCTTCTGCTGTGCTGTTTGTTGGGGCGCGGCGGCCAGGGCGTTCAACCTGAGGGTGACGGCATTCTTGTGGCCATCGAGCCCCTCGGCCTGGGCGATGCGCTCGACTATAGGGCCAAGGCCGCGAATACCTTCGGTGCTCAGCTCCTGCACCGTGTAGCGGCGCTGATAATCGGCAAGGCCAAGGCTGGAGCAGGTGCGGGCATAGCCATAGGTAGGCAGAGTGTGGTTGGTGCCGCTGGCGTAATCGCCGACTGATTCTGGTGTCCATGCTCCCAGAAAGATGGAACCGGCATTCTCAAGCTGGTCCAGCAGCTCGCGGGGTGCGCGGGTCTGCACAATCAGGTGCTCCGGCGCGTAGGCGTTGGAGATGGCACACGCCTCGGCCAGATCGTCACAGAGGATCACCAGACTGCTGCCGAGCGCCTGCGCGGCGATATCGCGGCGGCTCAGTTTGGCCAGCTGGCTCTTGATCTCCCCTGCGATGGCATCGGCCAGCAGCGGTGAGGTGGTCACCAGCACCACCTGGCTGTCGGGGCCATGCTCGGCCTGGGAGAGCAGATCCGCCGCCACGAAGGCGGGGTTGGCGCTCTCGTCGGCAATCACCAGCACCTCGGAGGGGCCAGCTGGCATGTCGATGGCAGCGCCGCGCCAGTCGCGGGAAACCTGCCCCTTGGCTTCGGTCACATAGGCGTTGCCCGGGCCGAAGATCTTGTCCACCTTGGGAATGCTCTCGGTGCCGTATGCCATCGCCGCGATGGCCTGGGCGCCGCCGATGGCGAACACCTTCTCGACCCCGCAGGCGCGGGCGGCAAACAGGATCTCGTCGCTGGCGGGGGACGGGGTGCAGAGCACCACTTCACGGCAACCGGCGATAGCCGCCGGAATAGCCAGCATCATCACGGTGGAGGGGAGCGGCGCGCTGCCGCCAGGCACATAGAGGCCGACCCGGTTGATGGGCTGGGTGCGCAGCTCGCACACCACCCCGGGCTGGGTTTCTACCCGTACCACTGGCGGCACTTGCGCGGCGTGGAAGGTGCGAATATTGGCAATGGCCGCTTCGATGGCGCTTTTTATCTCGTCATCCAGCCGCGCGCAGGCGGCTTCAATCTCGGCCTCGCTAACGCGCAGCTGTTCACGGGGGGCGCGCTCGAAGCGCTGGCTCAGCTCGCGCAGGGCCTCATCGCCACGGCTGCGCACAGCGGCGATGATATCTCGCACCACGGCGCCGATATCCGCCTCGTCACTCAAGGCCGGTCGGGTCAGCACGTCGGCCTGCTGGGCGGGGGAGAGGGTTTTCCAGATCAGGGTCTGCATGATACCCCTTCCTTATTCCATCATTTTTTCGATGGGCAGCACCAGAATGGAGCTGGCACCCAGAGCCTTGAGCTGCTCCATGGTCTCCCAGAACAGGGTCTCGCTGGAGACGACGTGCAGCGCCACCTGATTGGTGTCACCGGCCAGTTGCATGATGGTGGGGCGCTCGGCACCCGGTAGCAGATCGGTGATGGCATCGAGCTTGTCTTTGGGGGCGTGCAGCATGATGTACTTGCTCTCGCGGGCCTGCTGCATCCCCTGAATGCGGGGCAGCAGTTTGTCGATGAGCTTCTGCTTGGCATCGGACAAGGGGTTGGGGGCCTGTACCAGCACCGCTTTGGAGCGGTAGATCACCTCCACCTCTTTCAGGCCATTGGCTTCCAGGGTCGCGCCGGTGGAGACCAGATCGCAGATGGCATCGGCCAGGCCCGCGCGGGGCGCCACTTCCACCGAGCCGCCCAGCATCACGCTCTTGAAGCCAAGGCCCTTTTCATCAAAGAAGCGCTTGAGCAGCCCGGGGTAGGAGGTCGCGATGCGCTTGCCGGCAAGGCTCTCTGGCCCTGTGTAGGTCACATCTTCCGGCACCGCCAGCGAGAGGCGGCAGCCACCGAAGTCCAGCTGCTTGAGGGTTTTGACCTCGAAGGGCAGTCCCTGTGAAGCGCGAATAAGCTGCACCTCTTCCAGCACGTTCTCGCCGATGATGCCAAGGTCAACCACCCCTTCCATCACCAGACCCGGGATGTCGTCATCGCGCACCCGCAAGATATCGATGGGCATGTTCTCGACATGGGCGATAAGGCGCTGCTCGCGCAGGTTGATTTTCAGGCCGCAGCTCTTGAACAGGGCTTGGGAGTCCTGGCTCAGACGACCGGACTTTTGCATGGCGATACGCAGACGTTGTGTTTCCATTGCTCGATTTCCTTCTAGTCAAAAACGAAAAAACCCTCGGAAGTGGGTGCTTCCGAGGGTTTATGAATCTTGCGGTCCTTTTGGAAGTCACCAGTTAAGTGTCTTCCAGCAGTCAACCTCCTGAAAGACTAGTCGGGATGATGATGGTGGTGATGAGTCTTCAGGGTGGTGAACTTCATGTAATCAATCCTTTACAAAATAAGATGTCGTAATTGACGCCTGATTTAAACTACCTGCCTTGACAGAAAATGCAACCCGAAATTGTGATTTGATCGATTAAAGTGGCGAAAACGGTTTTCTGGTCGATAACTAGACAATAACCCCTGCAGGAGTCGCCATCATGCCCAGCCAGGACCTGTTGTTCCCCATTTTGCCCCGGGCACCTGCCGCGCCCGGCAGCGAAGAGATCAAGCGGGAAGTGAATCAGATCAGCAAGAAGCATCAGCTGCGCAAGACCAGCACTGACAACAGTGATTCTCAGCAGCGCCAGCAGGCGTATAACACGCCCGCCAAACGTGATCAGCCCAAGGCGGAGGAAGGTGATCACAAGCCGGATCCCGAGCATCAGATCGATCTGTTCGTCTAGGCAGATTATCTGTCCCGCTTTTGCCGCGCTTTTGGCATAATGGCCGCTTTTGCTGCGGGACGCCCTTTTGACCATCCAGACCCTGTTCAAGCCAGATGGCCCTCTGGCCAGCCATATCGACGGTTTCAAAGCCCGCGCTCCCCAACTGGAGATGGCCGAAGCGGTCGCGCGCGCCATCAAAAGTGGTGGCCGTCTGCTGGTGGAGGCGGGGACTGGTACCGGCAAGACTTACGCCTATCTGGTGCCAGCGCTGGAATCCGGCAAACGGGTGGTGATCAGCACCGGCTCCAAGAACCTGCAGGAGCAGCTCTTCTATCGGGATCTCCCGACCATCACAGGAGCGCTCTCCTACACCCCGCCGGTGGCCTTGCTCAAGGGGCGCAGCAACTATCTCTGCATCGAGCGGATGAACCGGCTCTTGAGCGAATCCCATCTGCAAAAGCCTGAGATCCTGAACGATCTGGTGAAGGTCAAATCCTGGTCTACCGCCACCGATAACGGCGATGTGGGGGATATTCCGGGATTGCAGGAGAACGCCGAGATCCTCGCCCACGTCACCAGCACCAACGACAATTGTCTCGGTCGCGACTGCCCCTATTACGACGACTGCCATCTGGTGGTGGCTCGACGCCGCGCCATGGATGCCCAGGTGGTGGTGATCAACCATCACCTCTTCTTCGCCGATATGGCGGTGAAAGACACGGGATTTGGTGAGTTGGTGCCGGAGGCGCAAGTCTATGTGTTTGATGAAGCCCATCAGTTGCCGGAGATCGCTACCAACTACTTCGGCAAGTCGGTAGGCAGCCGAACAATTCAGGATCTGGCGCAGGATATCCAGCTGGCCTATCGGGCAGAGGCGCACGACATGGCCCAGCTCGGCAAGGCGGCGGACCGGCTCGCTATCGCCAGTCAGGATTTGCGTCTTGCCTTCGGAGTGGATGGCGGTCGCGGCAATACCCGCGACATGCTGCGCCAGCCGCTTTGGGGGCAGGCTTTGGCTCGTCTCAACGACGCCATCGGGCTTTGCTACGAAGTGCTCAAACTGGCTCTCGGCCGGGGTGAGCAGCTGGATCACGCCTTCGAGCGCATCAGTGAACTGCGCACCCGTCTTGGCGAGGTGCTGGCGGTTAACCAGACCGGTTTCTCCTACTGGTACGATTGCTCACGGCTTCATTTCACCCTCAATCTGACGCCGCTGTCGGTGGCCGAGCGATTCAGTGCCGAGGTGCAAAGACCGGAAGTAGCCTGGGTCTTCACCTCCGCCACCCTGACGGTGGATATGCGTTTTGATCACTTCAAGGCCGAGCTGGGGCTGGCGGATAGCGCCGAGCTTATTCTCGACAGCCCGTTCGACTATGGCGAGCAGGCGCGTCTCTGTGTGCCCCGTTATCTACCGGAGCCCAACGCCTTTGGCCGTGGAGAGCAGCTGGCCAATCTGATGATCCCCCTCATCAACAAGACGCCAGGGGGCTGTTTCTTCCTCTGCACCAGCCATCAGGTGATGCGTCAGGTAGCCGAGGTGCTGCGCCGGGAGATTGGCCGCACCGTCTTGTTGCAGGGGGAGGACAACAAGCAGCGGCTGCTCAAGGAGTTTGTCGAGAATGGCCGTGCCGTGCTGGTGGCGACCAGCAGTTTCTGGGAGGGGATCGACGTGCGAGGGGCGGCGTTGTCGTGTGTTATCATCGACAAGCTGCCGTTTGCCAGCCCCGATGATCCGCTGCTCAAGGCGCGGGTGGATGATTGCAAGCTCAAGGGGGGTGATCCCTTCGCCGAGCTGCAGTTGCCCAAGGCGGTGATTGCCCTCAAGCAGGGGGTGGGGCGGCTTATTCGTGATCGCAGTGATCACGGGGTACTGGTGATCTGTGATCCACGCATGGTCAACAAGCCTTATGGCGCCACCTTTATCAAGAGTCTGCCCGCCATCCCCCGTACCCGGGAGTTGGGAACGTTGGGGAGTTTTTTCGATCGCACTGAACGCGGTGAATAAGTGTGCCGCCAGCTAACAGATTTGAACAACGGGTGAGCATATCTCGCTTGCCTGTTATGTAATTGACTGATTTTATAGAGATTGGAAAGCATGAACGAGTTGAAGATCCTGGCCGTTGATACCGCCACCGAAGCCTGCTCCGCCGCCTTGCTGGTGGGTGACAAGCTGTTCTCCCGCTGGGAGGAGGCGCCACGGGATCACACCCGAAAAATCCTGCCCATGGTTCAGGCTGTGTTAGAGGATGCCGGGATAAGTTTGAGTGACCTTGATGCCATCGCGTTTGGTCGCGGCCCGGGCTCCTTTACCGGCGTGCGGATCGGCATCAGTGTGGCGCAAGGTCTGGCGTTTGGTGCGGGTGTGCCGCTGATTGGCATCTCGACCCTGGCTGCCATGGCGCAAGGAGCCTATCGACTGGATGGCGCCCAGCAGGTGCTGACCGCCATCGATGCGCGGATGAACGAGGTCTATTTCGGCCGCTATGAGCTGATTGATGGCCGCATGCAGCTGGTGGGTGACGAGGTGGTGAGCGATCCCGTGGCGTTGGTTGACGCCGGTGGCAAGCTGGCGGGCCCTGTGACCTGCGTCGGCACCGGTTTTGAAACCTATGGCGAGACCCTGAGTGGTCTGGCCGATGAGCTGGCGGAGAGTCAGGTGCGCTTCCCGGCGGCAGAGGACATGCTGCCGCTGGCCCGCGCCGCCTGGCTGGCGGGGGAGGCGGTGCCTGTGGAGCAGGCGACGCCGGTTTATTTGCGTGACAAGGTGACCTGGAAAAAACTGCCGGGTCGCGAATAAGGGCAGGAGCACTGATAGCATGTCGCTCTTGCCGCTCATCAGCTGCAACAAAAGCGGATGGCCCCGACAGGCCACGCTGGCAACAGGAGAGTGACATGATGCGTAATACCAGAAGCGATATGATGAAACGCACTATGGTGGTCGGGTCGCTGGCTCTGCTGCTCGGGGCCTGTAGCTCGGTTCCCAAGGAGCTGGCCTATGAACCAGAAAACCAGCTGGTGGCCTATCAGCCCGCCCTTGGCGGAATGGAGGGCAAACCGGCCCGCTGGAGCGGCGTTATCTCGGCGGTGCACAACAAGGCGGATCAGAGCGTTATTGAAGTGGTCTATCTGCCGCTTAAATCCAACGGTGTGCCGGAGCAGACCGAGCAGAGCCCGGGGCGTTTTCTGGCCATCATGAAGGGTTTTGTCGATCCGACCCTCTACGCCAAGGGGCGCAGCCTGACGGTGCTTGGCACCATAGGCCAACCGGTTGATAGCCAGATTGGCGAGCACAAGTACCGCTTCTCGGTGCTCAATGTGACGGGCAGCAAGCTGTGGCCGCCAGTCAAGGAGGTGGAGGTGCGCTATATGGACCCCTACTTCTATGACCCCTTCTATGCTCCCTTCTGGCCGAGACGGCCGCTGCGTCGCTAAGGCTTGCCATGATTAACGCTATGATGAGCACCATGCACGAGCGGCTGCTTACGCTGGCGGATGGTCGGCAGGTGGCCTTGCTGGAGAATCAATCCGCTGAGCATGATCAGCAGGGCAAACCCCTGTTGATCGCCTTGCATGGCTGGCTCGACAACAGTGCCAGCTTCTTGCCGCTGGCGCCCCATCTGGGGGATTTTCACCTCATCTGTGTCGATCTGCCGGGACATGGTCACTCCGATCACAAAACCACCCCTTATGTCTTTGTTGACTGGCTGGACGATCTCTACCAGATCGTGCAGGCGGCAGGCTGGTCGCGCTTCACTCTGCTCGGTCACTCCCTCGGGGCGCTGATCGCCTCCGCCTATGCCGGGGTGTTCCCCGAACAGGTGGAGCGGTTGGTCATGCTGGAGGGGCTGGGGCCGCTGAGCCAGCCCGATGAGGAGGTACCTGCCCAGCTGCGACGTGCAATTTTAAACCGCAGCCGCACCCGGGAGCGCAGTGCCAACGGCTTTGCCTCCATCGATGAGGCTGTCGCCGCCCGTTGCAAAGTGGCGGATATCACGCCGCAGGCGGCGCGTCTTATCTGTGAACGGCAGCTTGAGATGAGGGCAGGCCGCTGGCACTGGCGCAGCGACCCCCGCTTGCGGGATCTGTCGCCCCTGAGAATGAGCGAAGGACAAGCTCGTGCACTGATGGCGGCTATCCGTTGTCCGGTGCTGTTGATTCAGGGGGAACAGGGCTTTGCTGCGCTTGAAGCCCAATGGCAGGCCCGTCAGGATGCCTTCCAGCAGATCGAGCGGGTCATATTGGGTGGAAACCACCATTTTCATATGGAAAATTCGGTTGATACGGCCGTTTGTATCGTAAAGTTTTGTCAAGTTCGGTAGAATCGCCAGCTTTCAATAATTCCAGGTTTGTTTTCTCCCTCACATTTTTCTGTTGTTAATTTGCTGTTAATTGATGTTGCGCTGTGTAAATATGTGCGGCATTAGAGCATCAGCTTAAAACAACCGATTAAAATGGATGTGAACCGGGACGGAGGCAACACAGTGAGCGCACAGGTGCTAGTTATGCAGGAGAAGTTTGTGGAAAAAGTCTGGCTGAAACGTTATCCGGAAGGGGTCCCCGCCGAGATCAATCCAGACCAATACAGCTCCCTGGTCGAGATGTTCGAATCCTCGGTAACCCAGTTTGCCGATCAGCCCGCCTTCGTCAACATGGGCCAAACCATCACCTACCGCCGGCTGGAAGAGCAGTCCCGCGCCTTTGCTGCCTACCTGCAAAACGAGCTGAAGCTGGAGAAAGGGGATCGGGTTGCGGTGATGATGCCTAACCTGCTGCAATACCCCATCGCCGTGTTCGGCATCCTGCGCGCCGGCATGATCGTGGTCAACGTCAACCCGCTCTATACCCCGCGCGAGCTGGAGCATCAGCTCAAAGATTCGGGTGCCAAGGCCATCGTCATCGTCTCCAACTTCGCCCATACCCTGGAAAAGGTGGTCTACGACACCCCGATCAAGCACGTTATTCTGACCCGGATGGGGGACAATCTGGGGCTGGCCAAGGGCACTCTGGTCAACTTCGTGGTCAAGTACGTCAAGAAGTTGGTGCCGAAATACAATCTGCCCCACGCCACCACCATGCGTCAGGCCCTCTCCAAGGGGCGTTTCCTGCAGTACATCAAACCGGAGATCACCAACGACGATCTCGCCTTCCTGCAGTACACCGGTGGCACCACCGGCCTCTCCAAAGGGGCCATGCTGACCCATCGCAACATGATTGCCAACGTCGAGCAGTGTCTCGGCGTCTACGGCCCCATGCTGGAGCGCGGCAAGGAGTTCGTGGTCACCGCATTGCCCCTCTATCACGTCTTTGCCCTGACCGTGAACTGCCTGCTCTTTATGCGTATCGGCGGTTACAACCTGCTGATCAGCAACCCGCGCGACATCCCAGGCTTTGTCAAAGAGATCAAGAAGTACCCCTTCACCTGCATTACCGGGGTCAACACCCTGTTCAATGCGCTGGTCAACAATGAAGAGTTTCAGGGGATCGCCTTTGACAAGCTAAAGCTGACCATCGGCGGCGGCATGGCGGTGCAGCGCGCGGTCGCGGAGAAGTGGAAGACACTGACCGGCACCCCGCTGCTGGAAGGCTATGGTCTGACCGAGTGCTCACCACTGGTGAGCGTCTGTCCCTACGACCTCACTGATTACAATGGCTCTATCGGTTTGCCGGTCTGCTCTACCGAGATCCGTCTGGTAGATGACAACGGTCAGGTGATCCACGACCTCGGCACCCCGGGCGAAATGCAGGTGCGCGGCCCGCAGGTGATGGTTGGCTACTGGCAGCGCCCCGAGGCGACTGCCGAAGTGATGCAGGATGGCTGGCTCTGTACCGGTGATATCGCCGTGTGCGACGAGCAGGGCTTCTTCAAGATCGTTGACCGCAAGAAGGACATGATCCTGGTCTCAGGTTTCAACGTCTATCCGAACGAGATCGAAGATGTCGTCGCCCTGCACCCGAAAGTGCTGGAAGTGGCCGCTGTCGGCGTGCCGCACAAGGTCTCCGGCGAGCTGGTGAAGATCTTTGTGGTCAAGAAAGATGCAAAATTGCAGGATGACGAGATTATTGCCCACTGCCGCAAACATCTGACTGCCTATAAGGTGCCGAAACTGGTAGAATTTCGTGACGAACTTCCCAAGACCAATGTGGGCAAGATCCTGCGCCGCGTACTGCGCGACGAGGAGATTGCCAAGCAATAACCGGACTGTGGCTGCAGAAGCCTCTGCAAACCAGCACCGTCGTTATGCAAAACCGTGGGTCATCCCACGGTTTTTTCTTTTTGGCCCTGATCAACCGCGCAGGCACAGATGCACTATCAACTTATCACTCAGCAAGACGAACTTGAGCAGTATCTCGCTTCTCTGGCCGACGTTCCCCTGGCTATCGATACTGAATTCGTTCGCACCCGTACCTACTACCCCCAGCTTGGCCTGTTCCAGATCTATGACGGCGAGCATCTGGCGCTGCTGGATCCGCTAACGCTGGAGCTCTCCGCCCTCTGGCAGCGACTGGGCCGGGAAGGGCAGATCGCCATCCTGCACGCCTCTGGTGAAGATCTGGAGCTTATCCAGCATCAGGCGGGCCACCTGCCCAACCAGATGCACGACACCCAGCTGGCAACCGCCTTTCTCGGTTACGGTGTCTCGGTCGGCTTTGGTGCGCTGGTGAATGAATTCCTTGGGGTCGAGCTGGAAAAAGATCAGGCGCGCACCGACTGGCTGGCACGCCCGCTTACGCCGCGTCAACTCGAATACGCTGCGGCGGATGTCTTCTACCTGATGCCTCTCTACGAGAAGGTGATGGCCAAACTGCGGGAAAGCGGCAAGTTTGCCTGGTTCGAGCAGGAGTGCCAGAACCACTCCGCCCGCAAGACCCAGGGTAGTGATCCCCGTCAGGCTTATCTTGAAATCGTCAACGCCTGGCAGCTGGGTCGCCGCGAGCTCGCCATTCTGCGCGAGCTGGCCGCCTGGCGCCAGCAAGAGGCGGTGCGCCGCGATTTGGCTCTGAACTTCGTGGTCAAAGAGCTGCACCTGTTCAAGGTGGCAGAGCGTCGTCCTGCCTCCCTGCGGGATCTCAACGAGCTCGGCCTCTCGCCCATCGAGATCAAGATCCACGGCAAGCGGATGCTCGATATTGTCGCCAAGGCGCAGCAGAGCGATCCTGACAGCTGGCCCGAGCCCATTCGCCGACTGGTGGACTATCCCCAGTACAAGGGCGAGCTCAAGCGGATCAAGGCGCTGGTGGAGGAGAAGGCCAAGGCGAGCAATATTCCGCCCGAGCTGATTGCCAGCAAGAAGATCATTCACCAGTACTTCACCTGGAGCTGGCGGATGAACGACGAAGAGCGGGCCCGCAGCGACAAGCCGATGCTGCTGCAAGGGTGGCGTCATGAGCTGGTCGGTCACCTGCTGGCACAATAAGCCACCTTACGGTTGCACTTATAAATCAATCCTCACCCTCGGGTGGGGATTTTTTATTGGACGAAAGCTAGAAATGGGTTCGCCGATCGAGGGGGGTATTGCGGTACCATATTCCAGTCAAGCCACCGTATCTACTGGATAGGAAACAGGAAAATGCAATTTATCCCCAATGGCCCCGATATTCCCAATGAGCTGCTGCATGCCCATGAAGAGGGACGTGTGTTGTTTTTTTGTGGGGCGGGCATTTCCTATCCAGCGGGTTTGCCTGGATTCGGTGAGCTCGTTATTAGGATGTCAAAGCATGCAGGCGAGCTATTAGATAGGTCTGAGCAAGACATGGTCACACAGGGTGGACTTGATCGCGCAATCGGACATTATGAGAAGCGCATTCAAGGCGGGAGAGCTGCGGTACGTCGTGGTTTACCATCCTGCCTGACTGCTGATTTATCAAAGCCACGAGCTCTCACTACTCATCTTGCTTTGCTGACTCTTGGCAAGGATAAAAAAGATAACCTGAAACTCGTTACCACTAACTTCGATACCTTGTTTGAAAAGGCGGGGAAATCACCGATAACCATTCATCAGGCCCCACCCTCCCGATCCCGTTGGAATGGAGTGGTGCATTTGCACGGACGTATGCCAGATTCAGCCTCAGAAGAAGACCTTGATCAGCTGATCTTGTCTGATGGCGATTTTGGACAGGCATATCTTACTGAAGGTTGGGCAGCTCGGTTTGTCGCTGGCCTATTCAGAGATTACACACTCTGTTTTGTCGGTTACAGCATTGATGATCCTGTATTGCGATATATGACCGCCGCCCATGCATTGGATGGTTCACGGAAGATTTTTGCTTTTGCATCCTATAAACGTGATGAATTGGATATCACGAAGCAGAAATGGCAAGACAAACATGTCATCCCCATTATGTATGACGATGTAAATTATCATCGCATGTTACATCAGACTTTGCATGTATGGGCATCTATATATCGTGATGGTGTAAGGGGCAAGGAGCGATTAGTTGCTCGGTATGCATATAAGCAACCCAATCAGAGTTCGTCACAAAACGACTTTGTTAGTCGAATGCGATGGGCTTTAGCCGATCCATCAGGCTTGCCCGCCAAATGCTTTGCCCAGCTTAATCCGACTCCATCACTGGACTGGCTTGATGTATTTACCAGCAAATGTTTTGGTCACAATGATTTAACATGTTTTGGTGTGCAACCGCAGGGTAAAATAAATGAAAGCTTGAGCTTTAGCTTGCTACAACATCCTGCTTCCTATATGTCTGCGCCAGCCATGAGTGTGGTTACAAATGGCTTGTCAGGCGATTGGGATGAAGTGATGCCACCTTTGGCATATTGGCTTACTCGCCACTTGGGGAACCCAAAATTACTACTTTGGGTTGTCTCAAATGGAGGTCAATTGCATAGACGATGGCGGAGGTTAGTGGAAAATGCCTTATCCCGCTTTGATTCAATGATGTGTGACGGTCAGTTTATCGAAATTGACGAAGTCAAGGATCAGTCACAGTATGCAATTCCAGACCCTATGATGCGCACCTTGTGGCGTCTGTTGCTGCTTGGTCGGATAAAGTGTTCAGATTGTGATAGAAATATTTTTCAGTGGATGTCGCGCTTGGGAAGAGAACCATCAAATGTGATGTTACGTTTGGAATTGCGGGAGTTACTTGCGCCTAAAATAGCGTTGAGAAAACCATATAATTTAAGTAGTAACAAAACGGACCAAGAACCAATAAATGTTCGGGAGCGGGTAGATTGGGAACTCGTGCTTGCCGCAGATAATGTGAGGTATGCGATTTCACATGATGTAAATAATCAACAATGGAAAACAGCCTTACCTTATTTTCTGGACGAACTCCAACAACTGCTCTGCGATGCACTGGATCTGCAGCGTGAACTGAATGATGCCAGCGAGTATCGAGACTTTTCTTATTTGGCACTGCCTTCCATTGCTCTATATGACTCCCATAGTGGTCATTATGACTGGCTTGTTCTTGTTGAATTACTGCGCGAAGCTTGGTTAATGGTACTGAAAAGTGATCGAGTACAAGCAATCAATATTGCGCAATCTTGGTTCTCTTTACCTTATCCCCTCTTTAAACGTTTTGCCTTATTTGCAGCCAGCCAGGATGACTGCATCTCATCTGAACTGTGGTCGGAATGGCTACGCTCTGATAATGGACGGTGGCTTTGGGCCAGAGATACTGAACCCGAGCTCTTCAACCTATTTGAAACGCAAGGACTGTTACTGACAGGAAATGCTCAAGCACAGCTGGAAGCGGCTATTTTGGCTGGGCCACCATCTGAGTTGGAATCAACACGAATATATATAGAACACTCCATTTGGCAGCTATTGGCAAAGTTGAATGATTCAGGGCTTGTGTTGGGAAAAGAGGCAGCAGAACACTTCGCCATACTATCCAACCTTCATCCCGAATGGGGGGCAGAGGAAAGTAACGGCTTCGCTAGTGATCGCGGAGATGATGATATTGTTCCCCGAAAGCGTAAGTTATTGGTCGACTGGATGAAGCAACAATCATCTGGAAGGATGGATTCTTATCGAGATGGATGGCGTGATGTGTGCCGTACCCGTTTCTTTCACACCCTGCTAGCCCTGTATGACCTTTCGCAAGAGGGGGAGTGGCCTGTCGACCGATGGCGAGTCGCTCTGCAATGTTGGTCTGATGAAAAAATGCTGCTTCGTTCATGGCGATTCGTTGCTCCATTAGTGCTAACAATGCCCGAGCCTGTGTTGCTACAAATAATCCATGCAGTAACTTGGTGGATAGAGAGGGCAAGCACCCAAGAGCATAACGACAAATCCATCATTGCCATTTGTCGTCGTATATTGGTGCTTCCAATGGAGGTCGATGCTGGGAGTCGTACCATTCGTAATGGAATTGAGGTTGATGATCCACTTGGTTCTGCCATTAACCATCCCGTTGGGCATATTACTCAAGCATTATTGAACGAGTGGTTTAAACAGCAGCTGAACGATAATGACGGACTGCCTGCCGATTTGGCTCCAATATTTACAGAGTTATGTGATACCACTGTTGCGGTATTTCGTCATGGTCGCATAGTACTCTGTTCTCGATTGATTACATTTTTCCGTGTGGATCAAGAATGGACGACTCAAATCCTGTTGCCTCTGCTTGATTGGGAGAATCAAGCTGATGCCAATGCATATTGGCAGGGTTTTCTCTGGTCACCCCGTCGTTACCTTCCTTTATTAATGGCCTTTAAACCTCATTTGCTCGCCTGTGCTGGCCATTACAATCAACTGGGCGAACACAGTCAGCAATTCGCAACATTTATGACGTATGTCGCCTTGGCACAAGCTGATGGTTATAAACCAGAAGAGTTCCGTGCAGCGATTGAAGTGATGCCACCTGAGGGATTCCAAAGTGTTTTTCATGCACTGGTTCAAGCGCTTGATGGCGCGGGTGAGCAGCGTGAGGAGTACTGGATAAACCGAGCCAAGCCTTTTTGGCAAAATATCTGGCCTAAATCTAACGCATTCTTCACGAGTACAATCGCTGAAACTTTGGCCAGATTGGTCATTGCCGCTCGCGGTGAGTTTCCGGATGCATTAGCGACAGTTCATGCTGGATTACAGCCGATTCAAAACACTCATTACGTTATACACCTTTTGCATCAATCAGGCTTATGCAAACAATTCCCTACACATGCATTGTCTTTGCTGAACGCTATTATCGCTGAGCCGCAGTGGGTATCAGACGAGTTGGGTTTATGTCTGACAGCGATTGTGCAAAGCGATCCGCTTCTTGAGGAAAATCGTGATTACCAGAGGCTTCTCGGTGTCGTCCGGATAAAGACATTGTGAGTGATACGCACCGGGGGATTGCAGCGTAACGAATTGAAAAGGCAGCGGCTAATACCGCTGCCTTTTTTGATCACCAGATAGGCTGGGTCAGGTAGGGGTTGCTCGCCTTCTCGCGACCGAAGGTGGAGCTGGGGCCGTGGCCTGGGATAAAGATGATCTCGTCCCCCAGCGGCAGCAGGGTCTCGGTGATCGACTTGATCAGCGCACCGTGATCGCCACGGGGGAAGTCGGTGCGGCCGATGCTGCCGGCAAAGAGCACATCGCCAACCCAGGCGAGTTTTTCGGCTTGGTTCAGCAGCACGATATGGCCCGGGGTGTGGCCGGGGCAGAAGTAGACATCCAGCTCGCACTGGCCAACCTGCACCTTGTCACCCTGCTCCAGCCAGCGATCCGGCGTGAACGCGGGGGTATGGGCGAAGCCGAACATCTGGCTCTGCTGGGGCAGCATGTCGAGCCAGAAGGCGTCCTCCTTGTGGGGGCCGGTAATGGCGACGCCGGTCTTTTCCCGCAGCTCGGCGGCTGCACCTACGTGATCCAGATGACCGTGGGTCAGCAGGATATGAGTCAGGGTCAGGCCGCGCTTGGCGATAGCAGCCAGCAGTTTGTCCGCTTCGCCGCCCGGATCGATCAGGGCGGCCTGATGGGTCTCGTCACACCAGATGAGGGAGCAGTTCTGGGCGAACTGGGTGACCGGGATCACCTCGAATTTCAACATAGAGTTCCTCTCTTGGGATGGGTCAGCCGCGCAGCGCGCTGGCATGCTGCTCGGCGAAATAGTCGAGACAGGCCTGTTTGTCACCGCGGAATACGATGCGCTCCTGCTTGTTGCCAAGCTGATAGAGATACATGGGGTCGTAGTAGCGGGTCAGCAGCAAGGTGATCCAGGCCAGATGCAGCTCGGTATCACCGCTCTTTTCCTGCTCGGTGAGAGCGGTCTGCATCAGGGCATCCAGCTCGCGGTGGGCCTGATCGCCGAGGCGGCGCTTGAGGCGGGCCAACGCATCGGTGAGGTAGGCGGCAAACAGCGGCCATCCCTCTTCTTGGCCATACATGGCTTGATAGCGCAGCCAGAGATCGTGCACGTAATCTTCGCGGATCTGCTCGGCGCGATCGATCTGCGGTACATCTACCACCACCAGCGGTGCCTGACTCATGGCCTCATGGAGGGAGAGGGGCAGGCAGCAGCGGCCGATCAGGCGACTCTCATCTTCCACCACGAAGGCATGCTCGCCCTGATGGCGGCGTTTGAGCAGCTCGATGGCGAGGTTGTTTTCAAAATTGATGTTGCTGGGCTGGCCGCCGGGCAGCTGACCAAACGACGAGCCCCTGTGATGGGCGTGTCCTTCCAGATCGAGCGCCTGGGCCACGTGGTCAAGCATATGGGTCTTGCCGGAGCCGGTCATGCCGGTCAGCACAGTCCAGTGGCACTCGGCAGAGGCCTTGTCCTGGGTGTCGATCAGGAAGCGGCGCAGCTCCTTGTAGCCACCGGCGACGCGGGGGCTAGTGACCCCCGCATCAGCCAGCCACTGTTGTACGGTTTGCGAGCGCAGGCCGCCGCGAAAGCAGTAGAGCAGGGCATCGGGCTGCTTGCGCAACTGCGCCAGCCAGCCTTCGATACGTTCGGCACGCACTGCTCCCCCCACCAGCTTGTGTCCAAGCTCAATGGCGGCGGCCTGACCCTGCTTCTTGAAGCAGGTCCCCACCTGGGCGCGCTCATCGTCTGTCATCAAGGGCAGGCTGGTCGAGCAGGGGAAGGCCCCCTCCTTGAACTCGATGGGGGCGCGCACATCAATCAACGGCACATCGCCTAAAAAAATCTGGGCGTAGTCCGTGGCCAGTGGCAATTCATTCATTGGACAATCTCGATAAAGCGGGAGCCCTCAAGGGGCTTGATCTGGCCGATGGGCGAGAGTTCTAGCCCAGCTTCGCGCGCGATGGCGAGCAGCTCGGCTTCGCTCTCTTTACCCACTGCGACCAGCAGGCCGCCGCTGGTTTGCGGGTCGCACATGATGTTGCGGGTGCGATCGTCCATGGCATCCAGCTTGTGGCCGTAGGAGTCGTGGTTGCGCAGGGTACCGCCCGGTACGCAGCCCTCGGCGAGGTAGTAATCCACCTCATCCAGCAGCGGCAGCGCCTTGAAGTCGAGACGGGCACTGACGCCAGATCCTTCACACATCTCCAGCAGATGGCCCGCCAGACCAAAACCGGTGACGTCGGTCATGGCGTGCACACCCGGCAGCTCGGCAAAACGCTGGCCAATCTTGTTGAGAGTGCACATGGCGTTGGGGGCCAGTTGCTCGTGTTCAGGCTTGAGCTTGCCCTTCTTCTGGGCGGTGGTGAGGATACCGATACCGAGGGGCTTGGTCAGATAGAGGGTGTCACCTACCTTGGCGGTGTCGTTCTGCTTGATGGCATCAAGGGGCACGATACCGGTTACCGCGAGGCCGAAGATGGGCTCGGGGGCATCGATACTGTGGCCACCGGCCAGCGAAATGCCCGCTTCGTGGCACACCTGACGGCCGCCGTCGATCACCTGCTGGGCCACTTCCGGCGCCAGGGTATTGATGGGCCAGCCGAGGATGGCGATGGCAACGATAGGCTTGCCGCCCATGGCGTAGATATCGCTGATGGCATTGGTGGCGGCGATGCGGCCAAAGGTGAAGGGGTCATCGACGATGGGCATGAAGAAGTCGGTGGTGGAGACAATGCCCTGACCGTTGCCGATATCGACCACGGCCGCGTCATCCTTGCTGCTGTTGCCAACGATCAGGGTCGGGTCGTTGAAGCCCGGGATCTGGCTCTTGAGGATGGTGTCGAGTACCTTGGGAGAGATTTTGCAGCCGCAGCCAGCGCCGTGGCTGTATTGGGTCAGACGAATGGAAGACATACTTACCCCTTGTTTGTGCACCGTGTGCAGAGGCTCTGCGGGAGCCATCTTGGTCAATGCGCGGCCATCTACCGTCATGTAAAGAGCCGCAAAAATAGGTGGCCTTGGCTGCTTCTGGAAGCAGTGATGTCAGGCAGTCACGCAGGGCTGCCGGGTAGGACGGGGAAGAAGAGGCGACAGATGCGCCAACACAGCCCCGCCAAGGGCCACAGGACAGGGCATTATGCCATAAATGCCCCCTCCGGTTCGAACAGGAATTCACACAAAGCGAAGGGGATTGGCGGGTGAAAGGTAAGGGAGGAGGGCGCTGGCATGAGCCGCTCAGTTATCGGCAGGGGTGAAGAGAAATCGTGGACTTGCCCCGCAGAGGTTGGCTTAACCTCTGCGGGGCAATCAGCTGGCGAAAGCAGATTAGCCGGCTTGCTCCAGCACCGGCTGGCGAGCCTTGCCGAGCCGGCGCAGGCGCCGTTGCAGTGGCCGCTCCAGCAGGTTGTAGCTCAGCGCCGAGAGCCCGATCAGCACTGCCAGCATCAGCAAGGTTGCCACTACCCCCAACAGCGGGTTGGTCTGGCCATACCACCACTCGGTGAGCCCCGGCGCCAGATAGTGGATGAGCGCGCAGCCAGTGAGCAGTACCAGCGCATGGACCAGGTAGATGGAGTAGGAGAGATCCCCCAGCCAGTTGGTGAAGCGGCTATCCAAAAGGCGCAGCAGCGGGCTTTGGCGCTCCCCCTGGGCGGCGGCAATCCAGATCAGCAGCACGTAGGAGCTGATCAGCAGCAGGGTCAGCTGCGGCGTCATGGCGAACTGCATCAGCGCGAAGGGCAGCACAAAGGCGATCAAGAGCGGCAGATCATGCTTCATCATGGGCGAGCCTTTCGCGGCCTTGACCCTTGGCAGCAGCCAGAGGCCGAGCACAAATTCACTTACCCCGCGCCCCACTGCCAGCGCCCCGCTGGTGACATCCAGGGTGCCGCGACTGTGCACGATACAGGCCAGCACCGTCAGCGCCAGCAGGGGGGCGAGATGGCTCCAGCGACTGCGGGTCACTGCCAGCGGAATAAGGAGCGGGAACAGCAGGTAGCTAATCCACTCCACGCTGAGCGACCAGGCGGCGAAGTTCCAGGTCAGCCCGTGATCGGTTACCACCTGCAGCAGCAGGAAGGCGCTTGGCAGCGCCTCGGCCGGGGTGAAGGGCGAACCGAAAGGCGGCATCCCTTCCCACTCCCACATCTTGAACAAGGGGCCGGCATAGAAGCCTACTCCGTGCTGCGCCTTGTAAAGTTCCCAGCCGACCAGCAACAGCAGGGTTACCAAGTAGAGGGGGTAGACGCGGGTCAGCCGCAGCCAGAGAAAGCGGCCATAGCCCACGGTGCGGGGCGTGCGGGTGAAGGCCTCGCCATAGACATGTGCCAGCACCACGCCGCTCAAAATAAAGAACAGATCGACCCAGAGGTAGCCGTTCTCGATGAGTTGGGTGTGGCCTGCGATCGGCTCCATCCACTGGGGAAAGAGCAATAATCGGGCATGGAACAGCACCACCATCAGGGCAGCGATGCCCCGCAGCGGCGTTAACAGCGGCAATGATTGATTCATATCGGGATCCCTTGTGATGTTCAGCTTGGCCTGACATCTATTTTGTTGTTGTGCCGCCCATCAATCCTGACGGGACGGTTGCCCCGGCTCGGCTGCCGCAGGCGGGATCACACTACGGAAAAGAGAGTCATACGGATGTGATTTAAATCATAAATGTGCAGTTATTGTGCAAGAAAATTTAAACAGAGAAGCCGTGGGGCGCTGGCAGCAAAAGAGGAGGAGAGAGAACACCCATAAAGCAAAGAGGGTTGTCATCTGGGCGAGCGTCAGGCTCAGGCCCATACGGCGCGATGCAAAACAATCAGGCCCGCAATGGGCCTGATTGATTACAAGGGAAGATGACGGCCGATCAGCGGGCGCGCACCACCAGACCCTTGAGGTAGAAGCCTTCCGGATAGGCGGTACCGATGGGGTGATCGGAGGCCTGGGAGAGCAGCTCCAGGATCTGGGCATCGCGACCGGCATCGAGCGCCGCATCGGCAACGATCTTCTGGAACAGACTCTGCTCCATCAGGCCGGAGCAGGAGTAGGTCAAGAGCACGCCACCCGGTGCCAGCAGCTGGAACGCCAGCATGTTGATGTCCTTGTAGCCGCGGCAGGCACCCAGCAGCTGGGCCTTGCTCTCGGCAAACTTGGGCGGATCCAGCACGATGACATCGAACTTCTCGCCCTTCTCGCGGTATTCACGCAGCAGCTTGAACACGTCGTGACGGACAAACTGGGTGTTGCTGGTATCCAGCCCGTTCAGCTCGGCATTCTGGCGGGCAATATCCAGCGCATTTTGGGAGAGATCGACGTTGACCACTTCCTTGGCGCCACCCTTGAGGGCATAAACGCCAAAACCGCCGGTGTAGCAGAAGCAGTTGAGCACCCGCTTGCCTTCGGTGTACTTGGCGGCAGCCTGACGGTTGTCACGCTGATCCAGATAGAAACCGGTTTTGTGGCCGTTGCGAATATCCACCAGGATCTTGACGCCACCGTTCTCTTCGATGACCACCGGCTCGTTCGGGGTCTCGCCATAGATAACGCCGGTGCGCTCTTTCAGTCCTTCCTTCTTGCGTACCGCCACGTCGGAGCGCTCATAAATGCTGCACTCTGGGTAGAGGGTACGCAGTGCTTGCGTTATCAGCTCACGCTGGAACTCGGCACCGGCAGAGAGGATCTGGCACACCAGAAAATCGGCATAACGGTCGATGGTCAGACCCGGCAGGCCGTCGGATTCGGCGGCGCAGAGGCGATAACCGGTGAGACCCTGACGCTTGATCAGCGGATCGCGAGACTCCTGCGCATATTTGAGACGACGGATAAAGAAGTCGAGATCGACGGTCTCATCCTTGTCGAAGGTCCAGACCCGGGCACGGATTTGGGAACTGCCTGACCAGGCGCCACGGGCGAGCCACTTGCCATCGTTGGCATAGATCTCGACGGTATCGCCGTCAATGGGGTTGCCCTGAACCCGCTCAATCCCCTTGGAGAAGATCCAGGGGTGGCGACGCAGCAGGGATTTTTCGCGGCCTTTGACGAGATAGATGGAAGCGCTCATGGATGTTTGCCGATGGTAGAAAGAAAAGGGGCCACATTCTATGTGGCCCGCAGGTAAAACTCAAACAACCCTGTGTAATGGATGGGGTTGCCCTGATCTGACACCTCATATGGTCAGAGCTTAATCCCCTTGAGTGCCTGGGTCAGTTCGCTGGCGGTGGCTTTCAGCCCCTGCGTGCCAGCTACCGAGGCGCTGGCGGATTCTTCCACCTGCGCCGCTTCATGGCGCACCTGATCCAGATTGTGGGTGATCTCGGCGGCGACCGAGCTTTGCTCTTCGCTCGAGGTAGCGATCTGGGTGCTCATCTCCAGCACCGCATCGCTGTGGTTGCTCAGTTTTTCGATATCGAGCCCCACTTCGCTGATGAGCTGCTGGCTGCTGGCGGCGCGCCCTACAGTCTTTTCCATGATCTCGTTCAGCGCGCCAGTACCGGTCTGCAGCTCTTCGATCATCTGCTGGATCTCCACCGTCGCCTGCTGGGTACGGCTGGCGAGGGTACGCACTTCATCTGCCACCACCGCAAAGCCGCGACCCTGCTCACCGGCACGGGCCGCCTCGATGGCGGCGTTGAGGGCCAACAAGTTGGTCTGCTGGGAGATGGCGTTGATGACGTTGACCACCTCGTTGATGCGGTTGGCATTGTGGGTGAGCCGCTCGACCGCACCGGAGGCGTTGCCAATCTCGTCGGCCAGAGTACGGATCGCTTCGATGGTGCGGGCCACCCGGTTGGCGCCATTGGCTGCCTCTTCGCTCGATTGACGGGTCTGCTGCAGGGTGTCGTTGGCATTGCGCGCTACTTCACGGATCGCTGCCGACATCTGCTCCATGGCGGTGGCCAGTGAATCCATATGCTGGCGCTGGGAACGCGCCATGGTCTCGCCTTCACGGGCATGGTCACGAAACTCGTCGGCGGCCATGGTCAACGCTTCGGCAGACTCTTCCACCAGTTTGACGATCTGGTGCTGGCGGTCGGTAAAGCGGTCGATGCTGCCCGCCAGGGTGGAGAACTCGTCGCGTACCGGGAAGAAGTTGAGACGGAAGGTGAGATCGCCGTCCGCCACGGTTTGCAGCGCCTTGTTGGTGGAGTAAAGCGCTCCGGAGACAAAGGTCATCATGTAGTGGATCACCAGCGCCATCAGGGCGGCCAGCGCGCCGATCAGAAGCAGGGTCGAGCCCTGACCTTCCCACATGGAGAGGTTGCCGGTGTTGAGATCACCGGTGACGTAGCCTGCCTGACCCGCTGGCGCGGTAAAGAGGTAGTGATCTCCTTGCTGCTGCAACCCGCTGCTGCCTTGCCGGGTCAGACGCAGATCAGCAGGCAACACCAGAGTGGGTTGCTGGCTGACCAGCTGCGCCGTGGTCTCGACCCGTTGCTGCAACTGCGCTACCCGCAGGGAGATCTCCTGCTGATGGCTGGCCGCCAGCATATACCAGCTGAGAAAGGCGATGATGAAGAGAGGTAACCAGAACGCGATATGGAATTTTTCACTGATGGTGAGGTGAATGAGATAGCGGTCAACCCACCGGAATTTAACTTCTTTCATAATGGAGCTGCATCCTGCAGAGATAGAGTGTCGGGCACATTATCGTCTCGGGAATTTTTTTCTTAAGCGGAAGGTGTGAGAAATGGGAGAGCAATCGTTTGTCATTCGGGTGTGGGGGCAGGTGCAGGGGGTGGGATTTCGCTATTTCACCCGTGAGCGGGCGCTGCAACTGGGTTTGCGGGGCCATGCCTACAACCTGGAGGATGGTTCGGTGGAGATCCTCATCAGCGGCCCCGCGCAGGAGGTGCAGATGATGCTGGGTTGGCTGGAGCATGGCCCGCGCACCGCCAGAGTGACCCGGATGGAGTATGAGGAGGCGCTGCCGCCCACCGGCCAGGGCTTTCATACCAACTGAAGGGGCGGAGACGAGATGGACGCTGACAAGGAAGGTCTGTTGCTGACTCAGGCAACAAGCTGGGTCGCCCGTTATCAGGAGGCGGCGCGAGCGGTGCGCGAAGAGGCCAGCGAACCGGCCGTGCATGGCTACCGTATCGCGGCGCGCCGCTTGCTGGCGCTGCTCGCCCTGTGGCGGCCACTCACCTATCATCCCGAGCTGGAGCGGCGTCTGTTGCGCTCGGTCGGGCGGCTCTCGGCGCTGCGGGATGCTCAGGTCTACGCCGAGCGTTTTGGCAAGCCGCCTGCCAGCACTGGCAATACTCACAAATCGGCCTGTCGCGTGCCCCTGTTGTCGAGGCGACTGGCCCGCTGGCTCGCGGTGGTGGCGCAGGTGCCGGATGCGCGGGCATTGGCGTTCCTCTATCAGCAGCATCTGGCCCTGCGCCTTGATGAGGCACAGAGCGCTCTCGATGAACCTATTCCCTGTGTTGGGAAATCTGCCAGCTCCCGTCAGCAACAGTTGCGCCGCTGGCATCGGCTGCGCCTCGAGATCAAGCAGGCCCGTTATGGCGTGGAACTGTTGCTGGATCTGGGGAGTGGAGATCCCGGCTGGTTGAGCACCCTGACTCACTGGCAGGAACGACTCGGCCAGTTGCAGGATTGGCGTCAATGGCGGCGGAGGTTGCGAGCAGAGCAGGGGAACACCCGCAAGCAGACGAAACTGCGGCAGCAGTTGAAGCAAAAGATCACTGCCCGTTTGCGTCAATTGGACTGCCAGCAGGCGGAGCTGGTGGCGCTCAAACTGGCGATGCAGGCAGGCCACAACATGAATGACATGCCAAGTCGGCTGGTCAGGTATTCAGAACAAAATGTATCGACCGCGAATCCCGGTTGTGGATAGCCCCGAGACCGCAATCTGCGGAAGTCATCCGCGACCAGCATCTACAGAAACTATCCAAGCCAAATATGTGAGACAAAAAAAGAGAGGCCGTTTGGCCTCTCTTCTCTATCTGGCTGTGGTCGCAGTCAGCGATACGCTTACTTGACGCGCATGCCCGGCTGGGCGCCTTCCTGCGGCTCCAGGATCCAGAGATCCTTGCCGCCCGGGCCTGCAGCCAGCACCATGCCTTCGGACATGCCGAAACGCATCTTGCGCGGCGCCAGGTTGGCCACCATCACGGTCAGCTTGCCTTCCAGATCTTCCGGGTTGTAAGCGGACTTGATACCGGCAAACACCTGACGGGTTTCGCCGCCGATATCCAGTTGCAGCTTGAGCAGCTTCTCGGCTTCCGGTACCGCTTCGGCCTTCTTGATCAGCGCGACGCGCAGGTCAATCTTGGCAAAATCGTCATAGGTGATGGTTTCGCTGATGGGGTCATCAGCCAGCGGGCCGGTCACTTTCGGTGCCTGCTCTTTGGCCAGGTCTTCCTTGGAGGCCTCGATCATGGCTTCAATCTTCGCCGGCTCGATGCGTGAGAAGAGGGCTTTGAACGGTGCCACGGTGTGATCGACCAGCGGCATCTCGATGCCATCCCAGCTGAGGGTTTCGGCCAGGAAGGCTTCGGCACGCTCGGCCAGCAGCGGCATGACGGGCTTGAGGTAGGCCATCAGTACGCGGAACAGGTTGATACCGACGGAGCAAACAGCTTGCAGCTCGGCGTCAGCCCCTTCCTGCTTGGCGATGACCCAAGGAGCCTTGTCATCCACATAGCGGTTGGCCTTGTCGGCCAGCGCCATGATTTCGCGGATGGCACGGCTGAACTCGCGGCTTTCATAAGCCTCGGCAATGGCGGTGCGGGCATTGGCAAACTCGGCGTAGAGCTCGGGTTCGGCGCAGGTTGCCGCCAGCTTGCCGCCAAAACGCTTGGCGATAAAGCCGGCGTTGCGGGAGGCGAGGTTAACCAGCTTGTTGACCACGTCAGCGTTGACCCGCTGCACGAAATCTTCGAGGTTCAGGTCCAGATCGTCGATGCGGCTGTTGAGCTTGGCGGCGTAGTAGTAACGCAGGCACTCCGGATCCAGGTGGTTCAGGTAGGTGGATGCCTTGATAAAGGTGCCCTTGGACTTGGACATCTTGGCGCCGTTGACGGTCACATAGCCGTGTACGTTGACCTTGGTCGGCTTGCGGAAGTTGGCACCTTCCAGCATGGACGGCCAGAACAGGCAGTGGAAGTAGGCGATATCTTTACCGATGAAGTGGTAGAGCTCGGCGTCGGAGTCCGCTTTCCAGTAGCTGTCAAAGTCGATGTCGCCACGCTTGTTGCACAGGTTCTTGAAGGAAGCCATGTAACCGATGGGGGCATCCAGCCAGACGTAGAAGTACTTGCCCGGGGCGCCGGGAATTTCGAAACCGAAGTAGGGGGCGTCGCGGGTGATGTCCCACTGCTGCAGGCCGCTCTCGAACCACTCCTGCATCTTGTTGGCCATCTCTTCCTGAATGGCGCCGGAGCCGCGCACCCACTCAGAGAGCCATTTTTCAAACTGTGGCAGGTCGAAGAAGAAGTGCTCGGAGTCCTTCATTACCGGAGTCGCGCCGGAGACGGCAGATTTCGGATCGATCAGCTCGGTTGGGCTGTAGGTGGCGCCGCAGCTGTCGCAGTTGTCGCCATACTGCTCCGGAGATTTGCACTTGGGGCAGGTCCCCTTGACGAAACGATCCGGCAGGAACATGGATTTTTCCGGATCGAACAGCTGGGAGATGGTGCGGCTCTTGATAAAACCACCATTTTTCAGGCGGCCATAGATCAGCTCCGCCAGCTCACGGTTCTCGTCGCTGTGGGTAGAGTGATAGTTGTCAAAGCTGATGTTGAACCCGGCGAAATCGGCCTGGTGCTCCTTGGAGACCGCGGCAATCATCTCTTCCGGGGTGATCCCCATCTGCTGTGCCTTGAGCATGATCGGGGTGCCGTGGGCATCATCGGCACAGATGAAGTGCACCTGATGGCCGCGCATTCGCTGATAACGAACCCAGATATCGGCCTGGATATGTTCCAGCATGTGGCCAAGATGGATGGAGCCATTGGCATAGGGGAGGGCGCAGGTTACCAGCATTTTACGAGGATCAGTTGCCATATTACGTTCTTGATGTGCTTGTTGGGATGATAGAGTGCCGTGCATGTTACCCGAATTGGGGGTAGCCTGCCTAGGGTTGTGGCTATGCCAACCTTGGCAGCACCTGCCGTTATGATGGCAGGCAAGCCACTGATTTGTGTGCGGTAACCGTTCACCTCAAGATAATGACAAGATAATGAGGAGTTAATGGTGATTGATTCAGTAAAACAGATCCTCGCCGAATTTAAGCCAGCAGGCTGGCACAAGGATCTGGTGGATGCCGGATTCGTTCGCGAGATCATCAATCAGGGTCAGGGGCTTACTATCCGGCTGGTCTTGCCGTTTGCCGGTCTCTCGCTGCTCGATCAGCTCAAAGAGAACTACGATGCCAGGCTGCGTAGTGCCACCGGCGCTGCCCGTATCGACTGGGCATTGGAGATTGACGTCGCCAGCATGCCGCGGGCGCAGGGCCTCAATGCCGTGCAGGGCATTCGCAACATCATCGTGGTTGCTTCCGGCAAGGGCGGGGTAGGCAAGTCCACCACCGCAGTCAATCTGGCGCTGGCGCTGCAAAAAGAGGGGGCGCGGGTCGCTATTCTCGATGCCGATATCTATGGCCCTTCCATTCCCACAATGATGGGCACCCTCAAGGAGCGCCCGGTCAGCCATGACGGCAAGCTGATGGAGCCGGTGATGGCCTGCGGCCTCAAGAGCAACAGCATCGGCTATCTGGTCTCCGAGCAGGATGCCACCATCTGGCGTGGCCCGATGGCGAGCAAGGCGCTGGCGCAGATCCTCCATGAGACCCGCTGGGGCGAGGTGGATTATCTGGTGGTAGACATGCCGCCGGGCACTGGCGATATCCAGCTCACTATGGCTCAGCAGGTGCCTACCTCGGCGGCAGTGATCGTCACCACCCCGCAGGATGTGGCGCTGGCCGATGCCCGCAAGGGGATCGCCATGTTCAACAAGGTCAATGTGCCAGTGCTCGGTATTATCGAGAACATGAGCTACCACGTCTGCAGCGCCTGTGGTCATCATGAGCCGCTGTTTGGTACCGGTGGCGGCCAGAAGATGGCAGAGCAGTATCAAGTGGCACTGCTTGGTCAATTACCGCTGCACATCGATATCCGCCAACACATGGATGATGGCTGTCCGACGGTGTTCGGCGCACCGGAAGGAAGCCTGGCTCAGGCCTATTTGAAGCTGGCGCGCAGGGTAGGGGCTGAACTCTTTTTCAGCGCAAAACCGATTGCGACCCCCCTCTATGCCATGGCGCTGGATGAATAATCGGCGGTCGGTCACTTGAAAGGGAATTGAGGGTGGGCATGACCCACCCTTTTTTATATAATGGATCGGTTTAAACCATCCCCACTGCTCTTCTCTTTTAGGTATTTGTCATGTCTGATACTCAACATTCGTGTGTGATCATCGGTATTGCGGGCGCATCTGCGTCTGGCAAAAGTCTTATAGCCCAGACCATTTATGAAGAGCTGGTGGCCGAACTGGGCGCAGGTCAGATTGGTGTGATCACCGAAGATTGCTACTACCGTGATCAGACCCACCTGACCATGGAAGAGCGGGTCAAGACCAACTATGACCACCCCAATGCCTTGGATCACGACTTGCTGGTACAGCACCTGAGCCAGCTGGTCAAAGGTGACGCGGTAGCCATTCCCCAGTACTCCTACACCGAACACACCCGGATGAGCGAAGTGACCCCGTTTGCGCCGCGCCGGGTGATCATTCTGGAAGGGATCCTGCTGCTGACCGACAGCCGTCTGCGGGATCTGATGGATGCCTCCATCTTCATGGACACCCCGCTCGACATCTGCCTGCTGCGCCGTCTGGTGCGTGATGTGCAGGAACGTGGCCGTACCATGGACTCCGTGCTCAAGCAGTATCAGAAGACGGTGCGTCCGATGTTCCTGCAGTTTATCGAGCCGTCCAAACAGTATGCCGATGTGATCGTGCCCCGTGGTGGCAAGAACCGCATCGCCATCGACATGCTCAAGGCGCGTATTCGCCACATGTTGATTGGTTAAGATGAAACAAGCCGGGTGATGCCCGGCTTTTTTAAAAGCACAATTTGTCAGGAGAGTCGCCCAATGCGTCTGTGTGATACCGATATTGAACGCCATCTGGATGAAGGCAAGATCGTCATTGAGCCACGGCCCGGGGTAGAGCGGATCAGTGGTGTCAGTGTCGATGTGCTGCTGGGTAACGAGTTTCGGGTGTTTCGCGATCATACCGCGCCCTATATCGACCTGAGCGGCCCGAGCAGCGAGATGGCCGATGCCATCGATCGGGTGATGAGTGACGAGATCCACATCCCCGATGGTGAAGCCTTCTACCTTCACCCGGGTCAGCTGGCGCTGGCGGTGACCTACGAATCCGTCACCTTGCCTGCCGATATCGTCGGCTGGCTGGATGGCCGTTCTTCATTGGCGCGCCTGGGTCTGATGGTGCACGTGACCGCGCACCGCATCGATCCGGGTTGGTCCGGTCGCATCGTGCTGGAGTTCTACAACGGCGGCAAACTGCCGCTGGCGCTGCGCCCGAAGATGAAGATCGGCGCCTTAAACTTCGAGATGCTCTCCGGTGTCGCGGCCCGTCCCTACAACAAGCGGGAAAATGCCAAGTACAAGAGCCAGCAGGGCGCTGTTGCCAGCCGTATCAATCAGGACTGATGACAGGCCGCATAGCAACGATTCAAGGGAGCACAAGGTGCTCCCTTTTTGCATCTGGAATCAAACGGATATGGGGTTGATGGTGCTGGTCGGATGAGATTAGTGGGGCAGGGACGTTTTATCACCACTTTCGCTCGTTTTTCTGTCATAAAAACGTCATAAAAATGAAATTATTGGCTTAATTGTCAGCTATTTTTGCCCTTTCCCGCAATCATTGGTGGCTTTAATTAATCGATGGCAAGCCGCATGATGACTGGCTCTAGGATATTTTTTTCCAAAAAGCTCTTTTTTTTTATGGCTGAAATATTTCAATGGTGGCTATGGTGTTGGCCGCCATCTGGCATAATCCGCCGCAACTCATAAACAGGCTTTTTTTTATGTTTGAAATGTTTAGTGGTTTGGGTTTGTGGTGGTCAATCGGTTTGGTATTGGCCGTTTTTTTTGTGCTTGCCTATGAATTTATCAACGGCTTTCACGATACCGCCAACGCGGTAGCAACGGTTATCTATACCAAGGCGATGCCAGCTCACCTGGCGGTCGTTGCATCGGGGATCTTCAACTTTTTTGGCGTCATGTTCGGCGGTCTGGGTGTGGCCTATGCCATTGTCCATCTGCTGCCCATCGACTTGCTGCTTGGGATGGACTCCACCCAAGGGTTGATCATGGTCTTCTCCTTGCTGTTTTCCGCCATCGTGTGGAACCTGGGCACCTGGTTCTTCGGGATCCCGGCCTCCAGTTCACATACCTTGATCGGTTCCATTCTGGGGGTAGGCGGCGCCTATGCCTGGATCACCCATAAACCGGTGACAGAAGGGATCAACGTGGGCAAAGCGATCGACATCATGCTTTCCCTCATCATTTCTCCCACCATCGGCTTCATCATCGCGGCACTGCTGCTGCTGGCGATGAAGCGCATCTGGACCAGCAACAAGATCCACAAAACGCCGGAAGAGCGCCAGCTGGTCGATGGCAAGAAGCACCCGCCGTTTTGGGCGCGTCTGACCCTGGTGGCCTCGGCCATGGGCGTCAGCTTCGTTCACGGCTCCAACGATGGCCAGAAGGGCATCGGTCTGGTGATGCTGGTGCTGATCTGTATGGCGCCCGCCTATTTCGCGCTGGACATGAACAGCCGCTCTTATGACCTGGATCGGACCCAGGATGCCAACCAGCGCATCATGGAGATCTACCAGCGCAACCAGTCCGCCCTCTCTGGTGTCATCAACTTCTCTGCACCGGCAACGGCTCAGGAAGAGCTGATGACCCACTGCTCCGCCGATGGCGTGCTGCAGGCGATGGCCACCCTGGATGCCCGTCTGGGTGCCGTGCGTACTTATGATCAGATGAGCCTGACTGACCGCCGCGAAGTGCGTCGTCTGCTGCTCTGTATTGATGACACCGCCCGCAAGGCTGCCAAGCTGCCGCTGCCAGCCAAGGAGCTGACCGATCTGGCCAAATGGCGCAAGGATCTGACCGCGACCGCTGAATACGCACCGACCTGGGTGATCGTCTCCATCGCGCTGGCGCTGGGTTGCGGCACCATGGTGGGCTGGCGTCGTATCGTCCATACCGTGGGCGAGAAGATCGGCACCACCGGCATGACCTACAGCCAAGGCATTGCGGCCCAGATCACTGCTGCTACCTCCATCGGGGTTGCCAGTCTGACCGGTATGCCGGTGTCCACCACCCACATCCTCTCTTCTGCGGTGGCGGGTACCATGGTAGCCAACAAATCCGGCCTGCAGAGCCAGACCATCAAGACCATTCTGATGGCCTGGGTGCTGACCCTGCCGCTGACCATGTTGCTCTCCGGTGGCCTGTTCATCGTCAGCCACCATCTGTTTGGCTAAATGCCAATACCATATTCGATAAAGGGCCTGCGGGCCCTTTTTTGTGTTTCCTGTCCTCTCCTGAATATGGTTTACACCTTTCCCCCCAATAAATGAACAGTCCTATGGGATAAGGTGTGAAACGGACACCGCGCGATGACTCGCTGACGTTTAAACTGGCGTTGGTCGAACAGATTGAAAAAGGCGAGCTCAGCTGCCTGCAAGCACAAGCCCGATATGGCATTCAGGGCAATTCGACCATTCTGGTGTGGTTTGCGTAAACATGGTTGGCAAGATTGGAGCCTGAGGTATCTGTACCCGCCGGCAATAGCATCACCATGCCTGACCCCGACAAACAGACGCACCAACAATGTATCAAAGAGCTCGAGCAGCTGGCGCTGATAAGCCTGAAGGCCCAAGTCGTCGATGTGCTGAAGAACGACTAGGCGTTTCCATCGTAAAAAAGCGACCCGATAAGTCCTCTCGCAGCGGCAGGTCGAGAGACTGACCATTGTCAGGGCTTGCCTGTTTCTGGGAATAAGCCGGCAGGCTTTCTACAAGCGCAATCGGGTTGCGGACGGACATCTAAGCTCAGGGGCTGCAGGTGGTGCGATTTGTGCGTCAGGTTCGGCTGCGACAACTGCAGGTCGGCACTAGCAAGCTGCATTATCTGCTTCAGGGTCAGGATGATGCCTAGTTCAAGGTCGGGCGGGACAGGCTGTTTCGGATATTGGCCGAGTACCGCTACTGGTGCAGCCCAGTCTAGGGTTTCCTCGTCGCGCAGTAATGCCGATTAATCCCTGTTTGTATTGTGTATGCACTGAGCGATGCTTTGCTGTTATATGCCAACAGACTAGAAATCGAATATCATTTTTAACGAGTCGGAAGATAGAATGAAAATCTTGAGCCGGTTTAGCAAACCTTTACGACACAGACACAGTTTGCTGTCGCCAAGCTCCCAGTTCAAACAGAGGAGGGAGTCATGAGCCAGTCTGTGGCTTGGTCAATGCCATGCGGCGTATCGGTAGCGGATTTGTTTGTCCATATCCGAGGTATTACTGACCGGAGTCGGGTGTTCAAGAGGATATTTGCATTAGGTTCCTCATCCAAACTCCTTATCGATGAAGCTCGAGCAATCTATGTCATGAAGATAAAAAAAGAGCCACACAATGGTGTGGCTCTCGATTTAGTCGTTACCGGTGGATATCAGGGGCGGCCGGCCGGGCAGGTGGCCACGTTGACGGCGGCAGTGCTGCCACCGTGACGACCTGATGTGCTCACTTCGTTGCGTACCAGCGGCGGGTAGTTAACCGGCTCACGAGCAGGCAGGGCAGGGGCTTCGGCGGGGGTTGCCATCGGCGCGGATGCTTTGCGGGCACGAGCCAGCAGGCCAGCTCCGTGAGCTACCTGTTTGGTGACGGCCGGAGTCTCTTCCACCGCAACGGCAGCGACAGGAGTCAGGGCTTCGACAACAGCAGCTGGCATTTCGACTGCAACAGGTACAGCTTCCACGACAGGAGTGTTGACTGCAGGGGCTTCTTCAACAACCGGAGCGGTTTCAACCACGGTTGCGGCAGCCACGTCGACAGCCGGAGCGTCGACAACGGCAACTTCCGGCTCTGCTGCAACCACGACCTCAGCGACAGCTGCAACAACCGGGCTGGCAGCCACATCGGCTTGAGTTGCTTCGACCTGGGCAGCAGCCTGCTCGGCCGCTTCTTCAGCAACGGCTTCGACAACCACATGCTCGGTCAGTGCCGCAGAGGCTTGCAGAGCAGCAGCGACGGCTTCAGCGCTCGGGATGGTAACAACAGGCACTACCGGCTCTTCAACCTGCGCTTTGGCAATATCTGCCTGGGCTGCGGTGGTCAGAGTGGTGGTATCTTGCTGTTCTTCGTCACGCTGGCTGCGGACATCTTCGTTGATGCGCTTGCGGCGCTGACCTTCGATACGCTGGCTGCGCGGAGTGCGGCGTGAACGGCGCTGGCCTTCACTCTGCTCTTCCTGCTCGTTACCCACGGTGGCATCGATCACTTCAGCTTGCGCTGGTACTTCGTCAATCGGCAGGGCAGGGGTGTCAGCAGCGGCGACATCGACGCGGATCTGCTTGCGCAGTTGGCGACGTTCGCGGCGCTCGGCCACTTTCTGCTCTTTCTCCTGACGTGGCTGGACGGCAGTTGCATCAACGCCGTCTACCGCTTCAACAACGACTTCGGCGCGCGGCTCACGGGGAGCACGAGGTTCACGGGCTGGACGTGGCGCACGTTCCTGGCGCGGCTCGCGAGGTTCGCGCTCCTGACGGGGTTCACGTTCCATGCGCTGTTCGCTACGCACCTCACCACGGGCTTCACGCTCCTGACGAGGCTCGCGCTCTTTGCGGGGACGGCGATTGCGGTTTTCACCGGCTTCGCGGTTGCCACCTTCACGCTTCTCGCCAGCTTCCGCATTGTTGCGGTTGCCACGATTGTCATCACGACGAGGACGCTGACCACGGCCACGGCCTTCTTCGCGCTGGTGACGTTGACCCTCTTCTTTGCGTGCTTCACGAGCAGCAGGTTTCTCGGCGGGCGCTTTCACGTCGGCAGGGGCAGCATCGCTGCTGAACAGGCCGGTAATGCCTTTGATCAGCTTGCTGAAGAAGCCGGCTTCGGCAGGGGCCGCAGCAACGGGAGCCGCCGGCTGTTGCGGTGCAACAGGGGCCGGTTGTGCCGGTTGGGCAAAGCCTTGCAGTAGCGGTTGCTCACGCTCGATCACCTGAGCTTGCTTCGGTTGGTAGACCGGCTTGGCAATCTCGGTTTTCAGCTCGTAGCTGGCCGCTTCCGGGATCTCGTTCTGACGAATGCGAGTCACTTCGTAGTGCGGGGTTTCCAGATGCTGGTTCGGAATGATGTAAACACGCACATCATTGCGCTGTTCCAGACTGGCGATGGCGGCACGCTTCTCGTTAAGCAGATAGGCGGCAACATCCACCGGCACCTGGCCGTGAACCTGCTCGGTATTGTCCTTCATGGCCTCTTCTTCGATGAGACGCAGGATGGACAGGGCGAGGGATTCGTTGTCACGGATCACGCCCTGACCCTGGCAACGGGGGCAGATGTGGCTGCTGGACTCGTTGAGGGAAGGGCGCAGACGCTGGCGAGACATCTCCAGCAGACCGAAACGGGAGATCCGGCCCAGCTGGATGCGGGCGCGATCCTGATGAACCGCTTCACGCAGACGGTTTTCTACTTCGCGCTGATGGCGAACCGGGGTCATGTCGATGAAGTCGATTACGATCAGGCCACCCAGGTCGCGCAGACGCAATTGACGGGCAATTTCGTCGGCCGCTTCCAGGTTGGTTTGCAGCGCAGTCTCTTCGATATCGCCGCCCTTGGTGGCGCGGGAGGAGTTGATATCGATGGAGGTCAGCGCTTCGGTCGGATCGATAACGATGCTGCCACCGGAAGGGAGGCGCACTTCACGCTGGAAGGCTGATTCGATCTGGCTCTCAATCTGGAAGTGGTTGAACAGGGCAACTTCACCCTTGTACAGCTTCACGCGGTTGAGGAAATCGGGACGTACCAGCTCGATATGGGCCTTGGCGCGTTCGAAAATCACCGGATTGTCGATCAAAATCTCGCCCACATCGCGACGCAGGTAGTCACGGATGGCACGCACGATGACGTTGCTTTCCTGGTGGATCAGCACCGGCGCAGCGCGCTCCTGAGAGGCCTTGTGGATGGAGTCCCAGTGGTTGAGCAGAACGTTCAAATCCCATTCCAACTCTTCCGGAGACTTGCCCACACCAGCGGTACGCACGATTAGCCCCATGCCTTCCGGCACGGTCAATCCACTCAGGGCTTCTTTCAGTTCAGTCCGCTCATCACCCTCGATGCGGCGGGAGATACCACCGGCACGGGGGTTGTTGGGCATCAGTACCAGGTAGCTACCTGCCAGGCTGATAAAGGTGGTGAGGGCTGCACCCTTGGTGCCTCGCTCTTCCTTGTCGATCTGGACGATAACTTCCTGACCTTCGCGGACCACTTCTTTGATGTTGGGACGACCCTGATAGGAGTAACCGGAGGGGAAGTAATTGCGGGCGATCTCCTTCAACGGCAGGAAACCGTGGCGCTCGGCGCCGTAGTCGACAAAAGCAGCTTCAAGGCTGGGTTCTACGCGGGTGATCTTACCCTTGTAAATGTTCGCTTTCTTCTGCTCGTGTCCCGGACTTTCAATATCCAAATCGTAGAGCTGTTGTCCGTCAACCAGCGCTACGCGCAACTCCTCTTCTTGAGTTGCGTTGATAAGCATTCTTTTCATTGAGTTCTCATTATTGTGTCATTTTGATTTCCTCCATCTGGGTCCTGCCAGCGCCGGCCTCGGGTCTTCAGCATACTGGGGCAACCTCCCGGTTGGGGTATGCATGAGGCGCAAACTAAGGGCGTTCTGGTCATCACTTCTCGAGAAGGAATGAATAAGGATGCCGAAATGGAGACAAATAAACGGTGATGTTTGTGTTCTCCATGCGTTGTACCTCGCACCCGGGAACCGTCATGTTCTTGTATACACGGTGTTTCGGGATTGGGTGGCATACTTTTTGGCCACTTAGTACAAGGCTTGAACACAATGACAAAACCTTGTTTATTATCCCATTTAAACCTCTTTTATAGCAAGGCGCCATTTTTCAACAAACCATGCAGCCAAGGGGCGCGGGCAGTGTTAAAATCCGCGCCATGACACAGATACAACAACAAGTGCAGCTGCTCACCATCGAAGCTGAGCATGACGGGCAGCGCATCGACAATTTTCTCAAGACTCAGCTAAAGGGCGTCCCCAAGAGCCTGATCTATCGCATCCTTCGTAAAGGCGAAGTGCGAGTAAACAAAAAGCGCATCAAACCGGAGTACAAACTCTGCGCAGGTGACGAGGTGCGGGTACCCCCCGTGCGCGTTGCCGAGAAGAATGAGCTGCCTTCAGCCAACCTCGGGGTTATCCAGCGTCTGGAGAGCCAGATCCTGTTCGAAGACGATGCCATGATCGTGTTGAACAAGCCCTCCGGCATGGCCGTACACGGTGGCAGCGGCCTCAGCTTTGGTGTGATTGAAGGGCTACGCGCACTGCGTCCGGAAGCCCGCTTCCTCGAACTGGTTCATCGACTGGATCGTGACACCTCTGGGGTATTGCTGGTTGCCAAGAAGCGCAGCGCCCTGCGCAGCCTGCATGAACAGTTGCGGGTCAAGACCATGCGCAAGCAGTATCTGGCACTGGTACGCGGCAAGTGGCAGGCTCACGTCAAGGTGGTCAATGCGCCGCTGCGCAAAAACGATCTGCAATCCGGTGAACGGGTAGTGCGGGTCAGTGCCGATGGCAAGCCCTCCGAAACCCGGTTCCGTATCGTGCGTCAATTTGCCGAAGCGACTCTGGTCGAGTGCAGCCCCATCACTGGCCGTACCCACCAGATCCGCGTGCACACCCTGCATGCCGGTCACCCGATCGCCTGTGACGATAAGTACGGTGAAGCGGCGTTTGACGATAAAATGCGCAGCCAAGGTCTGAAACGGCTCTTTTTGCATGCCTGGAAGCTCAGCTTCACCCATCCGGCCGATGGTCGCGAAATGCAGGTAGAAGCGCCGCTGGCACCTGAGCTCGACAACTTCCTCAACGGCTTGCCACGTTGATGCAGGATATCCGGCTCGCCATTTTCGATTGGGACGGCACCCTGATGGATTCGGTAGGCCGGATTGTTGCCTGTGTGCAAGGGGCCGCCAGAGATTGTGAGCTGGCGGTACCTGCACCAGCCCAGATCCGGCAGATCATCGGATTGAGCCTCGATGTCGCCATGTCCCGTCTGTTCCCCTTATGCAGTGGCAGTGGCGCCACCAGCGGTGAGCGCCAGATTGCCGCACTCATCGATCGCTATCGTCATCACTATCTGCACGATGCCACCCCCAGCCCGTTGTTTGCCGGGGCAGGGGAGTTGCTGCATGACTGGCGGTCACGAGGGCTGCAACTGGCCGTCGCGACCGGGAAATCACGCCGCGGGCTGGATCGGGTATTGGATGAAACCGGGCTACGCCCGTTGTTTGTGGCTAGCCGAGGGGCCGATGAGGCCCGCTCCAAGCCTGATCCGCTGATGCTTGAGCAGATCCTGGACGAGCTGGGGCTGTCACCCCGGCAGGCGGTAATGATCGGCGACTCTGTTCACGATATGGCGATGGCCGAGGCGATCGCCATGCTGCGTATTGGTGTCACCTGGGGGGTGGATAGCCGCGATGCCCTCAGTCGTCACGGGCCAGTGGCGGTGGTGGATTCTATGGCGGCTCTTCGCGGGCTGTTATAGACGCCTCTCTTTAAGAGACGTCGATCTGATTGATAACAGAAGCCCGGTCTATTGACCGGGCTTTTTATATGCTCGATCTAGCTTATCTATTCGTCCGCGATCAGGGCAGGGCAATACCGTGGCGCTCCAGCAGCTCGATCAGGCCGATCAGTGGTAGACCGATCAAGGCGTTAGGATCGCGCCCCTCCAGCCCCTTGAACAGCACGATCCCCATCCCTTCACATTTGAAGCTGCCCGCACAATCTAGGGGCAATTCTGCCTCTACATAGCGGCGAATGGCGGCTTCATCGAGGTTGCGAAAATGGACGGTGAAAGGTTCCACCAACTGATGAGCCTCCCCGGTTGCAGCGTTAAGTACGCACAGCCCAGTGTAAAAGGTGACGCAGCGCCCCTGGGCCGCCATCAGCTGGGCGATGGCATTGTCTATGGTGCCCGGTTTGCCGAGGATGTGATTATCGCAGACACACACCTGATCAGATCCGATGATCAAGCCGTGATCACGTTGCCCGGCGATGGCATCAGCCTTGGCACGAGCCAGTCTGGCCACCAGCGCCTCGGCGGATTCGCCAGCCAGTGGTTGCTCATCCACATCGGGCGCGGCACATTCAAAGGGGAGTCCGAGCTTCTCCAGCAGGGCTTTGCGATAGCGAGAAGTTGAGGCGATGATCAGATTCTGTGGCATAATCGAGTTACCGATGAAAGCGAGTACCGGCATTCTAGGGACTTGTGACGTTAAAATCATCGGCGGTAAGGACTTTTTCCTTTGACTATCAGTTGTTGGACCTATATTATTCGCGCCCTATGCAAAAGGTGAAGTTGCCCGTTAAGGTTGATCCAGTCCGTAGTGCCTTGAAGCTGCTCGATTACATCGGGATAGTGGAAAAGTCGCAGATGCCCAGGCTGGAGGAATCAACCGCTGGCTTGCAGAGTGATATCGAGGTATCACTGCACTTTGGCAAAGATGTCCAGAAGTTGACCGTTATGAAAGGCACTGCCCATGCCAAGGTTGACCTGGTTTGCCAACGTTGCGGAGAGACATTCGAACACCTCTGTGAAGCTGAATTTATCTACACTCCGCTGTTCGAAAGAACAAACGAGGAAGAACTGCCGGAAGCTTATGAGCCCATTGAGTTGGACGAAAACGGCGAGATAGATCTTCATCAAATCCTGGAGGATGAACTCATCCTCTCGTTGCCTCAAGTCGCTATGCATTCTCTGGATGCATGCCCGAGAGGAAACATGGAGATGACTTGGGGTGAAATCGAACCTGCTGATGAGCGGCCGAATCCCTTTGCAGTTCTTGAAGAGCTTAAACGTAAGTGAATTTAGGAGTTAGCCTACAATGGCCGTACAACAGAACCGTAAAACCCGTGCCAAGCGTGGCATGCGTCGTTCCCACGATGCGCTGACCACCGCTGCCCTGACTGTTGATCAGACCAGTGGCGAAATTCATCGTCGTCACCACGTGACTGCCGATGGTTTCTACCGCGGTAAAAAGGTAATCGCTTAAGGATTGCCTTTGTCTACGCAAACTGTCGCGCTAGACATCATGGGGGGAGATATTGGCCCCTCGGAAACAGTGCCTGCCGCCGTGCAGGCACTGTCTCTTTTACCCCAGTTAAAACTGATCCTGGTCGGCGACCAGCACCAGACCTCCTCTCTGCTGCAGCAACATGGTTTGCTGAATCATCCCCGAGTCCGTTTCGTACATGCATCCCAAGTGGTTGGCATGGGCGATAAACCGATCGTGGCGCTGCGTACTCTGAAAGACTCCTCCATGCGGGTGGTACTCAATCTGGTGAAAGCCGGTGAGGCCGATGCCTGCGTCAGTGCCGGCAATACCGGTGCGTTGATGGCGATGGCCAAGTGCGTGCTCAAATCCCTGCCCGGGGTCGATCGGCCGGCACTTATCAAGGCGCTGCCGACATTGAGCGGCAAACGCACCGTGATGCTGGATCTAGGCGCCAACGTCAGTTGCGATGCGGATACCTTGCTGCAGTTTGCGGTGATGGGCTCCGTCGTGGCCGAAAAGGTAGAAGGCATTGCATCCCCCCGTGTTGCCTTGCTCAACATCGGCGAGGAGGAGATCAAGGGCAACGATCTGGTGCGCCACAGCGCCGAATTGTTGCGTCAGTGCCAAGCGCTCAATTATGTCGGGTTCGTCGAAGGGGATCGCATCTTCAGCGGCGACAGCGATGTGATCGTCTGCGACGGTTTTGTCGGCAATGTCGCCCTCAAGACGGCAGAAGGGGTGGTGCGGATGATGGCCCAGCTGGCCGGATATCCCCGCAAGAAACGCACTTTTCTTGGCCGGATCGCCGGATTTATGTTCAAACGGCGTTTTTCTTACCTGAACCCCGACCAGTATAACGGAGCAAGTCTGTTAGGATTGCGCGGCATTGTGGTAAAAAGTCATGGGCGGGCCGAACGGCGCGCTCTGTGTAATGCGATCCTGCTGGCCGCACAAGAGGCCAAACATCAACTTCCACTGCAAATAGCAGATCGCCTTGAAGCTGTCTTCTCTGACAGGGATCTATAAGAACTCTATGCATAGCAAAATTCTGGGTACTGGCAGCTACCTGCCGAGTTCAGTGCGTACCAACGCCGATCTCGAGCAGATGGTTGAGACCAGTGATGAGTGGATCGTGGAACGTACCGGTATCCGTGAGCGCCGTATTGCCGGGGCTGACGAGACCGTTGCCACCCTCTCTTACCAGGCCGCTCTGCGCGCCCTGGATGCAGCCGGTTTGACCGCTGCCGATCTCGATATGATAGTGCTGGCCACCACCAGTGCTGAAAATGCCTTCCCGGCTGCCGCCTGCGAGCTGCAGGGGCTGCTCGGCGTACCGGGCATTCCTGCCTTTGACGTGGCAGCGGCCTGTGCCGGTTTCACCTACGCACTCTCCATTGCCGATCAGTTCGTCAAATCCGGCGCCGCCCGCCATGTGCTGGTCGTCGGGGCCGATGTGCTCTCCCGCATGTGCGATCCGCAAGATCGCGGCACCATCATCCTGTTTGGTGATGGGGCAGGGGCTGTGATTGTCGGTGCCAGCGAGACGCCGGGCATTCTCTCTACCCATCTCCATGCCGATGGCCGTTATGGTGAGCTGCTCAAGCTGCCTCATCCCCGTCGCGGCATGCCGGGTGCTGAGCTCGAAGCCTACATGTATATGAAGGGCAACGATGTCTTCAAGGTCGCGGTCACCCGTTTGAGCGAGATCGTCACCGAAACGCTGGCCGCAGCTGGCATCGAGCCGAGCGAGCTGGACTGGCTGGTACCGCATCAAGCCAACTTCCGCATCATCAGTGCCACCGCCAAGAAGCTGGGTATGAGCCTCGATAAAGTGGTGCTGACCCTCGACAAGCACGGCAATACCTCTGCTGCTTCCGTTCCGGTCGCCTTCGACGAAGGGGTGCGGGATGGCCGGATCAAACCGGGTCAGCTGGTACTGCTGGAAGCCTTTGGTGGCGGTTTCGCCTGGGGCTCGGCGCTGGTTCGCCTCTGATCTTCGGCGGGATGGTGCGCCTATCATCCCGTCACCGATTTCATTTTTGTCTTATCTAAAAGGAATCAATGATGACCCAATTTGCCATTGCCTTCCCGGGACAAGGTTCCCAGTCCGTAGGCATGCTGGCCGAGCTGGCCGAACAACATGCCGTGATCAAGGAGACCTTCGCCGAGGCGAGTCAGGTGCTGGGTTATGACCTGTTTGCCATGGTGATGGATGGTCCGGTTGAAGATCTGAACAAAACCTGGCGCACCCAGCCTGCACTGCTGACTGCCTCTGTCGCTCTGTGGCGCCTGTGGCAACAGCTGGGTGGGGCAACTCCTGCCATGATGGCGGGTCACAGCCTGGGTGAGTACTCCGCGCTGGTTTGCAGCGGCGCACTCGATTTTGCCGATGCGGTCAAACTGGTCGAGTTGCGTGGTCTGGCCATGCAGGAAGCGGTACCGGAAGGCACCGGCGCCATGGCTGCTATCATCGGTCTGGATAACGAATCCATCGCAGCCAACTGCGAAAAAGCGGCACAAGGGCAGGTCGTCTCTCCGGTCAACTTCAACTCCCCGGGCCAGGTGGTTATCGCCGGTCACAAAGAAGCCGTTGAGCGCGCCAACGTGCTGATGAAAGAGTCGGGCGCCAAGCGTGCGCTGCCGCTGCCGGTCTCCGTGCCGTCTCACTGCGCGCTGATGAAACCTGCCGCAGAAAAACTGGCAGCTGCGCTGGACGGGATCGAGATCAAGGTTCCAACCATCGCGGTCATCAATAATGTCGACGTATCCTGTGAACAGGATCCGGCCGCCATCAAGCAAGCGCTGGTACGTCAACTGTTCAGCCCGGTTCGTTGGACCGAGACTGTCGAGCGGATGGCCAATGATGGGGTTACCCTCGAGATCGAGATGGGACCGGGCAAAGTGTTGACCGGGCTCGCCAAGCGCATCGACAAGCGCGTGGAAGGTATTCACGCCAACGATGCCGCCTCTTTCGAGCAGGCGCTGGCCCAGATCAAGTAAACAGGAGCAAGTGATGAGTTTTACCGATAAGGTTGTGTTGGTGACCGGTGCCAGTCGTGGCATCGGCCGTGCGATTGCCGAAACATTCGTGGCCCGTGGCGCGAAAGTGGTCGGTACGGCGACCAGCGAGAGCGGTGCCGAGGCAATCAGCGCCTATCTGGGCGACAATGGTTGCGGTATGGCACTGAACGTGACCAGCCAGGAATCCATCGAAGCTGTCTTCGCCGCCATCAAGGCGCGCTTTGGCGACATCGACATCCTGATCAACAACGCGGGTATCACCCGTGACAACCTGTTGATGCGGATGAAAGATGACGAGTGGAACGAGATCATCGATACCAATCTGACCTCGCTTTACCGTCTGAGCAAACCGGTGTTGCGTGCCATGATGAAGAAACGTCATGGTCGCATCATCAGCATTGGCTCCGTGGTGGGAATCATGGGCAATGCCGGTCAGGTCAACTATGCTGCCGCCAAGGCCGGTCTGGTTGGTTTTACCAAATCGTTGGCGCGGGAAGTGGCATCCCGTGGTATCACAGTGAACGCGGTTGCTCCCGGTTTCATCGAAACCGACATGACCCGTGCCCTGAATGACGATCAACGTGCTGGCATCATGAGTCAGGTGCCTGCCGCCCGTTTGGGTGATCCAAAAGAAATTGCCGCAGCTGTGGTATTCTTGGCTTCCGATGAAGCAGCCTATATCACCGGCGAAACCCTGCATGTTAATGGCGGGATGTACATGGTGTAATCAATTTGTCGTAAGATCTGTTCAAATTTGCGATAGTACGCCGAAGTTTGGCACATTTCGTGGTTTGACCAGCGGCAAGCTACTTGCAAACTCACGTCAATTGAATAAACTACCCCAACCAGACGCAAATAGCGTATTTTTAAAGGAAAATTCAGGTCATGAGCAACATCGAAGAACGCGTAAAGAAAATCATCATCGAACAACTGGGTGTTAAAGAGGAAGACGTTAAGAACGCTGCCTCATTCGTCGACGACCTGGGCGCTGACTCTTTGGATACCGTTGAACTGGTAATGGCGCTGGAAGAAGAATTCGATACCGAAATTCCTGATGAAGAAGCCGAGAAGATCACCACTGTTCAAGCGGCTATCGACTACATCACCGCTAATCAGGAATAAGTTCCTGTTCTGAAAGAAGCGGCCCAAGGGCCGCTTCTTTTGTATTTGTTTCCTTTCAAATCACCTCTCGGAGACTACCTCAGTGTCAAAACGCAGAGTCGTGGTGACCGGCTTGGGGATGCTTTCCCCGGTAGGCAACACAGCCGAATCCAGCTGGCAAGCACTGCTCAACGGGCAGAGCGGCATTTCCCTTATCGACCATTTCGATGCCAGCGAGTTTGCAACCCGTTTTGCAGGTCTGGTCAAGGATTTCGATCCCGAGCAGTACGGTATCAACCGTAAAGACGCTCGCAAGATGGATCTCTTCATTCAATACGGCATCGCGGCCGGTATGCAGGCGCTGGATGATTCCGGCCTGACCATCAATGAAGAGAATGCCGAACGTGTCGGCGTGGCGATTGGCTCCGGTATCGGCGGTCTGGGTCTGATTGAACAGAACCACGAAAGTTTGGTCAACGGCGGCCCGCGCAAGATCAGTCCCTTCTTCGTTCCGTCCACCATCATCAATATGGTGTCCGGTCATCTTTCCATCATGAAAGGTCTGCAAGGGCCGAACATCGCCGTGACGACCGCCTGTACCACTGGTACCCATGCCATCGGTATGGCTGGCCGGATGATCGCTTACGGTGATGCCGACGTGATGGTCGCCGGCGGTGCCGAGAAAGCCTCCACCGCGATGGGGATGGGTGGTTTTGCTGCCGCCAAGGCACTCTCCAACCGCAACGACGAGCCGCAAAAAGCGAGCCGTCCGTGGGATAAAGATCGCGATGGTTTCGTGCTGGGTGACGGTGCTGGGGTACTGGTGCTGGAAGAGTACGAACACGCCAAGGCCCGTGGCGCCAAGATCTACGCCGAGCTGGTCGGTTTTGGCATGAGTGGTGACGCGTACCACATGACTGCGCCTCCTGCAGATGGCAACGGTGGCGCTCGCGCCATGAAAAATGCCATCAAGGATGCCGGCATTGCCCCCGAGCAGATTGGTTACATCAACGCGCACGGTACCTCCACCCCGCTGGGTGATGTGGCCGAACTGCGCGGCATGAAAGCCGTCTTTGGCGAGCACGCCAAGTCACTGATGGTCAGCTCTACCAAGTCGATGACTGGTCACCTGCTGGGTGCTGCCGGTGCCATCGAGGCGATCATCACTGTGCTGGCCCTGCGTGATCAGATTGCACCGCCCACCATCAACCTGGACAACCCAGATGATGAGTGCGACCTGGATCTGGTGCCCCATGTGGCCAAGTCAGGCAGCTTCGAGTACGCTCTTTCCAACTCGTTTGGTTTCGGCGGCACCAATGGCTCACTGATCTTCAAACGCGTATAATTTGCCGCAGGGCAAAGACAGAGGCCCGATACTGCCGGTATCGGGCCTTTTTTATCGGAGGGATCTCTTTGCTGATCAATGGATTGAAGCTCGATACCATCTCGGCCCGCGACCGTGGTCTGGCCTATGGCGATGGCCATTTCACCACCATGGTGGTAAGAGAAGGAAAGGTATTGCAGTGGCCAGCGCATCTGGCTCGACTGCAACAGACCAATAGCCGGCTGGGAATGGTTGAACCGGACTGGGAATTGTTGGCTCGGGAACTCGAGACCCTGGTTGCCGGTGAACAACAGTGTGTTGCCAAGGTGATGCTGACCCGGGGGGAGGGGGGCCGCGGTTATGATGGCAGTGGGTGCCAGCAGACGACCCGTATTCTTTCGCTGGCACCTTTTCCTGCACAGTATGCCCAGTGGCAACGTGAGGGGATCAACTTGCTGGTGTGCCGCCAGCGAATTGGTGATGCCCCCATGCTGGCCGGGCTCAAGACCCTCAACCGGTTGGAGCAGGTGCTGCTCAAGAGCGAACTTGTCAGCCGTGGTGCAGTCGAAGGAGTAGTGCTCAGCAGTCGTGGCGTACTGGTCGAAGGGGTCAGTGCCAATCTGTTTTGGCGTCGGGGCAAGACGGTGTTTACGCCCGATCTGGCCCGTTGTGGGGTTGACGGCATCACGCGCCGTCAGGTCGTGGCGATGCTGAAACAGATGAGTATTGAGTTGCGTGTGGTAGAGGCTCCGTTGGAGTCACTATGGCAGGCGGAAGAGGTGTGGCTCACCAATACCCTGATGGGTGTGGTGCCGGTCAACGGCATCGAGGATAAACAGTATCCAGCCCCGGTATTGAGCCGCCGTTTACAGGAGCGTTTGGTCATTGAAGTTTAATCGGCTTTACACCCTGCTCGCGGGGGCGGCACTGACGGTTGCCGCTGCCGGGGGCTATGTACATTACAAATGGCAACAGGTAGAGACGCTCACCAACAAGGGGCCGACCCGGCTCTTTACAGTGGAGAAGGGCGCCCATGCGGCGCGCCTGATCGCCGAACTGGGTGAGGGGGAAACCAGCCCCTGGGCGGTACGGCTCTGGCTGCGTAGCCATCCCGAACTGGTGGCCATCAAATCTGGCACCTATGAAATCAAGGAAGGGGCCCCTCTCAAGGAGACCCTTTCTCTGTTCGCATCGGGCAAGGAGTTTCACTTCAGCCTCACCTTCGTCGAAGGTTCCCGTTTCGAGGATTGGCAGAAGCAGCTCTCCAGTGCCCCATACCTTGAGCGATTGACCGTCGAGCAATCCGAAGCCGACTTGGCGCAGGAGCTCGGCATCGAGAATGGCAAGCTGGAGGGGTGGTTCCTGCCGGAAACCTACGCCTATACCACCCATGCCAGCGATCTCTCGATCCTGCGTCGTGCCCATCAGGATATGGAGACTTTCCTGCAGCAGAGCTGGGAGAAGCGTCAGGCCAACCTGCCTTACAAAACGCCCTATGAGGCGCTGATCATGGCCTCCATCATCGAGAAGGAGACCGGCCAGCCGGACGAGCGGGCGCAGATCGCCTCGGTGTTTGTCAATCGTCTGCGTCTGGGCATGAAGTTGCAAACCGATCCCACAGTCATTTACGGGGTGAAGGATCGCTACGATGGCAACATTCGCCGCAGCGATCTGACCGACAAGAATCCCTACAACACCTATGTGATCGATGGTCTGCCGCCCACGCCTATTGCCATGCCGGGTAAGGCCTCCATCGAAGCTGCGCTTAACCCCAAGTCGACCGACTATCTCTACTTTGTCGCCAAGGGGGGCGGTGCCCACTATTTCTCCAAGACCCTCGATGAACACAATCGGGCGGTTCGCGAATACATATTGAAGAAACCCTAATGTCTAAATTTATTGTGATCGAAGGATTGGAAGGGGCAGGGAAGAGCTCGGCCGTGCGTTATGTGACCGACTATCTGCAGCGCCACGGCATCAACCGGATCGAGTGCACCCGCGAGCCGGGTGGTACGCCGCTGGCCGAGCGGATGCGGGCCATCGTCAAAGAGGTGCACGACGAGCGCCTCACCATCGAGGCGGAATTGCTGCTGATGTATGCATCCCGGGTACAACTGGTGGAGACCCGCATCAAGCCGGCACTGGCCGATGGTGTCTGGGTGGTGGGGGATCGCCACGATCTCTCCTCCCAGGCCTATCAGGGTGGCGGCCGTTGTATCGATGCCCAGCTTATCGGTGCCATCAAGCAGGCGGTGCTTGGCAATTTCAAGCCGGATCTCACCCTCTATCTCGATATCGATCCTGCCCTTGGCTTGCAGCGCGCGCGCCATCGTGGCGAGCTGGATCGCATCGAACTGGAGCAACTGAGCTTCTTCGAGCGCACCCGAACTCGTTATCTCGAACTGGCCGCCAAGGATGATTCCATTGTGGTGATCGATGCGGCACAAACGCCGGAACAGGTCAAAGCGGCCATCGAGCGTGCATTGGATCACTATCTGTCAAACGAGCGCCTATGTATCCCTGGCTGACCCCCGACTGGCATGCCCTGAGCCAGACTGTCCAGTCCGGTCGTCTCGGCCACGCCTGGTTGTTGCTCGGCGATCCCGGTCTTGGCAAGGAGCAACTGGCCGAGCGGCTGGCACGTTTGCACCTTTGCCAGCAACCGGATCGCGGAGAGCCGTGCGGCCACTGCCACTCCTGCCAGTTGTTTGACAAGGGCAACCACCCGGATCTCGGCACCATAACGCGCGACAGTAAGACCATCGGGGTCGAGGCCATTCGCGAGATCTGCACCCGGCTGCAGGGCTCTGCCCAGCTCGGCCGTGGCAAGGTGGTGATAATTCCAGATGCGGAGCGGATGACCGAATCGGCGGCAAATGCTCTGCTGAAAACCCTGGAAGAGCCGGCCGGCGACAGCTTGCTGTTGCTGATCGCTTCCCAGGTTTCCCGGTTGCTTCCTACCATTCTTAGTCGCTGTCACAAACATGTCTGTCAGTTGCCTGCGGAAGGGGAAACAGTACGCTGGTTGGCCGAGCAGGGTCATCAGGCCACGTTGGCTCAGGTGCGGATCTGTCAAGGGGCCCCGCTGCGGGTACTCGACTATATCGAGCAGCAACAGGACGGGACTCGCCGCGAATTGCTGGAACAGTTTGTCGCCCTGAGTCAAAGTCCGGTCAAGGCGACGGCACTGTGCAGCCAGCTTGGTCAGGAGACGCAGGTCAGGTTGCACTGGTTGCAGCTCTTCTTGTGTGATGCCCTGAAAACCCAGGCTGGATGCGGTCACCATCAGCTGGCGATGCCGGACCTGGCAATCTTGAGCCAGCGGTTGGCGGAGCAGCACTCCAGCGAAAAACTGCTGGAGGCAGAACAAGATCTGGTAGCCCTGAAAGCGGCATGCCAGCCGGGCCAGCTCTCCAATCCCACCATCCATCTGATGAACTGGCTCAGTCGCTGGTTATAAGTACCGACAAGCAGAAAGGTTTTATATGTTACTCGTTGATTCCCACTGTCATCTCGATCGCCTCAGCTATGGCAGCAAGCAGACCAGCATGTCTGATGTACTTGCCAAGGCCGCGAAACTGGACGTGAGATATTTTCTCTGTGTCAGTGTGACTCAGGCACAGTTCCCGACCATGCTCGAGGCGATCGCTCCCTATCCCCAGGTGTTTGCCTCTTGCGGTGTACACCCGCTCAATCAGGAACCCGGGGTGGATGCAGCCTTGTTGCTGACACAGGCTGCGGACGAAAGAGTGATCGCCATCGGCGAAACTGGGCTTGACTACTTTTATTCCCCTGAAAACAAAGAGGTGCAGCAAGCTTCTTTCCGCGAACATATCCGGGTTGCCCGCGCGTTGAACAAGCCGCTGATCATCCACACTCGCGATGCCCAGCAAGATACCTTGCAGATCATGCGTGAAGAGGGAGCTGATCAGGTGGGCGGTGTGCTGCACTGTTTCACCGAGTCTCTCGAGATGGCGCAAGCCGCGATGGCGATGGGGTTCTATATCTCCATCTCCGGGATCGCCACCTTCAAAAATGCGTCTGCACTGCAAGAAGTGGTCAAGGCTCTGCCCCTCGACAGATTGCTGGTCGAGACCGACTCGCCCTATCTTGCACCTGTTCCGCATCGGGGGAGGGAGAACGAACCTGCCTTTGTGCGAGACGTTGCGCAGTTTATTGCCGATCTGCGTCATATTCCGCTTAATGAATTGGCAGAAGCCACCAGCCGGAATTTCTTTGAACTGTTCAAGCTGGCGAAAAAATAACACAGAAGCCCCGTTGCTCGGGGCTTTTATATTTCAAATACCAAGCTGATTACCCACCTGAAAATCAACCTAGCACAACGTTATCTCTCACCCACCCAGTCAATTCAACTCGTTCATCCATACAAAACTGGGTGAATGATATTCCGATGTTTCGTTTTTTCACCGTGGTCAAAGGGTATTAAAACATCAGACTATAAGTATCGATAATATTCATTATCGATACTTGATGTATGGGAAGGATCCTGTAAGATCCTCTCAAACTTCATATGAATCATAGAGTTCCGTGGCATATCTATCCTTGTCCAATCCGGCTCATCAGTCACTGCAGGCTGTTTTCGATACACAGCTAAATAGTCGGGCACGCCGCTTTTTGCGCAGTGCAAAAGCGGATTCCACCCTCAATGCCTATCAGGCGGATACCCGTATTTTTGTCTTCTGGTGTCAATTGCACGGGCTGGATCCACTGCAAACCACCCATCACGACATCATGAACTTTCTCGCTGATCAGGCTGACGGCGTATTGGCCGACTGGGTATGGCTGGATAAAGAGGAGGGAAAAGGGGAGCTGCGCAATGGTGAACCTCGTAAACCGGCAACCTTGGTGAGACGGCTTGCCGGGATCCGTTATGCCTTCAAGCAGAAAGGCATTCACCCCATGCCCACCGAACATCCCGAAATCAAGGAGATGATGCGCGGTATTGTCAGGTTGGGGGATAACCGCAAGCGCAAAACCGGTGCCCTGACGCTGCAACCTTTGACCCAGGTGCTGGATGGCATCGACACCAATGACCTCGCGGGTTTGCGTGATCACACCCTGCTGCTCTTGATGTTCAGTGGCGCTTTGCGCCGCTCGGAAGCAGCCCGAATTGAGGTGAGCGATCTCGATTTTGTGGGGCAGGGGATCCGCCTTCGCCTCAAACCGAGCAAGCATCAGCTGCATGAAACCGAGATAGCCTTGATCCCGGGCAAGCACTATTGTCCTGTGTCGGCACTGCAAAACTGGCTGAGCAAAAGCCGGATCAGCGAGGGGCCGCTGTTTCGGCGCATGAACCGCTGGGGCCAATTGATGGCCGAACCACTCGGCCCCCAGGGCATCAATCTGATGATCAAGCGGCGAACTGGCCAAACCATCGACGATCTCTACGTCAGTGGCCATAGCCTGCGCCGTGGATTTATCACCTCTGCAGTGACTGCCGGCAAACCGATGAACAAGATCATCGAGGTGACGCGCCACAAGGATATGCGAACCCTGCAGGAGTACTTCGATGACGCCCACAAATTCTCCGATCATGCCCTTGATGGCTTGCTTTGACACAACTGCGTCACTTCGTTTTTTATGTTAAATGATATCTTGTTGATCTGATGATATATTTGCTGTGCAGCCAGCAGCCCAAAGGGGAAGGGCATCTTCCTATGGATAATGGCATGTGATGAGAGATAACAAATCTGGAAATTAAACATCGCAAGGACATATGAGCCAAGAAATGACAGGGCGTGAAGTGCAAGAGGCGGGGCCCCAAAACAATGCCGAGCGGCAGCGCCAACATGTAAAACGCAAGCAGGAGACCCATACCCGACTGCAATGCTGGATCAGCAATCGCCACGCCGAGCGATTGGCCGCTCTGGGTCTTCATTTAGAAGACAGTCAGGCATCACTCATCGAGCAGGCGATCGATATGCTCTACCAACATGAGCTGGGTAGAGAACCTCCGTTTGAAAACAGAGTCTCCACACAGCTCGAAGAGACTGTTGAATAGAGCCAAGAGTGAAGTAAGAGATAAAAAAAGCCAGGTACGAATTCCTTGTACCTGGCATAGGGGAATTGGCTCTTTGCAGAGCCGTGCGCTAACTGGTGTTCGGATTGCCTTAAGCTTAGACAAGGCTCAAGGCTTTTCAAGATCCGAAGAAAAGTTCAATCAGAGTGTGGGTATTTCAGACTCGTTCAAGTGCTTATGCACCGAGCGGCCCACTACGCATTGAACAGATTGTTGTCACGCACCAGCTCGCGGGGGAGGGCATTCTTGACCCGACTCCCCACCCATTTCCCCATGCCCAGGGTATGCCCCTGATAGCGGACGATCACCTCGCCAGCGCCCGCATCCTGTTCTGGCCAGACGTCCCGTCCCATCATGAATTCCCGCGCATTGGCGCTATCCAGCTCGACAACACCCTTGCTCGCTTTATCGCCATAGGCCAGTGCCCACTCATGAGTGAGGCGATAGCCTTTCTTGAAGGTTTCTGCCAACTTGATGCCGATGCGATCGAAGCGCAGCTTGCCCTGCACCTGATCAAACTGCTGGGGAAAGAGCCAGATTTCGTCATTGCGGCCAAACAGCTGACCCTGCGGTGCCACTCCGAAGTTTGCTTCAATCTCGCGCAGCATGGGCTCTGACTCTTTTGCTGCCAGTGGCAGGAAGGGGAATTTACCCAGCTTGCCCGGCTTGAACATGGTGTTGGGCACCGAGTGAAACTTGCGCAATCTGGCGACGAAAAAGCCTTCACTATCGAAGATCTGGGGCCAAACGTGCAGGTATCCTTCAGGTGTGCAGGCTTGCTCTGCATGGGGGAACAGGTCAGCCAGCGAGTCAAAACTCAAGGCATCGCCAAACTTGTCCAGCAGGGATTGGCAGACCTCCTGATTCTCCTGCAAACTGAGCGTGCAGGTGGAGTAGACCAGCACGCCACCCGGTTTCAGGGCATGGAAGGCGCTCTCCAGCAACCCTTGCTGCACCGCAGCAATCTCGTCGATGCTCTCGATACTCCAGTTGCGCAATGCATCTTCATCTTTTCGCACCGTCCCTTCACCGGAGCAGGGCGCGTCTAGCAGGATGGCGTCGAAGGTCTCCGGCAACCACTGGCCAAACACCTTGGCATCAAAATGGGTCATACCCACATTGGTCACGCCGCAGCGCTGGATATTGGCGCTGAGCACTTTCAACCGGCTGCTGGAAAACTCGTTGGCAACCAACATCCCCTGATTGTTCATCAAGGCGGCGATCTGGGTGGTCTTGGAGCCGGGGGCCGCCGCCGCATCCAGCAACATACCATCCGCTTTGATCTTGTCGCTGGCAAAGAGCGCCGTCACCGGCAGCATGGAGCTCGCTTCCTGAATGTAGAAGAGCCCGCTCAAGTGCTCGGCGGTGTTGCCAAGGGGGACGGTTTCATCGCTGCGTGTCAGCCAGAAGCCGGTATCACACCAGGGCACAGGGTCGAGCTGCCAACCCAGCGGCTCCATCAGGGCGACGAAATCCGAGACGGCGATCTTCAAGGTGTTGACCCGAATGCTGCGGCGCAGCGGACGTCGACAACTGGCCACAAAGTCATCCATCGAAAGATGAGCCGGCATGATGGCCGCAATGTGGCGTAAAAAGTAATCGGGAAGGAAGGTGTTGTCGTGCACTGTGCCGTCTCGTTGACCGAAAAAGAGGGGCGATATCCTACCACAAGGCTAAGAATATTCTGAATCTGAACCCTATCAACAGGCACCGGAATATAAAAAAGCCCGGCATTGTGCCGGGCTTGGATGAGATACGAAAAGGGTTGGGATCAGGGCTGGATACGAGGGCTCCACTCCAGCCACTCTTTCTCGGCCTTGCCGTAGAGCGGATAGCTGTGTCCTGCCTTGACGGTTGGACCCATCTCTTTCTCCGGCGTATTGAAAGCAATGCCGCCAGCCAGCAGGCTCTGCACCGTCTCCACTTCGATGGTGCCGCCAGTCAGGCCGATATCCGCCTTGACCCCGGAGACATTCCAGAAACGGGAGTTGGCCCGCACCAAATGTGCATACTCCTGTTCCACGTTAACGTCGATCACCACCTCGCTACCATCCCGAGCCAGCGCCACCTTGGTAACGCTGCCCACCACCATCTTGCGAAACAGTAGCGGACTGCCGACGCTCAGGCCATTGACGGAGGGGCTCTTGAGGGTCAGGGCCAGACCCACCGGGCCGACCTGACTCAAGGGGAAGCGATCTTTGCCTGCGCCTTTACCCGGTTGTGCCTCTACAAACGCCCCCTTGATCAGGGTATCGAGGTGCGCAACTCCGCCTAATCCCAGCCTGGCCTGTACCAGAGTAAAGCGGGCACCGGACTGCAGGAAACGCTCGGCGTAGTGGCCATCAAGTTCGGCCTTGAAGATCACCTGACCCAGAGACGGCTCCAGCTCGATCTCTTCAATTTTGCCGATATCGACCCCGCGATAGCGGATCGGGCTGCCAATCCCGAGCCCCGGATTGCTCTCTGCCACCAGTGACAGCTGGCGCACCTTGGCCTTGGCTTGCTCCCTGGAATCGAACAGTTGATGGCTACTGCGGCCATTGGCCAACCGATCGAACTCGATGGCACCGCGCAGCAGGGTAGCGAGGTTACCCACCTTGACTTGCACCCCATCGACCCGCACCTTGGTGTCGATGGCCGGTTTTTTCCAGAATTGGGGTTGTTGGGCGAGGAGGGGAGCATAGACTCCATCAATCTCGAGTTCGATCTCGACCCCCTCTTTGGCGGCGCGCAGCTGTTTGACCATGCCCGCTTCCAGCCCCAGATAGAGCACAGGCGAGCCAATGCCAATGCCATCGGCCTGATCTGCCTTGAGCAACCAGCGCTGGGGCTTGGCATCACGGGTACCGAGCAGTGCCAGCTCCTGACTGGGGTAGAGACGGTTAATCCGCTCGCCACTGCTGGCTTGTACCAGCTTGATCCCGCCTCCCAACCAGGCACTGGCCGGACTGGTTTCTACCTTGATACCGCTCAGATCGGCATCGATCTGCAACGGGGCGGCGCGATAGAAGCGGGCACGGTTGAGCAGGTGACCATAGTTCGGCGCCATCACCAGCTCGACGCTGGCATTGCCGCGCGCATCCAGGGTGAGCTGGCTGATACGGCCCACCTGCAACCCCTTGTACCAGACAGGTGCATCCTGATTGAGCCCCGCCAGATCGTCAGCCTGCAGCGTCACCTTGGTGCCGCTCTGGGGCGCGCGATCGGTCAGGGTCATCTTCTGTACCGGTTTGCCCGCTACATAGTCGAGGCGAATGGCCGGGCCGGAGAGCAGGCGATCTGCATGCTGCACGCCGGTCGCGGAGAGGGAGACACTCTCCCACACCAGTTGACTCTTGTCGGTAATGCGATAAGCCTGCTCCGGGTTGATCAGCGCCGTTACCACCCGGCCTTTGTCGGTGAGGCGAATGGGGTCGATACGACCAATCTCGATCCCTTCATAGAGGATGGGCATCCCCTCCTTGACCGGAAGATCGCCAGCCGCAATGTCGATACGCGCACCGCGCGCCGCTTCAGCCAGCCCTTTATAGAGGACGAAAGTCTGTCCCTTCTCCGGCTCCGGTGAATCTTTGGGCGAGTCAAAGGCAATGCCGCCGCTCAGAATGGAAGTGAGGCTGCCAGCTTCCACGCTGACGCCAGCCAGACTGAAGGAGCCCTTGATACCACTGATATTCCAGAAGCGGGTATCAGCTTTGACCAGATGCTCGAAACGCGGCTCGATCACCAGATCCAGAATGACGTTCTGATTGTCCTGACCCAGACGGGTATTGATGACGCTGCCCACCTCGATGCCGCGGAAATAGAGCTTGGCGCCAATCCCCACAGAACCCAGCGAATCGGCAGTCAGGTGCAGCATGCGCCCCTGAGCCTGATAGCCGGGAGGAGGGCCCTCCAGTGCATCGAAGGTCTCCTCCAGCGGATTGCTTTCACGCCCCGGTTGCAGGTTGATGTAGTTGCCGGAGACTAGGGTATCGAGGCCGGAGATCTCGGTGAGCGACGCCTTGGGGCTCACCAGCCAGAAGTCGGATCCCTTGCGGATCAGCGGTCTGGCACGGCTGTCAATCTTGGCCATCACCGCAATCTTGCGGCCATCTTCAGCCAGCTCCAGCTCTTGCACCACGCCGATGGCCACCCCCTGATAACGAACCTGGGTTTTACCCGGCAAGATGCCGTTGCCCTGGGCGAAGTTGATCTGGATAAGCTGGCCACGGCTCAATACCTGCTGATAGAGAAAGCCACCTGCCAGCAGCAGGGCTATCAGGGGTAACAGCCAGACCGGCGATAACCAGCGACGCTTTTCGATGACGGGTTCAGCCCCGATCATAGTGACTCCTTATTGGCTGGATTAAACAGCACATCAGACAAAAACAGAGAAATCATCAACGGGCCGCCTTGTCCCACAGTAAACGGGTATCGAGCATGCGGGCCGACATCATGGTCAGCACTACCACACCGGCAAAGGCGGTGGCCCCCGGGCCTGCGCGGACACTCAGCAGCACCCCCCGATCGACCAGCGCCACCATCAGAGAAATCACGAACAGGTCCAGCATTGACCAGCGACCGATAAAATCGATCACCCGATACATCACCAGCTGGCGCTTGCGCCGCACCGGTTTGGCCCGCTGCAACTGCCAGCAGATCCAGGCCAGCCCCAATATTTTTCCCACCGGCACCAGTATGCTGGCGGTGAGGACTATGGTGGCAATCCCGCTCATTTTGCTGCGATAGAGCATCATGATACCGCTGAAGATGGTATCTGACTGCAGCAACCCCTTGTTGTAGAAATGGGTAATGGGCAACAGATTGGCAGGCAGCAACATGAAGGTGGCGAGCGCCAGCAAGCCCCACGACCAGGCGAGGGAACGGGGGATGCGCACCTGCAATTTGCTGCTGCAACGGGGGCAGACTGCCCCGGCTTGATAGCGCACCAGCAAACCACAGGTATGGCAGCGGCAGAGCCCCATCTCACGGGCGCTGGTCATGTTCCGGCTCCTTTAACGGGATCCGCGCCCAGTAGGGGGCGGGGTCAAACAGGATCAGCAGGGTCATGTTGAGCAGCATCAGAATACCGAGGCTGAGCAAGCCGCCACCGAGGCGCACATCGGCGATGTCGATCAGTTTGAACAGGGCAACCAGCAGGCTGACGATATAGACCTCCAGCATGGCCCAGTGGCGAAACACCTCGACCAGCTTCAAGGTGACGGGAAGAATGTGCCAACGTTTGGCCAGACCCGAAGCCAGCACAAAGATCCCCGCCAATAATCCCACCGGCGCCAACACGGCGCACCAGAGCACCAGGCTGGCCACCCACCATTCGCCCTCGCCAAACAGCACCAGAATACCGCGCAGCAGGTCGGCATCGGTGTTGACCCCAGCCAGCCGCAGATAGATCAACGGCTCAAAAAATGCAGAGGGCAGTAGCAGAAATCCGGTGATGGTCAGGGCCATCAACTGGGAGGGACGAAAGGCATAACGGCCATAGAGATGCTGGTGACAACGCGGGCAGTGGGCATGACGACGCAGCGGCAGTGCTTTGCGCTGGATCAGCAAGTCGCACGCCGGACAGACAATTACGGAACCGGGCTCCATCATACAATTCAACCTGTTGAAGGAATTGGTGAAATTTACCCTAAAACCGGTTTCCTGTCTTGCCTGCGGCCGGAATGTTACGAAAGCATAATTGACGTTAACGTAAACGTGATATTAGATAGCCAGACTAGACAGGTGAAAGGAGTCATGATGTCCAGTTTGTCCCCCTCGGCAGGCCTGCGCTTTCGCACCGCCCTTGCCAACGAAAAGCCACTACAGATCGTCGGCACCATCAATGCCTATATGGCGCTGATGGCCGAGCGCAGCGGTTTTCAAGCCCTCTATCTCTCCGGCGCCGGAGTAGCCAATGCCTCCTACGGCTTGCCGGATCTCGGTATGACCTCCCTCAACGACGTGCTGATCGATGCCGAGCGGATCACCGCAGCGACCCGTGTGCCGCTGTTGGTCGATATCGATACCGGCTGGGGCGGGGCATTCAATATCGCCCGCACCATCCGCGCGTTCGAGCGGGCCGGAGTTGCCGCCGTCCATATGGAAGATCAGGTGGCCCAAAAGCGTTGCGGCCACCGTCCCAACAAGGCGGTGGTGTCGCTTGAGGAGATGTGCGATCGCATCAAGGCAGCGGTGGATGCCCGCGAGAATAGCGAGTTCGTCATCATGGCCCGCACCGATGCATTGGCGGTGGAGGGGATGGAGTCGGCTCTTGAACGCACTGCCGCCTATGTGGCCGCCGGGGCCGACATGATCTTCGCCGAGGCGGTGACCGAGCTGGCCCAGTACGACCAGTTCAAGCAAGCGGCCAACGTGTCGATCCTCGCCAACATGACCGAGTTCGGCAAAACCGAGCTGTTTGACAAAGAGCAACTGGCTGCGCACGGAGTCGACATGGTGCTCTACCCCTTGAGTGCCAACCGAGCCGCCAATCAGGCCGCTCTCAACGTCTATCAACATATTCGCCAGGATGGCCATCAAAGGGCTGTCGTGGAGACCATGCAGACCCGGGAGTCGCTCTACGACTTCCTCGGATATCACCACTACGAGCAGACACTGGATCGTCTGTTTACAGCCAAGGAATAGGAGGCAGCTTATGGGACAGCAAAAACCGTTGGGTGGGGCAGGTCTGCGCGGGCAGAGTGCGGGGGAGACCAGTATCTGCACAGTAGGCAAGAGTGGTACCGGTCTTACCTATCGCGGCTATGACATCAAGGAGCTGGCCGACAGCGCCCAGTTCGAGGAGGTCGCCTATTTGCTGCTCAAGGGGGAGTTGCCCGATGAGCAGCAGCTTGACGCCTACAAGCGCGAACTGTGTCGCCTGCGCACTTTGCCCCAGCCGCTGTTGGAAGTGCTGGAGCGCATTCCCGCCGATGCTCACCCCATGGATGTGCTGCGCACCGGCTGCTCCATGCTCGGCGATCTGGAGCCGGAAGATGGTTTCGAGCATGAGCATGAAGTGGCGGATCGGCTGCTGGCCGCCTTTCCGGGCATTCTGATCTACTGGTACAAGTTCAGTCACGAGGGAGTTCGCATCGCCCTCGATACCGATGAAGAGTGTATCGGTGGCCATTTCCTCGCGCTGCTGCACCAGAAAGCGCCGAGCGAGCTGGAGCGGCGGGTGATGCATGTCTCCCTCATCCTCTACGCCGAGCATGAGTTCAACGCCTCTACCTTTGCGGCGCGGGTTTGCGCCTCAACCCTTTCCGACATGTTCTCCTGTATCACTGCCGCCATCGGCACCTTGCGCGGCCCGCTCCACGGTGGCGCCAACGAGGCAGCCATGGCGATGATCGAACACTGGCAGGATGAAACGCAGGCAAGGCGCGAACTGCTGGCCAAGCTGGCGGCCAAGGAGAAGATCATGGGCTTTGGCCACGCCATCTATCGCACCTCGGATCCGCGCAACGTCATCATCAAGGAGTGGTCGGCCAAGCTCGCCGAGGCGGTGGGGGATGATCGCCTCTATCGCGTCTCCTGCGAGGCGGAGAAGGTGATGTGGGAGGAGAAAGAGCTCTTTCCCAACGCCGACTTCTTCCACGCCAGCGCCTATCACTACATGGGGATCCCGACCAAGCTGTTCACCCCCATCTTCGTCTGCTCGCGGGTCACCGGCTGGTGCGCCCACGTGATGGAGCAGCGCGAGCACAACCGGATCATCCGCCCGAGCGCCGATTATGTCGGCCCGGCCCCCCGTCACTTTGTCTCTCTACAACAACGATAAGGAAGTCACGATGTCCGCCAACGTCGACGTCAACCACAGACCAGACCCTGATCAGGTGCTGGTCGATATTGCTGATTATGTCTGCAACCACCCCGTAACCTGCGAGGCGGCTCTCGACACCGCCCGCTACTGCCTGATGGACACCCTTGGCTGTGGCTTGCTGGCCCTGCGCTTCCCCGAGTGCACCAAACACCTTGGCCCCATCGTCCCCGGGACTCTGGTACCCCACGGTGCCCGGGTGCCCGGTACCCAGCTCTGCCTCGATCCGGTCAAGGCAGCCTGGGACATCGGTGCCATCATCCGCTGGCTCGATTACAACGACACCTGGCTGGCCGCCGAGTGGGGTCACCCCTCCGATAATCTGGGGGGCATTCTCGCCACTGCCGATTGGCTCTCCCGTACTCGCGTGGCAGAGGGCAAGGCACCGCTCACCATGGCTGATGTGCTGGTGGCCATGGTCAAAGCCCACGAAATTCAGGGGGTGCTGGCGCTGGAGAACTCCTTCAACCGGGTTGGTCTCGATCACGTGGTGCTGGTCAAGGTCGCCAGCACCGCCGTGGTGACTCATATGCTGGGTGGCACCCGCGATCAGGTGATCGATGCGGTCTCCCAGGCCTGGGTCGATGGCCAGAGCCTGCGTACCTACCGCCATGCCCCCAATGCGGGGTCGCGCAAGAGCTGGGCAGCGGGGGATGCCACCTCTCGCGCAGTGCGCCTCGCCCTTATCACCATGAGCGGCGAGATGGGCTATCCCGGCGTGCTGAGCGCCCCCAAGTGGGGTTTCTACGACGTGCTGTTCAAAGGCAACCAGTTCGCCCTGCATCAGGGGTACGGTAGCTATGTGATGGAGAACGTGCTGTTCAAGATCTCCTATCCCGCCGAGTTCCACGCCCAGACTGCTGTGGAGTGCGCCATGAAGCTGCACGCTCAGGTGAAGGGGCGGCTCGACGAGATCGACCGTATCGAACTCACCACCCATGAGTCGGCCATTCGCATCATCAGCAAGGTCGGCGCCCTCAATAACCCGGCCGATCGGGATCACTGCCTGCAGTACATGGTGGCGGTGCCGCTCATCTTCGGTCGCCTGATCGCCGAGGATTACGAGGACGATGTTGCCGCCGATCCCCGCATCGACGCGCTACGCGGCAAGATGGTGGTGCAGGAGGACAAGCGCTACAGCCGCGAATATCTGGAGGCAGACAAGCGATCCATTGCCAACGCCATCCAGATCTTCTTCAAGGACGGCACTCACACCGCCAAGGTGGAGGTGGAGTACCCGGTCGGCCATCGTCGCCGTCGGGAGGAGGGGATCCCGCTGCTGGTGGAGAAATTCCAGCACAATCTGGCCACCCGCTTCCCGGCCAAACGGGTCAACGACATTCTGGCCCTCTGTCAGGATGGGCCGCGCCTTGCCGCCACCCCGGTACACGCCTTTATGGATCTGCTGGTGATCTGACCGATATCTATCGGCGAACAGTGATAAACGAAAAGCGGGCTCATCGGCCCGCTTTGTTATTCCGGCGGCTTATCCCTCGATAAGCCTTACCCCAGCGCACTGCTGTCGCCGTTAAAGAGCGCCGTCATGATGGCCGTCTCGCGACTGGCGATGGTCTCGAGGAACTCTTTGGCACGCCCCATCTGATGACACACCTGATAACCACGCTCGACAAAGGAGAAAAGCTCGCCAAGCCCCGCCAAATGGGCGGGCCCTGACACCAGCTTGAGGGTCGCCCCCAGCAGCGGTTTTCTCGCCAGCCTGTCCAGCGTCATCCCAAGCTCGCTCACCAACGCAATCTGATGTTCCCGGCGCGCCTGTTCACCCACGGCACGATAGGCGATGGTGTAATGGTCCGGCGTGATGGGAGCTATGCCATCAATGCGCCGTAGCGCCACCACCATCAGGTAGTCCAGCTCTTCGGAGAGAGCGTCGAGCTCGATCGCCTGCGCCAGCACCTTGAGGCCGGACTCCGGCAACAGCCGTTCGGCGGTCGGCATCACTCGCATCACATCTGCATCGCGGCGGGCGCAATCCCCCGGGCCATAGAGGTCGGTCAGGAAGAACTCGGCGGCAGGGCCGTAGCGGTCACTCTCCAGCAGATCACGATGGGTTCGCCCCAACCGGTCGGCCTGCCACTGGCGTAGCCGATCCCGATCCTGCTGATCTTCCGGGTGGGCACGCATCTGCTCGCGCAAGGCTGCAACCCGCTTGAGCTGGCGGTAGAGCCGACCCAGGGTGCTATCGTCGTCGTGGGCATGTTCTTGATGCGTCATCTACAGCTCTCTGGCATTGGGCCCATTGATGGGAATTCGGTGATACGAAGATACAAGTGAATGAAAAACAAGCAGCTTTTGCTGACCGTTCCGTGACAAGTGTAGCGCGCACGGGGGAGGGAATAAATGCCATGCCCCGTTGATGGCCTGCATCCCTCTCGACTCTGTTAAGTGAGTCCCATTTATGTGAACCATCCTTTCATTTGTTGTGAACATGTGTTTAATATCAATAACTAACTTATGACCCAGAGTAACGACCATGTTCTTCAACTCGCTCGCTGGCAGCAGCGCACTCTCTACCATCCAGATCAGCCGTCAGCATCCGCTGGGACTGGCCGCCGCCCGGATCGCGGCCGAAGCCATCGCTGCGGACATGAGCGAGAGCTATCAACTCGATTGCGAATGGGCGGATGAAGAGGAGACCGAGCTACACTTTCGCGGCTCAGGGGTACATGGCACTCTCACCCTGGACGAAGATACCCTGGAACTGGAAGTGCATCTTGGTTTGATGCTGTTGCCAGTACGCAGCGTGCTGGAGCAAGAGATCCTCGATTATGTCGACAATCGCTTACCTTGCCCCAAACGTGTTTGAAACTCTTCGTTGCACTGGTTTTAAATAAACCAGCTGTAAACGATGGCTGTTTGAAATAAGTTGGCAAGCCATATGGTTTGTCAGATTTATTATCCAGCGAGGTCTCGATTCTATTTTTTAAGTAATCTTTCATCTTTATTTCATATTTCGAGCCGGCACTCATTAAAGTCATTCTGATTGCATCAAGCCTTCATCCGGATATGAGGGAAGGAGCAATTTGCCGCCTCGGTAAATTCATTTTGTAGGGAAACAACCATGCCACTGAGTGAATTTATCTCCTGCGTCGATACCGCCTGGTTACGCATGGACAGACCCAACAACCTGATGCAGATCATCGGTGTCCTGATGTTTGAAGGAGAGCTTGATGAAGCGCGTCTGCGGGCCGGATTGCGCCATACCATTTCGGTGCAACCCCGCTTTCACCAGCGGGCCGTGCTGGAGGGGGGCTCCTACTACTGGCGTCATGATCCCGATTTCGATCTCGATCAGCACCTCAAGCGAGTGATCCTGCCGGGTGAAGCAGGCAAGCTGGAGCTGGAGAAGCTGGTGGCCGATCTCGCCTCGACGCCGCTCAACCACCAGCGCCCCCTGTGGGATATGCACCTGACCGACACGTCGCTGGGTGGGCAAGCGTTGGTGGTGCGCATTCACCACGCCATGGGCGACGGCTTCTCGCTGGTGCGGGCCATGCTGACCATGATGGATAACACCCAGGAAGGGGCGCCGCGACCACCGTCACCGGAGCCACTGGATGACAGCGATGACGAGGATGAGGAGGATTGCCACCAGGGCAGCCGTCTGGTGCGGGCTGGTCTCAAACTGACCGGTAGCCTCTGGTCCAAATATGTCGAAGTGGTCACCCATCCCACCAAGGCGGTGGATTACCTCAAGACCGGGCGGGATGTGGCGAGCGAGCTGTGCAATATCGCCACCCTCGGTGATGATTCACCCTGCCGCCTGCGTGGCAAGACCACCAGCACCAAGCGGGTGGCCTGGTCGGAGCAAATTGATCTACCGGATATCAAGGCAGTGGGCAAGGTTCTGGGCTGCTCGGTCAACGATCTGCTGATCGCCGCCACCGCAGGGGCGTTTCGCCACTACCTGCAGGAGAAGGGGGATGATGCCAACAAGGTCAAGATCCGCGCCCTGGTGCCAGTCAATATGCGTGCGCCGGACGATGAGGGTGCGCTTGGCAACCGCTTCGGGCTGGTGGCCCTGGACTTGCCACTGGATGTTGAACTCCCGTTGCAACGGCTCTATACCGTGCGTGACCGGATGCAGGCGCTGCGCACCTCGCTACAACCCGTGGTGGTGCTCAACCTGTTACATGCCCTTGGCATGGCACCCAATGCGGTGCAGCAGCAGGCCGTCGAGCTGCTCACGGCCAAGGCCAGCGCGGTGATCACCAATGTGCCCGGCCCGCAGCAGACCCTCTATCTGGCTGGAGCAAAATTGCGTCAGCCGCTGTTCTGGGTGCCGCAATCGGGGGATATCGGCGTCGGCGTCTCCATCCTCTCTTACGATCACAAGGTGCAGCTTGGCCTTATCACCGACAAGAAGCTGGTTCCGGATCCGGATCGGGTGGTCGAGCGGTTTGCAGTGGAATTCGAGCAACTGCTGTTGCTGGTGCTGATGGAGCCGGAGCTGTTGTTTGACCCCAACGGGCTGGATGCGCTGCTCGGTTGAGCGTGCACTTAAGCGACCGGTGACGGCGTAGCCAACCGGTCAGCATCCATCATAAAAGAGGCCAACCCGCGGGTTGGCCTCTTGTTTTACTACCTCTTAGTGGCAGGAGTGGCGGTTAATCCTCCAGCTCCTCGCGCGCCGCCTCCACATCGAGGCGCTCCATGGCATCCATGGGTTCGCACTCGGCCGCTTCGGCATAGAGGGCTTCGGCCGCTTTCAGGCGGCTCTTGCCGTGCAGCATCACCTGAGCGTTGGCGTACTCCATGCGGGCGATAGCCGATTCGGGGATCAGCGCCAGCGCCTCCTTGAAGTGACGCTCGGACTCCTCCTTCTTGGCGCCATAGGTGAGGTCGCCGATCATGGCCCCCAACTTGTCGACGATCTCCGCGTGCCAGGCGCCAAAGGCAATATGGGCCTCGGCGTGATCTGGCGCCAGCTCCAGCGCCTTCTCAAGGCTTGCCTTGATCTTGTCGCCAATTCCTTGCGAGAGGGCCTTGGAGATGGAGATCACCTGGCTGTAACGGCCAAGGGCCAGAGCGTGGAAGTACCAGGCGTTGGCATTGTCAGGCTGGCGTTTTTGCAGCTTCTCGGCATGGCTGGCCGCCCGCTCGAAGGCAGCACGCTTGGCATACTTGTCCTCCAGCAGGTAGCTGGCGTGGATCACCAGCGCCTTGTTCGCCACATTGAGACCTGCCTCACCGGCCGCTTCGCCAAGGGCGACGGCCTGGGCAAAATCCCCTGCGTGGTAGGCCCGCCAGGCATCCTGTACCTGCTCATCTTCCGGCCATGGCTCGGCATCCCCCTGATGGAGACGTTCCCAGTTATCGGCCAGCTTCTGGCCAGCATAGTCATAGGCCGCATCCGCGTAGGGGAAGGGGACAAATTCGAGTTGTGAAGTGGTCATGCTTGTTCTCCCTGTAGCATGTGAATCAAACCTTGTCGGTGTAGTGGTGGGCGAGGGCGCCCAAATGAGCGCGAGCATCGGCCCGCAAATAGGGTGCGACCAGCTGCATCACCTGAAAGACGCCGAGGGCAATATCGGCGTCCGCCTTGGGGTGCAGTGCCCGCTGATAAGAGATCCAGAATGTGCCCACCAGCGCCACATTGGCCGCCAGCGTGCGCATCTGTTGCGCCGTGCCCTCCATCAGCCCGACCGTTTGCAGATGGTTGCAAATGGCGATGGCAGTCTGCTCCTTGCGGCGCAGCAGGGCGGAAAAGCGGTGCTCTACCTGATGATAACCACTCATCAGGGTCGCGATATCGTAGTAGAGGAAACGGTACTGCCAGATGGCTTCAAACATCAGGTGGAGAAAGAGCCAGATATCTTCTGGCTCATCGGACGGGGTGCTGACCGCCCCCAGCAGGCGATCCATCTGCTGTTCAAATTCGCAGAACAGGGCGTTGACGATCTCCTCCTTGTTGTGGAAGTGGTAGTACAGATTGCCCTGGCTGATCTCCATCTCGGCCGCAATGGCCGAGGTGGTGACGCTGGGTTCCCCTTGTCGATTGAAGCAGGCGAGGGCAGTGGTCAGGATCCGCTCCCGGGTACGACGTTTGGGTTTGCGATCCATGCTACTCCTTTGGTGATGAACGGCGCACGCCGTGGCGATAGCGTTTGGCAAGCCAGTGCTGCAACTGCTCCAGCGACTTGTCGAGGGCGGCAACCGAGCCAATGCCGGGGGCCAGCAGGGTGCGATCTTCATCGGCCAGCGCAGCCAGATTGAGCTCGAGGCCATGCTTGGCCAGCACTGGCGCCAGCTCGTCACGACGCTGCCAGAGATCGCGGCGGGTATGCTGGTAAGCGTGCTCGCAGAGACGGCGGCGATCCCGGTAACTGAACACATTGGTGAAGAACATCTCGCCATCGGCAGAAGAGGGCTCAAACAGCAGGGCATCGGCGTCGGGATATTGGTGTCTGTAGCGATCCATCCCCACATGCATGCGGGAGTGGATGATGGCGCGAAAAGTCTGGGCCAGCACCACCGGCAGACCGCTGTCCACCAGATTGGTCGGCGCACCGGCGGCCATGTCCGCATCATAGGGCACCAGCGGATTGATGCAGAACACCAGATCCGCCCCCTCTTCCAGCGCTACCGAAGCGTGCAGAGTCTTGATCAGCGCCCCGTCCACATAGTAACGACCGTTGATCAAGGAGGGCGGAAAGAGACCGGGCAGGGCGGCTGACGCCTGTACCGCCGCCGAGATGGGCACATCATCGAGCCCCGGCCCGCCAAAGGCGACCGGATGGCCGGTATCCAGCTCGGTCGCCACCACGAACAGACGGCGGTTTAGCTGGCGAAAATCGTTGCTGCGGCCGGGACGAGAGAAAAACTGGGTCAGGGTGCGATCCACCCCGCGGTTGTCGAACAGTCCGGTCGGAATGGCCTTGGAGAGCCCCTGCAGCGATTCAAACAGGCTGCGCTTCCAGGGCGCCGCCAGATAGTAGGTCAGGCTCTGCCACGCCAGTGGCGGGATCGAGGTCAGGCGGTCGGCATATTCACGAAAGGCGGGGCGCAGCAAGGTGGCCGGGTCAAACATCTCCCCCGAATCATCACTGAGCAGGATCCGCACCAGCTTCGCCGGCGAAATGCCGTTGGCCAGCGCCGATGCCACCACGGCCCCCGAACTGACGCCAACATAGATATCGGCATGATCAAGGCGCAAGCCGTTGATGCTGTCAGAGAGGGCTGCGCAGGCACCGATCTCGTAGATGCCGCCGAGCGGCCCGCCGCCAGCAAGGGCAATTGCGATGGTACTCATAGCGTCGCCTCTCTATCCATGACATTCACCATGACAAGACCGGCCCAGCGCAGGGCATGGGCCGGTATCAATCACCTTCCGTCACCGCGAGGGATCAGGGCAGGACGCTCTCTGCTTTGGCTTTCACCTCTTTCACCGCATCTTCAGCGGCGGAGAGGAGATCGGCGGCCTGCTCAACCACGGCCTCTTTAGCCTTGGCTACCGGTGCCTTCTTTACCGGAGGCTTGCGGGCCGCGGGCTTTTTGGCGGCAGCCGGTTTGGCTTCAGCGGCAGGGGCCTCCTCTTCCTGTGCATCCAGCAGTTGCTGGACCACATCGGTCAGCTCAGCCATGCGCTTGGAGAGCTTGTCGATATCCTTGCGGGTCGGAATGCCGAGGCTGGCCACAGCGCGGGCCACGCGATCTTCAAACACCTGCTCCAGACGACCCCAGGTATTGGCGGTCTTGTCGGTCACAGCGGCAATCTTCTCATCTGCGCTCTGACGGGTTTTGGCCTGCAATGCTTCCCCTTCCTGCACCAGCGCTTCAAAGATCTTGCCACCCTCTTCCTGTGCCTTGGCATAGGCACCCAGACCCGCCAACCAGATCTGCTGGGTCGACTCCTTGATGGTGGAGGTGAGTTGGTTGTCGGTCACTGACCCTGCCAGCGCTTTCAATTTCTTAGCCATGATCTTCTCCTTGAATAACGACAGATAAATGTAATGGCGACAACGAAACTGCAATCGGGTTGTGGCATTACTGATTTTTCAACTTCAGTCTAGGGACAAAAAATAGAGGGTTCTACCTAATAACGGAACTGGCACACCACCGAAATTAGGGTTTGCTCACGAACCGACAATCAAATTGCGGATTCCCATATGAATCGTGATATATCTAACAACCTAGTAACACCCTAATCAGTAGCAGGATTCTCTTTATGAACTATTTCATTACTGGCGGTAGTGGTTTTATCGGGCGTCGATTGATCAAAAAGTTATTCCAACAGCATCCCGACTGTATCGTCTATTTTCTGATGCGCGCCTCTCATCAGGAAAAATTGCCAGAGCTGTTCTCATTCTGGAATGTGGATGAATCGCGCGCAGTCCCGGTTTTTGGGGACATGACGCAACCGCTGCTGGGGGTATCGGTCGAGATGCAGGAGCCGTTGATCGGCAAGATCGACCACTTCTTCCATCTGGCTGCCATCTATGATCTCAACGCCAAGGCCGGGATCCAGCAGCAGGTCAACACCGAAGGGACCCGTCAGGCTGTGCAACTTGCCGAGCGGCTAGGGGCAGGGCAGTTCCACCACTGCAGCTCCATCGCTGCAGCGGGCCTGTTCGACGGTCTGTTTCGCGAGGACATGTTCGATGAGGCCGAACACCTCGACATGCCTTACTTCCAGACCAAGCACGAAGCAGAAGGGATTGTGCGCAATGAGTGCACAGTTCCGTGGCGCGTCTACCGTCCTGGCATCGTCGTCGGTGACTCCAACACCGGCGAGATGGACAAGATCGACGGCCCTTACTACTTCTTCAAGACCATCCAGAAGCTGCGCCGTCTGCTGCCGCCCTGGATGCCAGCCATCGGGGTGGAAGGGGGCCGTATCAATATCGTGCCGGTCAACTTTGTGGTCGATGCCATGGTGCATATCGCCCATCAAGAGGGCGAGGAGAACAAAACCTTCCACCTGACCGACCCCAACCCGATGCGGGTTGGCGACATGCTGAGCACCTTCTCCCGCGCCGCCCATGCGCCGGAGCCTGCGATCCGCATCAACGCCTCTCTCTTTAATTTCATTCCCCGCCACCTGACCGCCATGCTGATGACCATGGCGCCAGTGCGCCGCATCCGCGATGCCGCCATCGCCGATCTGGGTCTGCCCAAGGATGTGTTCCGCCTTATCAGCTATCCCACCCGTTTCGACAGTCGCGAAACCCAGCGGGTACTGAAAGGGACAGGCATCGAAGTGCCGCCGCTGAACAGCTACGCCTGGCGGTTGTGGGATTACTGGGAGCGTCACCTCGACCCGGAGCTCTTCATCGATCGCTCCCTGCGTGGTCGGGTAGAAGGCAAGGTGGTGCTGGTGACCGGGGCCACCTCCGGCATTGGCCGAGCAACCGCGCGCAAGCTGGCGGGAGCGGGGGCCAACGTCGTTACCATCGCTCGCGACGAGCAGAAAATTGCCGAGACTAAAGCCGAGTTTGCCGAGCTGGGGCTGACCATCGAGATCTATCAGGGGGATCTCTCCAATCTGGCGCAGGCCGAGGAGATCACCGCTCGCATCGTGGCCGATCACGGTGGCGTCGATATTCTGGTCAACAATGCCGGCCGCTCCATCCGCCGCTCCATCGAGGACTCCTTCGATCGCTTCCACGATCTGGAGCGCACCATGCAGCTCAACTACTTTGGCGCGCTCAAGGTGATCATGGGGGTGCTGCCCACCATGATTGAGAAGAAAAAAGGGCACATCATCAACATCTCCTCCATCGGGGTGTTGACCAATGCGCCGCGCTTCTCCGCCTATGTTGCCTCCAAGTCGGCCCTCGATGCCTGGGTGCGGACTGCCGCCTCCGAGTTTGCCGACAAGGGGGTGAGCTTCTCCATCATCAATATGCCGCTGGTGAAAACGCCGATGGTCGCACCGACCAAGGTCTATGAGCAGGTACCGATGATGACGCCAGAAGAGGCGGCCGATCTGGTATGCGATACCATCATCAACAAGCACGTTCGTCTGGCTACTCGCCTCGGGGTATTTGGTCAGGTGGTTCACGCTCTGGCTCCGCGTGTCGCCCAGGTGATCATGAACACCAGCTTCCGCACCTTTGCCGATCCCAAGGATGGCGACAAGTCCAAGGCGACCGCCGATCAGGTTGCCGTCTCGACCCTGATCAAGGGGATACACTTCTAACCGGGTGATGGGATAAAGAGATCAACAGGGGCCTGAGCAATCAGGCCCCTGTTTTATTTGGAATAACAGTTGAAGGACGAATAAGGAGGGTCAGACTCGGGACAACAGATCAAGCAGCAGATCAGTCGTGCGACGGGAGTAGAGCAGAGAGAGATGGCCAATGGCAGGCAACTCGATATCTTCCATTCCCACCAATCGTTGCCGCTCTTGCGGCATCACCACATTGTCGTGACTGGTGCGCACCGAGATGCCGGGCACGCAAAGCGGCACAGAGGCAAAACGCTGCAACCAGCCGGAACCGGGCTCCATCTCACGGGCATTGGCCCCAAGCCCAAGGGCGGCCAGCTGACTGCCCTGATGAGGCGTAGCCAGCGTGATCAGGCGCGCGACCTTGTCACCACCATGAATAGCCAGATAGTCGCGGCAGACCAGCCCCCCCATGCTGTGACTGACCAACACCAGCTTGTCAGCCCCGGTCTGCGCCAGCACATCGTCAATCCGGGTGGCCAGCAGCGGCACCATCTCATCGATATGACCAAATGGTGGCATCAGGGTAATGGTGGCGACCACATGGCCTGAGGCTTCCAATCGGGCGCGCTGGGTGCGCCAGATCCCGCGACTGCAACCGTAACCATGCACCAACAATACGGGGCGCTGGCATGGACGCAGCCGATCGGGTGCCATCAGCAAAGGCTCGAACGGTAGCAACAAGGTGAAGGTATAGAGGTAGGCCAGCATCTCCTGCGCCATCATCTTCACCCTGCGCCAAGGGCCGATAGCCGGGGAGGGGTAGAAGCGGGTAAACAGCCAGCTGCCGAGCACCACCAGACAACGCAACCCAAGCAGGGCAAACACCACAAACAGCAGGGTCAGCAACCAGGGGAGTCCCACGACCAAATGGGCGATACTCCCGAGGAGCAGCGCCTCTACCATCAGCAGAATAAACAGGTGTCGTACGATCGTCATAAGGCCATGATCCGACCAGTCTGGCGTGGAAGTCAAATGACACTTTGAGACAGCTTGATCCAGCGCGGCTTTTGTCGCTAAACCCCAGCGAACTCTTTTCCGGTGAGGTTATTTGCAATACTGTATATCCATACATATACTCTATCCATCATCACCAAGAGGAGGCCATCATGGCTGTCGAGATCAAATATGTGGTTGTTCGTGGGGGAGTGGAAAAAATGACCTTTGCCAGCAAAAAAGAGGCCGATGCCTATGACAAGCTGCTGGATACGGCCGATGAGTTGATGACCCTGTTGGCTGGCGCCCCGATCGAGCTGGCACCAGAGCAGCAAGAGAGTCTGGCATTCTACCTGGCAGAACAGCGCGATGTGCTGCAAACCCTGCTGCGCGGCGGCAAGGTTCAGGCAGGCACGAAAGAGGAAGAGGCCCCAGCAGCCAAGCGCAAGGATAAGCCACTCAAACAGGTGGCCTGATTGCACAGACCTGCTATTTCTCGGGATAAACAGCTCGCCGCATTCATTTTATTTGCATTTAAAACCATATTTACGGCTATTTACCCCGAGAATTTTCTAACAAAGGTGCATATCCAATGCATAACTGAATAGCGTGCACCACTGAGCGACACCAGCCAGGTCTATGAGGAAATAATGAGCAAACAGTGGAGAGAACGTTATCCAGATCGCTCCCGGTTACCTTAATCAGCAACAACAAGAGGCAGTACCAATCCCAATTGAAGCCGCATTCATCTATCACGAGCCCTTTTCTAGCAACTCGGCTCACAGGCTCATATCGACTCATCTCATCATCAACAAGCAACACCATGACTCAACAACCATTATCCTTGCCGCCAGCCATGCCGCTGTTTGACAGCCTTATCTATCTGGAAGCTGGTAATCCGCAGGTCAATCAGTACCTTGCCAACCTCAGCCTCAATGATGTGCCCGATGCCGGGCTGGTTTACGAACTGGCGGTTGATTGGCTGCTGGAGCAGCGCAACAGCGAAAACAACTACAAAACCTATCGCAGCGAACTGACCACTTTTTTACACTGGTGCTTTCGCGAGGCAGCCATCAGCCCGAAAGATCTCACTCGCCGCATCATGATCCGCTATCTCGACTACTGTCAGTCCCCCCCTGAAGAGTTGATCGCCTATCGCAACGTGGCGCAGTTTGTCCTCGACAAAGAGTGGGGAGAGCGGTTGCCCAACCCGCAATGGCGACCGTTTCTCGGCAAGCGGGAGCTGGGCCGCACCTTGCCCTATCGCCTAAGCGAGCAGGCGATGAAGACCAAGCTCGCCATCTTGTCCGCCTTCTTCCAGTTCCTGATCCAGGAGGAGTACATGGACAGGAATCCAGCTCTGCTACTGCAGCGAGTCAAACGGCCGCAACAGCTGGAGGCCAATGATCAGGTGCAGGTCTTCAGCGAGTTGCAGTGGTCATACGTGATGCAGGCCGCCGATACCCTTGCCAACGACCATCCGGAGCAGCACGAGCGCAGCCGTTTTCTCATCATTCTGATGTATGCCTGCTATCTGCGGATCTCTGAGGTGGCGGCCCGGCCGGGCTTTACCCCTGTGATGGGGCAGTTCAGACGGGATCGCAAAACCGGCGTCTGGGGCTACTTTATTCCGCAAAGCAAAGGGGGCAAACGGCGTACCGTAGCGGTATCCCAAGCGCTGTTGGCGGCACTCGAACGCTACCGCCGTTTCCTCGGTCTCTCTCCCTTGCCAACACCGGATGAACAGACGCCACTGTTCGTTCGCCATAAAGCGGCAGCCCACGGTCGCGAGCAAGGGGAACTCAACGCCAACCTTGGAATTCGCCAGCTACGGGATTTGATCATGGTGATCATCGGTAAAGGGGCAGAATTGGCAGAGCAGGATGGATTTGTCCAGGATGCGGCCGAAATGCGGCAACTATCTCCCCATGCGATCCGCCACACCGGGATCACCCATGACATCAACCTGCATGGGAGACCGCTTTCCCACGTACAAGCCGATGCAGGACATGACAGCATCGACACCACTTCGAAATACCTGCACACCAGCAACAGCGAACGACATGAGAGCGCGCAACAAAAACCGCTAGACAGATTGAGCCAACAAACGAGAGATAATCGTTCAAAGGGCGGGTGAGCATCGTGACCTAAAAAAGTGATTCATTAAGGTCTCATTCAAGCTGGTGCCGTTATTTTGTACTTCTCTGGATGGCAACCGGTTCAGGGAACAGCAGGGCTGTTAAGAACGAGCAGGTAGCCATCCGCGGGATCAATATTTATTCCGTATCAGAGAGAAAAATAACCAAATCGCTTGCTCAAACATCGAGACAACCCCCTATGCCGATAGACATTATCAAGAAGACCTACAAGATTGTCGGACAAGGCGATCTGATGGCGCAATTTACCCTTATCCCCTCAGGCACGTTGAATATCTGGTTTCCCGAAACAGGATTGCAGATGGAGACACCCTGTAGCCAACTTCGTTTTGAAAATGACACCCTGCTCTATACCAACGGCATGCACTACAGCCAGGCGAGAGCATTCTGGTCGTTAACACTTCACTCTGTCGATATGAATGAACTGAAGAGGTTAATCATGGATATGTGCAGCAATGTCCACATATCCCATCCGCGAACGCCCATACCCAAACGCAAACATTGGCTAATAGCCTGATCAGCCGGAATGAAAGAACAAAACCCGTCTCGCAAAAGGCGGGTCTTTTTCATTCTCTCTGTGGAGTGCATTGAGGTCTAAAAAGGTGATTTGATGACTTATACGAATGGTCATCGTCGTGGGCTACCGAAAACTCTCAGGAGCCAGACGCCACCTAACGTAAATATATGAATGGTTACGTTAAATTCACCATTATAAAATTCACGGAAACCAAGAGGGAAGGGAGCGCTTATTGCATCAAGGGCATTGATGATCCGGCACTGTTGTAAGTGTGAACTATTCAATACGGGAAATTTGCATTTTTAGCATTTTGAGTAAGGGCAGGGGATCTGTCCACCCATTAAGGCGACTACTTTAACCAGGTCAAGACAGCCTCTAATAGTGGACTCTTGTCTCAAGATGGGACATTTGTGGTTTCAGAATATCGACTAAGGGGAGGGGACATGGTCCCAAGACATGTTCGGGTACAGCTAAATGAGCAGTTGGTGAACTAGCCAATTCTATTGCCAACGCTATGGCACCAAGCACGATGCATTGCCTGCTTTAGGTGAGGTTCTTCTGCATTTGGCTGCAAGGTATCAAGATGGTTCTTCATCATGGATCGCATTGACCGGAGTTGTGTCGCCGTAGTGGTTAAATTCACTCAATGTTATCTCTCACAGAGATGCCGATAAATGGGGTTATCGGCATAATTTGTAAAGACTCTGTTATTTTTGACCTTCAACATGTCTCACCCAGAAATGACCGAGATCATCAGCGTCCTGCAAACCGGCAGCGCCTGGCCTGTGGATGTGGTGCGGCGCATCAGCCCAGGGGAAATGTCCGACGAGCTCCATGCTGCACGCCGCGAGGTCGCGCCAATCGATCATGCCTGAGCCATCCAACCCGGTGAGCAATGTTTAGGGCTGGCCTATAGCACTAGCGTTCACCGACAGGCCACGGGCGCGGGCCTCCCGCAGGCAGCGCTGCCAAAAGTACCTGCCACTGGGCGAATCCCATTTAACCTGGTAACGACTGGATAGCCAACAAATCGCCTCCAGCGGCAGATGGGCAAAATCCTGTTGATGGGTGTACCAAAAGGCCCGCCAGTCGTGGATAACCGCCACACGGTTGACCAACTGCCAGCGGCAGATCCACAACGGGGTGTCCTTATGAATCAACACCAACGCACCGGCCAACGGGAACACGTCGAACCACAGCAACTGGTGGTCATCGGGCACACTGATATCTAGCTGCCGAAACCGATGGCGCCGCAGTGGTGTCAACAGATCGACACCGGCGGTTAATGCATCCAGCAAGAGTCGATCCTGTGGGCGACGGCTGTGTTTCATCGGAAATAACTCCAAAACGTAGAAACCCATCACTGCGCATAATGCATATTATGTTAAATACAGTATCTTGTTTCCTGTCACCGCTTATTGAACTGTGTATAATGGCAACAATTGATCCTATCTTCGACCGGATGTCTTAAGTGGCTGAATTAACATCAGAACAATTAAAACCCGCTTTTGCGATTGAACAGTTCCCCAGGCTTTGTGAGCTTGAGCCCATCCCCTTTGCCGCTCTGCAACCCAGAGCAATCTCCGGTATCAAACGTCTGGCCAGTTTTGATGGTGATTGCCCGGTTATGCTGCTCAACGGTTTCCCCGGTGCCGATTATGAAGATGTGTGCCGCACTCTGATTGCCGACTCCAATGGTAAGGATGGCGATCTGTTCGACCTCTGCTATACCGAGAATCTCAACAACCCGTTCAAACCTATCTGGCTGCGACTGCAACCCGGTACTGGCGTTGAGTTTTGCGAAATGGTTGGCGAGCTACTCAAGTTGCTTAGCCACCATCTCGATGCCGAGCGAATCGTAACCCGCATCATGCGCAAGCAAAACAACGATCCAAAGATCGATGACTTTCTCTCGGATCTGGCGGCCCATGTGGCATTGGGACTGGAGTTTCAGCATCCGGTGCTGATCAACCTGCTTATTCATCACGAAGAGCAGGAAGCACCGGTAATTTACGGTCGTGATCTCAACTGGGATACCCTGTTTGGTTCCATCAACTATCAGACAGAACAGGGTTCTGTCTACGCGAATCAGCACTTGCTGGAACCAGGTTTGCTACGTCAGGCCAATGGTGGCTACCTTATTCTTCAACTGGATGAGCTGCTCGACCAGCCTCATCTTTGGTTTAAGCTCAAAAATGCCATGCAAAAAGGCGAGCTGGACTGGAACGCCTATCAGGAAGGCAAGACACTAACCCCCTTCTTTGCACCTGAAGCGACCCCCATCAAGCTCAAGCTGATCCTGGTGGGTGACCGACTCGACGTGGCTGAGTTCCAGATGCTGGATCGCGATATGTCCGAGCGCATCTTCCTGCGCGCGGATCTGGTTTCAGAGGTGAATATTGAAGAGGATCTGCAGGAATTTCTGCAGTACCTGGCCTGGCTGCGCCAGCGCTGGAACCTGCTGGACTTCACGCCAGCCGCCCTCGCCGCCCTTTGTCGTCATGCCAGCCGCCTCTGTGACCATCAGGAGTGGTTGTCGCTCTCCGAAGTGCAACTCTCCGCCATCATGCGGATGGCTGACAGTCTGGCCCGGGAGCTGGAATCTGATGTGGTCACCGACGAGCATATTCGCGGCGCACTGGAAGAGCAGGATTACCGCCTCAACTATCTGGTTGAGCAGTCCGATCAGGGGGTTATCGACGGCCAGATCCTGCTGCAAACCGATGGCGAAGAGATTGGCCAGATCAACGGCCTGTCTGTCATTCAGGTCTCCGGTCACCCTTATGACTTCGGCGAGCCGGTGCGCCTCACTGCTACCGTACACCTTGGTGATGGCGATGTGGCGGATATCGAGCGCAAAGCTGAGCTGGCCGGTCATATCCACGCCAAGGCGATGATGATTATCCACGGCTATCTCTCCAACAAATTTGGCGCAGAGAACCCCTCCCCCCTGTCGGCCAATCTGGTGTTTGAGCAGTCTTACCACGAAATTGATGGCGACAGTGCCTCACTGACCGGCTTGTGTGCCCTGCTCTCTGCCCTCGCCCGCCAGCCTATCTATCAGCACTTTGCCGTGACCGGCGCGGTCGATCAGTTTGGCAATGTGCAGGCCGTTGGTGGTGTAAACGAGAAGATTGAAGGCTTCTTCCGGGTATGCAAGATCCACGGACTTACCGGCAAACAAGGGATTATTCTGCCAGGCACCAATGTGCAGCAGTTAAACCTTTCTGATGAAGTGATCGCAGCGGTCGAAGCAGGCCAGTTCCACATCCATCCGGTGGACCATGTTGAAGAGGCCATCGAGCTACTGACCGGTTGTGTGGCCGGTGAGCCTGATATGCCTGACACCTTGTTTGGCCGTATTCAGGAGCGTCTGGATGAACTGAACGGCACCACAGCAAAAGCCGGGCTACTACGCTCGCTGCTGGAGCGCTGGTTGGGCCGTTAATGAAGTGATCGGAGTTGTTTAGCTAACAACTGTACGCTAGATTGACGCAGCTTTATTCATTTGAAGGAAACTCAGTGTGACCGTAGACAATCCAACCATGGAAGCCCGCCTTTCCCTGTGCGAACAGGGCAAGAACTCTTTTACCCGTGAGGAGCTGCTGGCTTGCAGCCGTGGCGAACTGTTTGGTGAGGGTAACAGTCAGCTGCCCGCCCCCAACATGTTGATGATGGATCGCATCGTCAAGATTAACGACCACGGCGGCGAGCACGGCAAGGGAGAGATCCTCGCAGAGCTCGACATTACCCCTGATCTCTGGTTCTTCGATTGTCACTTCCCCGGCGATCCCGTGATGCCTGGCTGTCTCGGTCTGGACGCCATGTGGCAGCTGGTTGGCTTCTTCCTAGGCTGGAAAGGCGGTCCTGGCAAGGGTCGTGCTCTGGGCGTGGGTGAAGTGAAATTCACCGGCCAGATCCTGCCGACCGCCAAGAAAGTGACCTACAAGATCACCTTCAAGCGGGTCATCAACCGCAAGCTGGTGATGGGAATTGCTGATGGTGTGGTCGAAGTCGACGGCCGTCCGATCTACAGCGCCACCGACCTGAAAGTGGGCCTCTTCAAAGATACCACCGCATTCTGATCTCTCTGATTGGTGGTAAAACAGCATTAACGCAAAGGGGCCACAACGGCCCCTTTCCTTTTGTAATGAGTGATGAAGTACCTGCTACTTCATGAAGAGGCCTGAGCCCCGCCCTTCCATGGCGTCACGCCAACCACCCAGCCAATGCCCACGGGCATCCAGGCATTGATACGGACACGCTTCTTTCTGTTTGCCGACCACGCCAGCCTGATAACCACGAGCACGAGCTCTTTCCAGACGGTCCCGCTTCTGTCTCTTCATCATCTACGACCCTCTTCGTGGAACAAAAAAAGCGACCAAATTCTCATCGGTCGCTTTCATCTTTACTCCTGCGAGCGCACTCGGTCAAACAAAAACTTCCACCCTAACCGGGCTATGTGACACAAGGCACTGAACTGGATTAAGTTTTAATTACAGGGAACTTACTCCTGATTTTTGAGTCCTTCCAGCTCTTCCCAACGAGCAAATGCCTCCTCCAGCGCCGTCTCGGCTGCACTCAATTCGGCCAGTTTGGGCTGGGTCTGCTCGCTTGGCAGGGAGAAGAAACCGGGCTGGTTGATCTCGCTTTGCAGCGCATCGAGTTCGGCTTCCAGCTGCTCAAGACGCGCCGGCAGACCATCCAGTTCAAGCTGTAGCTTGTAGGAGAGTTTTTTGCCTTTCTTCGGCGCTTCGCTCACTGTGGCTACCGGCTCGGGAGCCTTCACAGGCGTGCTCTTGGCCTGTTGCTGAGCACGCTGCTGCTCGCGGGTCGCAATCATGTCGGCATAGCCGCCCACGTAGTCGCTGATGCGGCCATCCCCCTCAAACAGCCAGCAACCGGTTACCGTATTGTCGATGAAGCGACGATCGTGACTGACCAGCAGCAGAGTGCCTGGATAGTCCGCCAGCAGCTCTTCCAGCAGCTCCAGAGTCTCGACGTCGAGGTCGTTGGTCGGTTCGTCGAGGATCAGCAGGTTGCTGGGTTTAAGGAACAGCTTGGCCAGCAGCAAACGGTTTTTCTCACCGCCAGAAAGCGCCTTGACCGGCGTTCTGGCCCTCTTGGGTTCAAACAGGAAGTCCTGCAGATAGCCGAGGATATGGCGGGAGCGACCGCGCACCATCACTTCCTGCTTGCCCTCCCCGACGTTGTCCACCACCGTCTGCTCGGGATCGAGCTGTTCGCGGTACTGATCGAAGTAGGCCACTTCCAGATTGGTACCCTGACGCACCGAACCACGAGTGGCATCTAGCTGACCCAGCAGCAGCTTGATCAGGGTCGACTTGCCGCAACCGTTGGGGCCGACCAGCGCAATCTTGTCCCCACGCAGCACCTGCAGATCCAGCCCCTCGAACAGGGTGCGATCACCAAAGTCGAGTCCCAACCCTTCAGCTTCAAATACCAGCTTGCCGGAGCGGCTCGCCTCGTCGAGTTGCAGCTTGGCTTTGCCCTGCAGTTCGCGACGCTGGGTACGCTCCATGCGCATCGCCTTGAGGGCGCGCACTCGCCCCTCGTTACGGGTACGGCGCGCCTTGATCCCCTGGCGTACCCACAACTCCTCCTGCGCCAGCTTGCGATCGAACTCAGCATTTTTCAGCTCTTCGACCCGCAGCCACTCCTCTTTGCCCTGCTGGTACTCGTCATAGTTGCCGGGCCAGGAGGTGATCACGCCGCGATCCAGATCGATGATCCGGGTCGCCAGCTTGTGGATGAACTCACGGTCGTGGGAGATGAAAACGATGGCGCCACGGAAATCCTTGAGGAACTCTTCCAGCCAGTTGATGGCCTCGATATCCAGGTGGTTGGTCGGCTCATCGAGCAGCAGCAGATCGGGATCGCATGCCAGTGCACGGGCCAGCGCTACCTTGCGCAGCCAGCCACCGGAGAGACTGTCGAGGGTCACGTCAGGATCAAGACCAAGCAGGGTCAGCACCTGATTGATGCGGGTCTCGTACTGCCAGCCATTCTGATAATCGAGCTGCTCCTGCAGCTGGCTCATCTTGCGAATGTTGGCATCGGACGGGTCACTCGCCAGCGCCATGGAGACGTGGTGATACTGCTTGAGCAGCTCACCGACTCCGGCCAGCCCTTCGGCGGCGTAATCAAACACGGTGAGCTCGCTCGAGGTGGGCGGATCCTGCTCAAGACGAGTCACTTTCAAGTCCTGCTGCAACACCAGACGGCCATCATCGAGGGGCAATTCACCGGCAATTACCTTCATCAGGGTGGACTTGCCCGCCCCGTTGCGGCCCACCAGACAGAGGCGCTCGCCTCGCTCTATGGTCAGCTCGGCCTTGTCGAGCAACGGAAAATCACTGAACGACAGACACGCGCCGTGCAATGTTAAAAGAGCCATGTTCGTTCCTTATCTCATATGAAAAAACGGGCAACAGACTGGGTCTGCTCCCGTTTCATCGTCAAATCACAAATCAACCCTGACGAGCGAGCCAGCCTTTGAGCTCCACCAGCGTGAAGGGCCAGCCCAGCTCGCGGCCAGCCTCGTCCCGCAGCACCGGAATACGCACCCGATAGGCCTCAAGCCAGCTGGCATCGTCCATGATGTCGCAGCGGCGGGTCACATCGCTTGCCCCCGCCTCCTCCACCAGCGCCCAAGCTTGCTCACACAGGTGGCAACCGTCGGTGTGAAACAGGGTCAGCATCAAGCCTCAGCCTCCGCATGGGTGATGATCCAGCAGTTGTGGATGTGCTGGTTGCGCTCGAAATCCTTGGGCCGGGTCTTGCCGGTGATGTTCTGCGCTTTGAGACCGATGGCCTCGAGACCGGCCAGATCCATCTTGAAGTGGCGCTTGTTGTTGGAGAACACCAAGGTGCCACCAGCAGCCAGCAAACGCTTCAGGTGCTGCATGAGCAGCAGGTGATCGCGCTGCACATCGAAGCTCTCATCCATCCGCTTGGAGTTGGAGAAGGTGGGCGGATCGATGAAGATGAGGTCGTACTGCTCGTCCGCTTCAGACAGCCACTTCAGGCAGTCAGCCTGCACGAACTTGTGCTGACGGCCCACCAGCGAGTTGAGGCGCATGTTGTCCTGTGCCCAGTTGAGGTAAGTGCGCGACATATCCACTGTGGTGGTCTCGCTGGCACCGCCAAGACCCGCGTGCACGGTGGCACTGCCGGTGTAGGCAAAGAGGTTCAGGAAGCGCTTGCCCTTGGCCATCTGACCCAGCATGCGGCGGGTCTGACGATGGTCGAGGAACAGACCGGTATCGAGGTAGTCGTAGAGGTTGACCCACAGACGGGCACCATACTCCTGCACTTCCATCCGGTGCTGCTCTTCGGATAGCTTCTGGTACTGCTGCTTGCCCTCCTGACGCTCGCGTACTTTCAGGATCACCTTCTCGCCGTCCATCCCGGTCACCTTGATGGCGGCTTGCACCATGTCGAGCAGACGCTGACGGGTCTTCTGGGCAGGAATATCCTTGGGCGCCGCGTACTCCTGCACCACCAGATAGTCCTGATAACGGTCGATGGCGGCGTTGTACTCAGGCAGGTCGGCGTCGTAGAGACGGTAGCAGTCGAGATTCTCTTTCTTGGCCCACTTCTCGAGCGCCTTCAGATTCTTGCGCAGACGGTTGGCAAAGTCCTGTGCCACCTCTTTTTGCGAGGCCACGGAGTCCAGTGCGATTTGATAATTGCGCAGCTGACACTCGAGGGCGCCGTTGAACAGGCGATATTGTTTGTCGGCGCGCAGGCGCAGACAGCTGAGCAGCTCGGGCGATGCAGAAAGAATGGAGACTTTCCAACCCTGGAAGCTGCGACGCAGGGCATCGCCGAGGGCCTGATGCACTTCCAGCAGGGCCGGGAACTCGCCAAGACGCTCGCCATAAGGCGGGTTGGAGATCAGCATACCGACCTGGCGGGCCTCCCCTTGACCTTCTTCCCCTTCAACAGGGGCAGGCATCGGCAGCGGGTTTTCCAGCTTGGTGACATCGGCCTGCTTGAAGGTGATGAGATGGGCCACACCGGCCGCTTTGGCATTGTCGCGAGCTTTGAGCAGCACGCGCTGGTCGGCATCACAGCCAAACAGCTTCACTTCGCAACGTTGCATGCCGCGTTTGGCACGCACTTGCGCTTCCATCATCAGGCTCTGCCACAGCTCGCTATCGTGCTGCAGCCAGCGATCGAAACCGAAGCGCTCGCGGCGCAGCGCAGGCGCCATGTCGGCGGCGATAAAGGCCGCTTCAATCAGCAAGGTACCGGAACCGCACATGGGGTCCATCATGGGCTCACCGGCCCAGCCGCTACGGGCAATCATGGCGCAGGCCAGGTTCTCTTTGAGTGGTGCTTCACCCGTGCCCTGACGATAGAAACGCTGGTGCAGCGCCGGGCCTGACAAGTCCAGCGTGATATTGGCCTTGCCTTTGCCCAGGTGCGCCATGATGCGAATATCCGGCGCCTTTTTGTCCACGTCCGGACGCACGTGACCGCGCTTGGTGAAGCGGTCGACGATGGCATCCTTGATTTTCAGCGCGCCATATTGGGTATTGCGAATGGCAGGGTTGGTACCGGTAAAGTCCACCGCGATGGTAGAGGTACCGGAGAAGTGCTCTTCCCAGGGGATGGTGTGGGCGCCCAGATAGAGATCCAGATCGTCGTTCATCTGGAATTCGGAGAGCACCAGCACGATGCGGGAGGCAAAACGGCTCCACAGACAGGCCTTGTAGCCAATCGCCAGTTCGCCTTTGAAATGGACGCCAGCCACGGTCTCACGGACCTGCTCTGCGCCAAGATTGGTCAGCTCATCGGCCAACAGGTTTTCCAGCCCCTTGGGGCAGGTTGCAAAAAATTCTTTCATCACGCTCACGGGGAACCCATAAAAATAGTGCCGCATTATACCTCATCAGGCGGGCTGGAGCATGCAAAAGTCGGCGCAAACAGCAGGATGGAAACAGATTGATAGGTGGCGAAAAGGTAAAAGGCCCCATGACTACCCGATGGCGAGATCATGGGGCCAGACATCATTTAGCGGATCACTTCATACGAGCCTTGAAGCGGGGATTGCTTTTGCAAATCACGAACAATTTGCCCCGACGACGCACCAACTGACAATCGGGATGACGCGCCCTTGCGGATTTGAGTGAACAGACGACCTGCATTCAGGACTCCTTCTTGCTTGAAAATGCGCCAAAGCGCTTGTTGAAACGGGCCACACTCCCCTCACTCGATACCTGCTTCTGCTTGCCGGTATAGAACGAGTGCGACTGGCTGGAAACATCGAGCGATACGTAGGGATACTCCTTCCCGTCTTGCCACGTATAGCGGCGATCGCTCTTGATGGTTGACCCGACCAGGAAAAAGGCATCTGCTGCCGTGTCATGGAACAGCACCAAACGATAATCAGGATGAATATGAGGCTTCATGGCAACTCCATTTTGTTATGTTGTAACAAAATGTAAGTGAGAATAGCTCTCGTTTCAAGCATAAAATGTCGTATGTAGAAAATCGCAGCAGTGAGTGATGTGTTGATAGCGAGGTGGAGGCACTAGGCAAGCAGAACGAAACAAGAATGAGACACCATGCTTGCAGCACGGAAGACCAAGATACTGCGTGGGTCAGAACACAAGGTACAAGTGGATGTAATAAGCCTCAGAGAGGCTGGATCACAACCATGAAGATCAATGAGAATGGGCAAGATGTTCGCGGATCAATGAAGGATCAGAAACGAGGCGCGATTGAGGTGTCCACAGTTAAAACAGGCAGCGGTGTAATCACAGAGATAAAAAGATTGATGAATATATATCAACTGACCTGACGATATTGCTCGGTCACGGTAATACGCGGCTTCATCCGGTTATTCATCACCTTGATCACCCCGAAACGCGGCAGAGTTTTACTGGTGGTCAATACCAGATCGGCTGTGAGGTTCAAACAGACGCTGGCCTGCTCCCCTGTCTCAATGACCATAAATTCGCCGTTGCCATGAGGTGTATTCATCAAGACCAGATCACCGTTTTGCGGGATCACTTGCGGATGCTGTTCACTAAAAAACCAGCTTTGCGGCATCAGGGGTTTATAAAAACGACTGACCGCGATGGCATTAAGCACCAACTGAACCTGATGGGGAATACTCCACTCAAGTTCGACTGCTTTATCCATCAACTGATAATAGAGGGCTGCATCATCGACACAAAAAGGTTGGGTCGTAAACGAGCTGGGCACCAATTGCCGCCCTTTATACTCGGTCGCAAATAACATGTTATCAGACAGGTCCAACATCAGACGGTCACTCTGGGCATCATAGTGCCATTGCCAGCTATCGGTCGGTTGGATAAACATGTTGGAGCCCTTACTTGATAATTACCAGTTGACTTTATTCCATATGCAGGAAATCAGCAACGTCAAATAAAGGGCCCCGCCATCTATTTCTTAAATATTGGTCACAATCTCTTTGACCAACCCCGGCCCATTATAAATAAAGCCGCTATAAATTTGTACCAGACTGGCACCGGCGGCCAATTTTTCACGGGCGGCCATGGCACTATCAATACCACCCACACCGATAATTGGCAGAGCACCATTGAGCGCCTTGGCCAGATGACGGATCACCTCGGTACTCTTGTGCTGCAGCGGACGACCACTCAGGCCACCCGCTTCACCGGCGTGGGGCATGTCATAAATCATCTCGCGCTCGAGGGTGGTATTGGTGGCGATAACCCCATCAATACCATTCCGTACCAGCGACGCGGCCACCTGATCTATTTCTTCAAGGCTTAAATCCGGGGCAATTTTAACCGCCAGCGGCACATACTTTTTATATTGGGCTGCCAGCTCTTGCTGACGTACCTTGAGGGCTGCCAGCAATTCATCCAGCGCCTCGCCATATTGCAGCGAACGCAAACCCGGGGTGTTGGGGGAAGAGATATTGACGGCAATATAACCGGCATGATCATAAACCTTATCCATGCAGATCAGGTAATCATCCTTGCCCTGTTCGATGGGAGTGTCTTTGTTTTTGCCGATATTAATGCCGATGACTCCCTGATATTTGGCCTCTTTTACCTTGGCCACCAGATGATCCACCCCCTTGTTGTTGAATCCCATCCGGTTGATGATCCCCTCTGCCGGAATAACCCGGAACAGGCGCGGCTTGTCATTGCCGCTCTGGGGTCTGGGGGTGACGGTTCCTACCTCGATAAAGCCAAATCCCATGGCGCCCAGCGCGTCAATGCACTCACCATCTTTATCCAGACCGGCCGCCAATCCCACCGGATTGGCAAAAGAAAGCCCCATGACAGTGACGGGGCGTTTCGGCAAATTCTGGCGGAAGAAACAATCGAGTGGCGTACCGAGAAGGCGGGGCAAATATTTCATGGAGAGATCGTGAGCCTGTTCCGGATTGAGCTTGAACAGGAAATGCCTGGCGATGGGGTACAACATCTTTGCTCCTTAAAGAAAGCCCCGGCGACTGGCCGGGGCTTTGGGTGTAATGTCGGTGTCATGCCTTAATCTGGCAATTAAAGTGCCCGACAATTCAACTGGAGCAGGTTCAACTCTCGCAAGGCCACCGAGAACTTGGCGAACTCGTGGGTGCTGGTGGTCTTGAAGTCGGCCAACATGTGGGTCCAACGGGACAAGAGTTGCTCATGCTCCGAAATCCAGTCGGCCAGTATGGTAGCGCATTCTCCCTGATCTTTGCACCCTTCCAGTACCACAGAAGTGAGACTGCGTTGCTGCCAGTCCAGATCTTCGCGGAAGGAGGCTCGCGCCATCGCCTGCCAGTGGTTGCCGACCGGCTGATGGTTGATCTGGTCGAGGAACCAGTGAAGATCCAGTTTGGCCCCGAGGCGATAGTAAACATTGGCGGCGCGCAGAATATCGGTCTTGTGCTCCGCGGCAATCTGCGCCAGATCTAGGCTGGAGAAGAGGCTGCTCATATGGGCGACCTGACGGGCAATGGCCTCCGGCACCTGTTTATCCATCCACTTGGCAACAGCCTGACGATGCTCGGCCACTTCGCTCTCATCCATCACCTCGTAGAGGTGCTTCCCTAAGGTCTCGAACGCAGGACGGAAGAAGGCGATGTTCTCGCTGATGCTCCAGCTGCGATTGCGGGCACGCAGGAACCAGCGGGTGGCACGGCGCACAATGCGGCGGCTGTAGAACATCAGCTCGAGCTGAGTCTGGGCATCCACCAGGTTGTCGCACCCTTCGATATCGCGCCACAGCCGGTTCATGCCAAACACTTCGCGGGCCATGGCAAAGCAGCAAGCCACTTCGGCGACCGAGGCACCGGTTTCGTCCTTCATCCGGCTGGCGAAGTTGAGCCCCATGTCGTTAACCAGCATGTTGGCCACCCGGGTAGCGATGATCTCGCCGCGTAGCGGGTGATCGGCCAGCTGGGCACCAAACTGCTGCTGCACCTTGGCCGGGAAGCTGGTGACAAGCATGTTGGCCAGGAACGGTTCGTCGGTCACTTCCGGGCAATTGAGTTGCTCTTTCAGTACCATCTTGCCGTAGGCCACCAGCACCGCCAGTTCGGGGCGGGTCAGCCCCTGCCCTGCCGCCATCCGCTCGGAAAGCTCCTCATCAGATGGCAGGAACTCCAGCGCACGATCGAGCTTGCCTTCCCGCTCCAACCCCTGAATAAAGCGCTGTTGCTCTTTCAGTTGTTCAGAGCCGCGGAAGCTGGTGACCGAGATGGACTGGGACTGGCGATAGGCGTTGGTGATCACGATCTGCGCCACGTCGTCGGTCATCTCATACAGTATCTGGTTACGTTGCTTGAGGGTCAGATCCCCTGCCGCCACCAACTGGTTCAGCAGGATCTTGATGTTCACCTCGTTATCGGAGCAATCCACCCCCCCCACGTTGTCGGTAAAATCGGTATTGATGCGACCGCCCTGACTGGCGTACTCCACCCGACCAAGCTGGGTAAAGCCGAGGTTGCCCCCCTCACCCACGATACGGGCCCGCAAATCGCGACCATTGACCCGCAATGCGTCGTTGCTGCGATCCCCAACTTCCCCATCGCTCTCCCGAGCGCTCTTCACATAGGTGCCGATGCCGCCGTTCCACAGCAGATCGACATTGAGGCAAAGCAGCGCCTTGATCAGCTCGTTTGGCGCCATGCTGGCCTTGTCGGTGCCGAGCAGTGTCTGCATTTCTGGGCTCAGCTTGATGGACTTGGCCGAGCGCAGGAAGATGCCGCCCCCTTGTGATATCTGCTCGCGGTTGTAGTCATCCCAGCTGGAACCCGGCAGATCGAACAGGCGCTGGCGCTCGACAAAACTCTTGGCCGCATCCGGAGTGGGGTCGACGAAGATATGCATGTGGTTGAACGCGCCCACCAGCCGGGTGTGCTCGGAGAGCAGCATGCCGTTGCCGAACACGTCGCCGGCCATGTCGCCGATCCCGACGCAGGTAAAATCTGTGGTCTGGCAGTTGACGCCGATCTCGCGGAAGTGGCGCTTGACCGACTCCCAGGCACCACGGGCGGTGATGCCCATCTTCTTGTGGTCGTAACCGACCGAGCCGCCGGAGGCGAACGCATCGCCGAGCCAGTGGCCGTATTCGAGGCTTATTTCGTTGGCGATGTCGGAGAAGGTCGCAGTGCCCTTGTCGGCGGCAACCACCAGGTAGTAGTCATCCTCATCGTGGCGCACCACGGATTTGGGCGGGATCACCTCGCCTGCGATGATGTTGTCGGTCACATCGAGCAGACCACGGATAAACAGGCGATAGCAGGCCTTGCCCTCTTCCTGAATAACGGCGCGAGGGGCCCCCGCCGGCATCTGCTTGCAGTAGAAACCACCCTTGGCCCCCACCGGCACGATGACGGTGTTCTTCACCTGCTGGGCTTTGACCAGACCCAGTACTTCAGTGCGGAAGTCTTCTTTGCGATCGGACCAGCGCAGACCGCCACGAGCCACCTTGCCCCAGCGCAGGTGTACCCCTTCCACTCGTGGCGAGTAGACAAAGATCTCGAACTTGGGTAGCGGCAGCGGCATGTCGGTGATGCTGGACGGCGCCAACTTGAAGGAGATGTAGGGCTTGATGTTGCCCGCCTTGTCCAGCTGGTAGTAGTTGGTGCGCAGGGTAGCGTCAATCATCTCCACATAGCGGCGAATGATGCGATCGTCATCGAGGTTAGCAACCTGATCCAGCTTGGCGGCAAGCTCCTCGTGCAGCTTGGCCTGTACCTTTGCGTCCTGCTTGCCGGCAGGATCTAGGCGCTGTTCGAACAGGGTAAACAGCAGTTGGGTGATATCGGGGTAGCGGGTCAGGGTCTCTTCGATATAGGACTGGCTGAAGGAGACGCCGGTCTGGCGCATGTATTTGGCATAGGCTCGCAGCACAGAGACCTGACGGCCGGTGAGACCCGCCCCCAATACCAGCCGGTTGAAGCCATCATCTTCCAGCTGCTTGTTCCAGATGGCGGCAAACGCCTGCTGGAAGCGCTGCTGGCTCTGGGCCAGATCAAAGGGCTGCTCGCCATGCAGCAGCATGGAGAAGTCGAGGATCCAGAACAGATCGCCGCCCGGAGTGCGAACCTGATACGGAGTCTCGCCGATCACCCGCAGTCCCATGTTCTCCAGCATCGGCAGCACGTCGGAGAGGTGAATGGGCTCGGAGCGGTGGAACAGCTTGAGCCGTACCCGACGATCGTTCTCCTCCTCCTGCGCGCGGTAGAACAGCATGCCCAGCGGCTCGGCTTCGCTCAGGTTATCGAGCGCCATGATGTCGGCCACGGCAGAGCCAGGCAGCACATCTTCCTTGTAAGCACGGGGGAAGGCGGTACTGAAACGGCGACGCAGCTCGTTGCCACGGGCCTCGCCATAGTGGGAAAGCAGCACGGAGTCGAGTCTGTCGTCCCAGCTGCGGGCCGCTTCAATCAGGTTGTTCTGTACTTCGTTCACATCCACATCCACGTTGTTGTTGTTGACCCGCACTATGTAGTGGGTCCGCGCCAGCACGCCTTCGGTGAAGTAGACGTTGAACTCCACCTCTTCATTGCTGCCAAAATATTTCTGCAAAATATGCTGGGTCTTGATCCGCAGCGCCGTGTTGTAGCGCTCCTTGGTGACATAGACCATGCAGGAGAAGAAACGACCGTACACATCGCGGCGCACGAACAGCCGCAGCATGTCCCGCTCCTGCATCTCCAGCACGCCAAGGCCGGTAGCCAGCAGTTCCTCTTCACGGGCCTGGATCAGCTCGTCACGGGGATAGGTTTCCAGCACGTTCAGCAGCGCCTTGTAGGCGTGGGAGCCCTTCTCATGACCGGAGGCCGCCATGATGCGTTCGAGGCGATGGCTGATGAGCGGGATCTGGGTCGCGCTGGTGTTGTAGATGGAAGAGGCGTAGAGGCCGATGAAGCGATCTTCCCCGATCACCTTGCCATGCTCGTCAAAGCGCTTGATGCCGATGTAATCCACATAAGCCGGACGGTGTACCCGGGACTTGCTGTTGGATTTGGTGAGGATCAGCAGGTCAGAGCTCAGGGCGGCGTGACGGGCGCTGGCAGGCATGTTGCCAAGGCGCTGGCCTACCTCCTTGATGGAGTTCTTCATCAGCCCCAGGCTGGAGCTCGCCTGCGGCAGGATCTCGTGATCCCCCTCCACCGCCTTGACGTCGTAGCGGCGATAGCCCATCAGGGTAAAGTTGTGGGCAGCTACCCATTTGAGGAAGGCAACGCAGGAGGCCACCTCCTCCTTGCTGACCGGGTGCTTGCGCTTGGGCAGTTCGTCGATGATCTCATTGAGCTTGGCCAGCATGGGCTGCCAGTCGCCCACGGCAAGCGCCACTTCACCGGCCACCGAGTTGAGCTCGGTAGCCAGCGCGGCCATCTGCTCCTCGCTGGTGAGGTGATCGATCTCGATAAGGAATGCCGTTTCAACCGAGGTCTGCCCGTCGGTGTTGTCGAGTTCCAGAATGGCGTCAATCTTGCCATCCGCACCGCGAATGAGGTGCAGCGGTTGGTGCAGCATCATGTGGGCGGTGATATTGAGCCGTTTAAGCGCCATCCGGATGGAGTCCACCAGGAAGGGCGAGTCCTGCAGGATCACCTCGACGATGGTATGGGGCGATTGCCAGCCGTGACGGGTCAGCTCGGGATTGTAGACCCGGATGTAGGGATCGGTACCGCTGCGCTGATTGAGGGCATTCCACAGGCTCAGGGCCGCGCCATAGAGATCGCTGTCATTGCGATCGTGCAGGTCGGAGCTCGCCATGTTGCCGTAGAACTTGGCAACGAAGCGCTCGACCAAAGAGGCACTGTTTTTGGGCAACTTCTGATGGATCAGACTGAGAACGTTTTCGAGCAGAACTGAGGTAGGGGCGTCTTTCAATGCCATTTTTATATTCCTTATCGGACGACATTAACCACCGACGCAGAGGCAACCACCCTGGTTACCCGCTGGTGCAGAGTTGTTGCGAAGTGTAATGGCTTGGATAAGGGAAGGCGAGGAAAGGTGCTAACGAGATGTTAAAAACAAGGTGCAGATCACGGCTTAAACTGTGAGAAATTTTGCAAATAACCAAAAATACAGAAATTCCCACTACCTTTGTGCCAGTTTACCGGATAGATAGTGACGCAAAGCAGATAAACAGTCGGTAATCTGTTCGATTTTTGTTAATTTATGCGTTCGAGGCTGATAAAGCGGTAATCGTCCTGGGTTTTCAGCCGAAAATAGCCATGCACACCATTGATGGCGACAAAGGGCCGTATTTTTTCTATGCCAAGCTCCAGGGTCAATCCCTGTTCGCTGCGCACCACCAGCCGTCTGGCATGGCCCTGATACATCAGCATCACCTCGTCACTGCTCAATGAGAGCCGAAAAGTAAACTGCTTCACGCTTGCTCCTGATCACACGACAAATCACACAATAGGGGCAGGCGCATTCACGCCCCTGCCCCGTCAACACTTACTGCTGCAGCGCCTTGCTGACCTTCTCGAACAGATCCCGTGCCAGCCCCTCAAGGTTGGCAAGACGGGTCAGCTCGGCGCGGATCAGGGCCTTGCGCGCCTCATCCAGTCGCTTGAACTGGATAAGCGGAGTGATGAGACGGGAGGCCACCTGCGGATTCACCTCGTTGAGATCGATCAGCAGATCGGTCAGGAAGCGGTAACCGCTGCCATCCACCGCATGGAACTGCACCTGATTGCTCATGGCGAAGCTGCCGATCAGCGCCCGCAGCCGGTTCGGATTGCGAATGCTGAAAGTGGGGTGACTCATCGCCTGCTTCACTTCGCTCAGCACATCGGCAGCCGGCTTGCTGCCAATCAGCCGCAGCCAGTTGTCCAGCACCAGTCCATCCTTGGCCCACTTGCCTTCAAAATCGGCCAGCAGCGCGGCACGGCATGGCAGCAGATAGCCGTTGGCCACCTGTAGCGCCGCCAGGGTGTCGGTCATGTTGTCGGCGGTTGCGTACTGCTCGCGCGCCAGCGCATCGGCATGCTCCGCATCCAGCGCCGCCAAATAGCCGAGCACCACCCCTTTGAGGGCCCGTTTGGCCATGTCGGCGTGCACCACATGATAACCGTTCAGACGCAGGCTCTGATAGGAAGTCGCCAGGCGCGCGCCAAAGGCCTCGGCAAGACGGGTGTGGATCGCGTCGCGCACCTGATGGATGGCATCGATATCGGCCACCTCGAACAACTCGGCCAGGGTCGCTTCACCCGGCAGCGCCAGGATCTCCGCCTTGAGGGCCAAATCGAGATCGCTGTCGTCCAGAATGGCGACGAAGGCAGCAAGCAGGGTTTGGGATAGCTCAACCCCCTGCCCGTGCTGGACCCGTGCCACCCCGTCGATGACCGCCTTGTTGATCAGCATCTGGGCCGCATCCCAGCGGGCAAACTCGTTGCGAGCAAAGCGCATCAGGAAGGCGAGCGCTTCATCGCTGTAGTCATAGTGCAGTTTGACAGGTGCGGAGAAGTCCCGCAGCAGGGAGGGCACCGGCTTGACCGGCACCTGATCGAATTCGAAGGTCTGCTTCGCTTCCAGCACATCGAGCACGTTGCCGATGGCCTTGCCCTGATATTGCAGTGCAATGACGGCACCTTGCTCGTCATAGAGCTCGATGTCGAGGGGGATATGCAGCGGCAGCTTCTGCGGCTGATCCTGAGTCGGCGGGGTGTGCTGGCTCACATGGAGGCGATAGATACCACTGGCGGCATCGTACTCGTCGGTCACAGTCAGCTCGGGCGTGCCGGACTGGCTGTACCAGCGGCGGAAACGACCGAGATCCACACCGGACGCATCCTCCATCGCTTGCACGAAATCATCGCAGGTGGCGGCCGAGCCGTCGTGACGCTCGAAGTAGAGGCGCATACCGGCCTGGAAGGCCTCTTCACCTAGCAGGGTGTGCATCATGCGGATCACTTCCGACCCCTTCTCATAGACGGTCAGGGTGTAGAAGTTGTTCATCTCGATCACCACATCCGGGCGGATCGGATGCGCCATGGGGCCGGCATCTTCGGCAAACTGCGGGCCGCGCACGGTACGCACGTTGTTAATGCGGTTGACGCCGCGGGAGCCCAGATCGGAGGAGAACTCCTGATCCCGGAATACCGTCAGCCCCTCTTTCAGGCTGAGCTGGAACCAGTCGCGGCAGGTGACGCGGTTGCCGGTCCAGTTGTGGAAATATTCGTGACCGATCACCCGTTCGATACCGTGGTAGTCGCTGTCGGTAGCGGTGGCAGGATTGGCCAGCACGAATTTGGAGTTGAAGATGTTTAGCCCCTTGTTCTCCATGGCGCCCATGTTGAAGAAGTCCACCGCGACGATCATGTAGATGTCGAGATCGTACTCGAGGCCGAAACGCTGCTCGTCCCAGCGCATGGAGTTGATGAGGCTCTCCATGGCAAAACCGGCGCGATCGAGGTTGCCCTTGTCGACGAAGATCTCGAGGGCCACTTTGCGGCCGCTCTTGGTGGTGTAGTGGCTGCGCTCCACATCGAAATCACCGGCCACCAGCGCAAACAGGTAGCTCGGTTTGGGGAAAGGATCCTGCCACTGCACGAAGTGACGGCTGCCATCCAGATCACCGCTGTCGACCTTGTTGCCATTGGATAGCAGGAAGGGATATTTGGCTTTGTCGGCGGTAATGCGGGTGCTGTAGCGCGCCAGAATGTCGGGGCGATCCAGATAATAGGTAATGCGACGAAAGCCCTCAGCTTCACACTGGGTGCAGTAGGCATCGCCAGACTTGTAAAGCCCTTCGAGTGCGGTGTTGGCGGCCGGATCCAGCAGGGTGACAATGGTCAGCACACATTCGGCCGGCAGGTTGAACAGGGTCAGACTGCTCTCGCCTTGCTCGTAGTGGTCACAGGGAATGCCATCGATGGCAATGCTCTTGAGGGTCAGCTGCTCGCCATCGAGGACCAGCGGCGCATTGTGCTCGCCGTTGCGGCGAATGCGGGTGATGGCAGTGACCTGGGTCAGCGGCTCCTGCAGTTGGAAATCGAGGTCGATAGTGTCGATCCAGTAGAGCGGCGCCTGATAATCCTGGCGATATTTGGCCGTCATGGCCTGGGAGTGATCGGTCATTATTGTCTGCTTCCACGCTTGTTAAAGGCGAGAAAGAGGCTGTCACAACCAACTGGCGGGGTCAAACAATTTGCATGACGTCAGATGTGCCAGACAAAAAGAAAGGGCGACCGCAGTCGCCCTTGTGTATTAGAGTCGCCTTGTCAGCTGGGTTTGCTGATCTTGGCCAGATCCGCCGTGATATTAGCTGCTTCGATGAGATACTCATCGGGCGCCTCAAAATCCGCAGGCAGTTCGTCCAGACTCTTCACCGCCGGTTTGCCAAGGCGAGCCAGCCGCTCGTTGGTGCGTTTGAGCGCTTGCTCATCCTGTTTCGCCTGCTCGGCAACACGCTCCGCCTCGTTGAGGGAGACCGACTTCTTCTCCTTCTCCACCTTGTAGTCGGCAATATCTTGCATCACGTAGGCGAACTCGGGATCCTTGGCGATGCGGGCATCATGAGCCGCCTGCAGCTTGGGCAGCAGAGTAGTGAAATTGCCCAGAGTCTGATAGTTGGCAGAGGCTATCTTGTCCCACGGCAGCGCATTGAACTCACGGCTTTCACCCGTCTCTTCCGGCGCAACCGGTGTCGGGAAGCTGATATCCGGCGCAACGCCCTTGTTCTGGGTACTGCCACCGTTGATCCGGTAGAACTTGGCGATGGTGTACTGCACGTGACCCAGCGGCTGCTCGTAGAAGTCATAGACCTTGGCGAGGCTGCGATGCTGCTGCACTGTCCCCTTGCCGAAGGAGTTTTCCCCAAGGATCAGGGCTCGCCCATAATCCTGCATGGCGGCAGCAAAGATCTCGGAGGCCGAGGCACTGTATCTGTCGATCAGCACCGACATGGGACCGCCGTAATAGACGTTGCCATCGTCGTCACCGTTGACCGTGATACGGCCCATATGATCACGGATCTGAACCACAGGACCGCTGCCAAAGAAGAGACCACTCAGGGCAGAGGCTTCAGTCAGGGCGCCACCGCCGTTACCGCGCAAATCGATGATAAGACCATCGATCTTCTGCTTGTTGAGGCTGGAGAGCTCCTTGATCACGTCGTCATGCAGATTGACGTAGAAACTCGGGATCTCGATGACACCAATCTTCTTGCCTTCGGCGTTAATCACCTTGGACTTGGCGGCTCTGTCTTCAAGGCGCACCTTGTCGCGGGTCAGCTCGATCTGCTCGGTCTTGGCGGTTGCGCCCTTGCCGCGCTGAATTTCAAGCTTGACCTTGCTCCCCTTGGGCCCCTTGATGAGCTCGACCACGTCATCGAGACGCCAGCCGATCACATCGACAATCTTGCCATCTTCCTGCCCTACCCCGGTGATCTTGTCATCGGGTTTGAGGTGGTTGGATTTGGCAGCCGGGCCACCGGGCACCAAAGAACGGATGACGGTAAAGTCATCTTCCGCCTGCAACACGGCACCGATCCCCTCCAGCGAAAGGTTCATCTCGGTGTTGAAACGATCGGCACTGCGCGGTGAGAGGTAACTGGTGTGCGGTTCGATGGCGCGAGCGAAGGAGTTCATGAAGAGCTGGAAGACATCCTCACTCTCGGTCTGGGACATCCGCTTGATGGCATTGTTGTAACGCTTGCCAAGCAGCTCCTTGATCTCGGGCCACTCCTTGCCACTGAGCTTGAGGCTCAGGGCATCGAACTTGACCCGCTGACGCCACAGCTCGTTGAGCTCTGCTTCATCTTTGGGCCAAGCCGCCCCTTCCCGATCAAACACATAGTTGTCGGTCTGGGTAAAATCGAAAGGAGTATCAAGCAGTTTGAGGGCGTATTCGAACCGCTCATAACGCCGCTGCTGACTCAGGTTGAACATCTCGTAGGCGGGAGCCAGACGGCCTCTTTCGAGGTCGGTGTCAAAACCGTTACGGTACTTTTCAAAACGGCTGATATCAGAGGCCAAAAACAGGTTGCGGCTGTAGTCCAGATTCTCCAGATATTTATCAAAAATCACGGAGGAAAAGGCATCGTCCAGCTTGAACTGTTTGTAGTGCGAGCGGGTAAACAGATTGGTAATTCGCTTGCTGGCCGTAGCATGTTGGCTCTCTTGAGCCAACACAGGCAAATCACTCTCCTTGAGCACCGGCTCGATGGCCTGTGCAAGCCCGGCAAGCGCCAGGCTACAGGCAACGAGGGAAAAACGAATTACGCCATGCTTCAACATTTGTCTCCTTAGAGAACCAAGTGCTCTGATTTGACCCGCACCATCATGCCGGTCTGCAGTTGGACCTGTACATCGTCCTTGGTTACTTCCTTGATGGTTGCCGGAACCGGGAATTTACCCATAACGACGCGCACATCCTGGCCCACTTTCAGCGTAGCGGCATCCACTTTAACCAGCGGAGCGTCAGCGACCGGTGCCTTGGCGGCAGCTTTCGGCTTGGCAGCTACATCAGCTTTCTCGGTTTTGCGCACAGCAGGACGACGGGGCTTCTTGGCCTTCTCATCCTTCTCTTTGGTATTGGTACGACGGCTGGCGAATACGCGCTCTTTGCTCTCTTTAAGAGCTTGCTTGGCGTGCTCGATGTGCTCTTCGGTCAGCAGCTCGCCCGGGTTGCCATCCAGATCAACGCGAGCCTGGCCAGCTTTGAGACCGTGCAGGTAGCGCCAGCTGGAGGTGTATTGACGCAGTGCGGAACGCAGCATGGTCTTGGAGACTCTGGCATCGTCAGCAAGACGCTCGGCCAAATCCTGGAAGATGCCAATCTTGAGCGGCTTGGCCTCTCCTTCAGCAACGAAGCAGGCCGGGAATTTCTCGACCAGGTAGGCAACGATCTCTTTACTGTTCTTCAGCTTCTCAGTGTTTTCCATGTATAACCTTGGCTTTCATATAAACGCACGGGCACGTCCCGAGCACAACAAAGGCCCCATTATAGAGAGCTTGGGGCCTTTTGCGAACCATCTAGCAATGACTTAGAGCATGCTTTCCAAAATTTGCACCGTTTCTTCGAGGCCAATCCGGTCTTCCTGGTCGAAACGGTTAAAAATCGGACTGTCGATATCGAGTACCCCGATGATCTCGCCACCACGGCGCACCGGGATCACGATTTCCGAGTTGCTCGCGCCATCACAAGCGATGTGACCATCGAACTGGTGGACATCGTCAATGAGCTGGGTTTTCCCCTCTGCCACTGCCGTACCACACACCCCACGGCCGACCGGGATCCGCACGCAGGCTGGTTTGCCCTGAAATGGCCCCAATACCAGGGTCTCGCCCTGCAACAGATAAAAACCGACCCAGTTGATCTGCTCCAGCTCCTGATTCAGCAGCGCGGAGAGGTTGGCCAGATTGGCAATAAGATCGGTTTCCCCCTCCAGCAGCGCCTTGGCCTGCTGGTTGAGGGTGCGATAAAACGGTTGTTTTTCAATCATGATTAAATGAACTTCACTCCCTGATGGTTTGGGGAAGGTAACGCCTGGCCGGGAAATTTCAAATATTTTTTCCACTCCCCATCTCTTGTGCCGTTATTCCCGGGCAACGGAAAGCGCCAATTGCTGGCGTTGGCCATTACTCCACTCGATATTTAACAACCAGATCATGACGGGTGATGTACAGCTCCCCACCTGGGTTACCCCCTGCCACTGTCCGTCTATTTGTTCAAAACTCACCGGGATGGTGCCCATAAACATATCTTTGCCTTCGAGTGTCGCTTTCACCGGTTTGATGGCCGGATCGCCGCCGGTAATAGCGATGGCAAAGTCATGTTCAGCGCGCAGCGGTAATTCCTTGATGGCGACCGTCAGCGGCTTGTCACCAATCAGCGCGCTGCAAGGGGTGTGGGAAAGATCACAAATCTGATCTTTTTTCTGGTCAGCAGAGACGCTGTTATCGGCCGAAAACCAGGTGCGATAAGCCATCAGCGCCAATAACAGCGCCAATACCAGTACGAGGTGCAAAACTTTACGTGCGGTAAGTCTCTCTTTCATCAAAAACAGCCCGATTAAGATGCAATTAAAATGGTTTTTTGTGATCTCGAACAAGGTAAAAAACTGCCATATCGAGACCGGACGGAGCCAAATATATCACTGTTTATACTGTTATTTTACCTGTCAGTTCAGTATCATTCCCATGCAGTTTTCATTTAGCCATCTTTTGCTTTTCCTTTCGTTAACAGATGTTAACAACTGGTCGGCGGTGGCTGATGAAGCCAGTCCGGTCCTCCGGATACAAAACCAAACAACAGCAGCATCGGAAGCGGAATATAACGATGAGCCATACAACTAACCATCCTGAGTACAACTACACCGTTGTTCGCCAGTTTACCGTCATGACGATTGTCTGGGGAATTGTCGGCATGTCGGTTGGCGTACTGATCGCAGCCCAGTTGATCTGGCCTGCCCTCAACTTCGAGACCCCGTGGCTAACTTACAGTCGTCTGCGGCCCCTCCATACCAACGCAGTGATCTTCGCCTTCGGCGTCAGTGCACTGATGGCCACCTCCTTCTACGTGGTTCAGCGCACCTGTCAAACCAGACTGTTTGGTGGCCCGCTGGCAACCTTCGTGTTCTGGGGCTGGCAAGCGATCATCCTCTCTGCCGCCATCTCTCTGCCGCTGGGTTACACCTCCGCCAAAGAGTATGCCGAGCTGGAGTGGCCGATTGATATCGCCATCACTGTGGTATGGGTCGCCTATGCCATCGTCTTCTTCGGCACCCTGATGAAGCGCACCACCTCCCACATCTATGTGGCGAACTGGTTCTTCGGCGCCTTCATCATCACCGTTGCGGTGCTGCACATTGTCAACAACATGGAAGTGCCGCTCTCCGGCATGAAGTCCTACTCCATGTACTCCGGCGCCATGGACGCCATGGTGCAGTGGTGGTATGGCCACAACGCGGTGGGCTTCCTGCTGACCGCCGGCTTCCTGGGGATGATGTACTACTTCGTGCCCAAGCAGGCGGGTCGTCCGGTTTACTCCTATCGCCTCTCCATCGTGCACTTCTGGGCGTTGATCTCCCTCTATATCTGGGCCGGTCCGCACCACCTGCACTACACCGCACTGCCTGACTGGGCCCAGTCACTGGGCATGGTGATGTCCCTGATCCTGTTCGTACCTTCCTGGGGCGGCATGATCAACGGCATCATGACCCTCTCCGGTGCCTGGCACAAACTGCGTTATGACCCCATCCTGCGCTTCCTGATCGTCTCCCTCTCTTTCTACGGCATGTCGACCTTCGAAGGCCCGATGATGGCGATCAAAACTGTCAACGCCCTCTCCCACTACACCGACTGGACCGTCGGTCACGTGCACTCCGGTGCGCTGGGCTGGGTTGCCATGGTCTCCATCGGTGCCGTCTATCACCTGATCCCGAACCTGTTCGGCCAGGGCCGGATGTACAGCGTCAAGCTGATCAACGTTCACTTCTGGCTGGCGACCGTGGGCACCGTGCTCTACATCGTTGCCATGTGGATTTCCGGCGTGATGCAGGGCCTGATGTGGCGTGCAGTCAACGAAGACGGCACCCTGACCTACAGCTTCGTTGAAGCGTTGCAGGCATCCTATCCCTTCTATTTCGTGCGCTTCCTGGGTGGCTGCTTCTTCGTCACCGGCATGTTGCTGATGGCTTACAACGCCTATCGCACCATCACTGCGCCCAAAGGTTCTCTGGAACCTGTCGCCCAGCCAGCATGATTGAAGAGGTCAACCCATGAGCAACAATAACCGTCACGAAATATTTGAAAAAAGCGTTCCCATGCTGGTGGTCGGCATCATCTTCGCCATCAGTCTGGGGGGCCTGGTTGAAATCACTCCGCTGTTCTTCCAAAAGCAAACCACCGAGCCGGTGGAGGGCCTCAAGCCCTACACCGCTCTGCAGATGGAAGGACGCGACATCTTTATTCGCGAAGGCTGCACCAACTGCCACAGCCAGATGATCCGTCCGTTCCGTGCCGAAACCGAGCGTTACGGTCACTACTCGGTCGCCGGTGAGAGCGTCTGGGAGCACCCTTTCCTGTGGGGCTCCAAGCGTACTGGTCCGGATCTGGCCCGTGTCGGTGGCCGCTACTCCGACGAGTGGCACAAGGTTCACCTGATCAACCCGCGCGATGTGGTACCGGAATCCAACATGCCCGCCTACCCCTGGCTTGATACCAATGTGCTGACTGGTGAGATGACGGCCAAGAAGCTGGCGCTGTTCCGCGATCACTTCGGTGTGCCCTATACCGACGCCGATATTCAGGGTGCTGGCGAAGCCGTCAAGGGCAAAACCGAGCTGGATGCGCTGGTGGCCTATCTGCAATCACTGGGTCATGCCCTGAAATAAGGAGGCGAAAATGGACTACGGCACATTTCGCGGTCTGTATACCCTGCTGTTGATGGCCATCATGATTGGCATCATCGTCTGGGCCTACAGCAAACGCCGCAAGACCTCTTTCGACGAGGCTGCCAATCTGGTTTTTGCCGATGATGAGCAACCCGGTGCTGATAAAAAGAACGCAGGAGCGAAACAATAATGAGCACTCTGTTTAGCATTTTTGTGACTGTCATCAGTCTGGGAACCATCCTCGGCTGCTTCTTGCTGCTGATGTGGTGCCGCAAGGACAAGATGGGTGTGGAAGAAGGCAAATCGATGGGTCACTCCTTCGATGGCATCGAGGAGATCAACAACCCGCTGCCGAAGTGGTGGACCTACATGTTCCTCTTCTTCATCGTCACCGGTCTGGTCTATCTGGTCGCCTTCCCGGGGCTTGGCAACTTCAAAGGCCTGCTGGGCTGGCAAAGTTCCAACCAGGACGTGCGCTCGCTGGCCGAGTCCAAGGCTGCAACCGAATCGGCCAAGGCTGAAGGTCGCGCGGTGGAGTATGACCGTGAGGTCGCCAAGGCTGACGAGATCTACGGCGCCAAGTTCCGTGAACTCACCTATGAAGCGGATGGCAAAACCTATCGTGCCATCACCGAGATCGCCAAGGATCCGGAAGCCCTGAAAGTGGGTCAGCGTCTGTTCCTGCAGAACTGCTCCCAGTGTCACGGCTCCGATGCCCGTGGTGGCCGCGGCTTCCCGAACCTGACCGACAGCGAATGGCAATGGGGCGGCCAGCCTGATCAAATCAAGACCACCATCATGGGCGGTCGTCAGGGGATCATGGCGGCCTGGGGTGAAATCCTCGGCAAAGATGGCGTTCAGGAAGTGGCCTCCTATGTGCTGAGCCTCTCCGGTCGCAAGGTTGACCTGGTGGAAGCGAAGAAAGGTGAAGCACGCTTTGCCATCTGCGCTGCCTGCCACGGGGCCGATGCCAAGGGCGGTGTTGCCGTCGGTGCGCCAGATCTGACCAACAACACCTGGCTCTACGGTGGCTCCCGCGAAGTGGTGGTACAAACCATCACCCACGGTCGTCACGGCGTGATGCCAGCCTGGAAAGATATTCTGGGTGAGGACAAGGTTCACCTGCTGGCCTCCTACGTTTACAGCCTGTCTCATCAACAGTCTGCCAAATAAGGTTCGCCCGTAACGTTGTAACATGTGATAAACACGTGATTACACAGCAAAAAGCCTCGACTCCTCGAGGCTTTTTGTTATCTTGTGTTGCGTAAAAACCATCTTCCACGTTAATCATTCGTTTCATGGCAGTAGCAATCATGACCCAACCTCTATCCAAACCGTGGTATCGCCAATTCTGGCCCTGGTTTATCATCGCCCTCCCCACTGCCGCCGTTGTCGGCAGCATCGCCACCGCCATCATCGCCAGCAAGGATGGGGTCAATCTGGTGGCCGAGGACTATTACAAACAAGGGAAAGAGATCAATCAGGACTTGAGCAAGTTTGACCGCTCCGAAGCGCTCAATATCCGCTTTGGGCTGGAGGTTGACGGCAACGAGCTGACCCTCAGACCCATCAGCGGTGACATTCCTGCCGGGCAAGCTCTCTATCTCTCATTGTTCCACCCGACCTTGGCCGGTCAGGACAGCGAACACATGATCACCGCCGATGCGAGCGGCACCTATCGCCTCCATTTTGACAAGCCGCTGGTCGGCAAGTGGCACATTCGGGTCGATGCCTTTGACCACGAGTGGCGATTGCAAGAGACCGTCCAGCTGCCCACCCTGGCCCCTGTCGAACTCGACCCGAAAGGACGCTAAGCCATGACCGGCTGTTCTCACTGTGGCGAGCCGGTTCTCGCCACCGCCCCTGCAGCTTGCATTCTGCATTCAGGGGGACATAAAGCATGACCCCCTGTTTTCACTGTGGTGAGCCGGTACCCGCTAATAGTGGTTATTCCCTCGAGATAAAGGGGATTGTTCGCCCCATGTGCTGCCCCGGTTGTCAGGCGGTGGCAGAGACCATCATGGAGTGCGGCCTCGCCAGTTACTACGATCACCGCACCGCTCCCGGCACCAAGGGCGATCTGGTGCCCGAGGAGCTGGCCGTCCTCACCCACTACGATCTGGCAGAAGTGCAACAGGATTTTGTCACCGACAGCGGTACCCTTCGCGAAATCCAGCTGACGGTTGAGGGCTTGACCTGCGCCGCCTGTGCCTGGCTTATCGAACGCCACCTGATGACACTGACGGGACTGCGCTACATCAACGTCAACACCACCACCCACCGGGCTCGCATCAAGTGGGATCCGGACCAGCTCTCCCTGAGTGACATTCTCAAGGGATTTGCCCAGATCGGCTATCGCGCCTACCCGTTCCAGACCCATCAACAGGAGGCGCTCTACGCCAAAGAGATACGCAGCTATATGTTCCGGCTGGCACTGGCAGGGCTGGGCTCGATGCAGGTGATGATGTGCGCCGTGGCCCTCTACATGGATCTCTTCATCAGTGTTGAAGATGAGTTCATGGTCTACTTCAAGTGGATAAGCCTGCTGCTCTCCACCCCCATCATGATCTATTCAGCCCAGCCCTTTTACGTGGGGGCCTGGCGCAGCCTGAAACAGGGCCATCTGTCGATGGATGTGTCGGTGTCACTTGCGCTGATCGGTGCCTTTATCGCCTCCATGTGGGCCACTGTGTTCAATACCGGTGAGGTCTATTACGACTCCATCACCATGTTCGTCTTCTTCCTGCTGCTGGGGCGCTTTCTCGAGTTGCGGGCCCGGCGCAAGGCGTCGGAATCGAGCTCCAACCTGGCCAGACTGGTGCCCATCATGGCGACCCGCATCGATGATGAAGGAGAGCATGAGGTAGCGGCCAAGACCTTGCAGGTCGGCGATCGGATACGGGTGCTTGCTGGCGCCACCTTGCCGGCGGACGGCATCATTGTCGAAGGGCAAGCCAGCCTCAACGAATCCATGCTGACCGGTGAACAGCTGCCCCTGCTCAAACAGCCCGGCGATCAGGTCTATGCCGGCACTATCAACACGGATGCTCCGCTGCTGATCCGGGTCAGCCACCGTATCGAAGAGTCTCGGATCGCCCAGATCATGCGGCTGCAGGATCACGCCCTCGACGACAAACCGGCCATCGCCCAGATGGCGGATCAACTGTCGCGCCACTTTATTCTGGTGCTGCTGATCATTGCCGCCGCGGTCTGGACCTTCTGGCACTTCCATCAACCGGATCAGGCGTTCTGGATCACCCTCGCCGTGCTGGTGGCCACCTGCCCCTGTGCCCTGTCACTCGCGACCCCGACGGCACTGACCTCGGCCACCGCCAATCTGACCCGTAACGGCATTCTGCTGCGCCGCGGTCATGTGCTTGACGTGCTGACCAAGGCCAACCGGATCGTGATGGACAAGACTGGCACCCTGACCACAGGGGAGATCAGTCTGACGCACACCCAGGCGTTGGCCGACCTTGATGAGGCTCACTGCCTCGCCATCGCCCAGGCCATGGAGGTGCAATCCGAACACCCCATTGCCCGCGCCTTCCGGCTGCCAGCCGACAGCATCGCCGTGCTGCCATCCGCCCGCGAGATCACCCCGGTCATCGGTCACGGCATCACGGCGCTGGTGGATGGCGTACGTTATCGCATCGGCAGTGCTCGCTGGCTTGGGCTGGATCCGGCGCAAGAACGCGGCCGCGGTCTGGCTATCTATCTGGCCGACGAGCAGCAGGTCTTGGCCCGCTTCAATCTGGAAGATACCCTGCGCCCCGATGCCAGGGCGCTGATCGCGGCATTCAAGGCAGCCGGTCTGCAAACTACCGTACTGACTGGCGACAGCTCTCTGCAAGCAGACGAGATTGCCCGCGAGCTGGGAGTGGATGAGCTGGTCAAGGGGGTCTCGCCCGATGGCAAGCTGGCCTACCTCAAGGCCCGGGAAGCCCAAGGGGATATCAGCATCATGGTGGGCGATGGCATCAACGACGCCCCGGTACTGGCTGGCGCTCACGCCTCGTTTGCCATGGCTGGTGGCACCGATCTGGCGAAAAACAGCGCCGATGCCATCCTGCTGGCCGATGACCTGAGCCGACTGCTCGAGGCCAGAGTGCTGGCAATGCGTACCCGCAAGATCATCATCGAGAACTTCGCCTGGTCCATCGGTTACAACCTGCTGGTGCTGCCGCTGGCGGCCTGCGGCTGGCTGCCCCCCTATCTGGCGGCGGCGGGCATGTCGCTCAGTTCACTCATCGTGGTAACCAACTCGATGCGCCTCAACCGATGAGACCGGTGGCGGAAAATAGCTGAAAATGTGGCCTGCCTCCAATGCAGGCCACATTTCTCACTGATAGCGGCTGGCCCCCTGCCCAAACAGGGTTACCATAGGGGACACTTGCCAAGGATGAACGCCAAGGTACCTCTCATGAATATAATTTTTGTCCTGATCCCCATCGCCATCCTGTTTGTGATCATCGCCGGGGTCGTCTTCTTCTGGGCCATTCGCTCCGAACAGTTTGAAGATCTCGACCGGCAGGGTTCCAACATCCTGTTTGACGAAGAGCAACCTGCCCACAAACCCGTAAAGCCTGCTGACCATGACCCACAACCTTGATCTGGCCGGCGCCCTGCTGGTCGGACTGGCAGGCTCTGCCCACTGTATCGGCATGTGCGGTGGCGTCTCCGCCGCGCTCTCCATGGCGATCCCCGCCAACAAGCAGCACTTCTGGGGGCGGCTTGCCTATCTGCTCAACTACAACCTCGGCCGGATCCTGAGCTATGTGATTGCAGGTGCACTGGTGGGCGGCCTGCTCGCCACCACCAGCGAGCTGGGCGCAGGCAAACACGCTATTGCCGGCTTACGCCTGGTGGCGGCGTTATTGATGATTGCGCTTGGTCTCTATCTGGCGGGCTGGTGGCAAGGGATCTTGCTGCTGGAGCGGCTCGGCGCAAGACTTTGGCCCCGTATCAAACCGCTGGCGGGCAAGTTTCTCCCCTTCACCTCACCTGTGCAGGCACTGCCCTTTGGCATGGTGTGGGGTTGGCTGCCCTGCGGGCTGGTCTACTCCATGCTGACCTGGAGCGCAGCGGCCGGTTCGGCCAGTGGCGGGGCGCTGATCATGCTCTTTTTTGGTCTCGGCACCCTGCCCACCCTGTTCGCGTTGGGCGGGCTTGCCGATCGCCTGAGATACTGGCTCACCCTGCGCAGTTTGCGCCTTGGCGGTGCCCTGCTGCTCATTTTGTTCGGGGTGCATACCTTCTGGATTGGCATTGCTTCCTTTTGAAACCCTATCCAAAACGGATGAGTTGATGGTAAACTTGTTTGATATAAATCAATTATTCGTATGAGCCTATGATCCCGGAAAAGAAACCTGGCAGACGTATCCAGAGCGGTGGCTGTGCAATTCATTGCCAGGATTGCAGCATCAGTCAGCTCTGTATTCCCTTCACTCTGAACGACAACGAGCTTGATCAGCTGGACAGCATCATCGAGCGCAAGAAGCCGATCCAGAAGGGTGAAGAGCTGTTCAAGGCTGGCGATGAGTTCAAATCGCTCTATGCCATCCGTTCCGGGACCATCAAGTCTTACACCATCACCGAGCAAGGGGATGAGCAGATCACCGCGTTCCACCTCGCTGGCGATCTGGTCGGTTTTGACGCCATCCACAAACAGGCCCACCCCTCCTTCGCCCAGGCGCTGGAAACGGCCATGGTGTGCGAGATCCCGTTTGAAGTGCTGGATGATCTCTCCGGCAAGATGCCCAAGCTGCGCCAGCAGATCATGCGTCTGATGAGCAACGAAATCATGGGCGATCAGGAGATGATCCTGCTGCTCTCCAAGAAGAATGCCGAAGAGCGCCTCGCCGCCTTCCTGCACAATCTGTCGGTACGCTTCTCCGAACGCGGCTTCTCCGCCAAGGAGTTCCGTCTATCCATGACCCGTGGTGACATTGGCAACTATCTGGGGCTGACCGTCGAGACTATCAGTCGTCTGCTCGGCCGTTTCCAGAAGTCCGGTCTCATCAGCGTCAAAGGCAAATACATTACCGTACTGGATCAGGTCGCGCTGGGCATGATGGCCGGTGCAACTCGCCCGCCCTGCGGCTGATATTTTTCCGCTTACCCTCTCGCTTGTCTCCTGCTTTCCCTGCCGGATCCTTTCCTCTGGAATGTGATCCGGTACGTTCCCCATACCCTCCTCCTGCGCTAAGCTGTAATGGCTAAGATTCTGCTGTCATTGGACTTTTCCAAGGAGGAGAAGATGGTCAAATATCAGAATATTCTGGTGGTTATCAATCCAGAAGAGGAGTGTCAAATCGCCCTCGAACGGGCAGTCAAAGTCGCCGAGCTGGACGAAAACGCCCATCTGACCCTGCTGCTCACCATCTATGACTTCTCGTATGAAATGACCGCCATGCTCTCGGTGGACGAGCGGCAAGAGATGCGTGATGGCGTCATTTCACAGCGACGTGAGTGGCTGGACGAAATCCTGACCCCCTATCGGGCACAGGGGATCGAATGCGAAGTGAAAGTGGTCTGGCACAATCGTCCTTTCGAGTGCGTCATTCAGGAAGTGCTGGAGCAGCGACACGATCTGGTGGTCAAAGCCACTCACCATCACAGCTTCCTGCAAACCTTCATCTTTACCCCCACCGACTGGCACCTGCTGCGCAAATGCCCCTGTCCGGTGCTGCTGGTCAAGGAGGGTCACTGGCAACGGGGCGGCAACATCATCGCCGCCATCAACTGCTCAAGCGACGATCCGGATCAGAAATTGCTCAACGAACGGATCACCCAGGAGGGAAGCGACATCGCCGAGCTGCTGGGCTCCAATCTCTATCTGGTCAACACCTACCCGGGCACCCCGGTCAACGTGGCCATCGAGCTGCCGGAGTTTGACCCCAACGCCTACAACGAAGCTATCCGCAAACACCACGAAAGCCTGCTGCTCAGCCATGCCGACAAGTTCGGGATCGGTCATCTCTGGACCCGGGTAGCAGAGGGGCTACCGGAAGAGGTGTTGCCGGATATGGCCGAAGAGCTCAAGGCGACCCTGATGATCATGGGCTGCGTCGGCCGTACCGGGCTTTCTGCTGCTCTGCTCGGCAATACCGCCGAACATGTGATTGACCGCCTCTCCTGCGACATCCTGATCCTCAAACCGGCGGACTACAGCTGCCCGGTCGACAGTCGTCGCAATCAATCATAAGGTACCTGGCACCTTGCCCTCCCCTGGGACATGGCTATAATAACGCGCTTATTTGTGTCCCGGGTTTTACGAGCATGCTAGAAGAGCTGAACGCCAAAGAAAAATACAGTTTTAACAAACTGCAGAAGCGCCTGCGGCGCAACGTGGGTCAGGCCATTGCCGACTTCAACATGATTGAAGAGGGCGACAAGGTCATGGTCTGCCTCTCCGGCGGCAAGGACAGCTTCGGTATGCTCGACATACTGATGAGCCTCAAAGCCAGCGCCCCCATCCATTTCGATCTGGTTGCCGTCAACCTGGATCAGAAGCAGCCCGGCTTCCCCGAGCATGTGCTGCCCGAGTATCTGGATTCCCTCGGTATCGAGTACAAGATCGTCGAGGAAGATACCTACTCCATCGTCAAAGAGAAGGTACCGGAAGGCAAAACCACCTGCTCACTCTGCTCACGGCTGCGCCGCGGTATTCTCTACCGCACCGCCCAGGAGCTGGGTTGTACCAAGATTGCCCTTGGCCACCACCGCGACGACATCCTCGAGACCCTGTTCCTCAACATGTTCTACGGTGGCAAGCTCAAGTCCATGCCGCCCAAGCTGGTGAGCGACGATGGCAAGAACGTGGTGATCCGCCCGCTGGCCTACTGCAAAGAGAAGGATCTGATCCGCTACGCAGACGTCAAAGCCTTCCCCATCATTCCGTGCAACCTGTGCGGCTCGCAGGAGAACCTGCAGCGTCAAGCCATCAAACAGATGATGCAGGATTGGGATCGCCGCTTCCCCGGTCGTATCGAGACCATGTTCACAGCAATTCAGGACGTGATCCCGAGCCACCTGCTCGACCACAAGCTGTTTGACTTCAAGAGCATCAACCGCGACTCCGGCATCATCGATGGCGGCGACAAGGCGTTTGATCCGCCCGAGATGCCAAAGGCGCCGCTGCTGGATATCGACGAGATGGACATGCTGGATGTGATTGAAGTGCGCTAAGCCGCCGTCACAGGGCAAACACCACGCAATAAAAAAGGAGCGATGATCGCTCCTTTTTTGCTTTCTTTATCTGCCTGTTACCAACCCATCGGCATCAGCCCTTGTGCAACCAGGGGGTCAGTCGCAGCACGTCCCCCTGCAGGCGCAGTTGCCCGGCAGCGAACGCGGCCAGTTGCTTATTGCTCAGCAGCAGGTGTCCTTCCTGCCAGGGCAGCGCCTCCTGACGGGCGCCATCAATCAGATAAGCAGTGCCGCTCTGCTGCACCAGGGTAATGCGCACCCCTTCCATCTTCGGCAGGAAGTGCTTGCCGACCATGCCCGCCATCTTGTCGAGTAGCGACTGCATCTGCTGCTGACGGGCCGCCAGCTCGGCCAGCGGCAGCTCGGGACCGTTCGGCGCATCGGCCATCACCTGTACCGTCATATCGCAAGTGGCGTGCTCTTCTTTCAGGCCGACGGTCACGATCCCCTTGTCGAGGTTGAGATCCTCATCAAAAGGCAGGCGCAGTTCGCTATCGACCGTTACCTCGCCCGCCACTTCCTTGCTGTCGGTTGCAACCCGGGCAAAGGTGAGGCCGCAGCGCTGACCATTTTGCGGATCGGTCAGATAAAACCCCAGTCTGGCGTGACCAAACTCCCCTTTGGCAAAGGTCTTCATCTGGCTGTAGAAGGTGCTGTATTGCAGATCCAGCATCGGCTCAGCCAGCGCCAGCCCAGGCAGCAAGAGCGTGGCCAGCAGACTCTGGCGCACAGCCTTGGTCACTCCATATCGACGGGTCATTCAACATCCTTTTGCATCATGCATTGAAATGGTTGGGGCCTTCTGTCACCTCGTTAACCTCTACCCCCACCCCGCAGAGATCCCGATAGAGGATCCCCTTGCAGTTGAAATAGAGCGGTGCCACCCAGATAAGCCCCAACCCCATGGGGATCAGAGCCAGGAAGAAGAGCGCGGTCATCACGCCGTGGAACAGCACAATGCTGGGCCAGCCGCGAGCAAAGAGTTTGAGAGAAACCAGAATGGCCTGGGGCGGCGTCAGGCCACGCTCCAGCACCAACGGGACGGTAAAGAGCAGCCCCATGCCGATCAGGGCCGAGGGAATGAATGAGAGTACGGCGGGCAATCCCAGCAGATCGAATAGCGGGCCAAACAGGCTGGTGAGCAGACTGCCAAGCAGGCTCAACATGCCGAGGCGTACAAAGTGGCGGAAGAAGTCGAACACCTGGTTGGCGCGGGCGCGCACCCCGACCGACTGCTGCAACCCCAGCATATCGAGGGAGCTGGTCATGGGGGCCATTACCACCGTCATCAGCAGGCTCAGCACCATGGCCACATTCATCTGGCTGTCATCCCCCAGATAGGGCAACAGCAGCACATTGCTGAGCAGGATCCAGATCGCCGTCACCCCGACAATCGCCAGCAGCAGGCCAAATCCGGTACGGCGGGTCTGTTGCCATCCCTCCTGGATGACCCCTTTCAGATCAAGGCGGTAGCCCTGGTTCAGAGACTGCTCAAGGGAGCCGCCAATACGCATTTTATTACTCAATTGACTATCCAATATCGAAAACGACCAAATCAGGTGGCACATTATAGCGATTTGGTCTGCTATTCGTAGCCGTTTTTCCTGCACACTTGCGGCTAATTCGGGCCAAAAAGCCTTTAATTTCATGTGTCGGCTGCATAGAATGCGGCCCTCTTTCAACACGATGGCCACTGGCTGGGGTGAGACTGGCGGATGATGAACAATCCACAGGTAATTGTCGCGCTGAACAAGATCAGCAAAAAATACGATGGCAAGGTGATCCTGAGTGACCTTGACCTTGAAATCTATGACGGTGAATTTCTTACCCTGCTGGGCCCTTCCGGCTGTGGCAAGACCACCCTGCTGCGCCTGCTGGCCGGGCTCGAATCGGTCGACGGTGGCACCATCCATCTGGCCGGTGACGAGATCACCCATATCCCCGCCGAACACAGGCACATCAACACCGTGTTCCAGAGCTATGCGCTCTTCCCCCATATGACGGTGTTTGAAAATGTCGCCTTTGGCCTCGAGATGCAGAAAGTGCCTGCCAGCGAGATCCGCCAGCGGGTCGAGGAGACCCTCGCCATGGTGCAGCTCACCGAGCTGGCCAACCGCCGCCCGGATCAGCTCTCCGGCGGTCAGCAACAACGGGTCGCCATTGCACGCTCCGTGGTCAACAAGCCGCGCCTGCTGCTGCTCGACGAATCCCTCTCGGCGCTCGACTACAAGCTGCGCAAACAGATGCAGAGCGAGCTCAAGGCGCTGCAACGTCGCCTTGGCATCACCTTTGTCTTCGTTACCCATGATCAGGAAGAGGCGCTCACCATGTCTGATCGCATCCTGGTGATGGAGGGCGGCAAGATCATCCAGCGCGGCACACCGCGCGATATCTACGAATCGCCAGCCAACCTGTTCGTGGCCCGCTTTATCGGCGAGATCAACGTGATGGATGGCAAGCTGATCAATCAGCGTGAACCCGGTATCTGGCAGGCCGAGGTAGAGGGGCGCGAGTGCCTGCTCCATACCACCTTGCCGTTCCAGCCAGACGACAAGGTACTGGTGCTGCTGCGCCCGGAAGATCTGCGCATTCTCGATCAGGATGACGATCAGAGCAGTACGCTGCGGGGCAATATCCGCGAGCGCAACTACAAGGGGGCGACGCTGGATTCGGTGATCGAGCTCGAAAGTGGCAAACAGCTGCTTATCTCAGAGTTCTTCGACGAGGATGACCCCGATTTTGACTATCGCCTTGGTCAGGAGGTGGCGATCCACTGGGTCGACAGCTGGGAGGTGGTGCTGCCCTATGAGCCTCACTAATCTGCGGGTAGCGCACAGCTTTGCCCACAACGGCTTTCGCAATACGGCTATCGCGCTGATCCTCGGCTGGCTGACGCTGTTTGTCTTCCTGCCCAACCTGATGATCATCGGCGTCAGCTTCCTGACCCGTGACGAGTCCGAGCTTATCGCGCCGCTCTTTACCCTGAGCAACTATGGCCGCCTGCTGGACCCGCTCTATTTCGAGGTGCTGCTCCACTCCCTCTGGCTGGCGCTGCTCGCTACAAGCATCTGCTTGCTGGTGGGCTACCCCTTTGCCTGGCTGCTGGCCCATCTGCCAGCACGTATCCGCCCGCTGTTGCTGTTTCTGGTGGTGGTGCCGTTCTGGACCAACTCCCTGATCCGCACCTATGCCCTGAAAGTGCTGCTCGGCACCCGGGGGCTGATCAATGGCTGGCTGCTGGATCTGGGGCTTATCGAGCGGCCGCTGCAGATGATGTACACCGAGGTGGCCGTCATCATCGGGCTGGTCTATGTGCTGCTCCCCTTTATGGTGCTGCCGCTCTACTCCAGCATCGAGAAGCTGGATGGCCGTTTGCTGGAGGCGGCGCGAGATCTTGGCGCCAACGGCTGGCAGCGGCTGGTGCGGATCATCCTGCCCCTCACCCTGCCCGGCATCATCGCCGGTTGTCTGCTGGTGTTCCTGCCCGCCATGGGGATGTTTTATGTCTCCGATCTGCTGGGGGGCGCCAAGCACCTGCTGATCGGCAACCTGATCAAGACCCAGTTCCTCAACAGCCGTGACTGGCCCTTTGGCGCGGCCATCAGCGTGATGCTGACGGTGCTGATGGCGCTGTTGGTCTACTGCTACTGGCGGGCGGGCAAGCTGCTCAGCAAGAAGGGGGAACTGACATGATGCGCGCACTGAAGGCTCTGTTTCTGCTGCTGGTGTTTGGCTATCTCTATGTGCCCATCTGGGTGTTGATCGCCAACTCCTTCAACCTGTCGAAATATGGTATCGACTGGCGCGGCTTTACCCTGGGCTGGTATGAGAAGCTGTTTGCCAGCGCCAGCCTGATGCAGGCGGCCCAGCACTCCCTGACCATCGCCGCCCTCACCGCCACCGCAGCCACCCTGATCGGCACTCTCACCGCCGTGGCGCTCTTTCGCTATCGCTTTCGCGGCAAGCAATACGTGAGCGGCATGCTGTTTGTGGTGATGATGTCCCCCGATATCGTGATGGCCATTTCGCTGCTGACCCTGTTTGTAGTGACCGGCATTGCGCTCGGCTTCTGGTCGCTGCTGATCGCCCACATCACCTTCTGCCTGCCGTTCGTGGTGATCACCGTCTACTCGCGGCTGTGCGGTTTTGATGTGCGGATGCTGGAAGCTGCGCGCGATCTGGGGGCTGGCGAGTGGATTATCCTGCGCCGCATCATACTGCCGCTGGCCCTGCCGGCGGTGATGGCGGGCTGGCTGCTCTCCTTTACCCTGTCGCTGGACGACGTGGTGGTGAGCTCCTTTGTTACCGGCCCGGCCTACGAGATCCTGCCGCTCAAGATCTACTCCATGGTCAAGGTAGGGGTCTCCCCCGAGGTCAATGCCCTGGCCACCCTGATGCTGGTCGCCTCCCTCGGGATGGTGCTGCTGGCGCAACTGTTACTGCGTAAACGGCAGGGTTGACCCTGCCCGTTTCGTCCCCGCCACCTTTGGCGAACTCTGTCACGGTGGGCCGCAAGGCCCCATAACCCCAAGGAGTTGTTGATGACAATCCAACACAAGGCTGGCGCCCTGCTGGCAGCCGCCCTCACCCTCACCACCCCGCTGCTGAGCCAGAGCGCTCACGCGGCCGATGACAAGGTGGTCTACTTCTACAACTGGTCGGAATATGTGCCGGACGGCCTGCTGGAGCAGTTCCAGCAAGAGACCGGCATCAAGGTGATCTACTCCACCTACGAATCCAACGAGACCCTCTACGCCAAGCTGAAAACCCATGGCGACGGCTATGACGTGGTGGTGCCCAGCACCTATTTCATCTCGAAAATGGCCAAAGAGGGAATGCTGCAGCCGCTGGATCGCGCCCAGCTGCCCAACTTCAAGCACCTCGACCCTACCCTGCTCAACCACGAGTACGACCCGGACAACCGCTACTCCATCCCCTATATCTGGGGCGCAACCGGGATCGGCACCAACACCGACATCATCGAGCAGCCGGTGACCAGCTGGAAGCAGCTCTGGGCACCGGAGTGGAAAGAGAGCCTGCTGCTGATGGACGATGCCCGCGAGGTGTTCCATATCGCGCTGGTGCAACTGGGCTACAGCCCCAACACCCAGGACAAGGCGCAAATTGCCGAAGCCTTCGAATACCTGAAAAAGCTGATGCCCAACGTCAAGGCGTTCAACTCCGACAACCCGGCCGACCCCTTTATCGCCGGTGAGGTCAATATCGGCATGCTGTGGAACGGCTCGGCTTACGGCGCCCAGCGCGAATACCCCTCCATCCAGATGACCTATCCCGATGAGGGGGCGGTACTGTGGATGGACAACCTCGCCATCCCGGCCAAGGCCAAGCATGTGAAAGAGGCCCACGCCCTGATCAACTTCCTGATGCGCCCCGATGTGGCCGCCAAGGTGGCCGAGGCGATTGGCTACCCCACCCCGGTCAAGGATGCCATTCCCCTGCTCACCCCGGCGTTTCGCAACAACCCCATGGTCTTCCCGAGCGACGAGATCAAGCGCAAGGGCGAGTTCCAGTCTGATGTGGGTGATGCCTCCCGCCTCTACGAGCAGTACTTCCTGCAGCTTAAAGCCATGGTGGCCAAGGCCGGTTAAGTCGGCGGTTAATCGACCCTCTGACGGGCTTAATGGATAAAGGGGGCAATATTTGCCCCCTTCTCTTTTTAACCACCAGCGCAATTTTTAAGCACAACAGTCATAGACACTGAGAGGCACAGGCGCGCATCGATTAACAGCAAAATATATAGATAGTCATCTTTAAGCCAGACAGACCACAATTTTTGTAAGTGCTCCACTGCAGCCGGCTTCAGAGCAAATTTGTAGGGAAATATGAGGGGGGGGCGATGTATTTCTCCATTTAGAAGGGAGGAACTCATAGCGACCCCACTGTGGAGATATAGGCAAAACGGATGTGTTTATGGGGAATAACTGTGCAATTTTATCGAAACAGCTAACGTCCGATTACGATTCGCTAATCTAACTAACAGTCTTTATACCCCCTTTTCATAGGACAAATTATTATTTAGTGGATCGCCATATGCACTCTCTAAAACAGTATTTTGTTCAGTGCTTGACATTTTGTCCTCCATAACGAATTTAAAATTAACTATCGATGGTAGCGGTTTATTATGAACTTTATAGTTACGTCTATATGTGTTTACTTCTCTTTGATTCAGTCGCTTACAAACAACACCACCTTTTAATTTGTTAAGACCAACATCTGGTCGGCATGAAATATTTACACTCCCCAGTTTTAACTCACTCCAATTGCTGTATGCTGAAGATAAAAAATACCCTTGACGATTATGTTGATCTGAAGGGTTAGCTTTCAAATTAGCCTCCAACTCGGAACCTGCCTTCACTATAAAATAGCCAACAGAATCTAACACCCAATTACATCGGTCAGGCAATAAATAGTCTTTTGACACTTTTACACTGAATCTGTTTGATTGATATTTCTTAATGGGGTTATCTATTTGCCATCCCCTGAGTCTAGTATTTGCAGGTATAACACCGAACGCATAAAAAGTTTTGCTGCAAGTAGAGTCAGTTTTATTAGATGCAATGAAAGTACTATGAACAGCTAATTGATAGCCCTTATCAAAAGGAAACTCGCCCTGAATAGTAAACAATTCTGTTGGGGTGGGATTAATCTCTGGCTCAATATAGGGCTCTTTAAGCCACCAGTACCACCCTCCGCCTATCACGGCCAAAGCTACAAAACCCGATATCAGTTTGGTTTTATTTTTGATATTGCTTGAGTTTCCCTTTTCATCATCCATTGATCACCTCTTTATTTTCCTTAACCTACTTCCTACCTTTCCTTAAGACTCTCAATTTCGCTGAGTTTCACTCCCCTTCTCTTAGTAAACAACATGGCTACTGCATATATATTTCCAACTACCTACATGCTGTTTTATAACCGGATTAAAGCATGATAAAACATTACAGCCACCATGAAAGCCGTGGAAAGTTTGTAGAAGAACATGGTATCAAACACAAACGATTGCAGTCATCAAAAAGTTATCTAAAAAGGCCGTTTTCTGTTTGATGATCTAAATGAAGATCAGTCTTGTTAGATAGGATTCATTGTAACGCCCCAAAAATTAGAATATCTGATGACGATCATATCGTGCAAGAGCGGGAGAACAACCAAGGACGCTATTGTGCCCCAGTCCTTTCAGTACCAACCGCCCATCCTCAGGTATCAACTATCCCATCAAGTTCAACACCATCTGATTTGCGCCCTTAGCCGAGGAATTTATGAAATGGGCAAACAAACCGATTAATTCTGCGCTTTTTCATCACCTCTAAGGGGTGTAGATTGGTTGAGGGGGCAAACGTTGCCCCCTCTCTTTTTTCATGACCCCTCGAGGTATCACGAAAACACATTTTTCGCCGATATCGCGGGTGGCCTGAGCCAATCAGGAGTATTCATGTCCGATCTGACCCTCTATTTCGCTCCCGGCACCTGTGCCATGGCCGTGCAGATTGCCCTGCTGGAAGCAAATGCCCCGTTCCAACCCCGTCTCGTCAACCTCGCCGCAGGGGAGCAGCGTGATCCTTCGTATCTTGCCATCAACCCCAAAGGGCGGGTGCCTGCCCTTGTCACCGAGCAGGGCACCCTGACCGAGACCCCGGCCCTGCTGTACTATGTGGCACAGCGCTTCCCCGATGCCAAACTGGCGCCGCTGGACAACCCGTTCCTGCTGGCCCGCATGCAGGAGGTCAACAGCTTCCTCGCCTCCACTGTGCATGTCTCCCATGCCCACGGTCGCCGTGGCAGCCGCTGGGCCGATGACGAGCAAGCCATTGCCGCCATGCAGCAGAAAGTCGCCAGCAATATGCGCGATGGCTTTGCCCAGATTGAGCAGCACTATCTCGCCGGTCCCTGGGTACTCGGCGAGCAGTTCAGCGTGGCGGACATCTATCTGTTCGTGGTCGCGGGCTGGCTGAAAAGCGATGGGGTCGAGATCAGTGAATTCCCCAAAGTGGCCGATCATTATCAACGCATGCTGAGCCGTCCGGCGGTCGCCAAGGCACTGGCCAACTAACCATAAAATCAATAGCTCGATAAATAACAAGGGTGTCAGGGCTCTGCTGACACCCTTCCTGCCTCCTCCCCTGTACTTCTTCTCCCGCCTTTGAGATCGTTTTCACATTTCCGTGGTTTTGCCGTGGCCCTTCCTTAGTAAAAAGCCTATCTTTGCGCCATGACGCAACCGGTTGCGTAACCGGTTGCCTAGCGGTTCACAGATTGACGGGCCAAGGCCTGATGAGGTGCTGTATGAAACGAGGCGTACTGCTCAATGCTCCCCTGAGTGCTCTGGTGGCACAGATGGGCCACACCGACGAGATCACCGTCTGCGATGCAGGCTTGCCCATTCCGGCAGGTCCGGAGCGGATCGATCTGGCGTTGATGGCGGGGACGCCCAGCCTTGCAACCGTACTGACCGCCCTGCTCACCGATCTGGTGGTGGAGAAGGTGATCATGGCAAGCGAGATCAAGCAGATCAGCCCCGCCGCCCATCAGGCGCTGGTCGATCAGCTTGAGGCCCACGCAGCCGCCCAGGGCAAGCCCATCGCCATCGAATACTGCCTGCACGAGGAGTTCAAAACCCGCTCCCGCCAGAGCAAGGCGATCGTGCGCAGCGGCGAGGTGACTCCCTACGTCAACCTGATCCTCTGCGCCGGTGTGGCGTTCTGAATTCTTAAAGAAGGCCTCTTCAAGGAAGCTGCAAATGAGCACAACCTCCCCCCTCTCCCCCATTCTGGAGCTGACCGGGATCGTCAAGACCTTCCCCGGTGTGCGCGCCCTCGACGAAGCGGGTCTGCGGGTCTATCCGGGCCAGGTGATGGCCCTGCTCGGTGAAAATGGCGCCGGCAAATCCACCCTGATGAAGGTGCTGACCGGTATCTATCAGGCCGATGCGGGCAGCGTCAGTTACCGCGGCCAACCGGTCCACTTCAAGGGCCCCCGCGACTCTCAGGATCAGGGGATCAGCATCATCCACCAGGAGCTGAACCTGCTGCCGGAGTTGTCGATTGCCGCCAACATCTTCCTCGGTCGCGAACCGCGCACCCGTTTTGGCAGTATCGACCACAAACAACTGCGCGAGCGGGCAAGCGGCCTGCTGGCACGACTTGGCGTCAAACACGGGCCGGATACCCGACTCGGGGATCTCTCCATCGGCGAACAGCAGATGGTGGAGATCGCCAAGGCGCTGTCGTTCGATGCCAGCATCATCATCATGGATGAACCCACCGATGCGCTGACCGATACCGAGACCGATCAGCTGTTCAAGGTTATCCGCGAGCTGCGTGAGCAGGGTTGCGGCATCGTCTATATCTCCCATCGCCTCAAGGAGATCTTCGAGATCTGCGATCGGGTCACTGTGCTGCGCGATGGCAAATGGATCGGCGAGAAGGCGGTGAGCGATCTCGATGAAGACAGGATCATCGAGATGATGGTGGGTCGCCGACTGGAAGAGCAGTATCCGCGCCTTGAACGCGAGCTCGGCCCCGTCAGCCTGCAGGTGAAAGATCTGGCCGGTCCCGGCGTGCGCGGGGTCCGTTTTTCCCTGCGTCAGGGGGAAATTCTGGGCTTCAGCGGCCTGATGGGCTCCGGCCGCACCGAGCTGATGAAGCTTATCTATGGCGCCAGCCCCATCAGCGCCGGTGAAGTGGCAGTGGACGGTCATGCGCTGGTGCCCAAAAGCCCGGCCGATGGTCTGGCCGCAGGCATCGCCTATATCTCCGAAGATCGCAAAGGCGATGGGCTGGTGCTGGAGCTGTCGGTGCGCGAAAACATGAGTCTGTGCGCCCTCGACGAGTTCATCAGCAACGGCAAGATTGACGGCAAGGCCGAACGGCAGGCGGTGAGCGACTATGTGCGCCTGTTCAACATCAAGACCCCGAGTCAGGATCAGCTGATAAAGCTGCTTTCCGGCGGCAACCAGCAGAAGGTGGCCATCGCCAAGGGGCTGCTGACCCGGCCCAAGGTACTGATCCTCGACGAGCCGACCCGCGGCGTCGACGTGGGGGCGAAGAAGGAGATCTATCAGCTGATCAACCAGTTCAAGAAGGAGGGGATGAGCATCATTCTGGTCTCCTCCGAGATGCCGGAAGTGCTCGGTATGAGTGATCGCATCATGGTGATGCACGAAGGGCGCATCAGCGCAGAGTTCAACACCCGCGATGCCAATCAGGAGAAGCTGATGGCGGCGGCAGTCGGTAAACAGTGGCAAGCAGAGCAAGAGGCATTCCAATGACAACCCAAACCCTTTCCCGCCGTGGCGTCATGAGCAAGGCGTGGTGGATCGAAAACAAATCCCTGGTCGCGCTGCTGGTCCTGATTGGTGTGGTCTCGGCCTTAAGCCCCAACTTCTTCACCGCCGACAACCTCCTCAACATCCTGCGCCAGACCTCGGTCAACGCCATCATGGCGGTCGGCATGACGCTGGTTATCCTTACCGCCGGTATCGATCTGTCGGTCGGCTCGGTACTGGCCCTGTGCGGCGCGCTGGCTGCCACCATGGTCGCCATGGAGCTGCCGATCTGGCTGGTGGTGCCCCTCACTCTGGGTGCCGGTGCTCTGCTTGGCGGCGTCAGCGGCCTCATCATTGCCAAGGGCAAGGTGCAGGCATTTATCGCCACCCTGGTCACCATGACCGCTCTGCGCGGTATCACCATGGTCTATACCGAGGGTCGTCCCATCTCCACCGGTTTCAGTGACGGCGCCGATCACTTCGCCTGGCTTGGTACCGGTTACCTGTTCGGTCTGCCGGTGCCCATCTGGCTGATGGCCATCGTCTTCCTGCTCGCCTGGTTCATGCTCAACCACACCCGTCTCGGTCGCTACATCTACGCGCTGGGTGGCAACGAATCGGCTACCCGCCTCTCCGGTATCAATGTGGATCGGGTGAAGCTGGCGGTGTATGGTCTGTGCGGCGCGCTCTCGGCACTGGCAGGGCTTATCGTTACCTCTCGTCTCTCCTCTGCCCAGCCGACAGCGGGCATGGGTTACGAGCTGGATGCCATCGCCGCCGTGGTGCTTGGTGGTACCAGCCTGATGGGCGGCAAGGGCCGCATCATGGGGACCCTGATCGGTGCCTTGATCATCGGCTTCCTGAACAACGCCCTCAACCTGCTCGACGTATCCTCCTATTACCAGATGATCGCCAAGGCCAGCGTGATCTTGCTTGCCGTGATGATCGATAACAAAAGCAATCGTTGATAAGACAAGCCACACACAAGGAATGAAATGATGAAAAAGCTCAATACCCTGCTCGCTGCCGCCATCATGTCCGTGCTGGGCACCGCCCAGGCCGCCGATCAAACCCTGGCCATGGTGGTCTCCACCCTCAACAACCCCTTCTTCGTCACCATGAAAGAGGGTGCCGAAGCCAAAGCCAAAGAGCTTGGCTACGAGCTGGTGGTACTGGACTCCCAGAATGACCCGGCCAAAGAGCTCTCCAACATGGAAGATCTCACCGTACGCAAGGTCGGCGCCATCCTGATCAACCCCACCGATTCCGAAGCGGTCGGCAACGCCATTCGTCTGGCCAACCGCGCCAGCATTCCGGTGCTGACTCTGGACCGCGGCGCCGCGCAGGGTGAGGTCAAGGCTCACATTGCCTCCGACAACGTGGCGGGCGGCAAGCTGGCCGGTGACTTTATCACCGAGAAACTGGGTACCGGTGCCAAGGTGATCCAGCTGGAAGGGATCGCCGGTACCTCCGCCGCCCGCGACCGTGGTGAAGGCTTTGCCTTGGCCGTGGCAGCCAACAAGCTGCAGGTCCTGGCTTCCCAGCCTGCCGACTTTGACCGCACCAAGGGTCTGAACGTCATGGAAAACCTGCTGGCTGCCCACCCGACCGTTCAAGCCGTCTTTGCCCAGAACGACGAGATGGCGCTGGGTGCCATCCGCGCCGTGCAGGCTGCCGGTAAAGAAGTGATGATCGTCGGCTTCGACGGCACTGACGATGGCAAAGCCGCCGTTGCCAAGGGTAAACTGGCCGCCACCGTGGCCCAGCAGCCTGCGCTGATCGGTGCCATCGGCGTCGAGACTGCCGACAAGGTGCTGAAAGGTCAGCCGGTCGAGAAATCCATTCCGGTACCGCTGCAAGTGGTCAGCAAGTAAGTTCTCGAGGGGAGGTTCGCCTCCCCTTTTCCCCTCAATTGCGGTGCCTCCCGGCTTGAGCTCACTCAGTTATTGTGTTCAAGCCAAGATGCATCAGGAGTAGTCAACATGAATCGTCTCGTCGTTCTGGGCAGTGTCAATGCAGACCATGTGCTGCGCGTTCCCCACTTTCCTCGCCCGGGTGAAACCCTGACCGGCCACAGCTATCAGGTGGTGCCGGGTGGCAAGGGGGCTAATCAGGCAGTCGCTGCCGCCCGCCTTGGCGCCCCCGTCTCCTTTATCGCCCGCATCGGTGATGACGCCATCGGCCACCAGATGAAGAGCGGCTTTGCCAAAGATGGCATCGACGTCAGCGCCGTCGAACTCGATCCCAAGCTCCCGACCGGTATCGCCATCATCTATGTGAGCGATGAGGGGGAGAACAGCATCGGCATCTCAGCCGAAGCGAACGGTGCCATCACCCCTGCCGTGGTGAAAAACCACGAAGCGATGATCGCCGACGCCCACACACTGCTGTTGCAGCTGGAAGTGCCGCTCGAGAGCGTTCATGAAGCTGCACGGCTGGCCCGCGCCCACGGCACCCGGGTGGTGCTCAACCCCGCCCCCGCCCGCCCGCTCTCCGCTGAGCTGTTGGCGCTGGTCGACCTTATCACCCCCAACCAGACTGAAGCCGAGCTGTTGACCGGCGTCAAAGTCACCGACGAAGCAAGTGCCCGCGAGGCGGCCGCCCGCTTCCACCAGATGGGCATTGCGGATGTGATGATCACCCTGGGGTCGCAGGGGGTCTATTGCAGCAACGCACAGCAGCAACAGCTGATCCCGGGCTTTCGGGTCAAGGCGGTGGATACCACAGCCGCGGGCGATACCTTCAACGGCGCCCTGCTGGCGGCGGAACTGGCCGGTGCCGATTTCCACAGCGCGGTTCGCTTTGCCCACGGGGCGGCGGCGCTCTCCGTCACCCGATTCGGTGCCCAGAGCTCCATCCCGAGCAAGCAAGAAGTTGACGCCTTCCTGCTTGAGCAGACTGCGCAGGGGCACTGATGGCCAATATCAAGGAGGTGGCGGCGCTGGCGGGGGTGTCGACCACCACCGTCTCCCACGTCATCAACGAGACCCGCTTCGTCGCCGAGGAGACCCGCGAACGGGTCTTCGCCGCCATGCGCGATCTCAACTATGCCCCGAGTCTGGTGGCCCGCAGCCTTAAGGTGAAGGAGACCAACAGTATCGGCATGCTGGTCACTACCTCCAGCAACCCCTTCTTTGCCGAGGTGGTGCGCGGGGTGGAACGTTACTGCTTCGAGCAGGGCTACAACCTGATGCTGGGCAACACCGAGGGGCAAGCCGAGACGGCCCTCTCCTACCTCAAGATGATGCTGCGCAAGCGGGTCGATGGCCTGCTGATCATGTGTAGCGAAGGACAGCAAGAGGTGTTCAATCAGCTCGACTGGCTCAAGAGCCTGCCGGTGGTGGTGATGGATTGGGGGCTGGTCAGTGAGGATGTTGACCTTATAGCTGACAACTCCTTCCACGGTGGTTATCTCGCGACCCGCCATCTGATTGAGCTGGGCCATACCGCCATCGGCTGTATCACAGGCCCCCACAGCCGCGCCCCCGCCAACCAGCGCCAAGCTGGCTTCGAGCAGGCGTTGCAGGAGGCAGGTCTCATCGTCAATCAGGAGTGGATCCAGGAGGGTGATTTTGACTGCGCCAGCGGCCATCAGGCGATGACTCGTCTGCTGGCATTGCCCGAGCGCCCCACCGCCCTCTTTGTCTGCAACGACATGATGGCGATGGGAGCCATCAGTGCCGCCCATCAGGCGGGGCTGGTGATCCCGCGGGATATCTCCATCGTTGGCTATGACAATGTGGCGCTGGCTGAATTTATGTCGCCGCCGCTCACCACCGTCAACCAGCCCAAAGAGGAGCTGGGGCGTCTCGCCGTCACCCGCCTGCTGGCCCGCATCAACGGTGAAGCGGTGGAGAACCACCTGATCACCGTCGACCCGGACCTGGTGATCAGGCAATCCTGTGCCCCTCGCACCTGACGTTCAGGGGCAATAAACGAAACAAGGCGACCCCAAGGTCGCCTTGTTTCATTTTGTCTCTTGCCGGTGCAATACCGCTTTTTGCCCTCAGGCCAGCGACCGGGTCTCCCTGGCCGCCAGCACTTGCAGTGGCACCAACCCCAATCGTCGGGCCAGAGGCTGCAACAACTCGCCATCTTCATCACCCTGCGGCAGCCAGTAGCGGACAGGCCAGCCGGCTGCCAGCTGCGCCGCGGTGGTACTGCCAATCTCTCTGAGCGCCAGAGTGCAACCCTGTTGGCGCAATCCCGCCAGCAAGGCACTATCCGGCTGCAGCATCGGCACCAGCAACACCAGCGGCGTACGGGAAGCCTCCGGCAGATAGGCCAGTAGATGAGTAAGCTGGGCCTGGTTGTCGAGCGGGACCAGCAGTGCCCGACCATCGGCATACTGCGCCTCGTGCGCCTGCAGCACACGGGCCAGCACGGGCCCCAGCACACCGCACTCCTGCAGCCAGCGCATCTGACAGGGCACTCCCTGCTCACGCCACTCAAGCGCCAATTGCCACATCTCGTTGCCCTGCCCGTCCGTCAGCGCCTGCAATGCCACTCGCAGCGGTGCAGGCTCGCGCCCCGCCAGCCACTCTCGCAGCTGATGAAGCTGCTGCTGACTCAACTGCAACTGCTGCAGCATGGCAGGCTCAAACCAGCTGATCGCCCCCTCCTGGCTACGCTTGGCCTGGTTGAGGGCCAGGATGGCCTGATCCAGCAGCCGGGCGGCATCCTGTTGCTGCGCCTTGGCAACCCCGAGCCGACAGGCCAGATCGAAGCTGCACTCCCGGGTCACGAACTCGAAATGGAGCAGATCCACCAGCTCATGAACGGCGGTTTCCAGCGCATCATTCGCCTTGGTCAGCACCACGGCAAATTCATCTCCGCCGAGGCGGTAAGCGTGGCTGCCATGGGCCTGCAGCAGCTTGTTGGCCACCATCTGCAACAGCCGATCACCGACCTGATAACCCAGCAGATCATTGACCTGCTTGAAGCGCTTGAGATCGAGCACCACCAAAGCGCTCACCTCGCCAGCATGCAGAGCGCGAGAGAGCTGTTCCTGCAGGGCACGGCGGTTGCCCAGCTGGGTCAGGGGATCGAGCAGGGCCAGCCGACGGTTCGCCAGATTGGCGCGAATGAGGGCAGCGACCAGAGCGCCACCGGTCAGCAACAGGATCAGTTGCCAGATCTGCAGCCAGAACAGGCTGTTGCGGATCTGGCTGACCGAATGCTCCCGCTCCTGGCCGGAGAGGATCTGATCCCCTATCTGTTCGACGAGACGGGTCTGGCTGGCGATCGCCTCCTGCAAGCGGGCAAGCTCAGCCCCCTCGCGCAGCGCACCGGCCTCCATCTGAGGTTCGAGCTGCTTGATCTGCTCGAACAGGGTGGCCAGCACTTTGCCGAGCCCGTGCCGCTGGCGCATCTCGGCGGTTTCACTGCTGATGAGGAAGATGTCGAGCCGGTTCCACAGCAGATCGTAATCGAGGCTCAGGGTCTCCATCGACAGTCTGCCAGCCCGATAGAGCTGCAGATCGTAGAGGAAACGCTGGGATTCGAGCATTACCTGGCTGATGTTCCAGTGGACATTGCGGTAGAAGGTATCGACCAGCTGCTCCTGCCGATACTGCAGATAGAGACTGCTGCCGGACGAGAGCAGAAACAGCAGCGACACCGCAACCAACAGCAGATTTTGGCGGGATAGCCCCATCAATCGACGATCTCGATACGGGTCACCTGCCACACCATGCAGTTGTGAATGGCAGGCACGTCCAGCTTGGGATAGGTGGTGAACGGGATGAGCAGCCAGAGCGGCCCCTTGTTGCGCCGGGTCAGCGGTTTGCCGTCCTCCTGACGCACCAGAGTTAGCGGCACACCGTCGAACAGGGCCAGATCCACCACCTGCTGATAACCGTTGAGGGCCGAGACGGAAATCTTGCGGGCACCCGGGATCCCTTGCGCCGCCAGCACGGCTGACAGGGTCGGCCCGCGATAGTGGTGGGCGCCCTGAGTCCAGGGGGTAGTGGTGGTGAATTCGGTCTGTGGCAAGGCGGAGAGGGCCGCCTCATCGAGGGTCACCTGCTGGCCATCTGGCAGTACCAGGGTCATCAGGGGGATGGAGGCCGATGCGCTGGCACTGGCCAGCATCAGGAGAAAAAAAGCGATCCATTGCTTTACTGCGGTCATGGTAATTTGCGCCAACTGCGTCCCATTTTTTAAATGGTTGCCAGTGTGGCGATTTCACCGAACCATTGCAACTGTCCCGTCGCACACTAGCTCAGGGACCGCGCATCTCCATCCAGTTGTGCCCCTCGACTTGCCTCGGTTGATGAATGCCGCACGCCTCCAGCAACTCATCGACATAGGCGGGCACCAGCAGGGAGGCTGGGCCATAACGTTTCTCGTCAAACTGGCTACCTACCTCGCTCGGTTCGAGATTGAGCTCGATGGTGTGCGCCCCGTTCAATCCCGCCTCATGGACAAACCCGGCGGCCGGATAGACGGCGCCAGAGGTGCCGATGGAGATAAAGAGATCGCACTGGGCCAGCGCGCTGTAGATGCGATCCAGCCCGAGCGGCATTTCACCAAACCAGACCACATGGGGACGCATCGGCTGAGGGAACTGGCAGCAGGAGCAGAGCTCGTCCTGATGGAGATCGCCGCGCCACTCGATCACCTGACCGGACTCGGGGCAACGGGCCTTGAGCAGCTCCCCGTGCATATGGATAAGGTTCTTGCTGCCCGCGCTCTCGTGCAGATTGTCGATGTTCTGGGTGACCAGGGTGACCGTGCCGGGCAGCAGCCGCTCGAGACGAGCCAACGCATAGTGGGCCGGATTGGGGTGAACCTGGGGCTGCTGCAGCTGTTTGCGGCGGGAGTTGTAAAAGCGCAGCACCAGATCGGGATCACGGGCATACCCCTCGGGGGTCGCCACGTCCTCGACCTTGTGCTCTTCCCACAAACCGTCGCAGGCACGAAAAGTCTTGATGCCGGATTCGGCAGAGATCCCCGCTCCGGTCAGGATCACGATATGTTTGTATGACTGCGCCATAAGCTGCTCCGTCTATCCCCGCATAATAGTGTGACCTTAGCACAGGGAAAAAAGCGCCACTATTCGCCCTTGGTCTTAAAAGCTTGGCGTGGCTGTGCGGGCAACCACTCATCCAGCACGGTCAGATCGAGCCTGACAAAAACCATCTCCCGCCCGGTTACCAGGGTCAGCGGCAGACCAAGGCGCTTGAGCAAAGTGAGCATGGGACGATTCTGGGCCAGCACCTCCGCGGTCCACTCACAGATCCCCTCAGCTCGGGCCAGCAGTGCCAGCGCCAGCAGAATGCGCCGTCCCGCTCCCTTGTGCTGGAAATGATCTGCCACGATGCAGGAAAATTCGGCACGCTCCGGATGGAGTCGACGCCGGATGGACTGAGCCTGAGCCAGCGGCTCACCGGCAAGATCGGTCAGCAACAGCGAGATCTGGTGTTCGGGATGGTAATTGAGAAACTGGGCCACCTGCTCCGGCGGTGGCCTCCGTTTGGGGCGCATAAAACGCAAGTAGATGCTCTCCTCACTGAGCGCATCATAGGCGGCCAGCATACGGTCAGGATCCACCCCCTGCAGCTCTCGTAGCAGACAAGGTTGGTCGGCGACCTGCATCGTCAGTGGCAGTACCGACCGCGAAGCCGGATGGGGCCAGCCTGCCAGCCCCTTGCAGAGACGCTCCCGATGGATGGGCCAGCAGAGATAACGGGGCACGGGTTACCAGCGCCCCGCAATACCCTGCTCCCGCCACACCTCGGCGTCGAGCAGATTGTAAGGATCATCGAGATAGACGGCGATCCCCAGCTCTCTGACTCGGGCCATAAAGCGTCCCAGCAGGGAGTCCATGGCCAATGACTCTATTTCGGGTAAAAGCGCCTGCCCCAGCAGCAAAGCGCTCAACGGCAAACGCTCCAGCAGATCGAATGGCAAATGCTGGCTGTTATCGAGCAGCAACGCCAGCTTGCTCCCCGCCAGACTCGCTTGCAGTACCAGCGCAAACCGCTCTCCATTGCTCAACAGGTGATCCCGACGATGGATCAATAATGTCAGCTCTGTGGGGCTACGTGACTGATCCGTCAACCACTCTTTAAGTGCCTCCCAGCGGCTGGGTAAACCCGTTACCGCCAGCCAGACCGGATGAGGAGTCGCGGGGCTGGAGAGCAGCCCAAGTTGCCCCTGCACTTCCCCCTGCCAACGACGAATTGTTCGACGTTGGCCACTCAGCCGACGCTGACGCAGAGGCCCCAGATAGAGTCCGCGCAGCAACCTGAGCAACTCGTTGCCATCGAGTGGCTTGGCCAGTGCAGCCAGCACATTGAAACCGGCATCGTGCAGCAGACGGCGGGCACCGTCGATCAATGTCTGCTCGTGCGCCGACAAGAGAATGATCGGCAACCCGCTGCGCTGAATTTGCGGCTGGCTCATCAGCAGGCTGATGGCATCCTGCTCCACCAGACTGAGATCACACACCAGCAGACTGATGTCGCCAGCCTCCAACGCAGCAAGACAGGCAGTTTCATCCTGCACCCACTGGCAGGAGAGCCCCAGTTCGGCGATAGCCTGCTGTAACTGCATCCCCTGAAACGGGTGATCTTCTAGCAGCAGTACCCGCTTGGCCGCCAGCCAGTTGTTCCAGTCACGGTAACTGGCGGCAAGTCCTCCCAGCCAATCTTCACCAATGGCATAAATTCCCTGATGATGCTGCAACTCGGGGAAATAGTCCGCCTGCTGGTGAGCGGCAGGATCGTAAAGGGCAATGGCTCCTGCCGCAAACAACCCTTCCCACTGCCAGCAGGCGTCCGGTTGGGTGCGCTGCAAAGTGACATAGGAGGGGAGTGTCGTGCTCTTTGCCAGCTCATGGGAGGCCCGATCAAGCGCATACAGCAAGACAGGGCAAAAATCTGCCGCCTCGTGCTCTTCCGAGTCGAGCAACGCCAGCAGTTCTTCATCAGTAATGATCATCTTGGGTCCTTTTCGAGAAATGCTGGCTGAACTCATCCAACGCCCGGTTCAAACTGCTCTGGAGAGCTGGATGGGGGGCTTGTTGCCACTCGTCAATCACCGTCACCAGCGCCGTGGCTCCTACCATTCTGGCGGCCCCCTTCAGCTTGTGTAAAGCAGCATTCACGCCAACTTCATCTTCTTCTGTGCAGCAGCGTTCAAGTTCGGCCAAATCATCACGGGTAGCCTTCAGATAAAGGGCGGCCAGTTCATCGGTCAGCAACGAGGCAACCGGTGTCGGGGCGACAGCATTGCTCCCCTCTTTGGCAATATGGCGCAGCAAGGTCGCCAGCACCTTGAGGGCGACCGGCTTGTCCAGATGGCCATCGCAACCGCAGGATTGCAGCTCCCTTGCCGCTTGCTCACTGAGATCTGCGGTGATCACATAGACCGGAAGACGGGCCCAACGCGCGGATTGGCGCAATTGCCTGCACAGTTCGGCCCCGTTCATCACCGGCATCTGCAGGTCTGTCAGCACAAGATCCACCTGATGCTTCACCAGCATCTCCAGCGCCAGCTGCCCGTTGGCGGCACTGACTACGCTTGCACCGAGTTGCCCCAGTTGCATACAGATCAGCTCCCGGTTGACATCGTGATCCTCAACAAGCAGTACCCGCATACCAAGCCCGGGCTGCATCTCACCCACAGGTTGCTCTGATGTCATCCGTGGCTGGAACAGGCTGATCATGGTGCCCGGCACCCAGGACTCCCCCTGCCATGACCAGTGATACAGACTATCCTCGTCTCTCTCGGCCTGCAGCAGATCAACCGCACGACTGGCAACATGAATACCGAGCCTGGACAACCAGGGCGTGACCCCCAAAACCTCATCGTGAGGCAGTGAGAGGGATAACTGGCGTACTCTTGGCTGCCAATCGATATCTTGCTGAACCTGTTGCAACGGCAACTCGCAGAAGAAGCGGCTACCACCGCCCGGGCGTCCCTCGACATCGATCAACCCGCCCATCTGCTCGAGCAGCTGCTTGCAGATCGCCAGACCAAGGCCGGTGCCCGGCGCCCGCAACTGCCCTTCAACAGCAAACTGTTCGAATGGCATAAAGAGAGTAGGACGCATCTTGGCGGTGATCCCCGGCCCTTCATCATCGACCCCGAAGCGCAAGGTCGATGCGACTACCTCGACCCACAGCACCACTTCCCCACGCAGGCTGAACTTGATGGCATTGGAGAGCAGATTGTGGAGCACTTGCCGTACCCGATGGGGATCGAGAGTCAGCAAGGCTGGCAAGGCGGGGTCAAGCCGCAATCGTAATTGCAGCCGTTTGGATCTGGCCTTGCTCCAGTGCACCGCCGCCACGTGCTCGCACAGCTCGGCGAAATCGGTGGGCTGGGGCGAGAGGGAGAGTTTGCTGTTTTCGTTGCGACTAAAGTCGAGTACATCGTTGAGCAGGCCGAGCAGCTCATCCCCCGCCTGACGCACCCGCGCCAGCGCCGAATCCTGTTCTCTCGACAAAGGGGTGCTGGCCAGCCACTCAAGCAAGCCGAGCATGGCGTTCATCGGTGTACGGATCTCGTGGCTAATCGCCGCCAGGAAACGGCCCTTGGCCTGCACCGCCTGCTGCGCCTGTTCATGGGAGTGCTGCAATGCTTGATCCTGCTCGACCCGGGCAGTGGCATCCTGCATCACCGCATAAATTCGCCAACCATGCGGTTGACTGCGGCCACGGCCATAGAGCTGCAACCAGCGCAGACCCTTGGTCGGATGGTGATAGCGCAGGGTGAATGCGAAGGGTTTGCCAGCCTGCAACATGGCGAACATCTCACGGCTTACCCGGCGGCGATCCTCGCGCTCAAGCATAATGAGCACCCGTTTGGGCTCACGGCGGATCTGCTGGCTCGCCAGCCCCAGCAGCTCGTAACAGCCTCGGCTGATAAACTCGATGGCCCCTACCCGTCCCCGCTCGAACATAAACTGCAGCACCACGCCGGGGACTGTATTGGTCAGGGCACGCAGGCGGCGCTCTGCCTGACGTAGAAAACGGGCCTGCTCACGCAGCACACTGATATCCGACAGGGCGATGAGATCGGTGGCAGGTGCTTGCTTGTCCAGCCGCAGCGGATGCTGGGCATAGGCGAAGACCTGCTCCCCCAGCACCAGCTCCCCTTCGCTCTTTTGCGGCTGAACCGGCGGCAGCATCAACTGCTGAGAGTAGCGCAGGGCCAGACGTCGCCCCTGTTTATTGGATTTGATCACCTTGCCCTGGCTGTTGCGCAGATAGACGGGCACCGGCAACGCCTGAAACATGGTTTCCCGCAGCTCGCTCTCGATGGCCAGCGCCTTCTCGGCGGCGTGACGCTGGGCCACTTCCCTTGCCAGTTGCTGGCGGGAACGCCAGATCCCGCCGATGACAATACCGCTGATCAGCAGTGCCATGGCGATGGAGCCAAACCAGGCGGCGTAGCTCACACCGGGTTGCTGCACGACGAGCAAGCGGCGCCAGCGCTGGTTAAGTTCGTCGATCTGGGTGCTGGTCAGCGCCATCAGGTTGCGGTCCATCACACCGGCTAGCTCGGTCTGACTCTTGTTGATGGCAAAGCCTAGGCCGAAACGATCTTCCAGCTCCTCGATATCGAGCCCTTCCAGCAAGTTGGTACGCTGGGGATATTGCAGCTGATATAGCTCGCTCAGCATGGCGTCAGCCTTGCCTTGCTTGATCGCTGCTAACCCCTGCTCGAGGCCGTCGGTGCGAAGCCACTCCTGATCACCAAGCAGGGCGAGCAAGGAGGGATCGTAGAGGGATTCAGGTACCAGAATACGCAGCCGCTTGAGCTGGGTGATGCGATCGGCAGCCAACTTGCGCTTGCTGATCAAGGCAAACCGATTGGTGGAGATCGTCCGACTGAAAATGAACTGATCCGTCAATGCCGGGGATTCCGGCAAGCCGGCCATCATATCCGCCTCACCAAGGCGCAGCTTTTCTACGGCCTCCGCCTTGCTGGCTGCAGGTACCAGCTTGTATTTCAGGCCGGTCTCCTGGGTGACCCAGCGCAGCACATCCGCGCTCCACCCTTTCGGCTCCCCCAGATCATTGACACCGCTATAGGGCATCAACTCGGGATTGACCACAAGACGAATGGTGCGCCCGCGGCCGGATAACCAGGCCTGCTCGGTATCGCTGAAGTGGGGTTGGTTGACGTAGAGCGACCCCTGATCGAGATAACGGGCCAGATCGGTATAGATAGTACCGGCGGGCATATGACGGATCAGGGTGTCCACCAGATTGGCCAACTCAGGCTGATCACGCATCATCAAGCGATAGCTGATGATCCGATCCTCACCAAACAGGCGGCGCAGGCGCAAACCATCGGCAGGAAACTCGCGCATCAGATAGCGCAGTTGCAGATAGTCCCCCAGATAGGCATCACCCTTGCCACTCTGCAGCGCGTCGTAGACCTTCTCTCCGCTTTTTAGGGAAATAATGCGTGCCTGTGGATAGAGCTCGTGCAGCAGGCGGGCAGAGTCTGCCAGCGAGTAGACCAGAAAGCGGGCCTGTTTGAGATTTTCACCCTTGTAGAGGATGGCGGCATCGGTCTCCATCATCGGACGACTTAACCGCATGCCCTCCACGGCCTTCTTGCGGGTTCCGACATAGGGAATGATGTCGCAGTCACCCTCTGCGAGCCCGTTGCGCAATATCTGCCAATCGGGCAACTCTTTGAGCACGAGGGGAACCGGGAACAGCTCCTGCAACCGGGCAAGACGATCCTTGAGCAGTCCCCCCTCGGCCATCAGGTATGGTGGAGGAAGCGTCGCAGGATAGCAGAGCGAAAGCTGGCTAAGTGAATTTACATAGGCTTGGGTCGCCGGCGCCAACGGCAGCACTGTTGTCTGCAAAGGCTTGGCGTGCAACGGCAGTGCCAGTACGGCACCCAGAAGAAAAACGGGGAATTTGGTCATCTGAAAACAAAAGCCAGGCATCTGCCTGGCTTTTTATCACTCGTTGGGTTCAACATTTTCTACCCTGGCCTTGAGCTTCTGGCCAGGCCGGAAGGTCACCACGCGGCGGGCGCTGATAGGAATATCCTCGCCCGTCTTGGGGTTGCGTCCGGGACGCTGATTCTTCTCACGAAGGTCAAAGTTACCGAAGCCTGAAATCTTGACTTGTTCACCACGCTCAAGCGCCTGTCGGATTTCCTCAAAGAAGGCTTCCACCATATCTTTGGCTTCACGCTTGCTCATCCCGAGCTGGGTGAACAGGTGCTCTGCAATGTCGGCTTTGGTAAGCGCCATAGATCAATCCCTCAAGGATGCATTCAACTCTTCACCAAGGGCCCGCACGACATTGTCTACGGTCTCGGCAATCTCTTTCTCCTCCAGGGTGCGCTGGGTGTCTTGCAATACAAGACTGATGGCCAGGCTCTTCTTGTCCTCTGCCATACCAGCACCCTGGTATACGTCAAACAAGTTTATTCCAACTACCTGATTTCCGCCAACTTTTTTAATTACCGCAAGCACATCACCTGCCAGAACCTGACGATCGACCACCACGGCAATGTCGCGACGGTTCGCCGGGAACTTGGAAACTTCGGCAGCCACAGGCACCTTGGCCGGGGTCAGCTTGTCCAGCTCCAGCTCAAACATCACCGCGCGGCTCTTGAGGCCCAGCTTCTTCTCGAGGCTCGGGTGGATCACGCCGATGTAGCCGATGATCTCGCCATTACGCAGAATGGCTGCGCTCTGGCCCGGGTGCAGGGCGCTGTGCTCGGTGCGCTCGAAGGTAAAGGTGGCCCCTTCGGCGGTCAAATCCAGCACCGCTTCCAGATCCCCTTTCAAATCAAAGAAGTCGGCTGCGCGGGTTTTGATATCCCAGTGCTCGTCGCTCTGGTTGCCAGTAATGATACCGGCCAGCATCGGCTCCTGACGGATGCCGTTCTCGGCGCTTTCATCCTTGATGAAACGCAGACCCTGTTCAAACAGACGCACCCGCGGCTGCTGACGGTTCTGGTTGTAAACAACGGCCTGCACCAGACCCGGGAACAGAGAGACACGCATGGCGGACATCTCGACCGAGATCGGGTTCGGCAGCACGATGGCATCGCTCTGCGGGAACAGGGTTTGCTGGGTCTTGGGATCGACGAAGCTGTAGGTGATCGCTTCCTGGAAGCCGCGGTCAACCAGCAGGTCGCGCACACGCTTCAGGGTCACCTGCCCTTCTGCCTGCTCCACCATCGCCAAGGAGGCAGCGGGTTTCAGGTTCGGGATGTTGTTGTAGCCGTAGATGCGAGCCACTTCCTCGATGAGGTCTTCCTCGATGGCGATATCGAAACGCCAGGAGGGTGCCAGCGCAGTCCAACCGTCAGCATCCACAGTGACTTGCATGCCGAGGCGAGTCAGGATCTCGACCACCTGAGCATCCGCCACGCTGATACCGATCACCTTGTCGAGCTTGCTGCGACGCAGTTTGATGGGTGCCGCTTTCGGCAGATGGGCATCGGATTTGACCTCGATGACCGGACCCGCTTCACCGCCGCAGATATCCAGCAGCAGACGGGTGGCTCTGTCCATCACCTTGGCTTGCAGCTCCGGATCAACCCCACGCTCGAAGCGATGGGAGGAGTCGGTGTGCAGACCGTAAGCACGGGCACGACCGGTGATGGAGAGCGGCGCGAAGAAGGCGCACTCCAGCAGGATGTCGGTGGTGGTCTCGGATACACCGGTGCGGTTGCCGCCGAAGATACCGGCCATGCAGGCAGGACCTTTGGCATCGGCAATCACCAAAGTGGTCTCTTTGAGCTTCACTTCGTTGCCGTCGAGCAGGGTCATCGGCTCATCGGTGTGGGCACGACGCACCACCAGTTCCCCTTCCAGGGTAGCCAGATCGAAGGCATGCATCGGCTGACCGTATTCCAACAGCAGGTAGTTGGTGATGTCGACAATGGCGTCGATGGAGCGGATACCACCACGGCGCAGCTTCTCTTGCATCCAGAGCGGGCTCTGGGCCTGCAAGTTCAGCCCCTTGATGACGCGACCCAGATAACGGGGGCAATCAGCTGGTGCTTCAACCCGGATCGGGAAAGTTGCATCAATGGTGGCAACAGCCGGCGTCCAGGTCGGCTCGACCACGTCCACGCTGTTGAGCACGCCGATTTCGCGGGCCAGACCGGCGATACCGAGGCAATCGGCACGGTTCGGAGTCAGATCCACGTCGATGGAGACGTCGTTCAGATTGAGGTAGTCACGAATATCGGTACCGATGGGGGCATCGGCCGGCAGCTCGATGATGCCATCGGCTTCAACGTCGATACCCAGCTCACTGAAAGAGCAGAGCATGCCATGGGACGGCTGGCCACGCAGCTTGGCTTTCTTGATGGTGAAATCACCCGGCAGGGTCGCCCCTACTTTGGCCACGCACACTTTGAGGCCCTGGCGGCAGTTCGGCGCGCCGCAGACGATGTCCAGCAGCTCGGCTTCACCCACGTTGACCTTGGTCACCCGCAGCTTGTCGGCGTCAGGATGCTGGGCGCACTCGACCACTTCACCCACGACCACATTGTTGAACTGGCCAGCCACCGCTTCCACGGCGTCCACTTCCAGACCGGCCATGGTGATCTGCTCGGCCAGTGCATTGTCACTCAACTCGGTGCGGACCCACTCCATCACCCAGGATTTACTGAATTTCATGTTCTCTCGCCCTTACTTGAACTGCTTGAGGAAGCGCAGGTCGTTTTCGAAGAAGGCACGCAGGTCGTTGACCCCGTAACGCAGCATGGTCAGGCGCTCAACGCCCATGCCGAAGGCAAAGCCGGAGTATTTTTCCGGATCGATGCCGACCGAACGCAGTACGTTCGGGTGCACCATGCCGCAGCCTAGCACTTCCAGCCACTTGCCGTTCTTGCCCATCACGTCGACTTCGGCGCTTGGCTCGGTGAACGGGAAATAGGAAGGACGGAAGCGAATGGTCAGGTCTTCCTCGAAGTAGTTGCGCAGGAAGTCGTGCAGAATGCCCTTCAGCTCGGTAAAGCTGGCATGCTCGTCAACCAGCAGACCTTCAACCTGATGGAACATCGGGGTGTGGGTCATGTCGTAGTCGTTACGATAGACGCGACCCGGCGCAATGATGCGGATCGGCGGCTGCTGATGCTCCATGGTGCGGATCTGCACACCGGAGGTGTGGGTACGCAGCATCAGATCAGGATTGAAGTAGAAGGTATCGTGATCGGTACGCGCCGGGTGATGAGCCGGAATATTCAGCGCATCGAAGTTGTGGAAGCCATCTTCAATCTCGGGACCACGGGCAACCTTGAAGCCCATCTCGCCAAACAGGCGCTCGATGCGCTCTATGGTGCGGGTTACCGGGTGCAGACCGCCATTCTCGATGCGGCGACCCGGCAGGCTGACGTCGATAGTCTCGGCAGCCAGCTTCTGGTTCAGCACGGCGACTTCGAGCGCTTCACGACGCTCGTTCAGCACATCCTGAACCTGCTGTTTGGCCTGGTTGATCACGGCGCCCGCGGCGGGACGCTCTTCGGCAGACAAGGCACCCAGGCCCTTCATCTGCTCGGTAAAAAAGCCCTTTTTACCCAGATATTTGACCCGGATTTCGTCGAGGGTCGCGATATCGCTCACGCCCTCAATTTCGGCTCTGGCTTGGCCGACTACTTCTTCAAGCTGTTGCATGTCTTCCTCGTCACCACTCCCGATACAGGAGCCTTTAGGCTAAATAAGGTCAAGAGGGGAATAATACAAAAAAAGCCCCTTCGCTGACCATAGTTAAGGTGGGCTTTTCTCCCTACAAATCATTTTGTTATATCAAGCGAGTCTCATCGATTTACCGTCACTCTTTAAATAGTAGAATAAAGACATAGTTTGTTGGCATACAATCCATTTATAGAACTAGTGATCTCCCACATGTCACTTTGTATGGAGAAAACTGTAGCGCGTGTAAAACAGTGGACAAAACGTGGACGGGAGAAAGAAAAACGTGATGTAAAACCGTGAATGACATGTCTAGTCCTGAAATAGGTTTACACATTTTCAACTAGCATTTTTCTACTCAGAACCCTCTATGTACCGCATCGGGGGTTCTGTATTTCAACGCATGATGCGGCCGCTCCACGTTGTAAATATCCACAGCTTCACGCACCATTTCCCGCGCTTGCGTCAAATCCTGCGGGCTTTGCAACAATAACTCTCCTTTCAAAATCCCGTTCACCCGCTCCGCCAACGCATTCTGGTAACAGTCATACCCATCCGTCATCGAGCATTTCACCCCGTACCGTTCATGTAATGACTGATACAGCCCCGAGCAATACTGCACGCCGCGGTCCGAGTGATGGATAAGTTCACCGCCGCCACGCCGTTGCTTCAGTGCTTTCCTGAACGCCATCGCCACCGACTCGGCGTGCATCCCTTCGTGCACGTGATGGCCCACTATCTTGCGTGAGTACGCATCCGTCACCAGGCTCAGGTACAGTGGCCCGCTCCTGGCTGGCAGATAGGTGATATCAGCGACCCAGACCTGCTCCGGGGCCACCGGTGTGACCTGCTCTGGCCCCGCCTTGAGCAAGTTGGGATGACGGTAGAAACGGTGAAAACTGTGGGTGGTCTTGTGATAAGCCCGTCTGGGTGGCACCAGCAGGCGGTGCTCGGCCAATATCCGAAACAACCTGTCCCGCCCGACCTTGAGCCCGCCATCATCCTGACCCTGGAGCAGATAATGCAGCTTGCGAGTGCCCACCCGAGGTTGTCGCAGTCGAACCTGACGCACGAAGCGCACCACCTGCAGCCCTTGTGCATGGCGCTCGTCGGCGACCCGATTGCGCTTGTAGTAAGCCTGCCGGCTTATCCCCAGAAACAGGCAAGCCCTGACAATGCTCAGCCTCTCGACTTGCCGCTGCGAGAGGACTTGCCGGGTCGCTTTTTTACGATAGAGACGCCGTAGTCATTCTTCAGTACATCGACAACGGCCTCAAAGAACTGGGCCTTCTGACTCATCAGCGCCAGCTGTTGCTCAAGTTCCTTGATACGCTGTTCGGGCGTCTGGTTGTCGGGGTCAGGCATGGTGATGCTCCTGCCGGCGCGCACAGAAGCCCCCTGGCTCCAATCTTGCCGACCATGTTTACGCAACCATACCAGAACGGTGGAGCGGCCCTGAATGCCATAACGCACCTGAGCCTGTTTGTAGGTGAGCTCGCCTTTTTCAATCTGCTCGACCAGTGCCAGTTTAAAAGTCAGTGAGTAATCGCGCTGTGTTCGTTTCACACCTTGTCCCATCGGGTTCTCCATGTATTGGGGGGAAAGGTGTAAACCATATTCAGGACGGGACAACAGATACAAAAAAGGAGGCCTAAGCCTCCTTTATTTTTTATAACAGTGCTGGAATTAGACCAGAGCTGCTTTAGCTTTTTCAACCAGGGCGGTGAAAGCCAGCTTGTCGTGAACGGCAATATCGGACAGGATCTTGCGATCGATCTCGATAGAAGCCTTCTTCAGACCGTTGATCAGACGGCTGTAGGACAGACCGTTCTGACGGGCAGCAGCGTTGATACGCGCAATCCACAGCTGACGGAATTGACGCTTTTTCTGGCGACGGTCACGGTAGGCATACTGACCAGCTTTGGTTACCGCTTGTACCGCTACGCGGTAAACACGGGAACGGGCGCCGTAGTAACCCTTGGCGGCTTTCATTACTTTCTTGTGACGAGCACGAGCAGTCACACCACGTTTAACTCTTGGCATTTTTCACATCCCCCCTTATGCGTACGGCAGACAAGCGACAACACGTTTGTGGTCGGCAGCGGAAACAAAGAACTTCGGTCCCAGCTGACGCTTACGCTTACTGCTCTTCTTGGTCAGGATGTGACGCAGGTGGTTGTGCTTGCACTTGAAGCGACCTGAGCCAGTCTTCTTGAAGCGCTTTGCGGCGCCCCGGTTGGTTTTCATCTTCGGCATTTCATACTCCGCATTGTGAGTGACAACAAAATCGCAAGGCGAACCGACTCATGGAGCGAGCCCCATGAGTCAATTTCTTGTGGGCCTTAAGATTTCTTCTTAGGTGCGAGGACCATCACAGCTTGACGGCCTTCGACTTTCGGGAACGATTCGACTACGGCTAACTCTTCCAGATCGTTCTTGACGCGCTCAAGAACCTTGATACCAAGATCCTGGTGTGCCATTTCACGACCACGGAAGCGCAGGGTGACCTTAGCCTTGTCCCCGTCTTCCAGAAAGCGAACCAGGTTGCGTAGTTTTACCTGATAGTCGCCTTCGTCAGTGCCAGGACGGAATTTGATCTCCTTGACCTGGACGACTTTCTGCTTTTTCTTCTGTTCTTTGGTGGTTTTGCTCTTTTCGTAGAGGAATTTGCCGTAATCCATGATCCGGCAAACGGGCGGCTCGGCGTTCGGACTGATCTCGACCAGATCCACTTCGGCCTCTGCGGCCAAGTTCAGTGCTTCCTGGATAGATACGATGCCAAGAGCTTCGCCATCCAGACCAGCCAAACGAACTTCTTTCAGACGGATCTCTTCATTGATCCGGTGAGCGCGGGCTTGCGGTTGCTTGCCCAGTTTTTTTCCGCCTTTTATAGCTTATTCCTCCACTTTCTTTTGTCCGCGGGTCTGAACTTCCTGGGTCAGCAGAGCGATGAACTCTTCAACAGGATAAGTGCCCAGGTCAGCCCCTTTACGAGTCCGTACAGCAATCTTACCGGCTTCAACTTCTTTATCGCCGCAGACCAGCATGAAAGGTACTCGCTTCAAAGTATGCTCGCGGATTTTAAAGCCAATCTTCTCATTTCTCAAGTCCGCTTTTGCGCGAAGGCCCGCATCATTCAATGCTTTGGCTACTTTCACCGCATAATCGGCCTGATTGTCCGTGATATTCATGACCACAGCCTGAGTCGGAGCCAACCAGGTCGGGAACAGACCGGCGTACTCTTCAGTCAGAATACCGATGAAGCGCTCTATAGAACCCAAGATGGCCCGGTGGATCATCACAGGTACATGGCGATCGTTGTTTTCGCCCACATAAGTGGCACCCAGACGACCAGGCAGGGCAAAGTCGAGCTGCACGGTACCACATTGCCACGCACGATCAAGGCAATCGTGCAGGGTAAATTCAATTTTTGGACCGTAGAACGCCCCTTCACCCGGCTGCAAATCGTACTTCAGACCGTTGAGCTCCAGCGCTTCGGCCAGCGCTTTCTCGGCGCGATCCCACATCTCGTCAGAGCCGATACGCTGCTCGGGACGAGTGGAGAGCTTGACCACGATGTTCTCGAAGCCAAAGGTACCGTAGACGTCATAGACCATACGAATACAGCCGGAGACCTCTTCCATGATCTGCTCTTCGGTACAGAAGATGTGAGCGTCATCCTGAGTGAAACCGCGCACCCGCATCAGACCGTGCAGGGAACCGGACGGCTCGTTGCGGTGGCAGGAACCAAACTCGGCCATACGCAGCGGCAAATCACGGTAGGACTTCAGACCCTGGTTGAAAATCTGGACGTGACCCGGGCAGTTCATCGGCTTGATGGCGTACTCGCGGTTTTCGGACTGGGTGGTGAACATGGCCTGGGCATACTTCTCCCAGTGACCTGAACGCTCCCACAGGACGCGGTCCATCATGAACGGACCTTTCACTTCCTGATAGTCGTACTCTTTGAGCTTGCCGCGGATAAAGGTTTCCAGCTCACGGAAGATGGTCCAGCCATCGTTGTGCCAGAACACCATACCGGGTGCTTCTTCCTGCATGTGATACAGGTCGAGCTGCTTGCCGATCTTGCGGTGGTCGCGCTTGGCGGCCTCTTCCAGACGCTGCAGATAGGCCTTGAGTTGCTTCTTGTCAGCCCAGGCGGTACCGTAGATACGCTGCAGCATCTTGTTGTTGGAGTCGCCACGCCAGTAGGCGCCGGACATCTTCAGCAACTTGAAGTGGTGGCAGTGACGCATGTTGGGCACGTGCGGGCCGCGACACATGTCGATGTACTCTTCGTGATGATAGAGACCTGGCTGGTCATCACGGGCAATGTTCTGATCCAGGATTTCGACTTTGTAAGACTCGCCGCGCGCCTCGAATACATCGCGCGCTTCTTGCCAGGAGACTTTCTTCTTGATGACGTCGTAATCCTTGGCTACCAGCGCCAGCATGCGCTCTTCCAGGGCAGCCAGATCTTCATCGGTCAGGGTACGGTCAAGATCAACGTCATAGTAGAAGCCGTTGTCGATGACAGGACCGATGGCCATCTTGGTCTGGGGCCAGAGTTGCTTGATAGCATGACCCAGCAAGTGGGCGCAGGAGTGGCGCAGGATGTCCAGACCTTCTTCGTCTTTGGCGGTGATGATGGCCAGCGCAGCATCGGCTTCGATCAGCTCGCAAGCATCCACCAGTTCACCGTTTACCCGACCGGCAATGCACGCCTTGGCGAGACCGGGACCGATGTCCGCAGCCACATCCATGACGGAAACAGAGTGGGCAAATTGACGTTGGCTGCCGTCAGGCAGAGTAATGATTGGCATTATGTGTTTCCTTATACAGTGGTGACCCCTACCAAAGGTCACATGCGGGATGGAAAAGAGATTCAAATAAGGTGATGTTCTGGTTCTCCACAGCACTTTGCGAAGACGGCCTGACACGTAAACCACATGTCTAACGTGACAAACCAAGCCAAAACGGCCCCATGCTACCAGAAGTCGGGCGTGCTGTATCGGATTTGCAGATATTTTCTACAGTCAAATGAGTCGCCTACCGACTATTCACCAAGCAGGGATTGCCAGTTGAAGTCAAAGTCACTGCTCCCCTCCTCGGCCAGCGCCAGCTCTTGCAGCACCTGAAGCGCCAGCTTGTTACCCTTTTGTGCCGCCTGATAGAGCCACTGTTTCGCCTGAGGCAAATCGACCCTGCCGCTGACCCCCGTCAGATGAAGGACGCCGACTTTCAGCATGGCCGGGACATCACCATTACGGGCAGCCTGATCCATCCAGTGAAAGGCTTGGCGCAGATCACGCTTGACCCCGACACCGCGCAGATAGAGCTCTGCCAGCCGGTATTGGCCGAAGGGATCACCTGCCTGCGCCGACTGGCGATAGAGGCTGATGGCCTGATGGATATCCTGCTCGCTCCCCTGCCCTACCTCATGGCTCCAGCCCATCAAGGCTTGCGCCCTAGGTTGCCCTTGCGCCGCCAGTGGCGACCAGATCCGGGTCGCCTCATCGAAGTGACCGGTGCGCCAGGCACGGTTGGCGGCAGCCATCTCCTGCTCGGTGGAGAGCGGAAGCAGACGCCAGATAACCAGCGCAAGCAGACAGATAAACAGCCAACGGGAAGTGGTGGGGCTCATGATGATTTCCGTGATCCAATTCTCATTTCGTCTATGTAAACGAAATGTAGCGCCGCGATCAAGCAAGAGATCCCAGCGACAACCCTTTTTGCACCCGGTCGATCAGCAGTTGTTGTCATTTATCCGGGGCACCGGCAAAATAACTGTATGTATGAACAGTGTCGGTGCACACCATGGCAGGACGAGGCAGCCCCTACAATATCGATCACCGTTTTAGCGGTCCCCTTGTCGAGGCGGTCGATGACGGCTGGCAATCGTCCGATTGGGATGCCGCCTTCACCCCCTCTGTGCCTGGCACCGAGGTGCGGGAGATCGGTGCACGCAGCATCATCAGCTACAACAGCTCACCGGATGTCCCCTTTGGTCGCTCCATCAACCCCTATCAGGGATGCGAACACGGCTGCATCTACTGCTATGCCAGACCCAGCCATGCCTATCTGGAGCTCTCCCCCGGCCTCGATTTCGAGAGCAAGCTGTTTGCCAAACGCAATGCAGCCGACCTGCTGCGCCGGGAGTTTGCCAAACCTGCCTATCAGCCACAGACCATCGTCATTGGCGCCAATACCGATCCCTATCAACCCATCGAACAGCGCTATCGCCTGACCCGGCAGTTGCTGGAAGTGATGCTGGCCCACCGCCACCCGGTCGGGCTCATTACCAAGAGCGCCATGATCTTGCGCGACCTCGATCTGTTGACCGAGCTGGCCAGAGAGGGACTGTGTCAGGTGATGGTGTCGGTGACGACCTTGAACGAAACCCTGCGCCGACAGCTGGAGCCCCGCGCCAGCACGGGCGCCGGCCGCTTGAAAGTGATCGAGAAGCTGGCCAACGCTGGCGTACAGGTGGGGGTATTGGCCGCCCCCATGATCCCGCGGCTCAATGAGCCGGAGCTGGAGCAGATCATCAAATCGGCGGCCGAGGCGGGCGCCAGCTGCGCCGATTACATCCTGCTGCGGCTGCCCCACGAGTTGGCGCCGCTATTTGGGGACTGGCTCGATACCCACTATCCGGGCCAGAAGGAGGCTATTTTGAATCAGTTGCGAGCCAGCCGCGGTGGCGGGCTCAACAGTACCGCCTTCGGTACCCGCATGCGCGGTGAGGGGCATTTTGCCGATCTGCTGGCCCAGCGCTTTCGCCTCATCAGCAAGCGCCTCGATCTGGGCAAACGTCATATTCAGCTCAGGCTGGATGGGTTTATCCGCCCCGGGGAGCAGCTGTCGCTCTTCTAATCCCCCTGCTCACGCCCTTCACACATCAGGCGTGCCAAGAGCTTGAGAGGAAGATATGGCGCAACACATCCCGTGGAAATCCCGCTTTTCAGAATTTTCCAACGAAGTAGCCATGTCACGACAAGAAAGCGCTATCCGGTAAAGAGAGGGCTAACGCCTTAACCTGCGCGCTGATCCCGCCCCTGTTGCACCATTTCAACCGGTAGTCGCGAGGGTTCATGAGCCACTTCGTGCTCATCCTCTTCATATTGCGGCACCTCTGACTCGCCCCATACCCGGCTCCACCAAATTTCCCACGTGATCCAACTGGTCATATGCAGCTCCTGAGGGTGAAGGTGATGGCAACAACGCACCACTCGCCCGGCAGGATAGCGACTGGGAATGACAGGGGAATGACAGGGGAATGACAGGGGAATGACAGGGGAATGACAGGGGAATGACAGGGAAATGACAAAAAAATCACTTGTAAAAAGGCAACTGGCGGTGGCGAGGAAAAGCCGAAACAGTTCACATATTCGGCGAAATCATCCTGAAAGCGGTCACAAATCTGCAGGTTGTGAATTGCAGCACATCCTGTTCCCGCCAAAGCTGGGTTGCCCATTCAGGCATCTATAAAAACAGGGACACAATAATGAAACACACAGCGGGAATATGGGCGATCACAGGCATGCTGATCGCCCCCTTGGCGCACGCCGACGTCATACTGCACGCCTTCAACTGGAAGTACAGTGAAGTGACCGCCAAAGCCGACCTTATCAAGTCAGCCGGTTACAAACAGGTACTCATCTCGCCACCTCTCAAGTCCTCCGGCAACGAATGGTGGGCCCGTTACCAGCCGCAGGATCTGCGTCTTGTCGACTCACCCCTTGGCAACAAACAGGATCTCGAGCAGCTGATCGCCGCCATGAAAGCGCGGGGCATCGCCGTCTATGCCGATGTGGTGCTCAACCACATGGCCAACGAAAGCTGGAAACGCAGCGATCTCAACTATCCCGGCAACGACCTGCTGCAAAGCTACGCCAGCAACCCGGCCTATTTCGAGCGCCAGAAACTGTTTGGCGATCTCGGGCAAAACTTCCTCTCCGGTCAGGATTTTCATCCCGAAGGGTGCATCAGCGACTGGAGCGATCCTGGTCATGTCCAGTATTGGCGACTCTGTGGCGGTGCCGGTGACAAGGGGCTGCCGGACTTGGATCCCAACAACTGGGTAGTCAGCCAGCAACAGGCTTATCTCAAGGCGCTCAAGGGGATGGGGATCAAGGGTTTTCGGGTCGATGCGGTCAAACACATGAGCGATTACCAGATCAATGCCGTGTTCACCCCCGAAATCAAACAGGGGATGCACGTGTTTGGCGAGGTGATCACCACTGGGGGCGCAGGCAGCACCGATTACGAGCGCTTTCTCCAACCCTACCTCGACAGTAGCGGTCAGGGAGCCTATGACTTTCCGCTCTTTGCCTCCCTGCGTGGCGCGCTGGGGTATGGCGGCAGCATGAACCTGCTGGCGGATCCGGGCGCCTACGGTCAGGCACTACCGGGCAGTCGCGCCGTCACCTTTGCCGTGACCCACGACATTCCCACCAACGACGGCTTCCGCTATCAGATCTTAAGCCAGACTGATGAGAAGCTGGCCTATGCCTATCTGCTCGGCCGCGATGGTGGCTCTCCACTGGTCTATTCGGATCACGGCGAGACCCAGGCCAAGGATGGACTGCGCTGGCAGGATTACTACCAGCGCGCCGATCTCAAGGGAATGATCCGCTTCCACAATGCGGTGCAGGGTCAACCCATGCAGTTGATCGGCAGCGGTGACTGCTTCGTGCTGTTCAAACGGGGCAAACAGGGGCTGGTCGGCATCAACAAGTGCGACTACGAGCAGGAGTATTGGCTCGATACCGCCAGGTTCGAGATGAACTGGTATCGCAACTATCGGGACGTGCTCGACCAAGGGGCCGTAGTCAACGTGCAGAGCCAGTGGGTACGGGTCGCCATTCCCGCCCGCAGCGCCAGAATGTGGCTGCAGGAGTGATCCAGCCGTAAGAGCAGCGGAGAGTCATAAAAAGCAGACAAATAAAAAGAGCGACCACCAAGGTCGCTCTTTTTGATCAGAGACGTTGCTCGGGTAACAGATGACGATTACTCGTCGCCCGCTTCCCCTGCATCGACTGCATCAGTGCCGGTCGCGGTATCGGTACCTTCAGATACCTCACCGTCAACGGCCAGCGCGTCGTTCTCGTCTTCGTCGCTCTCGGCGATGCGCTGCAGGCCCACCACGGTCTCGTCTTCACCGGTACGGATCAGACGGACACCGCCGGTGTTACGGCCAATGACGCTCACCTCGGCAACACGGGTACGCACCAGGGTGCCGCCGTTGGTGATCAGCATGATCTGGTCGGTATCTTCGACCTGGATCGCATCGATCACCTTGCCATTACGCTCATCCACCTTGATGGAGATAACGCCCTGGGTACCACGGCTCTTGGTCGGGTACTCGGCCAACGCAGTCCGCTTGCCGTAACCGTTCTCGGTGGCGGTGAGGATGGCACCTTCGCCGCGCGGAACGATGAGGGAAACCACCTTGTCACCGGCGCCCAGCTTGATGCCGCGCACACCGGCCGCGGTACGACCCATCGGACGCACGCCCTTGAAGGTGCCCTTGCTTTCGGTGCCTTCGCCGTTGTCGCTGCCATCATCGTCATTGCCGGCATCGTCGTCGGTTTCAACGTCATCGCTGACATCGGCATCAGCGCGACCGCTGCCTTCCGCGAAGCGAACGACTTTGCCCGCGTCGGAGAAGAGCATGATCTCGTTGCTGCCGTCGGTGATATCCACCCCGATCAGCTCATCGCCCTCTTTGAGGTTGATGGCGCGGATACCGGAGGAGAGCGGACGGCTGAAGTCAGAGAGACTGGTCTTCTTCACGGTACCGTTGGCGGTGGCGAAGAAGACATACTTCTCGGCGTCATATTCCTTCACCGGCAGGATAGCGGTGATACGCTCACCCTCTTCCAGCGGCAGCAGGTTGATGATCGGACGACCACGGGCGCCACGGGACGCTTCCGGTAGCTGGTAAACCTTGAGCCAGTAGACCTTGCCACGGGTGGAGAAGCACAAAATGGTGTCGTGGGTGTTGGCCACCAGCAGACGCTCCACAAAGTCCTCCTCCTTGATCCGGGTGGCCGACTTGCCACGACCACCGCGGCGCTGGGCCTCATAGTCGGAGAGCGGCTGATACTTCACATAGCCCTGGTGAGACAGAGTAACCACCACATCTTCCGGGGTGATCAGATCTTCGATGTTGATCTCGGCACTGGACATGCTGATCTCGGTGCGACGCTCGTCACCATACTGCTCACGCACGGCCAGCAGTTCATCGCGGATCACTTCCATCAGACGAGCCGGGCTCGCCAGGATGTGCAGCAGCTCGGCGATCAGATCCAGCAGAGATTGGTACTCTTCCAGGATCTTCTCGTGCTCGAGGCCGGTCAGCTTGTGCAGACGCAGGTCAAGGATGGCCTGGGCTTGCTGTTCGGTCAGGAAGTATTGACCTTCACGGATACCAAACTCAGGCTCCAGCCACTCTGGCCGTGCCGCGTCGTCGCCCGCTTTTTCCAGCATGGCGGCCACGTTGCCGAGTTCCCAGCCCTTGGCAACCAGACCCGCTTTCGCGTCGGCCGGGGTCGCGCTGTGGCGGATCAGCTCGATGATGGGATCAATGTTGGCCAGCGCAACCGCCAGACCTTCCAAAATGTGTGCCCGATCCCGCGCCTTGCGCAGTTCGAACACGGTCCGGCGAGTCACCACTTCACGGCGGTGCAGCAGGAACGCATCCAGGATCTCTTTAAGGTTCATCACCTTGGGCTGGTTGTTATCGAGCGCCACCATGTTGATGCCGAACGTGGTCTGCATCTGGGTGTGCTTGTAGAGATTGTTCAGCACAATCTCGCCGGACTCGCCGCGCTTGATCTCGATGACGATGCGCATGCCGTCTTTGTCAGACTCATCGCGCAGGGCACTGATGCCCTCGATTTTCTTCTCTTTGACCAGCTCGGCGATCTTCTCGATCAGTCGAGCCTTGTTCACCTGATAGGGGATCTCGTGAACGATGATGGTCTCGCGACTGGTCTTCTCGTCCACTTCCACTTCAGCTTTGGCCCGCACATAGATGGAGCCACGACCGGTACGGTACGCCTGCACGATGCCGGAACGACCGTTGATAATGCCGCCGGTGGGAAAATCCGGGCCGGTGATGTAGGTCATCAGCTCGTCAATGGTGAGGTCGCCGTTTTCGATCAGCGCCAGACAGCCATTGACAATCTCGGTGAGGTTGTGAGGCGGAATGTTGGTCGCCATGCCCACCGCGATACCGGAGGAGCCGTTGACCAGCAGGTTGGGAACCTTGGTAGGCATGACCGCCGGGATCATCTCGGTGCCGTCATAGTTCGGCACCCAGTCCACGGTCTCTTTGTCGAGATCAGCCAGCAGCTCGTGGGAGATGCGGGCCATCCGCACTTCGGTATAACGCATCGCCGCGGCGCTGTCGCCGTCGACTGAACCGAAGTTGCCCTGACCATCGACCAGCATGTAACGCATGGAGAAATCCTGCGCCATCCGGACAATGGTGTCATACACAGCGCTATCGCCGTGCGGGTGATATTTACCGATTACGTCACCGACCACACGGGCCGATTTTTTATAGGGCTTGTTCCAGTCGTTCCCCAACTCGTTCATAGCAAACAGAACGCGGCGGTGAACCGGTTTCAAGCCATCACGCACATCCGGCAGAGCTCGTCCTACGATCACGCTCATGGCGTAATCAAGATAGGAACTCTTGAGCTCTTCTTCGATGTTGACCGGCGTGATCTCTCTGGCCAGATCGCTCATAGAAAGCCTTATCCCTAATTAGTTGTTCTTTGGCTTAAACAGCGCGACATGGTAACACACTGAGCCAAATACCTTAAGCCACAAATCGGGTATCAGATCGGGCTGGTGTGACAAAGTCCGTCCGTTATAATGCCCGCCAGGACAATAGATTGCGCCCATGACTCAGAAGCGGGCGCCCTGCCACAGGATCTTCGAAAAATGAACAGTGATGCCAATGTCGATCTGACAGAAATCGCCAAGTTTGAAGCTATCGCCTCCCGCTGGTGGGACATGGAAGGTGAATTCAAACCCCTGCATCAAATCAATCCGGTACGCCTTGACTGGATCACCGACAAAAGTGGCGGTCTGTTTGGCAAACGCATGCTCGATATCGGATGTGGTGGCGGCATTCTCTCCGAGAGCATGGCCCGCCGTGGTGCCAAGGTCACCGGCATCGATATGGGCAAGGAGCCCCTCGGCGTCGCCCGCTTGCACGCCCTGGAGCAGGGTGTCGAGCTCGAGTACCGCCAGATCACCGCCGAAGCCCATGCCGCCGAAGTACCGGGCCAGTATGACGTGGTCACCTGCATGGAGATGCTGGAGCATGTGCCGGACCCCGCCTCCGTGTTGCGCGCCATCGCCACCTTGGTGCGCCCGGGCGGCCGGGTGTTCGTCTCCACCATCAACCGCAACCCCAAATCCTATCTGATGATGATCATCGGGGCCGAATACCTGATGAAGATGGTGCCCAAGGGTACCCACGATCACAAAAAATTCATCACCCCGGCCGAACTGTGTCGCATGGGTGAAGCGGCTGGCCTGCTGGTTCGGGACATGAGCGGCGTCCACTACGCCCCCCTCACCAACCAGTTCAAGCTCGGCAAGAATGTCGACGTCAACTATATGGTGGAGTTTGTCCGCCCGGAGCACGGTTGATGAGCGCCTCTCACCCTCTGCCCCTGCGCGGTGTGCTGTTCGATCTGGATGGTACCCTGCTCGACACAGCCCCGGATCTGGGGGCCGCAGTCAACCACGTGCTGATCAACGAAGGTTTTGCGCCGCTCTCTGACGACGTTATTCGTCAGACCACCTCCCACGGGGCGCTCGGACTGCTGAAAGCGGGCCTCGGCGACGAACTGCTTGAAGAGCTGGGGGCCACCCGCCTGCGCAATGCCCTGCTCGACTACTACGCGGCCAATCTCTGCGTCGGTACCCGTCCCTATGAGGGAATGGTGGATCTTATCGAGTGGCTCGACGAGAAACAGCTCCCCTGGGGCATCGTCACCAACAAGCCGGGCTTTCTCACCGAGCCGCTGCTGGCGGCCCTGCCACAGCTCGCCAGCTGCGGCGTCACTGTCAGTGCCGATACCCTGCCGGTACGCAAGCCCGACCCCGCCCCCATGTTCTTTGCCTGTGAGAAGCTGGGGGTCGAGGCGGCTCACTGCCTCTATGTGGGGGATCATGTGCGGGATATCGAAGCGGGCCGCAATGCTGGCATGCGTACGGCTGTCGCTGGCTGGGGCTATCTCAATGATGAGGAAGATCCCGCCCAGTGGGACGCCGATCTGCACTTTGATACCGTGCAAGCCCTGCACCACTGGCTGCGCTATGAGTTGACGGCCAAGGTGTAACGCACAGCCTTACCGGCTGATATGCGATAACGGGGCGAAGAGACTCTCCGCCTCTTGCATCTCTTCCTTTACGCTCCTGCGTCCTGCGCCACCATCACTCGTCTATTCATGGATAATAAAGGCAGCTTACAGTCTATTTGATACCCATTTGACACGCGCACAACCGTCACAAAGCGGCCACAAACCACCGTCATCTGATGCAAAGCCCTTGCCACGCTGAGCCCGCGGCTGCGACAACTGGACAGCTTTTGACCCTTGTTGCATAAGGGATAATCAGCCGCCGTTTGCTAGTAAAAAGCCCCCCGTTTCGCAAGCAAAAAAAGTTATTTAAATTTTCCATCTTCGATCGGGAGACTTGCTTTTAGCGGAGCGGACGAATGAAAACCCGCTCACTGTGAGCGGTCACTAACTGATGGGGCAAGACTCACAATTTATCCACAGCTCGTCACTTATCCACACATTGCAATGGCGGGCTGACCTCACTATCTTGTAGCTCGAACTTAAAATAACACTACATCTTGTGATTCATCGCACAATCTCTACCCAATACCTGCACATCGCTGGGGCCAGGGGTGGTGTCATTGTGCGATGGTTTTTCGGGAATCAACTGAAGGTCATCAGCCAATGAACTTGTTTGTGACGAAGCGTAACGGACACAAAGAACCCATCGATCTGGATAAAATTCACCGCGTGCTGGACTGGGCCGCCGAAGGGCTCGACAACGTGTCGGTCTCCCAGGTAGAGCTCAAGTCCCACATCCAGTTCTATGACGGTATCCGTACCGCCGACATTCACGAAACCATCATCAAGGCGACGGCTGACCTCATCTCCGAGCAGACCCCTGACTACCAGTACATGGCCGCCCGTCTGGCCATCTTCCACCTGCGCAAGAAGGCCTACGGCCAGTTCGAACCGCCCCACCTCTACCAGCACGTGGCTCGTCTGGTCGACATGGGCAAGTACGACAAACACCTGCTGGAAGACTACACCCAGGCTGAATTCGAAGAGCTGAACGCGCACATGGATCACTGGCGCGACATGAACTTCTCCTACGCGGCGGTCAAGCAGCTGGAAGGCAAGTATCTGGTACAAAACCGCGTCACCGGCGAGATCTACGAGAGCCCGCAGTTCCTCTACATTCTGGTAGCGGCCTGCCTCTTCTCCAAGTATCCGAAGGATACCCGTCTGGACTACATCAAGCGCTTCTATGATGCGGTCTCGACCTTCAAGATCTCGCTGCCGACCCCGATCATGAGCGGCGTGCGCACCCCGACCCGTCAGTTCAGCTCCTGCGTACTGATCGAGTGCGACGACAGCCTGGACTCCATCAACGCCACCGCCAGCTCCATCGTGCGTTACGTTTCCCAGCGCGCCGGTATCGGCATCAACGCCGGTCGCATCCGCGGTCTTGGCAGCCCCATCCGTGGTGGCGAAGCGTTCCACACCGGTTGCATCCCCTTCTACAAATACTTCCAGACTGCCGTGAAGTGCTGCTCCCAGGGCGGCGTGCGCGGCGGTGCGGCCACCCTGTTCTACCCGCTGTGGCACACCGAAGTGGAAAGCCTGCTGGTGCTGAAGAACAACCGCGGCGTGGAAGAGAACCGTGTTCGTCACATGGACTACGGCGTGCAGATCAACAAGCTGATGTACCAGCGCCTCATCAAGGGCGGTGACATCACACTGTTCTCCCCGTCCGATGCGCCGGGTCTGTACGACGCCTTCTTCGCCGATCAGGACAAGTTCGAAGAGCTCTACGTCAAGTACGAGCAGGATCCGGCCATTCGCAAGAAGACCCTGAAAGCGGTAGACCTCTTCTCCTTGATGATGCAAGAGCGTGCCGGTACCGGTCGCATCTACATCCAGAACGTGGATCACTGCAACACCCACAGCCCGTTCGACCCGAGCGTGGCGCCGGTACGCCAGTCCAACCTCTGCCTCGAGATTGCGCTGCCGACCAAGCCGCTCAACAACATCGACGACGAGAACGGCGAGATCGCTCTGTGCACCCTCTCTGCCTTCAACCTGGGTGCCATCGACAAACTGGAAGATCTGGAAGAGATGGCGGATCTGGCCGTGCGCGCCCTCGATGCCCTGCTCGACTATCAGGACTACCCGATTGCCGCCGCCAAGCGTGGCAGCATGGGTCGCCGTACTCTGGGTATCGGCGTCATCAACTACGCCTACTACCTGGCCAAGAACGGTGCCCGCTACTCTGATGGCTCCGGTCTGGCGCTGACTCACCGCACCTTCGAGGCGATCCAGTACTACCTGCTGAAAGCCTCCGTGCAGCTGGCCCGCGAATTCGGCCCCTGCCCGCTGTTTGGCGAGACCACCTATGCCCAGGGCATCCTGCCGATCGATACCTACAAGAAGGATCTGGATGCGCTGTGCAACGAGCCGCTGCATCTGGATTGGGAAAGTCTGCGCGAAGAGATCAAATCCGTGGGTCTGCGCAACTCCACCCTGACCGCCCTGATGCCGAGCGAGACCTCCAGCCAGATCTCCAACGCCACCAACGGCATCGAGCCGCCGCGTGGTCTGGTGTCGGTCAAGGCCTCCAAAGACGGCATTCTCAAACAGGTGGTGCCCGAGTATGATCGCCTGAAAGATCAATATGAGCTGCTCTGGAAGCAACCGAGCGTTGACGGCTACCTGCAGCTGGTCGGTATCATGCAGAAGTTTGTGGATCAGGCTATCTCCGCCAACACCAACTACGACCCGGCCCGTTTCGAAGGCAACAAGGTGCCGATGAAGCAGCTGCTGAAGGATTTGCTGACCGCCTACAAATACGGCCTCAAGACCCTCTACTATCACAACACCCGTGATGGTGCGGACGATGCCCAGACCGATCTGCAAGATGACGGTTGCGCTGGCGGGGCTTGCAAAATCTAAGTCACGGCAAGAACTGATAACCGGGCGGGAGCGACAAGCTCCCGCTCTCCTGTTTTCTCCATACAGACATTCTGGTAACCATGGCCTATTCAACTTTCTGCCAAACCCAAAACGACCAGCTCAAAGAGCCGATGTTTTTTGGCCAATCGGTCAACGTAGCCCGTTATGACCAGCAAAAGCACGAAGTGTTCGAGCGGCTGATCGAAAAACAACTCTCCTTCTTCTGGCGCCCGGAAGAGGTGGATGTCTCCCGTGATCGCATCGACTATCAGGCCCTGCCACCGCACGAGCAGCACATCTTCATCTCCAACCTGAAGTACCAGACCCTGCTGGACTCCATTCAGGGTCGCAGCCCCAACGTGGCCCTGCTGCCGCTGGTCTCCATTCCGGAGCTGGAAACCTGGATTGAGACCTGGGCCTTCTCGGAGACCATCCACTCTCGCTCCTACACCCATATCATCCGCAATATCGTCAACACCCCCGCCCAGGTGTTCGACGACATCGTGACCAACGAGCAGATCTTGAAGCGCGCCGGCTCCATCAGCCACTTCTACGACGACCTGATCGAGGCGACCGCCCTCTACAACCTGCATGGTGAAGGGACCCACACCGTCGCTGGCCGCGAAGTGACCATTACATTGCGCGAGCTCAAGAAGAAGCTCTATCTCTGCCTGATGAGCGTCAACGCGCTGGAAGCGATCCGCTTCTACGTCAGCTTCGCCTGCTCCTTTGCCTTCGCCGAGCGCGAGCTGATGGAGGGCAACGCCAAGATCATCAAAATGATCGCCCGCGATGAGGCACTGCACCTGACCGGTACCCAGCACATGCTGAACCTGATGCGCAGCGGTCAGGACGACCCCGAGATGGCCGAGATCGCAGCCGAGTGCGAACAGGCCTGCTTCGAGCTGTTCAAAGAGGCGGCCATTCAGGAGAAAGAGTGGGCCGAGTACCTGTTCCAGGGCGGCTCCATGATCGGCCTGAACAAGGACATCCTCTGCCAGTACGTGGAGTACATCACCAACCTGCGGATGGCCGCCGTCGGTCTGCAGCCAGCCTTTGCCGGCACCAAGCAGAACCCGATCCCCTGGATCAACACCTGGCTCTCCTCCGACAACGTGCAGGTTGCCCCGCAAGAGGTGGAGGTAAGCTCCTATCTGGTGGGTCAGATCGATAGCGAAGTGAATGCCGACGATCTGGGTGATTTCGAGCTGTGAGTGACGCCATCCGCACGCTGACCCCTGCCACGCACTCGCCTGCCGAACAGCAGGCGGTGCAGGCACCACGGGTACATACCCGGGATGACGTGCTGCACGCCCATCCCGGCGAGAGCGTGCTGGAAACCCTGGAGCGCCATGGCCATCGGGTCGAGTTCCAGTGCCGCAGCGGCTATTGCGGGGCCTGCCGCACCCCGCTCATCGCGGGCAAGGTGCACTACCCCAATGTGCCGCTCGCCTTTGTCTCCCAGGGGGAGTGTCTCCCCTGCTGCTGCAAGCCGGTCGGCGCCATCAAGCTGGATATCCAGAAACGCTGATCCCGTTTGCCACACCTCGTGCGCAGCCAAAGAGAACAAAACAAAAAGCCGCCGGATTGCTCCGGCGGCTTTTTTAGATCCATCTCGATACCTAAGTGGGCTGCTGGCTGAACAACCTGCCAGCACTGACATTACAACCAGGGCGCGGCAGTCGGCCCGTGGTGCAGACCCAGCTTCCAGACCCGGCCGAAGTGCTTGTAGTGACCCGCTGCGACACCGGCCTTCTCGCCCATGCCGTGGTAGAGGTCGAGGTGGCCCTTCTTCACCGCGCCGCCCACATCCAGCGCAATCAACAGCCGCAGCTGATGTTTGCCGGTCCAGTTGCCCTCTTTGTCGAGCAACGGCACTTCCGCGAGGATCGGGGTGCCCATCGGCAACAGGGTCTTGTCGGCAGCAACGGCCGCCATCGGCAGCAGCGGAATACCGGCCGCGCCAATCACGTCGTTGGTCGGGCGACGCTCAAAGAAGACATAGGAGGGGTTCTGCTCCACCAGCTCCTTGACGCTCTCCTCCGGCTGGCGGCTCGCCCAATCCTTGATGGCCTTCATCGACATCTGCTCCTTGGGCACTTCACCGCGGTCGATCAGCACCCGGCCGATACTCACGTAACCGTGGCCGTTCTTGCCGCTGTAGCCCAGATATTGCAGCCGATCCTCATCGCCATAGTGCACAAAGCCGGAACCCTGCACATCCATCAGGAAGTTGTCGATAAGGGATTTGCTGTAACCCAGCTCCAGCCCGCGGTTGGCCAGCGCCCCCTGATGGATCTGGGCCCGGGTCGGACAACGGCTGCCACAGTTGGGCATGGCATAGATAGGATATTTGTACTTGGCATCGGGGCGACGACGCACCTCCAGCACCGGCGAGTAGTAGCCGGTGAAGAGCACGTTACCCATCCGATCCGCCCCGCCCAGCTGGGCCAGACTGATACCGTAACGGGTGATGTCGGCAGGGTTGCCACCATTGGCCACCCAGCGGGAGAGCTTGTGGTAGAGCTCACCATAACGGCGATTCATCTTGCCGGAGCGCTCCAGCACCAGCCGGCTCTGCGGGCCAAACTTGCTGTAATCGGCTCGCGCACGGCTATTGACCCGCTCAACCCTGACCAGTTCCCCCGGCAAGGTGCCGTCCAGATACTGCTTGCCCAGATTTACCGGCACCTCGCAGTTAAGGAAGCATCTGTTGTCGGTCTGTTTTTTGGGCACCTGATTTTGCTCAGAGTTGCCTGCACACCCGGCCAGACCCAGCACCACGGCGGTCAGCCAGTACGCGTGTTTATTCATATGTCCTCATATAACGCCAATAGCCATGCTCGGCGGGGAAGATGCCAAATTTGCAGGGGGAAAGCAAACGACATCAATCACTTGAAGAGGGATTTCGCCAAAGGTGACAGCTGGGTTATAACAAGGTGACAGGATGTGCGAGGTGATGGATGGAACAGCTCGAGATCTTCCCGCTGCAGAGCCCCTGCATCGGGGTCTGCGAAGTGAACAACAAGGGCTACTGCAAAGGGTGTTTGCGCAGCCGCGAAGAGCGTTTCAACTGGCTCGCCATGACCCCCGCCCAGCAGCAGGATGTAATGCGTCTATGCCGCGCCCGCAAGGCGCGGGTTGAAGCCGCCCGCCGCAAAGCACAGGAAGGCGCTCAACCCGAGCAGCCAGAGCAAACGGGCTGGGATTTTTAACCTCTGCCTACCAGAGTAATCCTCCTCATAGCTCATCAATTCCCCAGCAAAACAAAAAGCGGCCCGCAGGCCGCTCTTGGTTATGACGTGTTGCCGGGTGGCGAGGCTTATGCCGTGGCCAGTTTGGCCTGCTCTTCACCGCGCTTGAGCATGGCGTAGGAAACACCGGTCAGCAGCGAACCTGCCGCAATCGCCACGATATACATCATGACGTTGCTAATGGCGTGCGGGATGAACAGCACGAACAGACCGCCGTGGGGCGCCATCAGTTCGCAGCCGAACAGCATGGAGAGCGCACCGGTCAGGGCGCCGCCGACCATGCAGGCCGGGATGACCCGCATCGGATCCTTGGCGGCAAACGGGATGGCCCCCTCGGAGATAAAACACAGACCCAGCACGAAGGAGGCCTTGCCCGCTTCCTGCTCCGCCTTGATGAACTTGGTGCGGGCCAGGAAGGTGGCGATCCCCATCCCCAGCGCCGGCACCATGCCGGCGGCCATCACCGCAGCCATCGGGGCGTAGGTTTTGGAGGCCAGCAGGCCGACACCGAAGGCGTAGGCTGCCTTGTTGACCGGGCCGCCCATGTCGAAGCACATCATGGCGCCGATGATGACACCCAGCAGCACGGCGTTGGCAGAGCCCATGTTGTTGAGGAAGGTTGTCATGGCATTCATGATGCCGGCCACCGGGCCACCCACCACGTAGATCATCACCAGACCGGTAAAGAGGCTGGCAAACAGCGGAATGATCAGGATCGGCTTGAGCGCTTCCAGAGTCACCGGCAGGCGCACCTTGTCACTCAGGTACTTGGCGCTGTAACCGGCCAGGAAACCAGCCACGATGCCACCAAGGAAACCGGCGCCCAGCGAGCTTGCCAGCATGCCGCCGATCATGCCGGGTGCGAGACCCGGACGGTCAGAGATGGAGTAGGCAATGTAACCGGCCAGCACCGGGATCATCAGGGCAAAGGCAGAGCCGCCACCGATCTTCATCAGGGCAGCAGCCAGGGTGCCTTCCACCTTGAACGCTTCGATACCGAACACAAACGAGAGCGCAATGATAAGGCCACCCGCCACCACCATCGGCAGCATGAAGGAGACACCGGTCAGCAGGTGCTTGTAGGGGCCGGCTTTTTCCTCTTTCTTGGGCTGGCTGGCACCGCTGTGGCGATAGAGTGTCGCCTCGTTCCACGCCTTGTCGAGTTCGGCGCGGGTTTTCTTCAATGCCGCGCCCGTGCTGGTACGATAGACCGGCTTACCGTCAAAGCGCGCCATGTCCACTTCGATATCGGTGGCGAGGAATACCAGATCGGCAGATGCAATCTCCTCGGCAGTCAGGGCATTCTGGGCACCGACCGAGCCTTGAGTCTCGACGCGGATCTGATAACCCAGCTGTTTGGCCATGGTCTCCAGCGCTTCTGCCGACATAAAGGTGTGGGCAACGCCAGTCGGGCACGCTGTCACTGCCACGATGCGCTTGCCAGCGGCGGCGGGTTTAGCTGCTGCGGGAGCGGCTTGATGACGATAGACGCTGGCACCGCTGGTGGCTGCTTCCAGCAAGGCGGCCGGATCCTGCAGGGCGAGATCCATGCTGCCCTGATAGACTCGCTTGCCATCATAGGCGGCGAGATCCACCGGGGCACTGGCGACAACCAGCACCAGATCGGCGGCGGCAATCTGCTCCTTGCTCGGTACTTGGCGGGGCTGCACGCTGGAGCCGACGTCGAGGGTGAGTTCCCAGCCAGCCAGTTTGGCCTGCTGTTCTATCCGTTTTGCAGCGAGAAAGCTGGTGGCAATGCCCGCCGGGCAAGCCGTAACCAAGATTGCTTTCATTGGGCATCTCCTGAGTTTTCCATTGAGGGGGTATTGCACGGAACCGGTGCCAGCGCATCCAGACGCTCTACGCGCACCTGTTCAAGTAAAGGGTTGAGCACATTGATATCGTCAAAGCCGACCGCCACCTGACTGACCGCCAGTGCCGAGACGGCGGTGGCCAGCCGCAGGGTCTGCTCCGGCGCCCAGCCAAGGCTCAGACCATGGGCGAGACCTGCCACCAGAGAATCGCCAGCACCAACCGTGCTGACCACCTGCATCCGCGGTGGAATGGCTTGCCAAACGGCATCCGGGGCAAACCAGATGAGGCCATCGGCGCCGTTGGAGATCACCACGTTGGGGATCCCGCTCGCCTGCAGCACGCGGGCACACTCGGCCTGCTCGCTCAGGGTCTTGATGGGGCGACCAGCCCATTGGCTCAGCTCCTCCAGATTGGGTTTGACCAGGGTCGGCGCCGCCTTGATCCCTTCGCTTAACGCCGCACCGCTGCAATCGAAGATCACCTGCTTGCCCTTGGCCTTGAGCAGGCGGATCAGATGGGCGCAGTAATCGGGGGCCACCCCTTTGGGCAGGCTGCCCGCCAGCACGAACCACTCGGCGTGAGGTGCCAATTTGTCGATGGCCTGCTCCAGCGCGCACACTTCCCCTTGCTGGATGGTGAGCCCCGGCAAGTTGAGATCGGTGACCCGACCGGACTGCTCGGAAATCTTGACGTTGATGCGGGTGCTGCCCGCGACACGGACAAAGTGATCATCCAGCGCACGCTCTGCAAACAGGGAGACAAAGCTCTGCTCATTGTCTGCGCCCAGCCAGCCGGTGACGCCCACCTCGCGGCCCAAGTCCTTGAGCACCATGGCGACGTTGATCCCCTTGCCTGCGGCACGCAGGTTGGCCTCGCTCACCAGATTGACCTCACCGAGGCTCATCGCCTCGAGGCGAGTAGTGAGATCAAGGGCCGGATTGAGGGTGATGGTAACAATCTTCATTAATGCGCCCCCTCGCCGAGACCAGCGGCGATGGCCTCACCGATCCCCTTGAGAGCCGCTTCGGCATCAGCCCCTTCGGCGCGAAACGCCAGACGGTGCCCGCATTTGACCCCAAGACCGATCACTTTCATCAGGCTCTTGGCGGAAACCGCTTCGCCGCTGCCATCCAGATTGGCCACCCGGATGTCGGATTCAAACTCTTTGGCCACCTTGACCAGCATGGCGCCGGGACGAGCGTGCAAGCCGTGGGGATTGATGATGGTGAAGGTTTCGGAAAGACCGCTCGCGGGGCCTGCTTGCAGCATGGCCAGTCCCTCGCCGCCCGCCAGCGTAGCGAGTTGGCCGGCAGCCGCCAGTTTGGCCAGATTCTCCAGTTGCGGCAGATGGCTGCTATCTGCGGCGCACAGCAGTAGCATGGCGCTGACCGGCAGCTCCCCTGCGCGAAGTTCGCTGCTGGGCGTTGCCAACACCCAGCCAGTCTGGGCCGCTTGCGCCCGGGCCAGCCAGATGCCCTCGCCCAGATAGGCGGGATCGCTTGCCAGCAGCGCGCTCACCATGGCGGCATCGCCCCAGCCCGCCGATTTGGCGCGGGCGGCTGCTCCCAGCAGCAGTTGATCGCGATCATCGGCCGGGAAGTCAGCCAGGGTCAGGTATTGCACCTCTTTGGCGGCAGTGGCGCCAGTCAGGATGTTGATGATGGTGTCGGCATCGGTGGCCTCTTTGAGCTGAGCTGCCGCCTGCTCGTCACCCAGCACATGGGTGAGCTGGCGCAAAATGCCCAGATGCTCGTCGGACTTGGCGGCGATGCCGATGGCGACATAGGCGATCTGCCCCTCATCCCACTCGATACCATTGGGGAACTGGGCCACCATGACGCCTGTGCTCTTCACCAGATGACGGGTATCGGTGGTGCCGTGGGGAATGGCGATGCCACTGCCAAGATAGGTGGCATGCTGCGCTTCACGGGCCAGCATCCCATCCACATAGCCCGCTTCCACCAGACCGGCTTCGGTCAGTTTGCCTGCCAGCAGGGCAATGGCGTCCGACTTGGTCGCCACCGACTGCCCCAGCAAGATCTGCTCTCGCGCCAACTTCAACATAGAGACTCTCCATCAGGTTCCGGCCACGCCGGTACGTCACAATTGAACATTCGGATAACTCGCCAGCTGACAATAGACCTGAACACGGTTCACTGTGATCGGGGCCTGATTTTCAGGCCACTGGGTCTCTTCGTTGCTGACAGGCTGAATCGTTTCACTTACACTCAGACTGAATCGTTTCAGCGAATTGATCAAGTACCCACAAAGAGTGCTTTTCAATGATATGATCCCGCGCACACTTTTCGGTGCCCTCACCCGGCAGTGACCGTGGGCCTTGCAACTCAAACAGAGCCAATATGATGAAACTGGATGAAATCGCCGCCCTCGCCGGTGTCTCGCGCACCACGGCAAGCTATGTGATCAATGGCAAGGCCGACCAATACCGCATCAGTCAGGCCACCCGCGACAAGGTGATGGCCGTTGTCACCGCCCATAACTATCAGCCGGACAGCCGCGCCGCCTCCCTGCGTGGCGGCCAGACCAAGACCCTCGGCTTTATCCTGCCCGACCTTGAGAACGCCAGTTACGCCAAGCTGGCCAAGCGGCTGGAGCAGGGAGCGCGGGCGCAGGGCTATCAGCTGCTCATCGTCTGCTCTGAAGATGAACCCGCTACCGAAAAAGAGCTGGCCCAGATGCTGGTGAGCCGTCATGTGGATGCCCTGCTGGTGGCCAGCTGCCTGCCGCCGGACGACCCCTTCTACGGTAAATTGCAGGCGCAAGGCAGCCAAATCCTCGCCATCGACCGGGCGATGGCAGCCGACAAGTTTGTCACCGTCGCCAGTGAAAACGAGAAGGCAAGCTTTGATCTCACCAGCTCCCTGCTCACCCCGAACTTACGCCATATCGCCTTGATCACCGCGCTGCCAGCACTCACGATCAGTCAGGAGCGAAAAGCCGGTTTCGAGCAGGCGGTCGCCAGTCATAGCGCGACTCGCCACCTGTGCGAGGGGGATCACTTCTCCCGCCTTGAGGGGTATCGCCTGATCAAGGATCTGCATCAGCAGCTGGGTCAGCTGCCCGAAGCGCTGATCACTACTTCCTATATCCTGATGGAGGGGGTGCTGGACTATCTATTGGAGCAAGAGATCGATATGAGCAAGCTTGCCATGGCCACCTTCGGGGACGATCGCCTGCTCGACTTCCTCCCCTTTGGCATCAACTCCCTGCCCCAGCAGCACGACGCGCTGGCGAGCCAGGCGCTGGAGCTGGCACTCAAGGCGGTGAACGGCGACTACCAGAACGGGCTGCACTATGTGAGCCGCACCCTCAAGCGCCGTCGCTAACCTGACCGCAGCAGACCCGATTTGCTGTCAATGGGTGGTAAAGCGAACAGATGACAATAAGGCTGCCGGCATCGGCAGCCTTATTGTTTTCCCCCACAACCCTACCCGCCCGCTTTGCTTTCTCTACCGTCTGGCCGACTAAACAACCGGCCTCCACACTCCTTTCACCCCGCAACTAAACGCCAACGCCACGACAAGGCACTCCCCCATCCGTGCTGCAACCACTTGGCTGACCTGTATCAATGAGCCCCTGCCAGTCATTTTCTCGGTGCTTTTTTCTGCAATTAGCCATCACTGTCATCATTTATTTCCACTTATTGCTACAAGCCAGCACAAGATCCGTATAAAGGGGGTTGTTTCCGCTATTTTGATCCGCTAACGTGGCAACCATCTTTTACAACTGACAGGTTTTAGGTACAGATGTTCCCGTTCCGATATTGCTAGCCTCCGGCCCTATCACCGGAGGCACCTTCTGATAACGCCAATCGGCCCCCTCTTGTTGACGTCACTGCTGACATCGCCTGTTTGCACTGATACCGCTATGTTCGGATGGATAACATGAATACCAAAACTCTGGGTTGTACCCTGTTGATTGCCGGCACCACCATAGGTGCCGGCATGCTGGCCCTGCCGCTGGCCTCCTCCTCCCTCGGCGGCCCCGCCACCCTGATGTTGATGGTCGGCCTCTGGGCCCTGATGGCCTTTACCGCCATGCTGCAAGTAGAGGCAAGCCTCAACACCGGCAAATGGTACCTGCACCAGCTGGCGGACCATCTGCTCGGCCCCTGGGGCAAGCGTATCGCCTCCTTCTGTATCCTGATGCTGTTCTACTCGCTGGCCTCCGCCTACATCAGCGGCGGCAGCAGCCTGCTGGCACAGGCGCTGGCCGATGCCGGCATCACCCTGAGCCAGGAGCAGGCCGCTTGGGCCTTTACCCTGCTGTTTGGTGGCATGGTCTGTGTCGGCACCCGCTCGGTGGATTACCTCAACCGACTGATGTTCACCGTCAAACTGGTGATCATGGTGGTGGTGCTGGCGTTGCTGCTGCCCCGCACCGAAGGGCAGCATCTGCTCTCGATGCCGCTGGGTCAGGGCCTGTTGCTGGCGGGCCTGCCGGTCATCTTCACCTCGTTTGGCTTTCACGGCTCCATTCCGAGCGTGATGCTCTACCTCGGTGACTGCCCAAAACAGCTGCGTCGGGTCTTTGTCTGGGGCTCAGCCCTGCCACTGATCCTCTACGTGCTGTGGCAGGTAGCGATCCTTGGTTTGCTCGGCCAACAAGCCCTGCTGCAAACCGGTGGTGCGCTGGACAGCCTGCTGGCAAACGTCGGCAAACTGGTGAGCTGGCCTGTGTTTAATCAGGCGATGCACTTGTTTGCCGACCTGGCGCTCGCCACCTCCTTCCTCGGGGTAACGCTGGGACTGTTTGACTTTATGGCCAAGGTGACCCGCCGCAAGGACAACTGGCAGGGCCGCACCCAGACTGGCCTTATCACCTTTGTGCCGCCATTGCTGTTTGCCCTCTACTTCCCGCAGGGCTTTATCATGGCCCTCGGCTACGCTGCCATTGCGCTGGCGATCCTCGCGGTACTGCTGCCGGTGGCTCTGGTATGGCAGAGCCGCAAGCAGGCGCCTGCCCATCACTACCGCGCCCCGGGTGGCGTAGTGGCGCTGGGAGTGGCCGCCGCCATGGGCGTGCTGATTGTTGGCGTCCAGATCAGCGTCAGCATGGGGCTGCTGCCCGCGCTGTAATCCCCGATACTGAAAGCAAAGCCCCGCCAATTAACTTGGCGGGGCTTTGTGCTATCAACGCTGCCATGATTCTGCCCATTCCCTCCTCGCACAAGAGGGATAAAGGACGTTTCAGCTACGCTTTTTCCATATGCAATGGAGTGGGGAGCAAGGTATGAAGTGGGCTGGCTGGTGGCTGCTGTTTTGCCTGAACTCGATTGCCCAGGGCGCGCCCCTGACGCTGGCGGCGCCCGTGGAATATATCCCCCTGCTGCGCCCCTTCTATGAGGAGTGGTTTGGCAAGGCCAGGGTCGATTTTACCTTTATCCCCTGTACCAGCGCCCGCTGCAAAAAGCTGCTTGATTCCGATAGCACCATCGCTGGCGATATCGCCCGGATCAAGGGCTTTGAGCAGACCCATCCGCATATGATCCCGGTCGGCACGGCGATTGGCGAAGTGACCATCTATGCCCAGAGCAAGCAGGACGCCAGCTGGCCACCCGCCAGTCAGGAGCGGGTTGGCTGCCTGCGCGGCATTCAGTGGTGCAGCCGCTATCTCGACAGTCGACGCATCGTCTGGTTCAACGATGAGAAGCAGGGTCTCGCCCTGCTCCAGCGCGGCAGAACCGACTGGGTGATCCGGCTACTGCCCACCAATCAATCCCCCCTTGCCGCACCATGGAAACGGGTCTCCGATATCGAGGTTTATCTCTACCTCAACAAGAGCCGCCAGGCCGATATCGCCGCCCTTGTCCAATCCCAGCAGCAGCTGATAGCGAGCGGCCGCTGGCAGCAGATGCAGGAGCGCTACTTCTCGGCCCTGCTGACCCCCATCCGCTGATCGGGGCACCACAGAACAAACCGCCAAGAACCGTGTTTTATACAATCTTTTTTGCCACCGAAGCCTGAACGGACAGTTCAAAACCCGTTCATGCCCGCTCGCTACACTGCCCCCTCGTTTATCGCTTTCAGGAGCCTGAAAACAATGATGTTGCATCTCACGAAGAGTTCCCTTGCCCTTGCTCTGCTGGCAGCCAGCGGCGCCCTCAGCGCGGCCGAAATCACCAACAACAATATCACCGAGGCCGACATCAAGGCGGCGCAGGATGCCTGGGGCGCGGCGCTCATCAAGATCAGCGATGACTATCGGGCCGGCGGCATTGAGCGCGCCAAAGCCACCGCCGAGGCGGTACTCGACAGCGCTTATGGCTACCAGCAGGGGCCGGTACTGTTCAAACCCACCCTCGCCGGTGGTGAGCAGACCTTTCGCACCACCCGCGAGGGGGCGCTGGCCTATTTTGTCGGCAACAACAGCGCCTATCCGGCAGATAGCGGCTTTGCCCTGAAAAACTGGCAGAGCTACCGCTATGACAATGCCGCCGTCTATATCAACGGCAACATGGCGCTGACCATGGGCAAGGTGCATCTGGTGGATCGCGACAACAAGGAGACCACGGTTGACAAGAGCTGGGGTTTCAAGAAGGGGGATGATGGCAAGGTGCGCATCGTGCTGCACCACTCCTCTCTCCCCTACGGCGCCTGACTGGCGAAGTGCAGCTGACAGAGCACGCCACCTAAAACCAGACAACAAGCCCTGCCAGACTGGCGGGGCTTTTTTATCCGGCAAGGGTGCTTTGGGCGCCATGGCCGAGCCCCCTTTACTGCTACCCTCAAGGGCAAGCCATTGAGCGCGCAACAGATCCATGCTTATCCATCACCTCGGGAGCCCTACGCCATGACCATACTGCCCATCTATGCAGCCCTGCTTGCCCTGCTCTTTGACCTGCTCAGCGTACGCACCATTCGCACCCGTCACCGCCAGAAAGTGGCGCTCGGCCATGGCGATGATCCCGCCATGCTGCGGGCCATGCGGGTGCACGCCAACTTTGCCGAGTATGTCCCCCTCGCCCTGCTGCTCATCTATTTCGTCGAAACCGGCAGCCATGCCCCCTGGCTGGTTCATCTGCTAGGGAGTGCCCTGCTGCTTGGTCGCCTCTGTCACGCCTTCGGCATGAGCCGCACACCGGAGCATTTCCGCTATCGGGTGGTGGGAATGGGGCTGACTTTCACCGTCATTTTGCTGAGTGCGGCCTGTCTCCTGATCACCGCCCTGCTCTCCTGACCAGAGCAGGTCAGCCAAACGCGGATCTGCAGAAGCAGAAATAGAAAAGCCCTGCCGATATGGCAGGGCTTTTCGTTTAACCGATCAGGGTGGAGAGTGGCTCTCCTTGCCCTTACTGGTTATGGCTGGCGCGACGGGGACGACGGGCCTGAGCCGGTTTGCCGGCACCATCAGCCGGACGCTGACCACCTTGCGGCTTGGGCTTGCCACCGTTACCGGTACGGGCACCACCCGCATTGCCATTGGAGGCGGAACGACCGGCCCCTTGACGCTGGCCTTGACCTTGCGGACGCGGCGCACGGCGCTGCTCGCTCGGATCGCGGGGCTCTTTGCGAAGCGGCGCACCGATACCACGGGCGATGTTGTCGAGGGTCTCGCGGGAGGCTTCAAAACCGGCCACCTGCTCGCACGGGATGTTCTGCTTGGTCAGACGCTCGATCGCCTTGATAAGCTTGCCTTCATCGGCAGCAACCAGGGAGATGGCATGACCGGCAGCGCCAGCACGGCCGGTACGACCGATGCGGTGAACGTAATCTTCCGCCACGTTGGGCAACTCGAAGTTGACCACTTGCGGCAACTTGTCGATGTCCAGACCACGGGCGGCGATGTCGGTCGCCACCATCACGCGCACGCTGCCATCCTTGAAGCCGGCCAGCGCGCGGGTACGGGCACCCTGGCTCTTGTTGCCGTGGATGGCGGCGGCACTGATGCCGTCTTTTTCAAGCTTCTCGGCAACCCGGTTGGCGATGTGCTTGGTACGGGTAAAGACCAGCACCTGCTGCCAGTTGTTGCTGGAGATCAGGTGGCTCAGCAGGGCAATCTTGTTGGCCTTGTCGCACGGGTGCACCAGCTGTTCGATACGCTCGGCGGTGCTGTTGCGCGGGGCGACTTCAATGACAGCCGGGTTGTCCAGCAGGCCAGTGGCCAGCTCGCGAATTTCATCGGCGAAGGTGGCGGAGAAGAGCAGGTTCTGACGCTTCTTCGGCAGCAGGGTCAGGATGCGGCGGATGTCGCGGATAAAGCCCATGTCGAGCATGCGATCTGCTTCATCCAGTACCAGGATCTCCACCTCGTCAAATTTGACGGCATTCTGGTTGTAGAGATCGATCAGACGGCCCGGACAGGCCACCAGCACGTCCAGACCACGGCGGGTCGCCATCATCTGCGGGTTGATGCTTACGCCACCAAATACCACGTGGCTGCGCAGGGGCAGATGCTTGCCGTAGTTACGCACGCTCTCGCCCACCTGGGCGGCCAGCTCGCGAGTCGGGGTCAGCACCAGCGCACGAATGCGGTTCGGAGACACCTTGCGCTTGCTCTCCATCAGACGTTGCAGCATCGGCAGGGTAAAGCCTGCGGTCTTGCCGGTCCCTGTTTGGGCCGCCGCCATCAGATCGCGGCCAGCCAGAACGGCGGGGATCGCTTGCTGCTGAATGGGAGACGGGGTGTCGTAGCCTTGTTCGGCAACGGCACGCAACAAGGGTTCGGCCAGACCGAGGGAAGTAAAACTCATAATTACCTGCTAGAGATAGGGGCGCCGGGGATTTGTGGTGGGGCTCCTCTGCTGAGCCGATGCCATCTCACAAGATCTGGGCCTATTGAGAAAACAACGATTTCCCCGGGGAGCAGAGCAAAGGGGAAAGAATAGAGGCGCAGTCTAACGGAGTTACCCGGGATAAACGAGAAAAATGTGATGCTCCTCCCAGCACGCACAGAAAAGCCCTCTGCTCTCCACCGAATAATCCCGTTGACCAGTGAAGCACGCACCACACTATTAACTGACAACTTATTACCTGTCCCGCCATCGTGATGCGCGGGTCGCAGGCGCACGGGATAGCAGAGAACAAAAAGCAGAATAACGAGGTTAAGCTATGAGCACGCAATATCGTCCCCACGGCAACTGGCAGGCCAAGCTCTGCCTGCTGCTGCTTTTGCTGACCCCTTCCCTGCAGGCCAGTCAGACCCTGACCGTGGCCTGGAGCCACTGGCCCCCCTTCAGTCAAATCAACAACAGGGGTGAGCTGGACGGGCTGGATGTCAGCCTGACTCGCCAGATCCTCACCCAGGCGGGCTTTGCCCCCAAATTTCGTGAGATCCCCTGGGCGCGGGCACTCCATCTGGTGGAGCACGATCAGCTGGATGTGGCGATGGCCGCACTACCACTACCGGAGCGGCAGAAGTATGCCCGCTTCTCTGCACCCTATCGCCAGAGCGCCTATGTGCTGTTGAGTAATAACCCGATTCCAGGCCATCAGGATCGCTGGGGAAAGCTCGATACCTTGTCCAAACTGTGCCACAACAAGGATCTCAAAATTGGCAAACTGCGCGGTACTCGCCCCATTCATCAAATGGACGAGTGTCCTGCCCTCAAGGGGGCGACCGAGTACAATGCCGATGATCGACTAATCGAACTGCTGCTGGCCCGCCGTCTCGATGGCATCATTATGGAGTGGCAATATGCACGCTATCGGCTCTCCCAATTGGGCGCCGAGGGGTTTATCAGTTGTCAGCTGTTGCTGCACCATCAGCCGGTCAGCCTGATGTTTGCCAAAAACAGCATGAGCGAAGAGCAGCTCCTCAAGGTCAACGAGGCCATTCACGCTATGCCCAAACACCATGGGAAGTTCTCTCCCCCCAACTGCCGTCTCGATGCCGATCCGCAGGACGCTGATCACTCTTGATAACCGACGAGTGATAGAAGTACCGCAGAGCATAAGAACAAAGGCGACCCGAAGGTCGCCTTTGATTTGGTTGACGAACCAGCACCCTGAACAGGGTGCGATCAGTCGATGTGCAGCAAGAGCGATCAACGCAGCTGTGGGGTATGGGTCAACACCCCCTGATTCTGGGCACGATGGCGCAGCAGGTGATCCATCAACACCAGCGCCAGCATGGCTTCGGCGATGGGCACGGCGCGAATGCCGACACAGGGATCGTGACGCCCCTTGGTGATCATCTCGATTACCTCGCCTTCGGTATTGATGGTCTTGCCCGGCACAGTGATGCTGGAAGTCGGTTTGAGCGCCATGCTCACCACAATATCCTGACCCGACGAGATGCCGCCCAGAATGCCGCCCGCATGGTTGCTGGCAAAGCCCGCCGGGGTCATCTCGTCGCGATGCTCGGAGCCTTTTTGCTCCACCACCGCAAAGCCATCACCGATCTCCACCCCTTTCACCGCATTGATGCCCATCATGGCATGGGCAATGTCGGCGTCGAGACGATCAAACACCGGCTCACCCAGGCCCACCGGCACATTGCGCGCAATGACCTGCACCTTGGCACCGATACTGTTGCCCTCTTTTTTCAGGTCGCGCATATATTGATCGAGCGCTTCCAGCTTGCCCGCATCGGGGAAGAAGAAGGGATTCTGCTCAATCTGCGCCGCGTCAAACGCCTCAGCCTTGATGGGGCCGAGCTGGGAGAGAAAACCAGTGATCTCGATGCCATGTACCTGTTTCAGGTACTTCTTGGCAATCGCCCCCGCCGCCACTCGCATCGCGGTCTCGCGGGCAGATGAGCGACCACCGCCACGATAGTCCCGCTGACCATACTTCTGGTGGTAGGTGTAGTCAGCATGACCCGGCCGGAACAGATCCTTGATATCGGAGTAATCCTTGGAGCGCTGATCGGTATTCTCGATGAGCAGCCCGATGGAGGTGCCGGTGGTCTTGCCCTCGAACACCCCGGAGAGGATCTTCACCTCGTCCGGCTCGCGGCGCGGCGTGGTGTAGCGGGAAGTGCCGGGCTTGCGCCGATCCAGATCCCCCTGCAGATCCGCTTCGCTGATCTCCAGCCCAGGCGGGCAACCATCGACCACGGCGCCCAGCGCCAGGCCGTGGCTCTCGCCAAAGGTGGTGACCCGAAAGAGTTGACCAAAACTGTTCCCTGCCATGCGCGCTCCTGCTTAGTTCTTGTAGATGGCGAAATGATCCTGATACTGCACCAGCTCTTCACGGGTCATCACAAAGACGCCGTGACCGCCGTTTTCGAATTCAACCCAGGTAAAGGGGATCTCGGGGAACTGGGCTTCCAGATGGATCATGCTGTTGCCTACTTCAACCACCAGCACACCGTTATCCTTGAGGAAATCGGCGGCATGGGCCAGCAGACGCTTGGTCAGCTTGAGACCATCGGAGCCGGACGCCAGCGCCAGCTCGGGCTCGTGACGGAACTCTTCCGGCAGATCCGACATGTCTTCGGAGTCCACATAGGGCGGGTTGGAGACGATGAGATCGTATTTGTCGCCCGCCGGCAGATCGCGGAACAGATCGGAGCGGATCGGTATGACCTGCTGCTCCAGCCCGTGATCGTTGATGTTGCGCTCGGCCACGTTCAGTGCATCGATGCTGATGTCGATGGCATCCACTTCCGCTTCCGGGAACTCGTGGGCCATGATGATGGCGATACAGCCGGAGCCGGTGCACAAGTCCATGATCCGGGTCGGTTCATGTTTGAGGAAGGGCGCGAAACGGTTGGCGACCATCTCGGCAATGGGGGAACGGGGAATGAGCACCCGCTCGTCCACGTAGAACTCCCAACCGGCATACCAGGCCTTGTTGGTCAGGTAGGCGGCGGGTACCCGCTCCTGTACGCGGCGGATAATCAGTTCGGCGATACGGTGACGCTCGCTGCTGGTGAGACGGGAGTGGCGCATGGCCGGGTCTACATCCGGTGGCAGATGTAACGCGGGCAGTACCAGCTGCACAGCTTCATCCCAGGCGTTGTCGGTTCCATGACCGTAAAAAATCCCGGCGTCGTTGAAACGACTCATGGCCCAACGCAACATGTCCTGGATGGTGTGCATCTCGGCAACCACCTCATCGATAAATATCTTGTCCAAATCCACCTCCAAGTCGAGTAATATCCGGCCCGAGCCCCGTTTACGTTGCGGGCAAGACGCATACCTAATACATGAGCATCTGATGAAAAAAACGCCCTCACCGACAGACGAGGAAACCCTGCTGTTCCGCGATGCGATAAAAGGTACCCGGAAAATCAAGCAAGATACCATAAGGGCCGAGTTACGCCCGGTCAAGCAGAAACGCGAATTGCGCGAAACCCGCGAAAAGCTTGGGGTTGACCACTATTTCAGCGATGAGTATCAGCCCCATCTCGACGATGATGGGCCGACCCGTTACGTGCGGGAAGATGTGTCAAAATTTGAGCTGAAAAAGCTCAAGCGGGGCATTTATCCGCCGGAGATCTACCTGGATCTGCACGGCATGAACCAGCAGCAGGCAAAACAGGAGCTGGCCGCCCTGCTCACCCTCTGCCAGAAAGAGAACATTCACGTCGCCTCGGTGATGCACGGCATCGGCAAACATATTCTCAAGCAGCGCATTCCCAGCTGGCTGGCCCAGCACCCCAATGTTCGCGCCTTCCATCAGGCTCCCCGCGAATGGGGCGGCGACAGCGCCATTCTGGTGTTGCTGGATATCGAAGAGTAGAAAAAGCAGCGCACAAACTAACTCTGCCCAACCGGTCGATTGAATCGCAATGGTGATATAGAGGAGTCAAGATTGACCACCAGCATGCCGCCGTTGGGCAACTGCCACGCGAAGAAGTCATCAAATCCGGCGGTCGTTAGGGCGCGGGTCACCTTGGCGACCACACCGTGCGCCACCAGCAATACCCGCTCCCCCTGCATGGTCGAGGCCAGTGCCGTTAGTCCCTGCGAGACTCAGGCAATCACCTCATCCAGCCTCTCACCGCCAAGCAGAGCCTCCGCCCAGCGCCGGGTGATGTTGCGCACCCACAACTCGGGATAACGCGCCTTGGCCTTTGCCTGCGTCAGTCCCTCAAACAGACCGACATGCCGCTCACGAAAGGCCGGAGCAAGCTCCACAGGCAACCCCAACTGGCGTGAGAAGAGCGCGGCGCTCTCTCTTGTTCGCAGCAGGGGCGACGCCAGCAACCGATCGAACGGGGCCAGTGTGGTCGCTATCTCATTGGCCAGCCAGCATATATGCCGCGCGCCATCTTGGTTGAGCCCGATATCCAACGCCCCTTGATAGCGCCCCTCGGCGTTGGCTTGGGTCTCTCCATGGCGGATCACTATCAGCTCCATGGTGTACTCCTCTTTCTACGTGGAATATCGCAAAACTACTTCCCTTTCGGATAACGGGGATGATCGTCCTGGATCGGCAACCAGGAGAGCTGGCTGACGGTATGGATGTGATAGGTTGGTGCGACCGTTTCGGGGTTATCAAGTGAGACAATAGCCAGCGTCAGGTACTCGGGGTATTGAATGCTGCGATAGCTGAGGGTGGCGCCACAGGTTGCACAAAAGCCGCGTCGAATCGCCTCCGACGAGGCGTACTCAGTCAATACGCCGCATAGCCATTGCACCTGTTTCACCCGAAAATCCATCCAGGCGCCGGTCGTGCGCTGACAATCCCGGCAGTGGCAAAAATCGGTAGCAAAGGGAGCAGCTAGCACCTTGTAGCGGATTGCACCACAATGGCAACCCCCCCTCTAATATACCGTCACGAGAAATCACCATCTTGTTTACCATCCAGTCCACGTTTGAAGGCATATATTGCCAGCCTAACATCCCGTTACACTAAGTTGATTAGTGCAGAAAACCAATGAAATTTGCGATTTATCAGCGCTCATTTCAGATAGGATTGACACATTTCACCATTGTTCAGACAGAAGATAACCACTCTCACCTCCCATCATAACAACTATGGGGGCTCTGATTATTCATCCCCCTGACAATATGAGATATTGCCACTCACTACTGGCCTGCGAATATAAGACAAGCTCACCCGAGCCCATATAAATCTGTTCGTCGCAGCCATATTCCACGCTATTTAATTGGAACCTGCATGATGAAGTTATTCACTCCCCTGGTGGTTGCCACGGCGATCTTCTCTTCCGTGGCGATAGCAACCCCCTCTCCCCATATCGTCGGCGCCACCCTTGGCTATGGCACCCAGTCATTCAAAGCACAAAATGGGGATCAGGCCGATGGCGGTGACAATATGACTGCCGATCTCTATTACCGTTATATGTTCAACGATTATATCGGTATCGATTCAGGAATATTGTTTGGTACCGGTGGCGTAGTCAGCGCCCTCTTCGATGCAACCCTCAATGACGTAAAAGATATCCATTACAAAGGGATCCGCTCTGCCTTGTATGCACAATTCCCGGTCTCTTCCGGCAACAGCTTTTATGCCAAACTGGGTGCCAACGCCCACAGAGTCGAATACACCATCAACAAGGAAGATCAGAGCAACTCCGGGGTCGGTTTGTATGGCGCTGCGGGTTGGCAATATCGCTTTGATTCGGGTATCGGACTCAATGCAGAGTACCAATATATCCCCATGCCTCGACTCGATGTCAAAGGGGTCAGTGTCGGTCTCAACTACCGTTTCTGATCCCGCCTGATGGGGCGACAACAGGCCGATAACGGGTAAAAAGCAGGGAGATATCTCCTCCCTGCTGCCTGCTTGTTTCCACTACCGATAGATCATGGTGATTGACCATGATCCCAACGGCAACCTTATTTGGTCACCACCACAGCCCAGGGGCCACCTTTGGCGGGATCATCCCCTTGCGTCCACCATTTGGCCTGATAGACGGCGCCCTTGTAGCTCACCTTGTTGCCCGCGGTATAGACCTTGCTGGCCTCCCAGGCAGGCTGGCCATCAATGGGCGGGTCAACCGGATCGACCGGGGCAGGATCGAGCTTGGCGACGATCCGCACTTTCGGCCAGTTGGCGTGGGAACCGTAGAAGTTGGTCACGCACTTCTCGTAATCACCCGGCACCAGCGCAGAATAAGCGGTCTGGAAGCCCACCAGCTCACACTCGAAGGAGTAACCGCCCGGGCGATCAGGATAGTACTTCCAGTTGCCATCCCAGTTGGTGTAGAGCACGTCGGTAGCGCCGTTGAGATTGAGGCTGCCATAGGGAGTCTGCTGCCAGCAGGTGTTCTTCTCATCCGCCTTGACTGGGATCTGGTAGTGGTTGGCCAGCCCTTCCCAGTAGCGGATGCGATTGACCGGCTGCCCTTTGTCCTTGTTCTGTTCACCACACTCGATACCGCCGTTGATGACGTTGATGGTGGTACCGAAGCCATAGCCGATACCGGCGTCAGCTTCCCGTTTGGAGGGTACCCAGGTGCGATCAATCACGTGCAGCATGGCCGGTTTCGGGGCCTGCGGGGTGAGGAAGAACCAGATGGCAGAAGCGAGGTTGAGCCAGGAGTCCGCCACCAGCCCCGGGTTGTTGAGCAGCACTGAGGCATCGCCATCAAACATCGCCTCGGAGAAGGCCCCGTAGTTGAAGTGGTAAGAAAGCTGCTTGGCGCCGCGGCCAAAGTAACCTTGTCCGGTACTGCAGGGCCACTTCTTGTTCTGCCAGTCGTTCTGGCCACAGCCGGTGGTATAACCGGTCTGTCCCTCTGACCAGCCCATCTCCCGCACATGCACCAGCGCCTGTTGCCACTCCTCCAGCCCCAGCGGGTTATCGGAGACGTTCTCCTTGGCAATATGGCCGCCGGTCTCCTGAGAGAAGTGGGCAAAGGCCGTCACAATGGATTTTTTACAGATCGCATCAGAATCGCGCCCGTCGTTATATTCGCCGCAGAACGCAGGAAATTTACCGATGGCCCGCAAGAAGCGGACATAGGTATATTCCGGCGCGGCCATCTGGGTTAAATATTCCCATTCAGATTGGGGAAATACCCGTTCAACCCGTTTTACGTTGTCAGGATTGCTTGCCAGACCCGGTTCAATGGCATCGACTATTTTATTTGACCGTGTGGCCAGTGCCTTGGCCCATATTGTATACATGGGGTTGGCCGTCTTGGCCTTTTCCACCGCGGCCAGATCCGGGGCCGCAATCACATATCCTCCCGCATTTTGTGGATCGGGTTGAATATTCATGGTTGCACTTATTACGGCATAGCTGGGCAATACGCAAGCGGCAGCGATCAGCCAGGCACAACGCTTGGGTTTGAACATGTTTATCGTCCTTGTTTGAATTAATGCGCTCCAAGAGTAGGTGTTCCAACAACTAAATTCACGATGAAAATTAAGAAATGCGCGTAATTTGTGAACCATTTCACCTTGTGCTACTCAACGCAGCTAAAACGACATAAAAGAACTCAAACGATGACCATTTTGGCCTGTTTTGCCACCCGTATGGGGAGGCGAAAGACGATCAGATGATCTGTCACCAATTAATTATTCGTGGCAAAAAAAAATGGCTGACCCGCTTCACCAGTCAGCCATCAACAATGTTCAAATAACGCTCACAAAGAGCTCGCTGTCAGGCGCGCACGGCACGGATCAGGATATTGCGCGGGGTCATGGGTTTGGCACAGAACTCCCCCACTTCGACCCGATAACCCTGCTCTTGCAAAAAGAGCGCGCGATCCAGCGCCAGCCAGATCTCGAGAGGACGGCGAAACAGATGACGCACCAGCTCCATGCGGGCGACATCACCAAAGCGACGCTCCCCGTGCTCCAACCAGGCGGGATAGTCGAGCCCGGCGGGCAGCACAATCCCTTTGCGTTCAGCAGCCCAAACGCAGAATGCCTCGAAGGTGCCGGTCAGCAGGCTCTTTTGCATATTGGGCACCGGCAGATACTCATCCACCCCGCGCACCTGACGCTGCAGGCAGTCAAACCCGAGCCGCCACACCACTTCCTGCTCGCGCAGGCGGGCGATCCGCGCACCGCCGGTGACCGTCTCCTGTAGCGGCAACTTGAGATCCGCTTTGCTCAACACCAGCTCGCTGGCGCTGGCCGCGGCCGACAGCGGGCGATAGTGGCTGGTACGGATCAGGTGGTAACAACAGGGAGAGATGGTCACTCCGCGGGCACCGCGCTCGGCCACCCGCTCCAGCAGATGGGTGTGGAGCTCGCCGCAGGCATGGAGTGCCATGGCGTGATGTTCGGGGGCGATCAGCGCCGCCGATTCAGGGGCAAAGGCATCGGCGCAGGTAAAGGTCATATTGGCGCCATCCCGCTCGGCCAGCAGCCGACCTTCGTCACAAAGCTGTCCTTGCAGCTCCAGACTGAGGATAGGAGCCTGTCGATGAAGTGACACCAGCCGCCCAAGATGTCCCTTGCCAGCACACCACTCCAGATAGGGGCCCTGATGGGCAGGCAGACAGGCGGTGAACGACTCGATCTGGGCCTGCTTGCGCCCCGGCATATGCAGCGCCATCTCCTTGCTGCAAGTGATTGGCTCAGGGGTAAACGGGGCAAGCTGACTGAGTTGCTGCAGCTCGGCTCCCTCGGCAATCCAGGGGGCAAGCAGACTGCTGAGGGCATCCATATCCGCATCGAGCTCTGCCAACTGGACGAGCGTCAGCCCATTGAGCAGTACCGCCAGCTCGGGCGCCTCATCGGCAAAGGCCATGGTCAGATGATGATATGGCTGATACTGCCACCAGCGTCGGTAGCGGGTGAGCAGTCGATCCAGGTGTTGAAAACGTTGAGCCAGCACGAATGCCCCTGCCTTGCAGTCATAAAGGAGGCTCATTCTAGCGATCCCGCTTCAAATTGCACTCTCAATACCAAACGATCAGCGCCGCGCAACAGCACAGCCAACCTTGTGAGCCAGGGCAGACCTGACAAAGTACGGGGTTTTATGCTATATTCCGCCCCCTCTTTCACGCGCCCCGCCAACGCGGGACGCTTTATCACTAGCTATGGGACCAACAACATGACCATCAACGCCATTCTGCAAGCGCGCGCGGGCGCCAAGTGTGAACTGTGCAGCGCCGAGCAGGCGCTGACCGCCTTCGTGGTGCCTCACTCCCCCGCCAGTGACGATGATCACAGCGTTGCTATCTGTGACACCTGCCGTGGTCAGCTGGAACAACCGGATACCCTGGTGGTCAACCACTGGCGTTGCCTGAGCGACAGCATGTGGAGCCAGGTGCCTGCGGTGCAGGTGATGGCATGGCGCCAGCTGAAAGCACTCTCCGGCAAGGGTGAAGTGTGGGCTCAGGATCTGCTGGATATGATGTACATGGAAGACGAAGCCAAGGCCTGGGCTGAAGCTGGTATTGCTGACGAAGATGACGACAGCGTACCGACCGTTGACTCCAACGGCGCCGTGCTGCAAGAGGGCGACTCCGTTACCCTGATCAAGGATCTGGACGTGAAAGGCGCCGGTTTCACCGCCAAGCGCGGCACCCTGGTCAAGGGCATCCGTCTGACCAACAACCCGCTCCATATCGAAGGCAAGGTCAACGGCGTGCAGATCGTACTGGTTGCTGCCTACCTGAAAAAGGCCTAAAGCCAAGGGCGATTGCTCTGCTGTCTGCTGCCAGAGCACAAGCACAACGAAAAAGGATGGCGTCACGCCATCCTTTTTTATACCCGCTTGCCGCAAACGGCCAACTTGAGCCCATAACAGGCCAGCCAAAGCAAAAAGGCGCATCCGGATGGACGCGCCTTCTTTACAGGGCCGATACCGTTAACCGGCAGCGGAAACGGTCACTCAGGAGGAGAGTTTGCCGTCCAGCTCAGCAATCTTGGCCGACCAGTAGGCCGGGCCGGTTTCGTGGATATTGTTGCCTTCGGAATCGACGGCAACGGTCACCGGCATATCTTCCACTTCAAACTCGTAGATCGCTTCCATGCCGAGATCGGCAAAGGCCACCACGCGCGCCTTCTTGATAGCCTTGGCCACCAGATAGGCTGCGCCACCGACGGCCATCAGATAGACGGCCTTGTGCTGTTTGATGCTCTCGACGGTTTTCGGGCCTCGCTCGGATTTGCCGATCATGCCGATAAGGCCGGTTTCACCCAGCATCATGTCGGTGAACTTGTCCATCCGGGTGGAGGTGGTGGGGCCAGCCGGGCCAACTACTTCGTCACGCACCGCATCGACCGGGCCAACGTAATAGATGAAGCGGTTGGTGAAATCGACCCCTTCCGGCAGCCCTTCGCCATTTTTCAGCATGTCGGCGATACGCTTGTGGGCGGCATCGCGACCGGTGAGGATCTTGCCGGAGAGCAGCACGGTATCACCGCTCTTCCAGCTGGCCAGCTCGGCCTTGGTGATGCCATCGACGTTGACGCGGCGCACATTGCCACCCGCTTCACGGGTGATCTCCGGCCAGTCACTCAGTTTCGGCGGAGTCAGTTCGGCAGGGCCTGAACCATCCAGCTCGAAGTGAACGTGGCGGGTGGCGGCGCAGTTGGGGATCATCACCACCGGCTTGGAAGCGGCATGCGTCGGCGCAGATTTCACCTTCACATCCAGCACGGTAGTGAGGCCGCCCAGACCCTGGGCACCGATCCCCAGCTTGTTGACCTTGTCGTAGAGCTCGACCCGCAGCTTCTCTTCGGTGGTTTGCGGGCCACGGGCGATCAGCTCCTGAATGTCGATGTGCTCCATCAGGGCCTCTTTGGCCAGCACCGCCGCTTTCTCGGCGGTACCGCCGATGCCGATGCCCAGCATGCCGGGCGGGCACCAGCCTGCGCCCATGGTCGGCACGGTTTTCAGCACCCACTCGACGATATCGTCAGAGGGGTTGAGCATCACCATCTTGGATTTGTTCTCGGAGCCGCCACCTTTGGCCGCGATGCTCACTTCCACCTTGTTGCCGGGGATCATGTCGATATGCACCACGGCAGGGGCGTTGTCTTTGGTGTTTTTGCGACTGCCGGCCGGATCGGCCAGCACGGAGGCGCGCAGCGGGTTGTCAGGATTGGTGTAGGCACGACGGGTCCCTTCGTCCACCATCTCCTGCACCGTCATGTCGCTGTCCCACTGGACTTGCATGCCAATCTTGACGAAACAGGTCACGATGCCGGTGTCCTGGCAGAGCGGGCGATGACCTTCGGCGGACATGCGGGAGTTGATCAGGATCTGGGCCAGCGCATCTTTGGCGGCCGGGTTGGCCTCACGGTCATACGCCGCTTTGGCAGCCTGAACAAAATCCAACGGGTGGTAATAGGAGATGTACTGGAGGGCATCTGCGATAGAATCGATGAAATCCTGTTTTTTTATAATGCTCATATCATCCTCACTGGTCCTTGTCGCTGCCACGGAGCAGGGCAAGGGCTTCCATATGATGGGCCGTGCTGACGTGCTGGCTAAAAACTATCAACCAGCAAAAAACGAACGACACGGCAGTTTTTTCTTAAGTCACCGACACCTATGATACGCTTGCCCACCAGCACCGACTAGGGTTCGGGAACCAAACTGTTGCCTGTGTAACATAAAATGACGCCAACACTTCATATCCATCATCTAGACCATAGTGCTGAGCTCCATCAGCTTTTTGCCCGCCTGCAACATCAGCCGTGGGCCATGTTGCTGGAATCGGCGGGGCCACTCGGCGCCGATAACGGCTTTGATATCATCACTGCCGACCCGCTGGCGACCCTCGAAACCCGCGGCGAAGTGACCACTCTGCGTGTCGGGGCGAATATCAGCAAACACCACGAAGATCCCCTCGCCCTGCTGGCCCATACCCAGCAACAGTTGCTGGGGGAGCTGGAACTGTGCGCCACTCACCTGCCCTTTATTGGTGGCGCCCTCGGCTTGTTTGGCTATGATCTCGGCCGCCGCTTCGAACGACTGCCGGTGCAGGCCGCCGCCGATATCGCGGTGCCGGACATGGCGGTAGGCATCTACGACTGGGCGCTGCTGCGCAATGTGGCGACCGGCGACTGGCAGCTGGTGCACTGGGGGGATGAAGCAGGCCTTGCCAACCGGCTGGCCTGGTTTGAACAGCAGCAGGCCAAACCGGCCCCTGCTTTTGCCTTGTTGGGGGCGTGGCAGAGCAATATGAGCCGCGCCGAGTATGGCGAGAAGTTTGCCCGCATTCAGGAATATCTCGCCGCGGGGGATTGCTACCAGATCAACCTGACCCAGCGTTTCAGCGCCCCCTATCAGGGGGATGAGTGGCAGGCCTACTGCCTGCTGGCTACCGCCAACAAGGCCCCCTTCTCAGCCTTTATCCGCCTGCCGGAGAGCACGCTGCTGAGCCTCTCCCCCGAGCGGTTCCTGCTGCTTGATGGTCGCCATATCGAAACCAAACCCATCAAAGGCACTCGCCCTCGCCACCCTGATCCGGCCACCGATCGGCAAGTCGCGCGGGAGCTGGCGCAGGCGGACAAGGACAGATCAGAGAATCTGATGATCGTTGATCTGCTGCGCAACGATATAGGTCGGGTCAGCCGGCCGGGCTCGGTCAGCGTGCCTCATCTCTTTGCGGTGGAGTCGTTTCCGGCGGTGCATCATCTGGTCTCCACCATCCATGGTGAGCTGGATGCACGCTGGCAAGGAGTCGATCTGCTGCGCGCCTGTTTCCCGGGTGGCTCCATCACCGGCGCCCCCAAGATCCGCGCCATGGAGATCATCGAAGAGCTGGAGCCCCAGCGCCGCAATGCCTATTGCGGCAGCATCGGCTATCTCAGCCAGCATGGCCGGATGGATACCAGCATCTGCATTCGCACTTTGATCGCCGAAACGGGGCGCCTGCACTGCTGGGCCGGTGGCGGCATCATCGCCGACTCCGACGCCGACAGCGAGTATCAGGAGACCTATGACAAGGTCGCCCGCATCCTGCCACCGCTGTCGGCGCTGTAACCCTCCCCACCGTCAAGGCAACATACAGGAGAGCTCCCCGCCATGGATCGCCACGAACTACTGACCCGCTTCCAGTTGCAGCGACCCGCCCCGGCCCATCGTCTCGCCATTGGCGGGCTCAGCCCGGCGGCGGTGTTGATCCCGGTGGTGATGCGCGATGAGGGGCTCAGCGTGTTATTGACCCGGCGCAGCCCCCGGCTGCGTCATCATGGAGGGCAGATCAGCTTCCCCGGCGGGCGACAGGATCCCGGCGACGAGAACCTGATTGCCACGGCGCTGCGGGAGACCGAAGAGGAGCTCGGCATTCCGGCCCGGCTGATTGAAGTGATCGGCACCCTCAACCCGCTCAATACAGTGTCACGATTCGAGGTGCTGCCGGTGCTGGGGCTGCTCGATGGCAACTATCCCCTCATCCTGAGTCCGGATGAGGTGGATCACGCCTTCGAAGTGCCGCTGACCCATCTGCTGGATCGGCGCAACCACATCCCCCTAACCCTTTCCAGAGGAGGGAAACAGCACACCATCTACTGGATCCCCTGGCAACAGCACTTTATCTGGGGGGCTACCGCCAGCATGATCAACCAGCTAGCCCAGCATCTCGCAAAATAACAATTTACCTACATTTGGCTGAGCGAGATTTAATCATTAACACTAAAATAACGTGCCAATTGATAAACAATAATTGAATTTTTCTTGTTTTGATCACATTTCCATAAGAAAGTGCGGTTTTTCATGCCGTAAAGATGAATTTGATCAACATTTTTGATTAGAAAAACCGTATCCTTGCGCCGACTTAATAAGAACCACACATTCGGGGTGAGATAGATGTCAAACACAGTCACTGGCACGCAGGGAGTTGCGGCGTCAACAGAGCAAGGGATCAGCTCTACTCAAACCACTCGTTGGGAAAAACGCGACTCTACCTGGGTCATCAGTCTGTTCGGGACCGCGGTTGGCGCGGGTATCCTGTTCCTGCCGATCAACGCGGGTATGGGCGGTTTCTGGCCACTGGTCGTCATGGCGCTGCTGGTAGGTCCCATGACCTATCTGGCCCACCGTGGTCTGGCCCGCTTCGTCCTCTCCTCCAAAAAGCCAAATGCAGACATCACCGAAGTGGTGGAAGAACACTTTGGCGTGGGTGCCGGTAAATTAATCACCCTGCTCTACTTCTTCGCCATCTACCCCATCGTGCTGATCTACGGCGTGGGTATCACCAACACCGTGGAAAGCTTCATGGTCAACCAGCTGCAGATGAGTGCCCCGCCGCGCTGGATCCTCTCCATCGTGCTGATCATGGGCATGATGTCGGTGATGCTGGCCGGTGAAAAGCTGATGCTGAAAGTGACCGAGCTGCTGGTTTATCCGCTGATCGCCATTCTGGCCGGTATCTCTTTGTACCTCATTCCGGACTGGACCGGCGCGGCGCTGGAGCAAGTGCCCTCTGCCAAGGATTTCGCCACTACCCTGTGGCTGACCATCCCGGTACTGGTCTTCTCCTTCAACCACAGCCCGGCTATCTCCAGCTTCTCTCTGGCCCAGCGCCGCGACCACGGTGATCAGGCTGTCGAGAAAGCCGATGCCATCCTCAAGCGTACCGCCATGGTGCTGCTGGGCTTCGTGATGTTCTTCGTCTTCTCCTGCGTCATGAGCCTGACACCGGCCCAGCTGGCAGAAGCCAAGGCCCAGAACATCGCCGTGCTCTCCTATCTGGCCAACCAGCATGCCAGCCCCATCATCTCCTACTTCGGTCCGCTGGTTGCGTTCGTGGCCATCGTATCCTCCTTCTTCGGCCACTATCTGGGTGCCCGTGAAGGTCTGAAGGGGATGATCGTGCAGAACATGCGCAAGTCCGGCAAAGAGCCGAACGCCAAGAAAGTCGAGATGTTCATCATCGTCTTCTTCATCCTGACCCTGTGGGGCACTGCCATTGCCAACCCTTCCATCCTGGGCATGATTGAATCTCTTGGCGGCCCGATCATCGCCACCATCCTGTTCATCATGCCGATGTACGCCATCAAGCGCGTACCGGCCATGGCGAAATATCAGGGCCATATCAGCAACGTATTCGTTGCAACCATGGGGATGATCGCCATCTCCGCCATCCTCTATCAGCTGGTCGGTTAATCCCCTACCTGCCACTGATAGCAAAAAGCCAGCCGAACACTCTGCTGGCTTTTTTATCTCTGCACTCTGTGCCTCCGCGATTCCCCTGCTCTCTCCTTATTACTCTCCTCACCTTGTTGGATATCTGCATGCTCACCAGCGCCATGGCAGAGCACTTCGGATATCAACATGACGCCCCCCTGCCCGCAGCTCAATATCGCCAACACGTTTACTCCCCCTCACCAAACCATGATGGCGTGTCTGATAGGACGGGTTGGGTTCATCTGCCGCAGCCAGCCACCTCCATTCTTCTGTGATGATGTGATGATGTGATGATGTGATGATGTGATGATGTGATGATGTGATGATGTGATGATGTGATGATGTGATTGTCTTGAAGATCTGGGGTAAGCCATAGCAATCGGCTGTTAGCAGAACAGACAAAAATGTGTAACGCACAACAGAAGGAGGAAGCACAACTCCAAGGGATAAAGATAAGGCAGCGCCCTGGACAAGGGCGACAGAATGTCTGGCACATCAGCCAAAGAGCCTGCTTAAAGAGGAAAAGAGAGCAAATCCGGCAATAAAAAGCGCCCTCCGAAGAGGGCGCAAGTGTGTTGCGAAACTGACCGTTGCGAGATCAGGCTTCGCGGCTCGGTACCGGAGCCACATCCAGCAAGGTTTCATCTTCGGCCATGCACGCTGCGGCGGTGAACAGCACGTCGGTGGAGCTGTTCAGCGCTGTCTCGGCAGAATCCTGCAACACACCGATGATAAAGCCGACAGCAACCACCTGCATGGCGATGTCGTTACTGATGCCAAACAGACTGCACGCCAGCGGGATCAGCAGCAAGGAGCCGCCCGCGACACCGGACGCGCCACAGGCACTGATGGTGGCTACCACAGAGAGAAGCACGGCCGTTGCCATGTCCACTTCCATCCCCAGGGTATGTACCGCCGCCATGGCGAGCACAGTGATGGTGATGGCCGCACCTGCCATGTTGATGGTGGCACCCAGCGGGATGGAGACCGCGTAGGTATCTTTGGGCAGGCGCAGTTTTTCACACAGCGCCATGTTGACCGGAATGTTGGCGGCAGAGCTGCGGGTAAAGAAGGCGGTCACGCCGCTCTCTTTGAGGCAAGTCAGCACCAGCGGATAGGGGTTGCGCTTGATCTTCCAGAAGACGATCAACGGGTTGACCACAAAGGCGATAAACAGCATGCAGCCGATCAGCACCACCAGCAGTTGGGCATAGCCAAACAGGGCGTCAAAGCCGGTCTCTGCCAGCGTGGAGGCAACCAGACCCAGGATCCCGAGCGGAGCACAGCGGATCACCGCTTTCACGATGGCGGATACACCGTGAGACAGGTCAGTGATCAGCGCCTTGGTGCTCTCGTTGGCATGGCGCATGGCGATACCCAGACCGATGGCCCACGCCAGGATCCCGATATAGTTGGCATCCATCAACGCCTTGACCGGGTTGGTCACCACGTTGAACAGCAGGGTCTGCAGTACCTCGGTGATCCCGCCGGGCGGGGTGATCTCGGCAGTATTGGCCACCAGATGGAGGTTGGAGGGGAACAGGAAGCTGGCAATCACCGCGACCACGGCCGCAGAGAAGGTACCAAACAGGTAGAGCGCCAGCAGCGGGCGAATATTGGTCTTCTGACCCTGCTTGTGACCAATGATGGCCGCCATCACCAGTACGAATACCAGCAGCGGAGCTACCGCTTTCAGTGCACCAACGAACAGACTGCCAAGCAGACCTGCCGTTTTCGCCCACTCGGGCGCAAACAGTGCCAGCAAGATACCGAATACCAGACCAACCAGGATCTGGCTGACCAGGCTGGTGCTATTGACCAGCCGAAGGAGGGGGTGTTGTTGTGTCATCAAAAAAGTCCCTAAGCACCGTAGTGCATGAATCATGAGTCCTGTCTGCAACCACTCATCGGGAGACCCCTGTCGCCCGAATGTGGTGTCTGTGGCCAGCCTTCTGCCGGGCCGATCCGCCAGTCACCGGATTGCATGACGGAATATCCCATTCGCCATCTTTTTTTTCCAGAGACTCACCAAAAAATATCCCGTTTCCATCACAAAAAACCGCAACAAAACCTTAACCACGGCGCAACCACCCATTTTTGTACGTTTTATCGACACTCTCTGCCCTTACCCTCACGACCATTCCTGTGTCACCCGTGACCGGCATCGCTGTGCTATCATCCCCCATTTGCCGCGGAGCCTTACCATGATCCCATCCCTGCTCAACCAATATTTTGGTTTCTCCGCACTCAGGCCAGGTCAGGAAGCGGTGATCAGCCGGGTGCTGGCAGGTCAGAGTGCCGCCGCCATCTTTCCCACCGGCTCCGGCAAGTCCCTCTGTTATCAACTGCCGGCCCTCGCCCTGCCTCACCTGACCCTGGTTATCTCGCCGCTACTGGCGCTGATGCACGATCAGCTCGCCTTCCTTAAAAGCAAGGGAATAAGCGCCGCTACCCTCGACTCAAGCCAGAGCCCAGAGGAGAGCCGACGAGTGATGCAGCAGGCGCTGGATGGCCAGCTCAAGATCCTGATGATCTCGGTGGAGCGACTCAAGAACGAGCGCTTTCGCCGCTTTATCCAGCAAGTGCCGCTCTCGCTGCTGGTCGTCGATGAGGCGCACTGTATCTCGGAGTGGGGCCACAACTTTCGCCCCGACTACCTCAAGCTGCCGAGCTATCGCCATGATCTGAAGATCCCGCAGGTATTGCTGCTCACCGCCACCGCCACACCGGCGGTGATTCAGGATATGCAGACCAAATTCGGCATCGCGCCGGAGGGGGTCGTGGTCACCGGTTTCTACCGCCCCAATCTTGATCTGGCGGTCATTCCCCTGTCGCCCGACGCGCGGGATAGCTGGCTCGCGCAGGAGTTGGCCAACGATCCGGCGGCCCCCACCATCGTCTACGTCACTTTGCAACACACCGCAGAAGCCTGTGCCGAGCAACTCATTAGAGAAGGGATCAACGCCCGCGCCTATCATGCCGGACTCGACTCGGTGCTGCGCAGTCAGATCCAGCACGACTTCATGGCGGGCAAGGTGGATTGCATCGTCGCCACCATCGCCTTTGGGATGGGGATCGACAAAGCGGATATCCGGCGGGTCATTCACTACGATCTGCCCAAATCCATCGAAAACTACAGCCAGGAGATTGGCCGCGCCGGAAGGGATGGCCAACCATCGCGCTGTATCGTGCTGGCCAACCAGAGCCAGCTGCCGGTGCTGGAGAACTTCGTCTACGGCGATACGCCGGATTTGAGTGCCATCCTCCAGCTCCTTGCCATCCTCAAGCAGAGCGGGAGCGAGTGGGAATTCACCCTGCTGCGTCTCTCCAACGACACCAATATCCGCCAGTTGCCCCTTAAAACCCTGCTGGTCTATCTGGAGATGGCAGGCATCATCACACCGGCCTACAGCTACTACGCCGACTACCGCTTCAAGTTTGTGCTGGATAAAGGCGAGATAGTGAGCCGCTTCAATCCGGATCGTCGCCAGTTTCTGGAGCAACTGTTCGCCTGCGCCCCGCAAGCCCGCAGTTGGTGCACCATGGACTTTGACGCCCTCTGGCAGGGCTATCAGGGGGAGCGACAGCGGGCGGTTGCGGCGCTCGACTACCTGCAGCAGCAAGGCTGGATCGAGCTTGAAAGCAAACAGATGACCGAGGTCTACCGGATCACCCGTCAGGGGTGGGACAACGAGCAGGAGGCTAACGCGCTCCATGCGCTCTTCTTGCAAAAAGAGCAGAGTGAGTTGGCCAGACTGCAAGCCATGCTCGACTTTTTCACCTCGGATGAGTGCCTGAGCCACCGCCTCGCCCGCTATTTTGCCGATGAGGTGGCGCCGGTTCATTGTGGCTACTGTTCGGTTTGTCGCGGCGAGGTGGCGCATCTCCCGCCCCTGCCCTCACTGACCATGCCAAACGAGGCGGGGATCCGCGCCTGGTGCGATCCGCTGATTGCCAAGACCGGTTCCGTGGATGCGCGTGTTCTGGCCCGTTTCCTGTGCGGTATCGCCACACCGCTGACCAGCCGGGTCAAGGCCAAATCGCTGGCGGGTGCAGGCCAGTTGGCCGCGCACCCGTTTGCCCGCGTCCTGGCGGCAGTGCAACAAGCCTACCCTTGCTAGATGAGTGCTGGTGGCTTCAATAGCCACCAGCAGAAACAAGCGTTTAAAGACGCAGAAAAAGAAGACCCTCGCGGTTGCGAGGGTCAAGCCAACGGAAACGTGCTTAAACAGAGCTTGGTGAGGCAACAGTCAACTCTCTTGCTAAAGCGTCTTGCTGCTCACACATCGCCAATCTAGGGCACTCAAAATGTAGCGTCAATGTAAAAATTAGAGCCAAAACTCCAAACAAAGTGATTTACGTTGACGTTCACGTAATGACATTCTCATCCATAACCCCGCCAACCCGCAGCCCCATTGCCTTTCGTCAAACCCCTTAATCTTTTCGCAATAAGTTCCCTGTTTCCCATAAACATTTATTTTTTATGTCTTTGACATTTACCTCACTATCGTGGCAAAAATAATTTAACAGTCAGTAACATAGCGGTGTTGTTGACTGACCCTCCCCGCAAAAGGATCGGGCAGGTTTCTTCAGAATTTAACCTATCAACCGTGATGGATTACTGGAGTCTGTTGACTAGGCTTTAAAAGCGCACAACACAAAAGCAGTCATCCACTTTTTTCAGGGTAAGCGACTATAACGAGGGCAAAGTTATGGGCATATTCGAGCATTACCAACAGCGATATGAAAAAGCGAGAGAAGAGGAATATACCATCCAGGAGTTCCTGGATATGTGTAAGCAGGACAAAGCCTGCTACGCCTCCGCAGCCGAACGTCTGCTGACCGCCATTGGTGAGCCGGAGATGGTAGACACCTCAGCCAACCCCAGACTGAGCCGACTCTTCTCCAACCGCGTCGTGGCACGCTATCCCGCCTTCAAGGATTTCTACGGGATGGAAGAGGCCATCGAACAGATCGTCTCCTACCTCAAACACTCCGCCCAGGGGCTGGAGGAGAAGAAACAGATCCTCTATCTGCTGGGCCCCGTTGGCGGCGGTAAATCCTCGCTGGCAGAGAAACTCAAATCCCTGATGCAGAAGGTGCCCATCTATCGCATCAAGGGCTCACCGGTCAACGATCACCCCTTCTGCCTGTTCGATATCGAAGAGGATGGGGAGATCCTGGAAAAAGAGTACGGCATCCCGCGCCGTTACCTGCGTCCCATCATGTCACCCTGGGTGGCCAAACGCCTGCACGAGTTTGGCGGCGACATCACCAAGTTCAAGGTGGAGAAGGTCAACCCCTCCATCCTCGATCAGATTGCCATCGCCAAAACGGAACCGGGTGATGACAACAACCAGGATATCTCCTCACTGGTCGGCAAGGTCGACATCCGCATGCTGGAGCACTTCGCCCAGGATGACGCCGATGCTTACTCCTACTCAGGTGCGCTGTGTAAAGCGAACCAGGGGGTGATGGAGTTTGTGGAGATGTTCAAAGCCCCTATCAAGGTACTGCACCCGCTGCTGACAGCAACCCAGGAGGGTAACTACAACGGTACCGAAGGTCTCTCTGCCCTCCCCTTTGACGGCATTCTGCTGGCCCACTCCAACGAATCCGAGTGGCAGCAGTTCCGCAACAACAAGAACAACGAGGCCTTCCTCGACCGGGTCTACATCGTCAAGGTGCCTTACTGCCTGCGCGTCTCGGAAGAGGTGAAGATCTACGAAAAACTGTTGGTCAACAGCGAACTGACCGAGGCCAAGTGCGCCCCGGGTACCCTCGAACTGCTGGGCCAATTCTCGGTGTTGTCACGGCTGAAAGAGCCGGAAAACTCCAGCATCTACTCCAAGATGCGGGTCTATGATGGCGAGAGCCTGAAAGACACCGATCCCAAGGCGAAGAGCTATCAGGAGTATCGCGACTACGCCGGTGTGGATGAGGGGATGAATGGTCTCTCTACCCGCTTTGCGTTCAAGATCCTCTCCCGCGTCTTCAACTTCGACCACGCTGAAGTGGCCGCCAACCCGGTACACCTCTTCTATGTGCTGGAGCAGCAAATTGAGCGCGAACAGTTCCCGCAAGAGCTGCACGATCGCTACCTTGAGTTCATCAAGGGCTATCTGACCCCGCGTTATGTGGAGTTCATCGGCAAAGAGATCCAGACCGCCTATCTCGAGTCCTACTCCGAGTACGGTCAGAACATCTTCGATCGCTACGTCACCTACGCCGACTTCTGGATCCAGGATCAGGAGTACCGTGACCCCGAAACCGGCCAGCTGTTTGACAGAGCGTCCCTCAACAGCGAGTTGGAGAAGATAGAAAAACCCGCCGGGATCAGCAACCCGAAAGATTTCCGCAACGAAATCGTCAACTTCGTGCTGCGTGCCCGGGCCAACAATGCAGGCCGTAACCCCAACTGGACCAGTTACGAGAAGCTGCGCACCGTGATCGAGAAGAAGATGTTCTCCAACACGGAAGAGCTGCTGCCGGTTATCTCCTTCAACAGCAAAACCTCGGCCGAGGAGCAGAAGAAGCACGATAACTTTGTCGAACGGATGATGGAGAAAGGCTACACCCGTAAACAGGTGCGACTGCTCTCCGAATGGTATCTCAGGGTACGCAAGTCATCCTGACCCTGACTGTTCAAGGGGGAGTTATGGCGCATTTTATCGACCGCAGGCTCAACGGCAAAAACAAAAGCGCTGTCAATCGGCAGCGCTTCATCCGCCGCTACAAGAAGCAGATAAAACAAGCGGTCTCGGATGCTGTCTCCAAGCGCAGCATTCAGGACGTAGACAAGGGCGAGAGCATCAGCATCCCGACCAAGGATATCGGCGAGCCCCATTTTCATCAGGGGCACGGTGGTAAACGGGAGATGGTGCATCCCGGCAATGACCAGTTCGTCTCCGGCGACAAGATTGACCGTCCCAAAGGAGGAGGCGGCGGACAGGGTTCCGGCGAGGGACAGGCATCCAATCAGGGGGAAGGGGCCGATGATTTCGTGTTCCAGATCTCCAAGGATGAGTATCTCGATCTGCTGTTTGAAGATCTGGAGCTGCCCAGGCTGCAGAAAACCCAGCTCAACCAGTTGATGGAGGTGAAAACCTACCGAGCGGGCTACACCTCAAACGGGGTGCCCGCCAACATCAACGTGGTGCGTTCCCTGCAAAATTCGCTGGCACGTCGCATGGCGCTGCAAGCAGGCAAGAAACGCCAATTGCATGAACTGGAAGATCGGCTGGCCCTGCTGGCCGCCGATCCCAACGAGCACTTTGCCGAAATAGCCCTGCTCGAGAAGGAGATCAGGGAGCTGAAACGACGGATCGATGCGGTGCCGTTTATTGACACCTTCGATCTCAAATTCAACAACTTCGTCAAACGGCCCGTCCCCTCCAGCCAGGCGGTGATGTTCTGTCTGATGGACGTCTCGGGCTCCATGGATCAGGCCACCAAGGAGATGGCCAAGCGTTTCTATATCCTGCTCTATCTGTTCCTGAGCCGGACCTACAAGAACGTAGAAGTGGTCTATATCCGCCACCACACCCAGGCCAAGGAGGTGGACGAACACGAGTTCTTCTACTCCCAGGAGACCGGCGGTACCATCGTCTCCAGCGCCCTCAAGATGATGAATGACATCATCAATGAGCGTTACCCCGCCAACCAGTGGAACATCTATGCGGCGCAGGCGTCGGATGGTGACAACTGGGCAGATGATTCACCGCAATGCAGGGAGATCCTGGTGCGGGACATCATGCCAAGGGTGCGGTACTACTCCTACATCGAGATCACTACCCGTGCCCACCAGACCCTGTGGCACGAATATGAGTCGGTAGCCAGCCAGTTCCCCCACTTTGCGATGGAGCACATTCGCAAGGTCGAGGATATCTATCCGGTGTTCCGCGAGCTGTTCAAGAAACAAGCGGCGTGAGGAGGTCACATGATCGAAACAGAAAAACGTGTAGCGCCACTGGATGACGGACCAGACTGGAACTTCGATCTGCTGGAGACCTATCACCAGGAGATCGCCCGGGTCGCCCGTTTCTACAAGCTCGACACCTACCCCAACCAAATCGAGGTGATCACCGCCGAGCAGATGATGGATGCCTACTCCAGCGTCGGCATGCCCATCGGCTATCAGCACTGGTCGTTCGGCAAGCGCTTTATCCATACCGAGCGCAACTACAAGCGCGGCCAGATGGGGCTGGCCTACGAGATCGTCATCAACTCGGATCCCTGCATCGCCTACCTGATGGAGGAGAACACCATGCCGATGCAGGCGCTGGTGATGGCACACGCCTGCTACGGCCACAACTCCTTCTTCAAAAACAACTACCTGTTCAAGGCCTGGACCGATGCCTCCTCCATCATCGACTACCTGCTGTTCGCCAAGAACTACATCACCCAGTGTGAAGAGAAGCATGGCATCGAGGCGGTGGAGCAGCTGCTCGACTCCTGCCATGCCCTGATGAACTTCGGGGTGGATCGCTACAAGCGTCCCCAGAAGATCTCGATGGCAGAGGAGAAGCGGCGTCAGAAGGCGCGGGAAGATTATCTGCAGACTCAGGTCAACGAGCTGTGGCGTACCCTACCCAAGCAGCATAAAGCCGCGGGTGTGGAGGACAGGCGCTACCCCGCCGAACCCCAGGAGAACATTCTCTACTTTATCGAGAAGAATGCCCCCTTGCTGGAGCCCTGGCAGCGGGAAGTGGTGCGCATAGTGCGCAAGATAAGCCAGTATTTCTATCCGCAAAAGCAGACTCAGGTGATGAACGAGGGGTGGGCCACCTTCTGGCACTACACCATCCTCAACCACCTCTATGACGAGGGCAAGCTGAGCGATCGCTTCATGATGGAGGTGCTGCACAGCCACACCAACGTGGTCTATCAACCGGCCTACAACAGCCGCTACTACTCGGGGATCAACCCCTATGCGCTGGGGTTTGCCATGTTTACTGACCTGCGCCGCATCTGCGAGAACCCGACCGAGGAAGATAGATACTGGTTCCCCGACTATGCCGGCAGCAACTGGGTCGAAACCCTCCACTTTGCCATGCAGAACTTCAAGGATGAGAGCTTTATCAGCCAGTTCCTCAGTCCCAAAGTGATGCGGGATATGAAGTTGTTCGCCATTGATGACGACGATCTGAAGAACTATCTGAAGGTCTCCGCCATCCACAATGACGAGGGGTACCGTCAGGTGCGCAATACTCTGTCGGCCCAATACAACCTCAGCAATCTGGAACCCAATATTCAGGTCTACAACGTTGCCGTGAAGGGGGATCGCTCCCTCACCCTGCGCTATGTGCCCCACAACCGCATACCCCTTGGCGACTCACGCCATGAGGTGCTCAAACACCTGCATCAACTGTGGGGATTCGACGTGGTGCTGGAGCAGGATAACGGCGAGCTGCCGCCCGATATCATCGGCCGCAGCCCGGAGCGCAAACCGGGGATCTGACCCGTGACGTGATATCTCGACGGCCCACTTCGGTGGGCCGTTTTTTAATCGGTTGCTTCTGCCAGCATGAGCGCTGCCCAAGCCGTACAACCCGAACAAACCACAACATAGAAGGAGGCCCGCATGGTGTGCGGGCCTCTTTGCCTTGCTGTCACTCGGCAGCGATTATCAGTAGAAGGTCTGCTGCTCTGCGGCCATCGCCTTGAGACGGGCACAGGGGGCGAACCGGTCGCCGTGGCGCTTCTGGTAATACTCCAGACGGCCAACCAGATGATCGATCCCGAGCGTATCCATATAACGGAACGGGCCGCCAAGGAAAGGCGGGAAACCGATGCCGAAGATGGCGCCGATATCGCCATCACGGGCCGACGCCACCACACCACTATCCAACGCCATGGCCGCTTCGTTGAGCATCAGCAACACGCAGCGCTCGGCGATCTCCTGACGGGCCAGCTTGGCAGACGGCTTGATGCCGAGCACGCCATAGACGCTCTCGTCCACCGTCTTCTTGCCCTCTTTGCCAGTCAGCTTGTTGCGCGGTGCCGCCTTGCCATAGAGATAGAAGCCCTTGCCGTTCTTGCGTCCCTTGCGATCATTTTGCAGCAGCTTGTCGAACGCCTTGGGCGCCTGGAACTGCTCGCCGCCCAGCTCTTTTTCAAGAATAGGGGAGATCTTGGCGCCCACATCGATCCCCACCTCATCGAGCAAGGTGATGGGGCCAACCGGGAAGCCAAAGTCCAGCAGCGCGCTATCCAGCACCTCTACCGGCTCCCCTTCCAGCACCAGTCTTGCCGCCTCATTCATGTAGGGCGCCAAGATGCGGTTGACGTAGAAACCGGCTTCGTCCTTCACCACGATGGGCGTTTTGCCCTGGGCGCGGGCAAAAGCCAGGGTGGTAGCGACCGTCTCGGCACTGGTGCCAGCGTGGGGGATGATCTCCGCCAGCGGCATCTTGTCCACCGGGCTGAAGTAGTGCAGCCCCACGACTCGCTCTGGGTGCGCCGCCTCTGCCGCAATCTGGTTGATGGGCAAGGAAGAGGTGTTGGAGGCAAACACTGTGTGCTCACCGCACTCACGCTCCACGTCCTTCACCATCTGGTGTTTGAGATTGAGATCTTCAAACACCGCCTCCACCACCATGTCCACCCGGTGGAAACCGGAGTAGTCGAGGGTACCGGTCAACAGGCTCATCTGCTTTTCCAGCTCGCTGCGCAGGATATGACGGCGCTTGAGCTTCTTGGCCAGAATGTCATAGCTGTAGCGCATGGCATTGCCGATCCCGGCGCTTGCCACATCCTTGATCCGCACCGGCACGCCCGCCTTGGTAGCGGTGACGAACGCAATGCCGCCCCCCATCAGACCACCGCCCAGCACGGCGGCATGGGCCACCTTGCGCGGCTCGGCTCCCTGATAGGTGACCTCTTTCTTCATCTCGGTGGTGGCAAAGAAGATGGAACGCAGGGCGGCAGACTCAGCAGTCATCACCAGCTCGCCAAAGTGGCGGGATTCAGCGGCCAGACCGGCCTTCATCCCCTCCTCCACGCCGATGCGCACAACATCCAGGATCCGCTCCGGCGCCGGATAGTTGCCGCGGGTCTTGGCTTTCACCCCCTTGCTGGCCTGATCGAACAGCACCTTACGGCCCAGCTTGTTGGTCTCCAGCACCTTGCCCTGCAGATCCCGTTTCAACTGATGGCGCGGTTTGCCCTTCTTGGCCAGCTTGATGGCAGCATCCAGCAAGATTGACGGCGGCACCACATCGTCCACCAGCCCCAATTTCTTGGCTTGTTTAGCACGAACCTGCTTGCCGGTCAGCATCAGATCCAGCGCCTTGGCCACCCCGATAAGGCGCGGCAGACGCTGGGTACCGCCAGAGCCCGGCAGCAGACCGAGCTGCACTTCCGGCAATCCCAGCACGGTTTTACCGTGCTCGGTCACCACCCGACCATGGCAGGCCAGCGCCAGCTCCAACCCGCCACCGAGGCAGGGGCCATGAATGGCGGCGATCACCGGAATGGTCAGCCCCTCGATCTCGGCAAAGATCTCCTGCCCTTCTCGTGACAGGATCTCGGCATCCTTGGCACTGGTGCAGGCGGCCAGCATGGTAATGTCAGCGCCGGCGATGAAGGAGTCCTTCTTGCCGGAGGTGATCACCAGCCCGATCAAATCCTTGTTGCGTTTTACCTCGTCCAGTACGGAGCGGATCTCCTCGACAAAGGCGGCTTTCAGGGTATTCATGCTCTCGCCCGGCACATCCATGGTGAGGATGCCGATGCCATCTTTGCGAACATCCAGGGAAAAAGTCTTAGCGCTCATCATTCAACCTCCAACACCATAGCCACGCCCAATCCACCCGCCGCACAAGCGGTGTTGAGCCCCAATCCCCCGCCACGACGACGCAGCTCGTGCAGGGTCTGGGTGATCATCCGCGCACCGGTCGCGGCAAAGGGGTGGCCATAGGCCAGCGAACCACCGAGGACGTTGAACTTCTCCATGTCCACCTCGCCGATAGCCTGTTCGCGGCCCAGCTTGTCACGGGCAAACTCGTGGCTGGCAAACATCTTGAGGTTGGCCAGAGTCTGGGCGGCAAAGGCTTCGTGCATGTCGATCAGGGTCAGATCGCTGAGCGTGATACCGGCTCTGTCCAGCGCCAGCGGCGTGGCATAGGAGGGGCCCATCAGCATGTCTTGCCAGACATCGATGGCCGAGAAGGCGAAGCTGCGGATATAGCCAAGCGGTTCGAGGCCAAGCTCTTTCGCGCGACCTTCGCGCATCAGCAGCACGGCGGCGGCGCCATCGGTCAGCGGCGTGGCGTTGGCCGCAGTCACTGTGCCATGGACCCGGTCAAAAACCGGCTTGAGCTTGGCGTAGCTCGCGAGATCCGAGCTTTCACGGATATTGTTGTCCCGCTCGAGCGGTGATTTGTAGGGCGGTACATGGGCGGTAAACACCTCACCGCTGAGCTTGCCATCAGCCCAAGCCTGCGCGGCCAGAGTGTGGGAGCGGTGAGCCAGCGCATCTTGCGCCTCGCGGCTGATCTGGTGGCTCTTGGCCATCTGCTCGGCGGTCTGCCCCATGGAGAGGCCAGTAGAGTATTCCGCCACAGCGGGCGGCACCGGCAGCAGATCCTTGACCCTCAATGTCCGCAGAATATTGAAGCGCTGCTGCAGATTGCGCGCCTTGTTGAGATCCACCAGGGCACGGGCCAGCTTCTTGCTCACTCCGATGGGCAGCACGGAGGAGGAGTCAGCACCACCGGCGATGGCGATGTCTACGGTACCGGCCATGATGGATTCGGTGACGTTGGCCACCGCCTGAAAACTGGTGGCGCAAGCGCGGGAGACGCTATAGGCATCGGTATTGACGCTCATGCCAGTACCGAGCACGATCTCGCGGGCAATGTTGGGGGCTTCCGGCATCTGAACCACCTGGCCAAACACCAGCTGGTCGATAAGCTTGGGATCGAGATCGGTACGGGCAAGCATCTCGCTCACTACCAGTTTGCCGAGATCGACTGCAGGCACGCCATGAAAGGCGGTGGCCTGCTTGGCAAAAGGGGTACGCAGCCCCGCCACGACGGCAATCCGTTCGCCCTGGCGAGTCGTCAGTTTCAATGGCTGTTTCATCCTGGCTCCTTGGTTTAAAAGGCAGAGGTCTGACCTCATTGCGCCACATCTTAACAATCCAATCACAAGTTTCATACAGCTGATTGAAACTAAATTAAGCACGGCAAGGCCCCTTTGCTCGCCCTTGGGGAGCAACTGGAGTATAAAAAGATCAACTTCCATAAAAACAACGGGTTTATCGCATGGCAGCGGCCGAGTTCAGAGCACTTAGGGATTATCTTGGCAGTCAGATCCTGGGGCAGGAGGAGCTAATAGAAGGGCTCCTGATTGCCCTGTTATGTGAAGGACATGTGTTAATCGAAGGGGCCCCCGGGCTGGCCAAAACCCGCGCCGTCAAGGCGCTTGCTGGCGCTGTCGAGGGACGTTTCGCTCGTATCCAGTTCACCCCTGACCTGCTTCCCGCCGATCTCACCGGCAGCGAGGTGTTTCACCCGCAGGATGCCAGTTTTGTATTCCAACCAGGCCCCCTCTTCAACCATCTGGTGCTGGCGGACGAGATCAACCGGGCACCGGCCAAGGTGCAATCAGCGCTGCTGGAAGCCATGGCTGAACACCAGATCACCGTGGGCAAAAAGAGCTGGCGACTGCCGCCTCTCTTTATGGTCGCCGCCACCCAGAACCCCATCGAGCAGGAGGGAACCTATCCCCTGCCGGAGGCGCAGCTCGACCGCTTTCTGCTCAAGCTGATGGTGGATTACCCGAGCCCTACGATGGAGCTCGCCATCTTGCAGCTCAACGCCAGCGGCGAACAGCTTGGCGCAGCGCCAGTGACCCTGAGCCAGGCCGCCTTGCAAGGTGCTCGCAGCGAAGTGCTGGCGATCAGCATGCAGAGCAGGCTTGAACACTATCTGGTGGAGCTGGTCTGTGCCACCCGCCCGGGCAGCGGCCTTTGCCCTGCCCTCGAGCCATTGATTGCCGTGGGGGCCAGCCCTCGGGCTACGCTGGGGCTGGCTCGCTCCGCCCGCGCCCGCGCCTGGCTCGCCGGACGTGATTATGTGCTGCCGGAAGATATTCAGCTGCAAGCCTATCCGGTGCTGCGCCATCGCCTTATCCCCAGCTATCAGGCACTGGCCGACAATCTGGATAACGATATCCTGATCGCCCAACTGCTGGATCAGGTGCCATGTCCCTAACGCCGGATCTCCATCCCGATATCGCCCTGTCGCTGCCACGGCTGCTCAATATCCGGCTCTGGGCCAAGGCCAAGAAGCCACCTCACGCAGGCAGAAGCAGCAGCGAACGCGGCAAACCGAGCCGCTCTCCCGGACTCACCTTTCGCGAGCTGCGCGCCTATCAGGCTGGTGACGAGGTACGCCATATCGACTGGCGAGTGACGGCACGCCTCGGCCGTCCCTATACCCGCCTCTATAGCGAGGAGCTCGATCAGGCGCACTGGCTGCTGCTCGATCTCTCTCCTGCCATGTATTTCGGCTCCACGCTGCAGCTCAAGGCGCGCCTGGGGTGCGAGCTGGCAGCAGCCCTGCTCTGGCAAGGGGAGAAGCAGCACAACACCCTGATCTGCCACGGGCTTATCCCCCATCACCAGAGCCAGCGCGGCAGCGTGCTGCCCCTGCTCGAATCCCTCTGCCATCACTATCAGCAAGGGCTGGCCCGCCGGGCGCTTTCTCACTCGCTGGCCGACACCTTGTCCGGCGTGAAGCTGCCTCACGGTGCCAAGCTGACGATCATCACCGATCACAGACCCTGCGAGTCGGTGCTCTGTCAGCAATTGCAACTGCTCTCCCGGCGCCACGATATTCACTATTGGCAGATCCGCGATCCCCTTGAGGCAGCCCTTCCCCCTGACGGCCAGCTGCCAGTGGCTATCGATCGGCCAGGGCAACACTATCAGGGCTGGCTGGATGGGGGCCATGCCGGCTTCTCCCAGCGCTACCGGCATGTCGCCGAGAAGCAACTAGCCCACGGCAAGCAGTTGCTGTTGCCATTGGTGCAGCGTCTCTATCTGCTCGATAACAGCCAGACGCTGCAACAGCAGTGGCAGGAGGGGTTATGTCATCAGGGATGATCTCGCCCGCCGAACTCGACAGCGCCAGTCCAGCCTCCGACGCCATCACTCCGCCGCTGGCCGCCCTGATGCGAGACATCCACCCGGGGCCGGGTCTGATTGAACAGAGTCTTGATCCCAGAGTGCTGGCGCTATTGTGGCTATTGATCACCGGCTTATTGCTGCTACTGATCGTCCTGATTGCCCGGAGAGTGATACGTTACCGCCGCTGGTGTCATCAGCTGGAGGGAGATCCGGCGCTGCTGGTGGCACGCATACAGGAGGCCCTGCGTCATGAAGCACTGCAACGCTGGCCCGAGGCGCGCCAATTGCAGGGAGAGGCGTGGCTCGCCTTCGTCGATCGCCACGGGGGCAGCGATTTCAGCCAGTTCGCCCCTCACTGGAGCGGTTGGCTCTATGGCAGCCAGAACCCGAGCAGCGAGCAGTGCGAACAGTTGCGGCAAGATTATCGGCGCTGGGGTCAGACCCTCTTCTTGCAACGCTCTCCCCGCTCGGGGCGTAAAACCGCACGGAGGCATTCATGATCCTGGCCTGGCCCTGGTTTGCGCTGGCGCTGGTACTGCCCTTGCTGGTGCGCTTCGGCTTGCCGCCCCTGCGCCGCGGCTATCTGGCTCACCCCGGGTTTGCGCTGCTGCGTCCTCAGGCCGGATTACCGCTCTGGCGCGCCATGCTGCTCTGGTGCGCCCTTATCCTCGCCCTCTGCCGCCCCCAGTGGTGGGGAGAACCGGTTATTCAATATGAAGGGAGTCGGGATCTGCTGCTGACGGTGGATCTGTCAGACAGCATGCGCACCCCTGATATGCTCGATAACGGCGAGCAGCAAGCACGGCTAACGGCGGTGCGCCAGCAGATCAAGACGCTGATCGCCAAACGGGCCGGAGACAGGGTGGGCCTCATTGTCTTTGCCGATCACGCCTACCTGCTCTCTCCCCTCACTCAGGAGATCCCGGCGCTGTTGACCTTGAGCGACGAGCTCGATTTTGATCTGGTCGGCCGAACCACCGCCCTTGGCGAAGCCATCCAGCTGGCACGTCAGCATGGAGATCCGGGTCGCCCCACCGCCCTGCTGCTGGTCACTGATGGCCGCAATACCGCAGGCAATGCCGACCCGCTGCAGGAGGCAAAACTCGCCGCAGCGCAGGGAATACGGATCTACACGCTGGGGGTCGGGGCCGATCCCGATACCTTTATTCAACCCTACGATGAGGCGGGCAGCGGTCAGGCCGATCCCAGCAGCGAACTGGACGAGCCGCTCCTGAAAGAGCTGGCACAGACAGGCCAGGGGCGTTACTTTCGGGCACGCACCCAAAGCGATCTCGATGCCATCAACGCGACCCTCAATGCCCTTGAACCTGCCCCCATGCCGATTGCCCAGTACCAGCCGGTGATCGAGCTCTACCCCTGGCCGTTGGCACTGCTTTGTGGCTTGCTGCTTCTGCCATCAGGGCACGGCAGACTGGAGTTTCGCATGGTGCGTAACTGGCTGGCACGAGGCGCGCGCAGATGGAGCTGATCTTGCTCCGCCCTCTGTGGCTGATCGCACTCATCCCCTGGCTCTGGCAAGGGTGGCACCGTCGTCGCCAGCCCCCGCTGCTCGCACCTGCGATGCAGGCTTATCTGCTGCCAGCATCCCGTCCTCAACGTCCCTGGCTCTGGCTGGCAACCCTGCCCGTCATTTTGGCCCTGAGTGGACCGGCACTGCGCGGTGAGCTGCAACAGCAACCTGCGGCACCGCTAGATATCTGGCTACTGGACTTGTCACGCTCGATGACCGCCACCGATCTCAAACCGGATCGGGCGACCCGGGTCAGGTGGCAGTTGCAGCAACTGCTGAGCCGTGCTCAGGGCGAGCGCATCGCGCTGATCCTCTACGCAGGCGATGCCTACCTCGCCATGCCGCCCACCCGGGATCATCAAGCCCTTTCGCTGCTGCTGCCCGACTTGCGCCCCGATATCATGCCGCTGCAGGGCAGCAACCCGGCACGGGCGGTGGAACTTGCCATGAAGCAGCTGGCCCCTGGAGAACAAGCGCGTCTGCTGCTGATCACCGACGACCTCACCCGGAATCAGATGACCCAAATCGCCGCCCTGTGGCCCTGCCAGCAACGCCTTCTTTGCCGCGACACCCAGTCGGCACGCCTCGATATTCTGCTTGCCAGCAGTGGTCAACCGGCCCCCATGCCCGCCATTCCGGCCAATGAGTTGGGGTTTGCCGCCCGCATGCCCGCGCAGTTGCCCGCCCCCGATAGTCAGGCCATTGCCGCACTGGCCAATCGCCTCGGCGGTGAGCTGCAATGGCTTGGTAGCGATGTACCCCGATTTGCCCCTCTCCCCGCCACGACCTCGGCCCTCACCCCGGCACCACTGGATCTTGGCCCCTGGCTGCTGATCCCCTTGTTACCACTGGCCTTGCTGGCCAGAGTCGGCGCCCGGTTGATGATGGCGCTGATGGTGGGTGCTCAGCTGCTTGCGCCACAAGACCTGCAAGCGGCAGAGAGGGGAGACCTGCAAGCGATGCAGGCTTATCAAGAGGGGGATTTTCAGCGGGCAGCCCGCACCTTCAACGATCCAGTCTGGCGCGGCAACGCCTGGTATCGAGCTGGTGCCTACCGGCAAGCCATCTCAGCCTATCAGGAAGCGGCGAGCGCCACTGCCCACTACAACCGCGGCAATGCCCTGCTGCAACTGGGGGAGTTTGCCGCAGCCAAAGAGGCCTATCTGGCCGCTCTGGCGCTCGAACCCGGGCATGAAGATGCGCTCTATAATCTCTCTCTGTTACAGGGCGCTGCGGCGGCCGCTCCCGATACCAGCAACAGTAAGCAGCCCGAACCATCGGCAGCTCAGCAGGCGACGGCAATGCCCTTGCCCTCCTCTCCCCCGGTGTTGCTGCTGGAGCAGCGACTGCGTAAAGAGGCGCTGCGCCGGGATCTTATCAAGGTGGAGGAGCCCTGGTGACGCGGGCAGGATGGGGGTTGTTGCTCGCACTGGTGAGTCCACTTTGCTGGGCCTTACCCCCCCGGGCAGAGCTGCTGCCGGGGGCTGACCCCAGCGATTGGCTGCTGATCATCGAAGCGGATGGCGAGCGCCAGAGCAGCGAACTGGAGATCACCCCCCTACTGCGCCAGTTTGCAGTGGGCAGAGTGACCATGAGCCGGGTCACCACCCCGGTACAACAACTGACTCGCTGGCAGATCCCGCTGCACCAGAGCGGTTCACCTGCAAATACCGAGGTGGTGATTGCCCCGCTCAAGCTGGGAAATGAGTTTACCCCCTCGCTCACCCTGCCATTGAGAGAGGCGAAAACTGCCTCGCTGCCGCAACCCGCAGCCCCCTCGCCCCTCGAGATGCAGGCCAGCCTTGAGCATCAGGGCCCGCTCTATCCCGGCCAGCCGGTGATCTACCGGCTGACACTGTGGCTGCCCACCAGTATGCAAAACCCGGCCCTGAGCGAGCTTAGCTCTGCCCACTTCACTATCCGTCGCCTCGGTAGCGACGAGTGGATCGCCCCCGCTCAGGCTGGTCTGCCCGGCAGGCTCACCCGCAGCTGGCTCGTTCAGGCAAAAGCGCCTGGGCTATGGCTCCTCGACTCACCCCGCTTGCAGGGGCAGCTCACGCAGCAGGGGAGCAAGCCGCAAAAACTCTCGGCCCGCGCGGCACCGCTCGAGGTGAGGGTCGACAAGGCCCCCGCCACGCCGGTGGCCACCCGGCTGACCCTGAGTCAACGGCTTGAACCGGCCTCCAAGGGGGAAGTGGGTGAACCGCTGATCCGGATCCTCACCCTGACCATGGAAAATGGTGACAGCGGCCAGATCCAGCTTGCCCCCCTGATGGCCCATCAACTGCCAAGCGGCATACAGGCACATCCCGATGGCGAGCAACAGCAGGAGCGTTACCGAGATGGCAAGCTGCTGTTTGAGCGACAGTGGCGCCAGACTCTGGTCGCGGAGCAGAGCGGCGACTACCAGCTGCCCCCCATTGATCTGCCCTGGTTTAATACCCAAAGTGGCCGGATTGAGCAGGCCAGCCTGCCCGCCATCACGCTGACGTTTCAGGCAACGACAAATCGGCAACCTGATCAGCAGACATCGCAGGTGGCACTGCGAGAGAGCCTTTGGTGGGTCGTGCTGGCCATAACGCTGCGTACGCTATGGCGCAACGGGCCCCGCTGGCGCGCCTTCTATCAACTGCAACGAGCCCTTGCCCGACACCAGCCGGATGCCAGTCGCAAGACGCTGATCCGGTGGGCGACCTTGCGATGGCAGGTCTCCTATTATCAATTAGGCCAGTTGCCTGACGCTGGGCATAATCGGCTCGGCAACGCGCTAGCCGCACTCGAGCGAGCCTGTTTTTCACGACCCTCTTCTGGCCCCCCCATCGAGTGGCGCGCTCTGGCGCGTACCCTCAGGGCAGATGAAGCTGCCGGTATTGCGCACCTGATTTACCTGCTGGCGCACGGGAGTTACCGCTTCCGCCGCCACGCCCCCTGACAAGGATTGCTCTATGGCACTGCTGTTTTTTAGAAAAAAACGTGCTCAGCAGCATATTGGTGGAAATGATCCGGCCATTTCGCCGGTCTCTGATCCCATGGCTGACAAACAAACCAAATTTGAAGCACTGGTTCATGCGCTGCACGGCGATCTATACCGGTATGCCTACTGGCTGACCCGGGATCCCAACGTAGCGGAAGATCTGGTGCAAGAGACCTTTCTGCGAGCATGGAAGGCTATCGACACCCTGCAGGATGACAAGGCAGCCAAAGGGTGGCTGATCACCATCCTCAGACGGGAAAACGCCCGCCGCTTTGAACGCAAACAGCTGGAACTGATTGATCTCGACGATCACCCTCAACCCCAGCACGATGCGCTGCACAGCGAACAGGAGATGGAGAACGAGTGGTTGCACCGTCACATCGCCCGGTTGCCCGAGGAGTATCAGGAGCCACTGCTGCTGCAAGTCGTGGGAGGATTCAGTGGTGAGGAGATTGCCGAGATGCTCGGCCTCAACAAGAACACCGTTATGACCCGACTGTTTCGCGCCCGCAACCAGATCAAGGAGGCGATGGAGCAGAAGAACCAAGCAAGAGGACACGGACATGGATGAACTCGAATTTCGCCGCAACGCCATGATCCAGCCCAACGATCAACAACCGGACTTTCTCAAAACTGCTGAAGCAAGCCAGGCCAATCGGAACTACCTCGACGAGATGAAGCAGTTCGACAGAAGCCTCAAGCGCACCATGCAGGTAGAGGTTCCCGCCGGACTGGCCGAGCGGATCCTGCTCAGGCAAGCCATGCTGCAAGACAGTGACGCGCCAGATGATATGCCGCCATCCCGCCCCCTTGGCACGGCACCGGTCAAGATCCGGACATCGACATCCTGGCGCCAGATCGCCCTGGCTGCATCGGTCGCCTTCCTGCTGGGAATGAGCACCCGCTGGATCACGCTGCCAGAAACGGCTCCTGCGGCCCTCTCCCTCGCACAGGTGGCGATGGCTCATGTCTATGGTGAAGAACCCTTTATTGAAGGTGTCGATGAGCAGGTCAATCTGCATAGCATCAATGCCAAGATGGAGAAGTATGGCGCCACCTTAAGCGGGATGGATGGGCTTAAGGTGACCTATGTCAATCACTGCTCGTTTTATCAGGGACCGGCCTTGCACATGGTGATCCAGGGAAAGATGGGGCCAGTCACTCTCTTTTTAGTGCCCAAACATGTGCCATTAACCCTGCAACAGGACACCTTTGATGATGGCACCCTCAAAGGGGAGATAGTCCAGCTCAAAGGCGCCAATATGGTACTGATTGGCGAGATGAAAGAGCCACTTGCCCCTGTTGCCAACGCCCTGCAGTCACGTCTGCAGTGGGACATTTAACATCGCTGGTTAACAACCTCAGAGCCATCCTCAATAGCAGGCGGCGGTCACGAGACGCTGCCTGTTCCCTCCCTGTTTACTCCCCTTTGTCACTCATTTGCCTCAAGATTTCGAAAAATTGACAAAATTATTTTTGTGACGGAGATCGGCAATCCAGGTCAATATTCCGCCTTTAGACCCTGAAAATGATGAATTAAACAGCAAGTTAAAACAAATGATTAACACATCAATCACTTTTATGTATTCTGCTGTCACTGGTCTGATTTCTTACCTCCTACCAGATCCATAGAATCACGCCAGAATTGATTGGGAAGAAGCTGAAATAAAAACGGATTTTGTCGAGGTTTGCATTGAACGTGCAGCCAATATCGGCAAAAAAATCTGCCTACAAGAGAGAACACCATGACGACAACTATTTTCAAGAAGAGCCTGATTGCCGCCACCATCGCGCTGGCCACCGGTCAAGTCCATGCCGCGGCATTCCAGTTGAACGAGCACTCGGCCTCCGGTCTGGGTCGCGCCTATGCCGGTGAAGCGGCTATCGCCGACAACGCCTCCGTGCTGGCCCGTAACCCGGCTGCCATGACCACCTTCGACAAGATGGCGGTTTCTGTCTCCGGCACCTACATCAAGCCGGATGTCGATGTGAATGGCAGCGTTGCTACGCCTCTGGGTACAGTTCCTGCCAGCGAATCAGGTATTGCTCCGTCAGCATTCGTTCCTGCCGCTTATTTTATTCAGCCGCTGAATGACCAGTGGGCTTGGGGTATCGGCCTCTTCTCAAATTACGGGCTATCTACCGAGTACTCCAAAACCTTCCCGGCTGGTGCCGGTGCCGGTGATACTGAACTGATGACTCTCAATATCAACCCGAACATCGCCTATCGCATCAATGAGCACTTCAGTGTGGGTGCCGGTATCAACGCCGTTTACGGTGCTGCCGAACTCAACCGCTATGCTGGTCTGCTGGGTCCGCTGAACCCACCGAGCCAGGGTGGCCCGCTGGCAACAGATACTCGCTTGGCTCACCTGAAAGGCGATACCTGGGGCTTTGGCTGGAACGTTGGCACTCTGTACGAAGTCAATGAGAACCATCGCTTTGCTCTGACCTACCGTTCACAGGTCGATATGAGCTTTGATGGTGACTTCCAGGGGCTCACTTCAGGGAACCGCACTGTTGATGGCAATCTGAAACTGGATCTCCCTGCTCAGGCCGAGTTTGCCGGTTATCACCGTTTGAATCAGCAATTCGCCGTTCACTACTCTGTCAACTGGACTGACTGGAGTGCCTTCCAGGAGCTGAAAGCAACCAGCGGCCAATGCGCTGGCGGCGTATGTCTGCAAAAGGATGAGAAGTTTAAAGACTCTACTCGTTACTCAATCGGCGGTACCTGGTATATCAACCCGGCTTGGGAAGCGCGTATTGGCTTTGCTTATGACAACAGCCCAATCGAGCCCGAATACCGCAGCCTGAGCATCCCGGATTCTGACCGTGTCTGGTATAGCGCTGGCGCGACCTACCATATCAATACTGATATGAGCATTGACTTTGGTATGGCCTATCTGGACGGTAAAGAGGTTGATGTCAACGAAGGTCTGCGTAACCACTCAGACCCTCTGCGTTGGAAAGGCTCCTCCCACGGCAATGCCTTCCTGGCCTCTGCCCAGTTCAATATGAAGTTCTGATTAGAACGCCACCGAAAAGAGCGCCGACAGGCGCTCTTTTTTTATCCGAAAAAACAGTTTCAGCGCACAGCTGTAGCACACACGTGTTTATTTTTCTTTTTCAATCAAGCTATTAGACTACATCATCCCAGCATTAAATCTTGTTTTCTCCGGATAACCACCATGAGCGTTGCCTTACTGGTCATACCATATAAAATCCTGCCTCCATCCATATGACCTATTGAAACCTCGGGTAACAGCAAGGATTTTCCCATGCATTCCATCATCAAACCGTCCGCCATCGCCCTGCTGGTGATCGCGGGTCAAACCCATGCCGCCGGGTTCCAGCTGGCTGAACAATCCGCCACGGGCCTGGGACGCGCTTTTGCCGGTGAAGCCGCCATTGCGGATAACGCCAGCGTACTCTCCCGCAATGCCGCAGCCATGACCCGTTTCGATCAGATGGCGCTGTCTGGCGGAGCTATCTATGTCAGCCCTGACGTCAATATCGAAGGCCACACACGTTTGCCGACGCAAGCCGGCATCGTCACCTCCGATGCGAGTGCACACGATATCGCGGCCTCGGCCTGGGTGCCCAACGCCTATCTCATCATCCCGCTGAATGAGCAGTGGCGCCTCGGCTTCTCGGCCACCTCTTACTATGGTCTTGGCATCAAGATGCCGGATAACTACAGTGCCGGCCACTTTGGCAATGTTTCCGATATCAAGACCATGGATTTGGGAACCTCTCTTGCCTATCGCATCAATGAGATGTGGTCAATTGGCGCAGGGATCTCTGCTATTCAGGGCGAGGGCGAAGTCGGTGGCACCTTCCCCTCTCGCAATCTGATAGCAAAACATCTGCAAGGGGATGGCTGGGCATGGGGCTGGAATGTCGGCACCTTGCTGGAGTTGTCGGAGCAAACCCGGATTGGGCTCTCATACCGCCACGATGTCAATTTGACACTCTCGGGTGATGCCATTCTTGGCCTGCCCAACGGCAAGGAGCTAAAAGACACAGGTTCTCTGGATCTTCCGCTACCCGCAACGGCAGAGCTTGCTGCATTTCACCAGCTGACCGAAAAACTGGCGATCCATGGCAGCCTGAACTGGACCAACTGGAGCAAATTTGTCCAGCTGGAAGCCGATCTGGATACACTGCCCAACATGCATATCAAGGATGAACACTGGGAAGATAGCTGGCGCTATGCGATCGGGATGACCTATCAACTGACTTCCCAGTGGCAGCTGCGCTCGGGAGTTGCTTACGATGCGAGCCCGGTACCAGCGGATCGCCGTACTATCTCCATTCCTGATGCCGACCGGATCTGGTACAGCCTGGGGATGGGTTATCAGTTCACCCCCAACCTGACCATGGATCTGGGGTTAACCCTGATCGATGGCAAGAAGGTTGATGTTACTGAAAAAATGGAGTTGCAACCGGGCAACCCGCAGAGCACCTCCACCTTCCAGGGCACCTCCGAGGGAGATGCCTGGCTGGCTGGCGCCCAAATGAGTTATCTCTTCTAAGTTCCCTCCCTGCAGAAAAACACTATGCCAATTATTGCCTTACCGAACAGGGTCAAAACTGGCATAGTGTTCTGCAACACCATAAAATCAACCCAGTACCCATACTGGAGCAAGGCATGTATTCCTACGTAGCCAGACAGCCGATCCTCGACAGAGACCTCAATACCCATGCCTATGAGCTGCTCTTTCGCGATAGCCTGAATAATGTCTTCCCGAGCATCTCCTCACAACAAGCCACCTCCCGGTTGGTGGTCGAGCAGTTTCTGCAACAGAATATCGATCAGCTGTTGGGTGGCCGCCCCTGCTTTATCAATTTTCCCCACTCACTGTTACTGGAAGGACTGGCCGAGTGCCTGCCACCCGAAAAGGTGGTGATCGAAATTCTGGAGGATGCCCCTCCGGATGATGCCCTGCTGGAAAAGGTGAAGCAGTTGCACAAACTGGGCTATCAGCTGGCACTCGATGACTTCACCATGTCGCCGGATTGGGAGCGCTTCCTCCCGTTTATCCACATCATCAAGTTTGATCTGCGTGACACGCCCCTGTTGCAGATCAGGGTGTTCATCAAGCGCCATCAGGCGCTGGGACTCACCTATCTGGCAGAAAAAGTTGAGGACAAGGCTGAGTTCGAACGAGCCAAAAAGCTGGGGATCCAGCTGTTTCAGGGCTTTTTCTTCAGCCGCCCCGAGATGGTCAAACAAGCCACTATGGAGCCCGCCCAGGTCGTGGTCATGCAGTTGCTCAATGTGGTCAACGAGACAGAACCCGATATCAACAAGATCGAGCAACTGCTCAGCCAGGATATCTCTCTGTCACTCAAGTTGCTGCGCTATGTCAATCATCTCAAAGGCCATGCAAACCCCATCTCCTCGTTTCGCCAGGCTGCGATATACTTGGGCAATACCCAGCTAAAGCGTTTTGTTTCACTGGTGGCTGCGACCAGTGCAGGCAAGGGGAAAAGTGCCGAGCTCTACCAGATGTCGATGATCCGTGCCCGTTTCTGCGAGTTGCTTGCGCATACCCATGCGCCGACCCTGCAGGCTCAGCAAGCGTTTATCACCGGTCTCTTTTCGCTACTGGATGTGCTTATGGAGCAGCCGATGGACAAGCTGCTGGGGACTATCCCCCTGATCGAGGATATCCGGCTGGCGCTGCTCGAGCGCAAAGGCACTCTCGGTTTCTATCTCGCATTTTGTGAAGACTACGAGAATGCCAACTGGCCCAAAGTCACGGCCCGAACAGCCCGCCTGGGGTTGAATGAAGATAAGGTAAGCCACCTTTATCTCGCGGCAACGACCTGGGTGAACGAGCAACTGCAAGCGATGGATACCGGCGATTAAGGGATCTCTACCGCAATAGCGGTCGCCTCTCCGCCACCGATACAAAGAGACGCAATGCCTCGTCTCCCTCTCCGCAACCTCAATGCCGAGATCAGCGTCACCAGAATACGTGCTCCACTCGCGCCAAGCGGGTGACCCAATGCGCAGGCGCCACCATGAACATTCACCTTGTGATGGGGGATCCCGCACCCGCTCATGGCCAGCATGGTGACCATGGCAAAGGCTTCGTTGACTTCGAACAGGTCAACCTCATCCACTGACCAGTCGAGACGAGCCAGCAGTCTGGATATTGCGCCAACGGGAGCGGAAGTGAACTCGGCCGGCAATGCCGCATGACTCTGATAACCGACGATCCGCGCCAGTACAGGTACCTGCCAAGCTTGCGCAGTGGCACCATCCATCAATATCAGCGCCGCCGCGCCGTCCGAGATGGAGCTCGAATTGGCCGCCGTAATGGTGCCATCTTTACCAAATGCAGGCTTCAGGGTCGGGATCTTCTCCGGCCTCCCTTTGCCCGGTTGTTCGTCTTCGGCCAGCAACAAGCGATCACCGCGATAGACACTTGCCAGCTCGGATGCAAACGCGCCGGCTTGCTGCGCAGCGCGGGCACGCTGCAACGACGCAAGGGCAAACTCATCCATGGCACTGCGGGTCAAACCGGCATGATCGGCGCTGCGCTGGGCGTGTATTCCCATCAACTGGCCATCATAGGCATCCTGCAATCCGTCGAGGAAAAGGTGATCAAAAAGCTGTTGATGGCCCATCCGAAAACCATTGCGGGCATTATCCAGCAGATAGGGGGCCCTGCTCATGCTCTCCATCCCCCCAGCCACCACAACCTTGTTATCGCCCAGACGAAGGGAATCTGCCGCCAGCATCACCGCCTTCATGCCGGAGCCACACACCTTGTTGACCGTGGTAGCAGGCACACTCTCTGGCAATCCCGCTTTTAACATCGCCTGCCTTGCCGGCGCTTGTCCCACACCTGCCGAGAGCACATTGCCCATAAACACTTCATCGATCTGCTCGGGAACAAGCCCGCCCTGTGCCAACACAGCGGCAATGGCACAGGCCCCCAGCTCCGGGGCCGCCACCTCTGCCAGTGCCCCTTGAAACGCCCCCATTGGCGTACGTTTTGCCGCCACAATTGCAATATCCATTTGCCCGCCTCTTTTAGTTACATGGTCATAACATAGGTTTTCTATGCCATGGGAACAAGAGTTGCAGTGCAGTTTACGTTTAGGTAAGGTGCCAGCAGGATTTAGCTCGCCAAGAAGTTTATATGAACAAAAACAAGGATGAAGCCCGGAGCTACAGCATCAGTGAACTGGCTCGGGAATTTGATATTACGACGCGTAGCATCCGTTTCTATGAGGATCAAGGGTTACTCAATCCCGCCAGAGAAGGGCAGACCCGCATCTACAGCAAGCAGGATCGGGTTCGTCTCAAGTTGACCCTGCGTGGTAAGCGGCTCGGTTTCAGTCTGGCCGAGATCCGGGAGTTGTTTGATCTGTATGATGCCGACAAGAGCAGCCGCACCCAGCTGCAAACCATGCTCGGGCTGGTTACCGAGAAGCGGGAGACGCTGCAGCAGCAGATGGAAGATATCAGGATGGTGCTGCTGGAGCTGGATGCCGCGGAGCGGCGCTGTCAACAGGCATTGCAGCAACTGGGTCGTTAAAGAAGGGGGCAGTGAGATCCCCTTCTCATGCTTCAGATAACAAAAAGCCACTCCTGAGAGTGGCTTTTCTGCTACCTGACGGTTCGTGATTAAACGCGAACGAAGTCCAGGTGAACCAGCTTGTAACGTACCGGGTGACGCTGGATAGCTTTCACTTTCACGTTAACTTCTTCGCCGTTGATAACCAGAGTCAGTACGGACTCATAGAATTCCGGCTTTTCTTGGGCCAGGATGAATTTCTTGTGGTCAACAGTGATGGACTGGGCTTCTTTGCCTGCACCGTAAACGATGGCAGGAACTTGGTCAGCTTGACGCAGGCGGCGGCTCGCACCTTTCCCCAGGTCAGAACGGACTTCAGCTTGGAATACGAAAGACATAGTGTGTATCTCTTTTAAAGGAATGTATGGTGCAGACTGCGACCGGTCAGCACCTCGCAAAACGAGCGCGAATACTACCATGGGCCAATAGCGGATACAAGGCTCATCCCGCGCTTTAACGCCCCTGCTCAAGACGAGCAAATTGCTGTTGCCGCTGGGCCGGACTCAACGCATCAAACTGCGCAAGCGTCTCGGCGCGAGGACAGTAGAGCCCCTCCCCGGTTTTGACCCGGATACTGTTACCGAGGCCCGCCCTGTTTTCTGCGGCCAAGGCCAGCAGATAGCTGTAAGTATCTGCCCCCACCCTGCTGGATAGCTGATTGGCGATGCGCCACAGCGTCTCACCCGCCGCGACCCGATGGCACACTGAGCGCCCCTCGCCAACCGCCGGCGCAGAGAGTGTCAGTGTGGTGCTATCAGATGACACGCTGGCCGCCAGCAGACCATCACTGCGACTCCCCCTCTCGCCAACTGCGGCACCAAGCAACGCCAGCAATGGCTCTGCTTCGTAGCGGGGGGCGACCGCCAACTGAACCGGCATGGCACGAGGAACGTTGAACTCGGCGATAAAGGGCGCTATGGGTTGCGATGGCTCAAAAGGTGAAACACTGCCATGCTGCACGGTTGCAGCGACCTGGCCGGGGGCGACCCCGTAAGCCATCTCGTCGATGCGCCGCAGTCTTGCCAGATAGGTTTTGGAGAGCTGCGCCTCCCCCTCGAACAGATCGAAGGGGGGCACCAATCGGGCGGGAAAGAGGATCTGCCAGCGACCGTGCTTCTGCTTTTGGGCCAGCGGCGGAAACTGATTGCCACGCCAAGCCACAAACATCGCAGGCGGCGTGCGCGCCAGCGGGTAATATTCCGGGTTCAACTGCACCCAGGTTTGTTCCGCGATGGGTTGATAACCGCTGATCACCACCTGCGCCACACTCAACCAGATCCCCAGCATCCTTGCCTCCCTGACTTGCGGTTTGAAGGGGCTACCTGACCGGCAACCCCTTCTTATCACGCGCTATCATGCTGTTAAAACAGTTAGATAGCAGCTTAGCACTGAGCGATGGCGTTAAGCACACGTTTATCTGAGACCGGATAAGGGGTCCCCAGATTCTGGGCAAAGAACGACACCCGCAGCTCCTCGATCATCCAGCGGATATTGGCCACCTCGGTGGGAATAAGCTGGGATTTGGGGATCTTGGCCAGCAGCGCCTTGTACTCCGACTCCACGCTGTGCACTTTGAGCATGTAGACCCGATCCCGGTTGGGATCGATGGCGAGCTTCTCCAGGCGACGCTCGATGGCGCGCAGATAGCGCAGCAAATCAGGCAACCGCTGCCAGCCGGTCTCGGTGACAAAACCCTTGTGGATGAGGTTGCCGAGCTGCTGCTGGATATCCGACATGGCAAAGGCGGTATCGAGCTGCATCTTGCCCTTGAGCCGCTTTTTGATCTCGTGGGAGAGGGTCAGCACGGCTTCCACCTGCTTGGCCACCTCCACCACCGCATCGTTGAGCTCGGCACGGACAAACTCCTTGAGCGCCTCGAAACCGGCCTCGTCCCAGGCCAGCCCGCCATGTTGCTCGATCAGCTTGTCGCAGCCACAGGCGATACAGTCATCAATCAGCTCCGCCACCTTGCCAAACGGGTTGAAATAGAGCCCCAGCTTGGCCTTGTTGGGCAGCTTCTCCTGCAGATACTTGATGGGCGATGGTACGTTGAGCAGTACCAGCCGACGCTGACCGTCCCACATCAGCTGCTGCTGCACCACCGGGCTCTCCACCAGCTGGATGGCGACCGAATCCTTCTCGTCTACCAACGCCGGATAGGCTTTCACTTCGAACCCGCCGCGCTTCTGGCTGTACTCCTGGGGCAACTCGCCAAAGCTCCACAGGGTGAGGCCGGATTGTTCGATGTCATCGTCCGCCACTTGCGACAGGGTCTCCTGCACCTTGCCGCGCAGCGACTCTTTCAATGCCTCCAGATCTTTGCCTTCCGCCACCTTCTTGTGCTTGTCATCCACCACCCGGAAGGTGAGTTTCAGGTGATCGGGCACCGCAGACCAGTCCCAGGATTCGCGGGGCACGGTGACGCCTGTCATCCGGCGCAGCTGACGCTCCATCTCGTCCAGTAGCGGCCCCTGTTCGGGGTTGATGCTGGCTAGCAGCGCATCGGCATAGTTGGGGGCCGGTACGAAGTTCTTGCGCATCGGTTTTGGCATCGACTTGATGAGGGCTACCAACAGCTCGTGACGCAGCCCGGGGATCAGCCACTCGAACCCCTTCACCTCCACCTGATTCAGGAGCGGCAGCGGGATATGCAGGGTCACGCCATCGGCGGCCTCCCCCGGCTCGAACTGATAGGTCAGCTTGAGCTTGAGACGCCCCTGCTGCCAGAAGTTGGGGTAGTCGAGATCGCTGATGTGGGCCGCATCCCCCTTCATCAGCATCTCTTTCTCGAAGTTGAGCAGTTCGGGATCCCGCTTTTGCGCCTCTTTCCACCACTTGTCGAAGTGGCGGGAGGAGATCACCTCCTCCGGCAAACGAGCATCGTAGAAGCGGAACAAGTCCTCGTCATCCACCAGGATGTCGCGCCGACGGGACTTGTGCTCCAGCGCCTCCACCTCGGCCAAGAGCTTGCGATTGTCGCTGAAGAAACGGTGACGGGTCTCGAAATCCCCCTCCACCAGCGCGCGGCGTATAAACAGCTCGCGGCACAGCGCCGGATCGATACGGCTGAAGTTGATGGTGCGCTCGTTGACCAGGGTCAGACCATAGAGGGTCACCTTCTCCTTGGCCATTACGGCGCCGTTTTTCTTCGACCAGTGAGGGTCGCTGTGGTGCAGCTTGATGAGGTGGCCTGCCAGCGGCTCCACCCACTCGGGTTCAATCTTGGCGTTGATGCGGGCGTAGAGACGCGAGGTCTCCACCAGCTCGGCGGCCATCACCCACTTGGGCGGCTTCTTGAACAGACCCGAGGCCGGGAACAGGTGGAAGCGACCATTGCGGGCGCCGAGAAACTCCAGTTTTTCCAGATCCTTGTTGCCGATATGGCTCAAGAGGCCGGTCAGCAGCGCGCAATGCACCGTCTTGAAGTCTGCCGGTTCATGGTTGGCTTTAAAACCCAGCTCCTTGACCGTCTGACGCAGCTGGAAGTGGATGTCCTGCCATTCACGCACCCGCAGGTAGGAGAGAAACTCCTTCTGGCACATGCGGCGGAACGGGTTGCTGCCAAGGGCATCCTGCTGCTCTTTCAGGTAATTCCACAGATTGACGAAGGCAAGGAAGTCGGAATCCTTGTCCTCAAAGCGTCTGTGCTGCTCGTCGGCGGCCTGCTTCTTCTCCATGGGCCGCTCGCGGGGATCCTGAATGCTGAGGGCCGCGGTGATCACCATCACCTCGCTCAGGCAGCCGGTCTGCGCCGCGCTGATCACCATCTTCGCCAGACGCGGATCAAGGGGGATGCGCGAGAGCTGGCGACCGGTCTCGGTCAGCTGCAACTTGGCTTCGCGCTCGCCGGTGGCGGGCAGCTCGCGCACCGCCTCCAGCTCTTTCAAGAGAGTCAGGCCATCCTTGATATGGCGGGACTCTGGTGGCTCGACGAAGGGAAACGCCTCCATGTTGCCAAGGCCGAGCGCCAGCATCTGCAGGATGACGGAGGCCAGGTTGGTGCGCAGGATCTCGGGGTCGGTAAAGGCGGGACGGCTGTTGAAATCCTCCTCCGAGTAGAGACGGATACAGATACCGTCCGCCACCCGGCCGCAACGACCTTTACGCTGGTTGGCACTGGCCTGGGAGACCGGCTCGATGGGCAGGCGCTGCACCTTGGTGCGCCAGGAGTAGCGGCTGATGCGGGCGGTGCCCGGATCGATGACGTAACGAATGCCAGGCACCGTCAGCGAGGTCTCCGCAACGTTGGTGGCGAGCACGATGCGCCGTCCGGCATGTTGCTGGAACACCTTGTTCTGCTCGGCGTTGGAGAGGCGGGCGTAGAGCGGCAGCACCTCGGTATCGCGCAGATTGAGCTTGCGCAGGGCATCGGCGGTATCGCGGATCTCACGCTCGCCGTTCATGAAGATAAGGATGTCTCCTAAACCTTCTCTAGCCAGCTCTTCCACCGCATCGAAAATCCCCTGCAGCTCATCGCGCTCTTCCAGCCCTTCACTTTTATCACTGGTGAGCGGGCGGTAGCGCACCTCTACCGGATAGGTGCGGCCAGAGACCTCTATCACCGGCGCCTTGTTGAAATGGCGGGAGAAGCGTTGCGGGTCGATAGTGGCCGAGGTAATGATCACCTTGAGATCCGGGCGCTTGGGCAGCAGTTGCTTGAGATAGCCCAGGATGAAGTCGATATTGAGGCTGCGCTCGTGGGCCTCATCGATGATGATGGTGTCGTACTGGGTGAGCATCCGGTCGTTCTGGATCTCGGCCAGCAGGATACCGTCGGTCATCAGCTTGATATGGGTCTGCTCGCTAACCTGATCGGTAAAGCGCACCTTGTAACCCACGTAGTGACCGAGTTCGGACTCCATCTCCTCGGCAATACGGGCCGCCACAGTGCGGGCCGCCAGACGACGCGGCTGGGTGTGGCCGATGAAGCCCTTCACCCCGCGCCCCAGCGCCAGACAGATCTTGGGGATCTGGGTGGTTTTGCCCGAGCCGGTTTCGCCGGCGATGATCACCACTTGATGCTCTTCAATGGCTTTGGCGATCTCCGCCTGCTTCTGACTGACCGGCAAGTTGTCCGGATAGGTGACCTTGGGTACGCCCGCCAAACGGGACTGGTAACGCGCCTGCGCCGCATCCAGATCGGCGGCAATGGTCTCGAGTACCGCAGCCTGTTTGCCCTCGGGCAACTTCTTGGCACCGTGCAGACGGCTGGAGAGACGGCGGGCGTCGAGGTTCATGCAGGCAGAGAGACGGCGGCGCAGCGCCTCGATAGAGAGAGACAAGGTACGAATTCCTTAAAAGAGTGCCCGACAAGGGGGCCATATCGATAGCTGGGGGAGATCCTAAAGAGCACAGACAGCAGGTGCAAGCCTTAACATGAGACACTGGAGAGGCAAATTAGCCTCCATACCAGGCTACGGATGGGTGAACGCACCATCTCCCAAAACAATGAAGCAGGCCATTGGCCTGCTTCTGTTGCATGTTGCATCCGGTCAGCCCTTAGCCGTGATTGTGTACAAAACAGGTGGTCAACTGGGCATGGATAGCCTGCATCACATTATGGCGATTGATTACCCCGAGCAGCCTGCCCTCCTCCACCACCGGATAGATCTTGGGTTTCTGTCCCATCATCATCTCCGCCAGGGTGAGGATGCTGGTATCTGGCTCAACAGTCAGTACCTCCTTGCGCATCACATCCTTGACCTGAGCGACCTGCTCACAGTGATAAGCTTCCTTGAGCATCACTGCAATGCAATCCTGCTCGGAGATCCAGCCGATCAAGTGTCCCTGCCCATCCACCACTGGCCCTCCCAACTGGTGACTGTTCAAAAATTTCTCGACCGCAGCCTGCACCATCATGTCTGCAGTGAAGGTTATAGGTCTGCTCTGCATATAATCCCTGGCTTTTAGCGATTCCATATCAATTCCCCTATCCATAGTCCAATCAGGCTGGCGTCTTGCGCGTCAGTACCGGCACCACGCACGGCTTGCTCCAAGCATAGCTGGCTCACTGCCGGATGGGTCAGCCTCTCCTCCCCCATCAACCGATTGCATATCTGTTTTCATTGGCCGGCATGGCCGCAGCCATCATCTGTGGCAGATAATCCGCCAACGTCGCCACCACGACAGGATCTACCCGACCCTGAGCCGCCAGTTGATGCATAAAAGCCAGAGCATCACGAGCAGGCAGCCCACGTCGATAAGGTCTGTCCTGCACCATGGCCTGGAAAATATCGGCCACCCGCAGGATGCGCGCTTCGAGCGCCATGGCGGATGCCGGCAGATGGAACGGATAGCCCTCCCCGTCAGGCTCCTCATGGTGATAGGCCGCCCAGCAGGCTATCTCCTCAAACCCTTCGATATGACGCAGGATCTGGTAGGTTTCGAAACTGTGGGTATTGATGATTGCCCGCTCCTCCGGCGTCAAGCCGGCAGGTTTGTCCAATATTTCATCAGGAACCCTCAACTTGCCGAGATCATGCAACAGCCCTGCAATTTCGAGCATGTCACAATGGACACTACTAACCCCCAGCCGCTCGGCCAGGGCACGCGAAAGACGGCTCACTCCGAGGGAGTGCGTCATAGTGAATGGACTTTTGGCATCAACGATACCCGAGAAGATCCTGGCCAACGCTTTTAGCTCACCATTATCGGTGATGCAGGACTCCCGCTGCCTCAGCATCTCGTGCATGTAATCATTGATGGCTCGCGCCTCCAGTTGCAACCAGAACGCCTCCGAGCGAGAGGCTTGGAGAAAACCATCCAACAGATCGGTGGCAAAGAATTCGTCACGGCAATCCTGCAGGCGAGCACGGATCTCGTGTGTATGCATTAACAATGAGCCATCGCCATAGAATGGGGCAGTCAGCGCATCGCAACGATCCACCAGAAAGATAAGGTTGGCCTGACGAGCAACCTGGGGGTCCACATCGGCCATCTCGCGCAAGAGATGCCAGTGGGTATGATGATAACGGATAGGCAGTGCCAACGGGGCCAGCAAGCGGAAATCCTTGAGCAGCTGATATCCTACCTCGCAGTGACGCTGGGAGGACTCCCAATCGAACTCACTAACCAGATGGTGATGGGTGATGGTCGAGGAGACACCAATATCGTGCAGCACGCCGAGCTCAAACAACAAACAACATTCAGCTGTATCCAGCCCCAATACCCGACCACACTCGGCCGCCATGATCCCGACCCGTTTACCATGGGCCACATCGCCAATTCCTACCAGATCCAGTGACGCAGACAAGGCATAAACGACCTGTCTGAGATCCACCTGAAGCGAGCACGAACCGGCTTCCTGCGCTCTGTTCATGATCCCTGTCCCATGCTTTTTTGTGATTATGCAAGGGTGTCGTTTTACTCCTTGCTACTGATAAATCTAGTCATTAATCCCATGGTTTACCTCATCACGGTTTTGCAAAAAGCAGTGCAAAGAGGCTTATAGAGCCCTTGTATCCCTACTACCGCTCAACCGGGCCTCTTTCACGCGAACAAGACCTGCTGCTCGATGGCATTGCCGGGATACACCCAACCGGCGTAGAAGGATAAAAGCGATCATCGCACAGCATGTGCGAGCAGTCGCGACACCATAAGGTTCCGCACACTGGTGTTAAACAAAGCTCGTTATTGCAGCTAAATGCAGTCGCGCGGTGCTTCGGATGGCTGAAGAGGTTTCAGATATGAAAAACAGGCGAGAGGTTATGCTGTATGGAAATGGTATTCACCTGACAGTTGCCCACAAAAGGGAGTGGTCATACGGCTTCAAACCGGATAACAAAACGGTACCCCTACCGTGTTATCTTGAGTCACCATATGACCACCAACGAGAAAGTAGCACGTCGTAAACTCAGCCTGCTAGAGCTTGCCAAAGAGCTCAATAATGTCAGCAAAGCCTGCAAGCTCATCGGCTACAGCCGTCAGCAGTTCTACGAAATTCGCCGTAATTACCAGACCTATGGCGCCGAGGGATTGCTCGACAAATTGCCCGGCTGTAAAGGGGCTCATCCCAACCGGGTTGCGCCCGAGATTGAACAGGCCATCCTCGATTACTCCCTCACCAGACTAACTCATGGCCCGCAGCGGGTCGCACAAGAACTGGCTCTGCAAGGCATCAACGTCAGTGCGGGCGGTATGCGTGGCGTGTGGCAACGGCACGACTTGCTCTCCAAACACGACCGCTTGCTGCGCCTTGAGAAAACGCACCGGGAGCTGACCATTGAGCTCAATGACGAGTAAATTCGCCTGTTCGAGCGTCTCAGCCCAGAGTTTCGAGAACATCAGATTGAGGTCCACTACACCGGAGAACTGGTGGCTGTCGACACCTTCTTCGTCGGCGCGATCCAAGGGATTGGCAGGTGTATCTGCAAACCGTGCTGGACTGCTACAGCCGCCACGCCTGGGGACGGCTCTACATCAGCAAGCTGCCGGTGACCTCGGTCTATGTGCTCAATGAAACGGTACTGCCGTTTTCCGAGGCCCACGAGGCACGGGTCTATACCATTCTGTCGGATAACGGGCGCGAGTTCTGTGGGCGCCCAGACCATCATCCCTACGAGCTGTTCCTGCAACTGGAGGGGATTGAGCACCGGACAACCAAGGTACGCAGGCCGCAGAGCAACGGCTTTATCGAACGGCTGCATCGCACACTGCTGGATGAACACTTCCGTATCAAGGGGAGGACGACCTGGTATGAGTCGGTAGAGCAGATGCAGACAGACCTGGGTAGCTACCTGGCGCACTGCAACACCCAGCGGCCGCATCAGGGCAGGATGATGGAGGGACTGACGCCCTACAGCATGTTCAAGAAGGGTCTGAAATTGATACCGAAGGAAGTGCGCTCTAAAGTAGCGTAAACAAGACACCGGCTTGAGGCCGGTGTCAGGTGATAACTAGATCTGTACACACTTGCGCATGAGGGATACCACCTTTCCCAAACCCATCGACCACCAGCCACTGCGCTGGATAAAGTCACACATCATGGCCTGGATTGACAGCCACAACCGGATCAGTGGCAACGCCTAGCTCCCGCTGGATCACTGTCCACCAGCGCTCATAGGCAGCCGCTTGATCCTCAAGCCAGTCATGTTTGTTGTAAACAGCCATCACGCCAGTCAGGGTGTGCCCCAGCATCACTTCGGTGATATGGGGCGACACCCCCAATTCCGATAGCCTGGTCGACAGCGTTCGACGAGCATCATGAATCCGCCAATGGGGGATCCCTAGGCTGCTGCGCAAGCGGCTCACCAACCGATTACATGAGTGGATCTCTAGCGGACCATTCCCCTCCCCCTGACCTGGGAACAGATAGACCGGGTCCACCGACGCCATGGCGGCTCGTTCGAACAATTGCTTGCCCACCGATGTGATGGGGCGGCGGATAGGCCTGCCGGTCTTGCTGATCTCCGCCGGCACGGTCCAGACCATAGACTCGTAATCCAGGTCCTGACGCCTGAGCGTTCTAGCCTCGGAAAGCCTGCCCCCATAGACCAGGCAGAGCAGATGCATCACCTTGTTGCCGGTGCCAGTCCGACTGGCCTCAATGGCCCGCCAGATCTTCGCAACCTCTGGTACCGTCAACACCCGGTGACCGGTCTTAGCGGGAGCGCCAACATCCCTGGCCCGCAGACTCATCTGTTGGGCATGTAGATCGTGCCGCGGCGAGCCTGCCAGTTGAAGCACGCCTTCAATGCCGTGATCACAGCCCGGGTTACCCCTGGTGCCCGCTCACTGATGGTATCGAAATAGCTCAACCACATGTCCATGGTGATCTGGTTGATTGGCCGGTCAGGCAAGCGGTTCTTCACTGACGAGAAGGTATAGCGATAGTATTTCTGGGTGCCTTCTCGGCACTCCCGCATCACGTACTTCTCGAACCACTCATCAAACAAGGCTGCAGGCGTAGGCTCGTCGCCCGAGGCACTGATCCGCGCAACACCGCTTTTGAGCTTATCGGCCTTTATCCGGGCCTCTCGCAAGGTCAGAACCGGGTACCGACCAAGAGAGGTCCGAACCCGCTTCCCGTCGACCACATGCCGAACTTGGAACGCAACTACCCCTTCGGTGAGACCTGGACACTCAACCCATCACCGTCGCTCACTTCGCTCGGGCCAGCATATGGTTTACCATTCACCCCTCGAAGCCAGCTATCTGATAACGCCATTGCTACCCCATTAAAATTTTGTACCACTCTCATGGGGGTATTTTGTACCAGATAATGTACCAGCAGGCCATTGAACAACGTCAGGTTTGGGTGAACGATGAAAGTGTCTTCGGAATTTTCACCTCACCAGAACGGCACTAAACCCTGAAAAATCAATCAGAAGCGCGAACACACAAGAACACATGAGCACATCAGCGAAGCAGACCACCCAGCCCACTTACTACTTCCACGACTACGAGACCTTCGGCATCAGCCCCGCCAAGGACAGGCCGTCGCAGTTTGCCGGTATTCGTACCGATGCGGATTTCAACCTCATTGGCGAGCCGCTGGTCATCTACTGCAAGCCGCCGGCGGACTATCTGCCGGATCCGGAGGCGTGCCTGATTACCGGTATCACGCCGCAAAAGGCGATGAAGGATGGGCTGTGCGAGGCGGATTTCATTCGCCAGATCCACGAGCAGTTCGCCACGCCGAATACCTGTGTGCTTGGCTACAACAGCATCCGCTTCGATGATGAAGTGACTCGTTATACCCTCTATCGCAACTTCTATGACCCCTATGCCTACAGCTGGCAGAACGGCAACTCCCGCTGGGATATTCTCGACATGCTGCGAGCCTGCTATGCCCTGCGCCCGGAGGGGATCGAGTGGGCCTTTGACGATGAGGGCAAGCCGAGTTTCCGGCTGGAGAAGCTGACGGTCGCCAACGGCGTCGCCCACGCCAATGCTCACGATGCACTCTCGGACGTGCTGGCCACCATCGAGATGGCCAAGCTGGTGAAAAAAGCCCAACCCAAGCTGTTTGGTTATCTCTTTGATCTGCGTAACAAAAACAAGGTGAAGGCGCTGATTGACGTGGTGACCATGAAGCCGCTGGTGCACGTCTCCGGCATGTTCTCCCCCTGGCAGGGTTGTGCAAGCTGGGTCTCGCCACTTGCCTGGCACCCCACCAACCAGAACGCGGTGATCATGGTGGATCTGACCCGTGACCCCACCCCGCTTATCGAGCTCACGAGCGAGGAGATCCGCGAGCGCCTCTATACCAAAAAAGAGGAGCTGGGGGATCTGGCGGGCATTCCGGTGAAACTGGTGCACATCAACAAGTGCCCGGTGCTGGCGCCGGCCGCCACCCTGACGGCGGAGCGCGCCGACGAGCTCGGCATCGATCGGGAGCAGTGCCGCAAGAGCCTGGATCTGCTGCGCGCCCACCCCGAGGTGCGGGAAAAACTGGTGGAAGTATTCAATCAGGAGTTCGCCGGCAGCAATGAGAGCGACCCCGATACCCAGCTCTACGCCGGATTCTTTGGCCATGGCGACAAGTCCACCATGGATCTGGTGCGTACCACCCCCGCGGATCTGCTGGGTGAGCGGGAGTTCGCCTTTACCGACTCCCGGCTGCCGGAGATGCTGTTCCGCTACCGCGCCCGCAACTGGCCACACACCTTGAGCGAAGCAGAGCAGAAACGCTGGCGCCTGCACTGCAGCGACTACTTCAGCCGCCGTCTGCCGGACTATGTGCCCCGTCTCGAGGCGCTGGCCGAGCAGAACCAGAGTAACGAACGGAACTTTGCGATTCTAAAGAGTCTTTATCACTATCTGGAAGATTTATGAGTTGTGAGTAGTTTCACAATAAATCCTTCCCGCCCATCCCCTTCTTCAGGTCATAATGACGAAGGGGATTTCCCCAAAAACCAATATCTTGCAACATCCTGAGCGGATGTCTCCCAAGCAAGAGATCTCTTTGGCCGAACGGAAGCCATTTGCTGATGCCTCGTCACCACGCACTGCTCGGATTACTGGCCCTGCTGCCGCTGGCAGCCAACGCCGCATACCGGTTCGATGTACCGGATTATCTTGCTCGCCTGCCCGAGCAGACCTATCGCATCGTAGAACAGAACTTCAACACCCTTTATCAGCAGACTGATTTCACTCCCCTGATCACCAACAGCTACTTCAACGGTTCCCATCTCTACAAGTTTGTCGGGGTACCGCTGGCCATCAGCGCCCAGTCAGGTTTCCAGCTGGAGGTGTTTGGTCAGGTCTATAACCGCGCTTCGCAAGCCTATATGCACCTGAGCGAGGATATGTCCCTCTATCGGGTGATGCGGGTCGATCTGATGGGGAACCCCAATGATCAGTTGGCCATCGGTTTTGGTCTGGGGGTACCCATCACCCCGTTGCTAACCCTCAAGGCGATCGCCTCCGGCAGTGATATCCCGGGCTATGGCTCTGCCAAATACGCCGTTGGTTTTGAGTGGCGTTACTGAATAGCCGCTGATTGAAACAATTCAGGCTCCGTAATGGAGCCTGAATTGTATGTGGTGATGTTGTGATCAGGCGTAGCGGATCACCCGCCCTTCGCCCCCTTGCAGGGTGACAGCCGTACCGACAGCCTGCTCCTGCCAAAAATCGGTTCCCCCTTCCGGCAGCAGAAACTCCTGCGGTTGCCCCTCCCAGTTGAACAAGCAGAGCAGAGTCCCCCCCTCGGGCAGCCCCACTTCACCGCAGGCAAAGTCCATCGACTCGAAACGGGCAGAGGGTGCCCGGGCGGCGCAGAGCGCCAGCAACTTGCACAGTTGCACAGCCTGCTCCTCATCGAGATCTTGCAGCCGATCACCGGCCAGCATCATGCCACCGCTCGCCACCAGCGCTGCCAGATGGAAGCTGTAATCCGCCTTGCTGGCCTGCTGGCTCGGTAGATCCCGCAAGCAGATGCAGTCGGGATCGAGGGCCCAGAGCTTGTCATTCTGCCAGGCGCGGCAGAAGGCTTCGCGAGCGATCTGGCGATAGCGATGGCCATTGCGCTCCACGTCATCACTCACCCGCATGCCGTGCACCAGCCCAAGGCTTGGCCAGATAGGGGCGTTGCAACCGAGCAGGAAAGCGCCTTCACCTGCACCACGCAGGATGGCGGCCATGCCGCGCCGATAGGCTTCAACCCGGGTGGCGGCCGAATCGTGGAAACGGCCACCGTGGATGGCGCCCCAGAAGTTGGCATCGAGCTTGAAATAGTGGATGCCCCACTGCTCACGCAGGGTACGGAACACCCGCTCAAGGTGCGCCTGTACCTCGGGGTGGGTACCGTCCAGCACATACCAGGGAGTGCAACGCCAACCGCCATAAGTCACTCGTTCGGAAGGGAGCGGCAGGCCGTCATCCCCCTTCACGAACCAGTCCGGATGATCCTGAAACAGCTGCGAACCGGGCTCGGCAATAAAGGGAGCGACCCAGAGGGCAGGCTCGCAGCCAGCCTGTTTAATCTCCGCAGCCAATGAGGCCACCCCCTGCTCAAACTTAGGCGAAGGGGTGAGCCAGTCGCCCATTTTGGCCTGATAGCCGTCGTCGATCTGCACATAGCGCAGGGCCGGGAAATGTTCGGCGCGCACCTGCAGGTTTTCGCGAATGTCGGCAGCGCTCACATCGGCATAGTAGTGGTACCAGGAGCACCAGCCGCTCGGGCGCTCGCTCACCTTACCGATCAGCGAGCCGTGCTCGGCCTCGATCAACCGTGCCAACTCAGCCAGCAGATCCTCGCGCTCCGCCCCTTCGAGGCAGATCAGCGCCTCGCTCTGCCAGTGCTCACCGGCCGCGAGTTCCCGCCCTTCGCAGTTCATCAGGATCTGCAAGCGACCATCGGGGTAGAGGCGAAACTCCCCGCCAAAACGGTGGCAGCTGGCAAAGGCGAGCAGCAGCCACCCCTTGCCATGCTCCACCAGCAACAGGTTGTGAATGGTGTGATAGCCATTGTCATCGGTGATGCGATAGACGCTGGCATCGGGGCAACGGCCGACATGTTGCGGTGATTGCCAGCTACCCATGGTCTGGGCCAGCATCTGGAATCCTTCGCCATAGATGGCACTCTCCACCGGCAGGCCAAGCTTGCCGTCAAACAGCACCCAGCGGTCAACCGGGGTGGCATCAGCGCCGGTGTTGTCGAGTCGCACCCGACACAGGGGCCCTTCCCACTCACGGGTTTGCAGCAGATGGGGTGGCAACGCAGTATCGTTCGCCAGCTGGCGAACTCGGGACAAGAGGGATGTCATCACTACTCCTTGTAGTTCGAAAAGGGTTCTATCAGACGATGTTCAACAGATAATCTGCATACAAATCAGCTTCAAACGAACTGATTTCAGTTGTTATTGTTTTAATGCCGCGACCCGGCCTCTCTGGTAAACTGCGATTTTTCTTCCCAGTCGATGAGGTTCACGTGATCGCGCAACGCGCCTTGCTGTACTTTCGTGACTTTATGGTCATCGTCGCCTGCCTGCTGGCAGGCAAATCCGTGGCAGCCATCCTGCCGTTCGCCTTTCCCGGCAGCATCATCGGCATGCTGCTGCTCTTCGTGCTGCTCTCCCTGCAACTGATAAAGCTGCACTGGGTCGAGCTGGGCGCAGGCTTGCTGCTGCGCCACATGGGCGTGCTGTTCGTGCCGGTTGCGGTCGGGCTGGTGGCCTGGCTTGAGCCCCTGCGCCAATCCTTCGGCGTCATCATGCTCTGCATCGTGCTCGGGATCGTGCTGATCCTCGCCACCGTCGGTCGGCTCTACCAGAGGATGAACAAATGATCTTCTGGCTCGCCATTCCCCTGACCCTGGCGCTCTATTTCGCCACCCGCGCCCTCTATCGCCGCCTGCCCTGGCCCATCATCAATCCGGTGCTGGTGCCGACCGCGGTGATCATCGGCCTGCTGCTCTGGTTTGATCTGCCACTTGAGCAGTACGAGCGCGGCAGCAGCCCCATTACCATGCTGCTGGAACCCGCCGTAGTGGCGCTGGCGCTGCCGCTCTATCAGCAGGCGCGCCAGATCCAGGCCAAGCTCAAGCCCATCCTAATCTGTACCCTCGCCTCCGTCTTGATCTCGGTGTGTACAACCTTGCTGATCGGTCATTTTATGGGCACAGATCCTGCGCTGCTCGCCTCATTGGCGACCAAATCCATCACCACCCCGCTCGCCATGAGCGTCAGCCAGTCCATCGGCGGCATTCCCGCCATCGCGGCCGCCGTGGTGGTGGTGGTGGGGATTGTCGGTGCCCTGATCGGCTATCCACTGCTCAAACTGCTGAAAGTGACCGACCCGGAAGCCCAAGGGCTCGCCATGGGGGCCTGTGCCCACGCCATCGGCACGGCTACTTCCGCCGAGAAAGGGATCACCCAGGGGGCCTTTGCATCGCTCGCCATGGTGGTGTGCGGCATCCTCACCGCGGCCGTCGCCCCGCTGCTGTTTGCCATCTATCACTGGCTGATCTGATCATCCCATTGACCACCTGTTGACCATTCCGGGGGGCCTGCTGGCCTCTCGGGGTGCGACCTGCCGCACAATTTGCACAAGACAAACGTTTCCATTACCATCCCCCTCCGTTTGCCCGTCAGGGCGTGAGCCTGCTCACACATTTACCCGAGCTTGCTCCCTACAATGGCCGCCCAATTGGCCTTTGAGGACACACTATGCATCCCCGTTTTGCCAAGCCATTCGATACCCTCTCTGCCCCGCTCAAAGCAGCCGTGCAGCCCATGCTGGATAGTGCCGACTTCAACGCCCGCTTCACACCGGAGCAAGTCGCCACCCTGAAAGCCGCCACAGGTCTCGATGATCGCGCCCTGCGCCTCGCCCTGTTGCCGCTGGCCGCCGCCTGTTCGGTGGCACCCATCTCCAAGTTTTACGTCGGTGCCATCGCCTGCGGCCTGAGCGGCAGCTGGTACTTCGGTGCCAACATGGAGTTTGCGGGGCAAGGTCTGTTCCACTCGGTCCACGCCGAGCAGTCCGCCATCTCCAACGCCTGGCTGGGTGGCGAGACCGGGATCTCTGAAATCACCGTCAACTACACCCCCTGCGGCCACTGCCGTCAGTTTATGAACGAGCTGAGCACCGCCAAGATCCTGAAAGTCTCTCTGCCCGATGACCTGAGCGCCCTGCAATCCTTCCTGCCCCACTCGTTTGGCCCGGCGGATCTCGACATCACTGATGCGCTGATGAGCCCGCAGGATCACGCCGAGCTCGAGCTTCAAAGCGAAGACCCGCTGTGGCAAGCCGCGCTGGCCGCCGCCCGTCAAAGCTACGCCCCCTACAGTCAGGGCTATGCCGCGGTGGCGCTGCAGTTTGCCGATGGCCGCATCTTCTCTGGCCGCTACGCCGAGAACGCCGCCTTCAACCCCAGCCTGCCGCCGATGCAGATGGCCTGCGCCCATGCGGTGCTTAATGGCGAAGATCTCGCCACCATCCGCCGCGCCGTACTGCTGGAGAACAAAAACGGCCAGATCAGCCAGCGTGACTCTGCCCAGTCCACTCTCAAGGCGCTGGGCTCCATCGAGCTGGAGTATCAGGCGGTCTGACCCCCGCGTCGCTTCGATAAACGAAAGCCCCCGCACCTTGGTGCGGGGGCTTTTTTACTGTGCCGTTTAACCGGGAGCAGCCGGTGATCCTCACGGCTTGGCGCGGTTGATCACCCAGTCTGACCAGTTGCTGATCAGACAGGTTTCAGCCGCGCGGTGAAGTGGCGCAGCAGCGGCGGTTCGTAGTCAAAGGTGAGCCCGCGAATGTGGCTGGCCCGCGCTTTCACCGCGATCAGGCAGTCGGCCACATAGTCCATGTGATCCCGGGTATAGACCCGGCGCGGAATGGTCAGACGCAACAACTCGAAGTCCGCCGCCTCCTGCTTGCCTGTGGCGGGATCACGCCCCAGCAATAGGGAGCCAATCTCCACCCCGCGCACGCCCCCTTCCAGATAGAGCTCGCAGGCGAGCGCATGGGCAGGGAACTGCTCGGCCGGAATATGGGGCAGCAGCTTCTTGGCATCCACAAACACCGCATGACCGCCGGTGGGGGTCTGGATCGGGATGCCCGCCTCGGCCAGCCGCTCGCCGAGATAGGCCACCTGACTGATGCGGTAGGTGAGATACTCCTCATCCATCCCCTCCCGCAGGCCGATGGCGAGCGCCGCCATGTCACGCCCCGCAAGGCCGCCGTAGGTGACGAACCCCTCCATCGCCACGCAGCGCACCTGCACCGCGCGAAACAGGTCGAGATCTTCTTTGAAGCAACACAACCCGCCGATATTGACCAACCCGTCCTTTTTGGCCGACATGGTGAAGATGTCTCCCAGCGCGAACATCTGGCGCACTATCTCCTTGATGCTGCACTTGGCATAGGCCGGATCCCGCTCCTTGATAAACCAGGCGTTCTCGGCGAAGCGTGCGGCGTCGATCACCACCGGAATCTGGTGGCGACGAGCCAGCGCCGAGACCGCCTCCATATTGGCCATGGAGACCGGCTGGCCGCCGGCGCTGTTGCAGGTCACCGTGATGATGATGCCGGCTACATTGGCGGCCCCCAGGGTCTCGATGGTGTCGGTCAGACGAGGGAGATCAAAATCCCCCTTCCAGGCGTAGGGGGCAGTGGTGTCGAGCGCTCTCGGGGTGAGCAGGTTGATGGCCCGCGCGCCAGCCAACTCCACATGGGCCTTGGTGGTGTCGAAGTGGTAGTTGGAGATAAACACCGGCGCCTTGCCCATGCAGCGCTTGACCAGCTCGGGGAAGAGGATCTGCTCGGCCCCGCGCCCCTGGTGGGTGGGCATCACATGCTGATAGCCAAAGATCTCGCGCACCGTGCGCTCCAGCTCGACGAAGTTGCGGCTGCCCGCATAGGCCTCATCCCCCATCATGATGCCAGCCCACTGACGGTCGGACATGGCACCGGTACCGCTGTCGGTCAGCAGATCGATATAGACATCCTCGGCCAGCAGCAGGAAGGGGTTCCAGCCAGCGGCCTCGAGGGCGGCACGGCGCTCGACGCCAGTGGTCTGTTTGATGGGCTCGACCATCTTGATACGAAACGGCTCGGGTATACGACGCATAAAAGACTCCTCACCGGCGCAAGGCCAGTGTGTTTGAAATCGGGATAGGCAAAGAGGCCGGGGCGATCAGGGTCGTCCGGCTGACAAATTCAAACGGCGGGTGCCGCCAATCAGCGGTGAGGAAAGTCGAAGGTGAGAATGGGATCCCGGGTATACCAGTGGGCAAGCAGGCAAGCTGCCCGGGGCGTAGCTGTCATGATTGGCATCACTCCCCTCCATATCGTTGTAGACAGTCGGTGGCCAACAAGATCCATTGATGAATGCTGCCAACGGGCAGCCTCGCCACGTTAACGGCTGGTTAATTTGCAAACAAGAGATGCACTGACAGGCTGTGCGCCCGCTCACAAAGTGCGCATCTGCGCGGCAAACAGGCAGTGAGGTTGATCCGCCCGCCCCCCCGGTTCGTTATTCTCCCTAGCCACACGCCACATACCCCATCAGCCAAGGCCGGAAGCCATCATGCATCGCAAACCCCATCTGCCCGAGAAGATCTGCCCCGTCTGCCAGCGCCCCTTCTGTTGGCGGCGCAAGTGGGCGCGCAGTTGGGAGGAGGTTCGCTACTGCAGCGAACGCTGTCGCCACGCTCGTCTCCGTAGCCATCAACATAATGAGGAGCCAGCCTGATGGAGCTGCGCCTTGTTCTCGGCGATCAGCTGAACGCCGCTCACAGCTGGTTTCGCACCCCGGATCCGGCAATCTGCTACCTGATGGCGGAGCTGCGCCAGGAGACCGACTACTGCCGCCACCATCGCCAGAAGGTGCTGGCCTTCTTTGCCGCCATGCGCGCCTTCGCAGCAGCACTCACCCAAGCGGGCCACCGCGTCTGTTACCTGACCCTGGATGAGAGCGCCCGCTGGCCCGACTTGCCCGGCTTGCTGGAGGCTCAGCTCGTAGCACATCAGGCCGACAGCTTTGCCTGGCAGAGCCCGGACGAGTGGCGCCTCGCCAGCCAGTTGAAAAGCTGGGCGGCGGGTCTTGTCATCACTGCCACCGAGGTGGAGAGCGAGCATTTTCTCACCCCCCGCGATGGCTGGCAGCGCTACCCCCACAGCCGGATGGAGTTCTTCTACCGCGCCCTGCGAAAGCAATACCGGGTGCTGCTTGATGAGCGCGGCCAACCCCTTGGCGGGCGCTGGAATTTTGATGACGAGAACCGCGCCAAACTGCCGGCGAGCCAGCCGCTCCCGGCCCCTCTCACCTTTGTCAACGAGGTGAGCGAGATTGACGCCATGCTGACCCGCCAGGGGGTCAACACCATCGGCGAGGCGGATGCCAGCCAACTGCCGTGGCCCATCACAAGGCGCCAGAGTCGCGAGCTGCTGGCCCATTTTCTGGCCCATTGCCTGCCTCATTTTGGCCGCTATCAGGATGCCCTGAGCGAGCGGGGCTGGAGCCTGTTTCACAGCCGCCTGTCGTTTTCCCTAAACAGCAAGATGCTTCATCCGCTTGAGGTGATCCGGGCCGCCGAATCCCACTGGCAGGCCAATCAGGGCACCATCACGTTGGCGCAAGTGGAGGGTTTTATCCGCCAGATCCTCGGCTGGCGCGAGTTTGTCCGCGCCCTCTATTGGGAGAAGATGCCTGACTACAAACAGACCAATTTTCTCGGGGCCGACCGGCCGCTGCCCGGCTTTTTCTGGAATGGAGAAACCAAGATGGCCTGCGTGCGCCACGCCATTCATCAGTCTCTGGAACACGGTTACGCCCACCATATCCAGCGGCTGATGGTGACCGGCAACTTTGCCCTGCTGGCGGGGCTCGATCCTGACGAGGTGGATCAGTGGTATCTCGGCATCTATGTGGATGCCATCGAGTGGGTGGAGTTGCCCAACACCCGCGGCATGAGCCAGTTTGCCGATGGCGGCCTGATGGGCAGCAAGCCCTACGCCAGCAGCGGCGCCTATCTCGAGCGGATGGGCCACTACTGCAAGGGGTGCCACTATCAGGTCAAAGCCCGCCACGGCGACGGAAGTTGCCCCTTCAACAGCCTCTACTGGCACTTTCTCTGGCGCAATCGGTACAAACTTGGCGGCAATCCCCGCCTCGCCCTCCCCTATGCCAACTGGGATGGCCAAGCCGCAGAACAACAGCAGGCCATTCTGGCAACGGCGGAGCACTACCTGATCAAGCTGGAGCAGTTGTAAGCGGGCCATGTCCCTCACAACATCACAGCGCTTTACGCTGGCAATCAGGCTCACCATCGCACCAAACACCAGCTTGTGACAGGCAAGCAGACGGAGATCCCAATCCTGCGCAGAGCGGTTGAATATCCTGTGGCGGCTGATTATGGTGGTGGCCATATCTGGAGATCAGTCAAGGAAAGATGATATGGAGATAGTGGTTCTCGGTGGCGGCGTAATTGGGGTAACCAGCGCCTGGTATCTGGCCAAAGCGGGTCACAAGGTGACCCTGCTGGAGCGACAGGGGGGCGTCGCCCTTGAAACCAGCCATGCCAACGCCGGGCAGATATCCCCGGGTTATGCGGCCCCCTGGGCGGCCCCCGGCATCCCGCTCAAGGCCGCCAAGTGGATGCTGCAAAAGCATGCCCCCTTCACCGTGCGCCCCACCGCCGACCCCTTCCAGCTGCGCTGGATGCTCAGAATGCTCGCCAACTGTACTCCGACCGCCTATGCCACCAACAAGGGGCGCATGGTGCGTCTGGCCGAATACAGCCGCGACTGCATGAAGCTGCTGCGCGACGAGCTCAACATCGATTACGAAGGGCGCCAGCTCGGCACCCTGCAGCTGTTTCGCAGCCAATCCCAGCTCGATGCCAGTCAGCGCGATATCGAGGTGCTGGAGGAGTATGGCGTCCCCTACCAGTCGCTGGATGCCAGCGGCTGCGAAGCGGCAGAGCCTGCGCTGGCGCGGGTGCGCGGCAAAATCGTCGGCGGCTTGCGTCTGCCCGGCGACGAGACCGGCGACTGCTTCCGCTTCACCAAGGCCCTTGCCCTTGAAGCCGAGAAGCTCGGGGTCAAGTTTGTCTTCAGCTGCGACATCGACGAGATTGAGCAAGCCCGTGGCCGAGCCGTGGCGGTGCGGGCGGGCGAGCAGCGCTATCGCGCCGATGCCATCGTCTGTGCGCTCGGCAGTTATGCCACCGGTTTTTTGCGGCCGCTGCTGCGCCCGCTCGGGCTGGAGCTGCCTGTCTATCCGGTCAAGGGCTACTCCCTCACCCTGCCGATGATCAACGCAGACGCCGCGCCGCGCAGTACCGTACTCGACGAGACCTACAAGGTGGCCATCACCCGCTTTGACGAGCGGATCCGGGTCGGCGGCATGGCGGAGCTGTCGGGCTACAACCTCGCTCTCAACCCCAGACGCCACGACACTCTGGCGATGGTGGTGGGGGATCTCTTTCCCGAAGGGGGCGATATCAGCAAGGCTGAATTCTGGACCGGCCTACGCCCCATGACGCCGGACGGCACCCCGCTGGTGGGGCCGAGCCCCATTCCCGGCCTCTGGCTCAATACCGGCCACGGCACCCTGGGCTGGACCATGGCGGCCGGTTCGGGTCGGCTTCTGTGCGATCTCATCAGCGGCAGCGAGCCCGCCATCAGCGATGAGGGGCTCACCCTGGCCCGTTACGGCTAAGCACCTAAGCTATCGGGCTGTTTCACACGCCAACTGCGCCCCCCAGACAACAGCAGAGGACGTTCTCAACCGCTTTATTGACAGGCCACCGCCAAAAACGGTGGCCTTTTCGTCTGATGTTGACCTTCTCCCTCCCCGCCTACCTGAGCGGTGCTCTGGCTGCCGGTTAATGCAGCAAACGGCACAGAATATTGCGCAATTCGACTTGCGCCAGCCGCCACAATCCGTAATGTGGATAGACGCATTTTTCGCAGCGCATATTTTTTAAATGGCCTGTAAACCGCTTGTAAACAGGCGTCGCCAGAGAAGCGGTTACGGGTGTCATCGCAAGTTTCTTTAGCAGCAATCCAGGGTAGGACAATATGAAAAAAGTAGGTTTGGTCGGTTGGCGTGGCATGGTGGGATCGGTTCTGATGAGCCGGATGCAGGAAGAGCAGGATTTCGCCCATATTCAACCCACATTCTTCACCACCTCCCAGGCCGGTGAGGCCGCTCCCAACTTCGGCGTCGATGCCGGTACTCTGCAGGACGCCTTCGATATCGAGGCGCTGGCCAAGCAGGATATCATCATCACCGCCCAGGGCGGCGACTACACCAAGGATGTCTATCCGCGCCTGAAAGCCGCTGGCTGGCAGGGTTACTGGATTGACGCCGCCTCCTCCCTGCGGATGGAGAAAGACGCCGTCATCATTCTGGATCCGGTCAACGGCGACGTCATCGAGCAGGCCCTGAACGATGGCATCAAGACCTTCGTCGGCGGCAACTGCACCGTCAGCCTGATGCTGCTGGCCCTCGGCGGCCTGTTCAAGGCCGATCTGGTGGAGTGGGTGAGCGTGGCGACCTATCAGGCTGCCTCCGGTGGCGGTGCCCGCCATATGCGCGAGCTGGTCACCCAGATGGGGATGCTGCGCGACGAAGTGGCGGTTGAGCTGGCCGATCCTGCCTCCGCCATCCTCGACATCGAGCGCAAGATCACCGAGAAGACCCGCTCCGGCACCCTGCCGGTGGACAACTTCGGCGTACCGCTGGCCGGTGGCCTCATTCCCTGGATTGACACCAAGCTCGACAACGGCCAGAGCCGTGAAGAGTGGAAGGGTCAGGCTGAGACCAACAAGATTTTGGGTATCGAGAACGCCGTCATTCCGGTGGATGGTCTCTGTGTGCGGATCGGCGCCCTGCGCTGCCACAGTCAGGCCTTTACCATCAAGCTGAAAAAGGATGTGCCGCTGGCGGAGATCGAAGCGCTGCTGGCCGCCCACAACGACTGGGTGAAAGTGATCCCCAACGATCGCGACATCACAGCCCGCGAGCTGACTCCGGCTGCCGTCACCGGCACCCTCAGCATTCCGGTGGGTCGTCTGCGCAAGCTCAATATGGGCCCTGAGTATCTGGCCGCCTTCACCGTGGGTGACCAGCTGCTGTGGGGCGCCGCCGAGCCGCTGCGCCGCATGCTGCGTATCCTGCTGGCGCGCTAATCCGCCACAGCAGCAGATACAACAAGGGCGGGGAGTCACACTCCCCGCCCTTTTTCATTGCCAGTTTTTATAAGCCCTTTAGCAGGTTCTCACTCTTGCTGTCACTTAAAGCAGAATGCGCTGACAGCCGCTGTAGATCTCGGCCCGCCCGGGGCGGCAAAAACCCACCAGGGTGAGCCCGGTCTGCTCGGCCCGCTCGACCGCAAGCTCGGTAGCGGCCGAGATGGCGAGCAAGATCTCGACCCCGGCGCTGGCGCACTTTTGCACCATCTCGAAGCTGGCGCGGCTGGTTACCAGAATGGCACCATCACGGCGACCCGTGCGGCTCAGATGGCCCACCAGCTTATCCAGCGCAATATGGCGCCCCACATCCTCGCGGATGGCGAGAATGTTGCCTTCCCCATCCAGATGCACCGCCGCATGGGTGGCGCCGGTGCGCTGGCCCAGCAGCTGGAGCGGGCGCAGCGCGGTCAATACCTTGTCGATATGGCCCACCGCCAGACGCTGACTGTCGGGCAGCCTTGGCTGGGTGCGGATCACCAGCTCCAGACTCTCGCTGCCGCAGATGCCGCAACCGGTACGGCCCGCCAGCGTGCGCCGCTTCTCTTTAAGGCGATAAACGCAGCGGTTGGCCAGGGTGATATGCAGCTCAATCCCCTGACAGCCCTCAATCTGCTCGATGTCGTGGATATCGAGCAGGCTGTCGATGATCCCCTCGGATAGCGAAAAGCCGATGGCAAAATCCTCCAGATCGGAGGCAGAGCACATCATCACGCTGTGAGCAATGCCGTTGTAGACCAGCGCCACCGGCGTCTCGGAGGGGAGCTCCATTTCGCTGTCGCAGGTCAGTGCATCGGCGCGGTAGTGCACCACCTCGCGGTGGATGGCGCAGCGGGCCAGTTCGTTCTGTTCGCTCTGCTCTCTTTGTTCTCTCTGCTCGCACTGTTCGCTCTGTTTTCTCAGCTCGCTAAGCTCATCACGCGCCTCAAGCTCAAGTAGCTCTCTCATGGTGCGACCCCGTCAATGATCTCGGGATCTCTGGCCGAAATGCCGAGCCGCTTCATTTTTGAGAGCAAGGTGGTGCGCTTCATGCCGAGACGGTTGGCCGCCCCCCGCTCGCCAGCGACGATGCCGTTGCAGTCACGCAGGGCAGCGATGATCGCCTCGCGCTCATCAATCGGCCCCTCCTCGGCAAAGAGCGGCGTGGCGGGCTCGTCATAAACCAGAGTCTCAATCTTGTGGTAGCCCTTGAGGGGCATCAGCTCATCGGGCGAGAGGTTGAGCACATGGCCGCGGGTCATCACCACGGCGCGCTCGATAACGTTCTCCAGCTCGCGGATATTGCCGTACCAGGGCAGCGACACCAGCATCTTCATGGCATCGGCGGGGATCGAGGTGATGGTGCGGCGCATCCGCTTGGCGATCTTCTTGATAAAGAAATTGACCAAGAGCGGAATGTCCTCGCGCCGCTCCCGCAGGGGCGGCAGCTCGATGGGAAAGACATTGAGGCGGTAGTAGAGATCGCTTCTGAAACGCTTGTTCTTGACCATTGAGAGCAGATCGCAGTTGGTGGCGGCCACCAGCCGCACATCCACCGCGATGGGGTTGCTGTTGCCTACCCGCTCCAGCTCGTGTTCCTGCAATACCCGCAAGAGTTTGGGCTGCAAGTCCAGCGGCATATCCCCCACTTCGTCGAGGAACAGGGTGCCTTTGTGGGCCCGCTCGAAGCGGCCGATGCGCTGGGTCAGAGCGCCGGTAAAGGCCCCCTTCTCGTGGCCAAAGAGATCGCTCTCGATAAGGCCGGTGGGAATGGCGGCGCAGTTCACCTTCACCATCTCGTGGTCGTGGCGGGCACTCAGGGCGTGAATGGCCTGGGCGATCAGCTCCTTGCCGGTGCCGGTCTCGCCGAGGATCAGCACGGTACTGTCGCTCTCGGCCACCAGCCGCACCTTCTCCAGCACGCTCTCCATCACCGTGCTCTGGTAGATGATGTGGGGAAACTCCCCCTGCATCTGCGGCTCGTTGATGCGAATGGTCTTCTCTTTTGCGCCGTTGGTGTTGGAGATCTCCTGCTGCGCCTGCACGTTATTCATGGCTATGGCGGTGCGCGCCGCCACCTGCTCCAGCAAGGAGATATCGATATCGGCAAAGAAGTCGGCGTTGGGGTGCGAGAGGATCAACACCCCCAGCAGGTTGCCCCGATAGCGCAGCGGCAAAATGCAGGAGCTGTCGGCCTCGGGCGGCAGGATCTGGGAGGTAAAGCGGCAGCGATTGCTGCAACCGTGGCCGTGTTCGCGATAGACAAAAAACGGCTCGCTGTGGCCAAGGGCCCCCTGCAGACACTTCTTTTCAAAACAGGAGTGATCGATGATGCCCGGCTGATCGCTCTGGTGCTGATTGACCAGATAGCTCTTGAAGCTGTCGGAGGTGGCGTTGTACTCCGCCAGACACAAGCTGCTGATGCCAAAGTGGTGGTGCAGGATGGTAAACAGGCTCTTGGGCAGCTCGGCGATGCGCACCAGTTTGATTACCGCGTTGGTCACATCCACCAGAATTTTGCAGCTGTCGCGCTCAAGACGCAGGGAGTTGGCCTGCTCCAGAGTGCGCTCCTTGTCGAGCACGTTCTCCAGCGCAATGGCGATAATGGCCGCAAGCTGGGTCAGTTTGGCAAGGGTCTCCATGGTGAAGCTGTCGAGCTGGGTGTTGATAAACTCGACCCCGCCCAAGTGGCTTCGGGCGGTGGTGATGGGGAGCTGGCAGTAGGAGCGCAGCCCCCCGTAGACCCCTTCGCGATCCAGCGCCGGGCAGCGATTCTCAAAGCGGGCGGCAGCGAGAATGATGGCCTGTTCCGGGGTCTCTTTGGTAGGACGGGGGGAGAGGTGCAGCTCTGCCTTGGGGCAGACCAGATGCTTTGGGCCGGAATGTCCCATGAAGTAGAAGATGGCCTCCTCGTCTGCACCCATGTTGAGGATCAGATTGACCCGGGTCACGCCGCCGAAGCTGGCATCTATCTTGTTGAGTTTGTGGATAAAGTCATCGAGCGTCACGGCCGACAGGAGGGATTTGGAGAGCAGGAGGAAACCGTCGTCCCAGATGGGAGAGATCTCGTCCAGGGGGATGGCACTCACATTTAGCATTGCGGCCTCACGTTATATCGATTTAGTCACCAGTCAGGCTGTCCATGCCATCGCATCACGACAAGCACCCGTCACCAAAATAAATAGCCACAGCCCGTAAAAACGGCTGCCAATAAGAAAAGCGGTGACGAAAATTGTCGCATGTTGCAATTCCAGAGTTGTTATTAACGAACGACAACAAAAAGTAACATCGTTATCGGGGGATATATTGGAATGGCGACTCATCATAGATGAGCTCAAATTTCATTACAATCCGATTTAATATATCTGATGGCCATATTTAACCGGTTATTTCATCAGTTCTTGATCTCAATTAAGGCGCCCGAAAAGTGGGCCGCCGTCAACTGTCAGATCTACCTCTCCTCTTCGCTGGCTGCTTCACTGGCTGCGGGTTTCAAGATGGCGTTTGCTGCCCATTCATCGGCAGTTTATGAGGTGATGATCCGGCTATGGCAGCACTTCAGGCCACCGAAGATAAAGAGGGCCGACAGGCTCTGGAAGGCCATCAGCAGCCAGCTGGCGTTGTCGGCAAGCTCGGCGGTGACGCTCTGGTGCGTGAGGTAGACCAGCAGGGTGATCACCCCCAGCAGCAGGCTGTTGATCAAGGTGGTGGAGATAAACCCGATCAGCCAGGCACTGGAAATACTCAAGGCGGAAAATACGCTGCTCATGGCGAGCCTTGCTGCCATAAAACAGCCGAAAAAACCGAAGCCGAGCAGAAATATCATCTCGTCGCGCCAAATATAGCAACCTATTCCCAGCAATATCGCCGCCAGATAGGTACCAATATAGAAAATTCCGAATAAGCGACCAATTTCATGTTGCATCATTTATCCCCTGTTTTTGGGTAATAAAAGGGTGCCCGACTCGATAAATCCGAGTCGGGTTCCCTTATTTGTGCAGAACGTCCTTTTTTAGGGCGGGTCAGCCTTTGGCTGCGCTGCGCAATTTCGCCTTGAGCGCGCTGTATTCAGTCTGGACGTACACTTCCGCCTCAGGCTGATTGTCGATGCGCTCGATCTTCACCGCACAGTACTTGTACTCCGGCGTGTGGGAGACCGGATCGACGTGCTCGATGGTGAGCTCGTTGCAGGCCCCGATCCACCACTGGTAGGTCATGTAGACCACCCCGGCGTTGACCCGGTCGTTGTAGTTGGCCCGGGTGATCACCTTGCCACGGCGCGACGAGATCCAGACCAGCGCCTGATCCTTCACCCCGAGCTTTTTGGCATCGCTCGGGTGGATCTGCACATAGCCCGGCTCATCGGCCAGGGTTTGCAGCGCCGAGCAGTTGCCGGTCATGGAGCGGCAGGAGTAGTGACCCACCTCGCGCACGGTGGAGAGCACCAGCGGGTACTCGGCACAGGGCTGCTCCAGCGGCGGCCGCCACTCGGAGGCAATCAGCTGACCCTTGCCACTCGGGGTAGTGAACACATTCCCCTCGAACAGAGTGCTGGTGCCCGGGTGATCCTCGGTCGGACAGGGCCACTGCACGCTCTTGAGATCGGCCATCTTGTCGTAGCTGACCCCGGCATAGAGCGGGCAGAGCGCACGCATCTCGTCCCAGATCTCTTCGGTGTTGTGGTACTCCATGGGATAACCCATGGCGGTCGCCATCAACGAGAAGATGGCCCAGTCCGGCTTCACGTTCTCGGGGGGCGTCACCGCCTTGTAGAAGCGCTGGAAGCCGCGATCCGCCGAGCTGTAGACCCCTTCGTGCTCGCCCCAGCTGGTGGCGGGCAGAATGACGTCGGCCATCTCGGCGGTCTGGGTCATGAAGATATCCTGCACGATCACCAGCTCCATCCCCGCAAGAGTGCGGCGGAACTGACCCAAGTCAGCTTCGGTCTGGGCCGGATCTTCACCGAAGATGTAGAAGGCCTTGCACTTGCCCTCCTCCACCTTGTGGCCAAGCTCCGTCAACCGATAGCCGGGCTTTTGGGAGAGTGACTCCACGCCCCACGCCTTGGCGAACTTGGCGCTGATCTCGGGATCGGCCACCGACTGATAACCCGGGAACTGGTGCGGCAGCATCCCCATATCGCAGGTGCCCTGCACGTTGTTCTGACCACGCACCGGCCCACAACCGGTACCGCGGCGACCGAAGTTGCCGGTCAGCAGCGCCAGACCCGCGAGCCCCTTGACCACGTCCACCGCCTGACCGTACTGGGTCACCCCCATGCCCCACAGGATCATGGAAGCAGGCGACTCGGCATAGGTGCGAATGGCGGCGCGGATATCGGCGGCTTTGAGGCCAGTGATCCCCTCGACATATTCCGGTGTGTACTTGGCCACCGTCGCCTTGAAGGTCTCGAACCCTTCGGTGTAGTTGGCGACAAATGCCTTGTTGTAGAGCCCTTCATTGATCAACACGTTGGCGAAGGCGTTAACCAGCGCCATGTTGGAACCGTTTTTGAGCGGCAGCCACTGATCGGCAATACGGGCGGTCTCCACCATACGGGGATCACACACAATCACCTTGGCCCCGTTTGCCTTCGCCTTGAGGATATGGCGGGCGACGATGGGGTGAGAGTCAGCAGCGTTGTAACCAAACACCAGCAGGCACTTGGTCTCTTGAATTTCGGGAATGGCGTTGCTCATGGCGCCGTTGCCTACAGTTGTCTCCAGACCGGAGACTGAGGGTGCGTGTCACACCCTCGCGCAGTGGTCGACGTTGTTCGTCCCAATCACCGCACGGGCAAATTTCTGCATCACATAGTTGGCTTCATTGCCGGGGCCACGGGCAGAGCCGGTGGTCATGATGGCGTCCGGGCCATATTTTGCCTTGATGGCAGAGAGACGGCTGCTGGCGAACGCGATGGCCTCGTCCCAGGAGACGGCCTCGAACTTGCCACCGCGCTCGCGGCGGATCATCGGGCTCTTGAGACGGGGGGTCAGCAGGTTGGTGTCGTTCAAAAAATCCCAACCGTAATAGCCCTTGAGGCAGAGTTGCCCCTCATTGGTCCGGCCGTTGGCGCCTTCGGCCCCCACCACCTTGTCGTTTTCAACCAGCAGGTTGATTTTGCAACCGGTGCCGCAATAGGGGCACACGGTAATGACTTTTTTCATGACTCACACTCTTGTTTGTTAACGAAAAACGGCTCGGCAAGCCCGCTCACACCCGCGCCGGCATCGCCAGCAGTGCCTCGGCACTGGCCAGCTGCTTCTGCCGGTTCAGGGTTTCAAGATGCTCCGGCGTGACCAGCCGCAGCGCCTGGGTCGGACACACCTCGACACAGGCCGGGCCCGCCTCGCGGTGACGGCAGAGGTCGCACTTGAGCGCCTGCGCCTTGGTCTGCGGACGCTTGAAGAGCGAATCTGCAGCCGGGGGCACCTCTTTGAGCACCACCGCCATGGCGCCGTAAGGACAGGCCACCACGCAGGACTTGCAGCCGATGCAGCGCTCCTGCAACACCTTGACGCAACCATCCTCGCTGACGATGGCATTGTTCGGGCAGGCCATGGCGCACGGCTTGTCTTCACACTGGCGGCAGAGCACCGGCGTGGTCACCTTGCTGCCCACGATCACCTTCAGGCGCGGCTGAAAGTAGCTGTCCCTGGAGACCAGATGTCCATCCTCGATGGCAAGATGCAGGCCGCCCTCCCGCTCAAGGGTCCCGCTGCAAGACCCTGACTGGTGTGAAACGGCGCAGGCCACCTCACAGGTACGACACCCAATACAGAGACTGGGATCTGCAATCACGAAGCTGTTCATAGAGAGGGATCCTAAATGGTTCGTTACACCGGGCCGCCCGCCGACAGGCAAAGAGGCGGCCAGCCCCCCACAAAGCATTTATCAGACCAAAACGGGCAAATGGCGCGATAAAAATTCACAAGCAACTGAAAATAAAGGAGTAATCAGAAAGAGACGCGTGCTGAATGCCACAACTGACGAGGGTGACGACGGGGTGGGAAGTGTGATCGACACGACAAAAGTGACGAGCTCGACACAGGCTAACAAAGGCATATCACCCTACCCTTTCAGCCTGCACGCACAAATAACAGCCAATCAATGACTAATTTATTGATCTCGGACAGATTATGCGCCGATTGCCCTTTTTACCCCCTACCCGATTGGATAGCATGCTTCAGTTGGCAACCAGCTCCGTTGAGGGCGCCTACATGCAGAATAATAACTAGGTTCCACAGGTTAATATCTGCAAACTAGGGCTGCATCTTAGGGGGGTAGTCAGATTTTATATAAGTAATAGTTTTTTAAATAATTAAAGGACCGAGCATGGCTGTTCCAAAAGTTTTTGTAAGCTCAACATGTTTTGATCTCTCCGAAATTCGTGAGCAATTGAGTCGCTTTATTTCAAATTATGGTTTCGAGTCCGTTTTAAGTGAACATGGTGATGTCTTCTATCACCCGGATTTACATACGCACTAAGCTTGCGTCAATGAGATTTCAAACTGCCAACTTTTTATTCTTATTATAGGAGGAAGATTTGGCGGGCAATATATTAGCGACAAATCCAAATCAATAACCAATGCAGAATATGATGCTGCAAAAAAGAATAACATACCAATATTTACCTATGTAAGAAACTCAGTATTAAACAATCACCACATTTTTCAACAAAACAAAAACAAACAATTTGTTACCGAAATAGAATATCCAGCTATTGAACAGCAAAAATATGCCATAGATATATTTAACTTTGTCGATCAAGTAAGAAAGTCAGCACTAAACAATGCCTTAGAGGGTTTTGATAATTTTTCAGACATTGAGATAAGCCTTAGAAAGCAATGGGCTGGGATGTTCTTTGATTTTCTCAAAACGAGAGAAGTCAAATCACAAATTGATGCAACAAACCACTCCCTATCCATATTAAACTCATCCAGTGCAAAACTAGAACTCTTAGTTAAAAGTTTATATCGTTCCCTCGACAAAGAAAATGCAGATAGCAACATATTATCAATTGAAGTAGAAAATGCAGCCAGAGATTTTTATGATGAAACTATATTTTTCGACATGGATTTTACTGAAAATGAATTTTTAGGAAAAGAAGCCAATATTAAAGTGCTTGCCCATGTTTCACCTAACGGGAAAACTTGGCATCAATATCTTGCTGATCTAGGGTTGTTTAAATACGATACATATACCGATGAAGAAGGTGATTATACGGTAATCGAAAGAATCGGTGTAGGGTACGGTTTTATTCTAAGAGGAGAACACCATCATGATAAAGTTAAACTTTACGAACATGGTATATTGAATACAAATGAAGAACAACGAGCCAATATTCTACGAAATCTAGTCTCAACAAAAAAATAATTTAATACCAAATCCAAAGGGTGCACAGTTACAGTCAACAGCACCCTATAACTATCTATTTCATACAACTTAACGTGTAATGAAATATGAAAGTATCCTTTAGGGACATAGCCAAGTCTGACCTTGGTCACCCTACATCAGCATTCACTATATACAAAACTAAAATTATCATTGTAAAATATATAGCGTTACGTATTATCTGGCTGAATAAAACAGAAAATATTGATGAGTTAATAACTATTTGGCGTCATGTTGCTTACCTCTTCTCTCCTCGAAAAAATTGGTCAATTGCCGTAGGGTGCAATAAGCGCAGCGCATTGCACCTCTTGCCTATTTTAATACTTGGTGCAATTCACTTCGTTCATTGCACCCTACACTTTCCCCCTCCAAATAAAGACTCCATTGCTACCCAAGCCCCTCCTCTTTGCTATCCTGCCTGCAATTAATTAGTCACTATTTTATCGTCTATTTTTCACTCGCTTCGGTAAAAAATAGTGGCCAAAGCGCTTCCCCAGATAAAACAAACGGTTGCCCACAGAGCTCGTGAATATTTCAATCAACGGCCAATTAATAACCTTACTCAAAATGACGTTTTGATTATTTATACCTGAGCATGAACCCGCAGAGTGTGTGTCATTATAAGCTTAACGACAGATGAACAGACTGTGTCCCATGAAACGCATCTTTATATCCGATTAGCTCCCTTCCCATCGCAATCCTTTGATTTCCCCCCGATGTTGTATCCACACATACCTGATGTGTTCGGGGCGATCTGCTGTGGCAAACGTGTAAACATCAAACTGACAAGATGAACTCATGAACTGTGATAAACAACAAGCCATGTCCGGCGTCATGCTGGCGGCGATTGGCGTAGTCTATGGCGATATCGGCACCAGCCCGCTCTATACCTTGCGCGAGTGCCTGTCAGGTCAATTCGGGTTCGGCGTCGAGCCGGCCTCCATTCTCGGCTTTCTCTCGCTGATCTTCTGGCTGCTGATCCTGGTGGTGTCGGTCAAGTACCTCTCCTTTGTCATGCGGGCCGACAACGCCGGCGAGGGCGGCATTCTCACCCTGATGTCGCTGGCGACCCGCAACGCCTCCACCCGCTGGACGCCGCTGCTGATCATCCTCGGCCTGATTGGCGGCAGCTTCTTCTATGGCGAGGTGGTGATCACCCCGGCGATGTCGGTGATGTCGGCCATCGAGGGTCTGAGCATTCTCACCCCCGCCCTCGACCCCTATATCGTCACTCTCTCGGTGCTGGTGCTGACCCTGCTCTTTGCCATCCAGAAACATGGCACCGCCATGGTGGGCAAGCTGTTTGCCCCCATCATGCTGATCTGGTTTATGACGCTGGCGGTGCTGGGGCTGCGCGGCATCATCCACAACCCCGAGGTGCTGGGTGCGCTCAACCCCATCTGGGCGGTGCGCTTCTTTATCCAGTACCAGACCACCTCCTTCTTTGCCCTCGGCGCCGTGGTGCTGGCGATCACAGGGGTGGAGGCGCTCTACGCGGATATGGGCCACTTTGGCAAAAATCCCATTCGCCTCGCCTGGTTTATCGTGGTGTTGCCCTCTCTGGTGCTCAACTACTTCGGTCAGGGGGCGCTGCTGCTGAGCAACCCGGCGGCTATTGCCAACCCCTTCTTCCTGCTCGCGCCGAAATGGGCGCTGGTGCCGCTGCTGCTGCTGGCAACCATGGCGACGGTGATCGCCTCGCAGGCGGTGATCTCCGGGGTCTTTTCGCTGACTCGGCAAGCGGTGCGGCTCGGTTATCTCTCCCCCATTCGCATCGTTCATACCTCCGAGCAGGAGTCCGGCCAGATCTATATTCCGGTCATCAACTGGATGCTCTATATCTCGGTGGTGATCGTCATCATGAGCTTCGAGCACTCCAGCAATCTGGCGGCGGCCTACGGCATCGCGGTGACCGGCACCATGGTGCTCACCTCCATCCTCTCCTGCTCGGTGGCCAAGAACAGCTGGCACTGGAACAAGTATCTGGTGGCCATCCTGTTTGCCGCGCTGCTCTGTATCGACGTGCCGCTGTTTGCCGCCAACCTCGCCAAGATCTTCTCCGGCGGCTGGCTGCCGCTCACCCTGGGCGCGGTGATGTTCACCGTGATGACCAGCTGGAAGAGCGAGCGCTTTCAGCTTATTCGTCGCCTGAACGAGCACGGCAACTCCCTTGAGCCGATGATCGCCTCGCTGGAAAAATCCCCGCCGACCCGGGTGGCCGGCACTGCGGTCTATATGTCGCGGGTGGTCAATGTGATCCCCCATGCGCTCTTGCATAACCTCAAGCACAACAAGGTGCTGCACGAGCGGATCATCCTGCTCACCCTGCGGGTGGAGGATGTGCCCTACGTCCACAATGTGCGCCGGGTCTGCATCGAGCAGCTCTCCCCCACCTTCTGGCGGGTGGTAGCAAGCTACGGCTGGCGCGAAACCCCGAACGTGGAGGAGATCTTCCACCGCTGCAACGCCGAGGGGCTCAGTTGCCGGATGATGGAGACCTCGTTCTTTATGGCCCACGAGTCGCTGATCATGAAAGACCGCCCTTGGTATCTCTATCTGCGCGGCAAGCTCTTTATGCTGCTGCAGCGCAACGCCCTGCGTGCCCCGGATCAGTTCGAGATCCCGCCCAACCGGGTCATCGAGCTGGGTTCGCAGGTGGATATCTGATGGCGGGTTGATGGCCTTTTGATGGCATAGAAAACGTCAGCAAGAGAGAGGGAGGCATTGGCCTCCCTCTTCTTTTCCGTTAACCCCAATTACCTCCCCCTCATCCCCAGCCCTTCTCCCGCAAGGGGAGAAGGGAGCAAACCACGGCGACCATATGCTGCAAACGGTGCAATTCACTTGCTGCAAACGGTGCAATTCACTTCGTTCTTTGCACCCTACTCATACTGCATTTTCCAAGGTGACGAACCCTCTTGGCTGCTTCGTCACAAGTGACGAACGTCACAGTTCGACAGCCACATCAGCTCGTTCATCCAACCACACGAAAATTTTTATTCATTTAGAAACAGAAACTTAAAACCAATTTGGCTGCAAAAACCATTCTGGCCCGTATCTTGCCAACCTGCCCCTACTTTCTCCGTTCGCGACACGACAAGGTAGGCTATGAACCGCTTCGTTATCGCTGACCCCAAGCTTTGTATCGGCTGTGGCACCTGTATGGCGGCCTGCAGCGAGGTACACAAGGCGCAAGGTTTGCAGCAAGCCCCCCGTTTAACCGTTATGCGACACGAGCAGGCGACCATGCCGGTTCAGTGCCGTCACTGTGACGATGCCCCCTGCATCAAGGTGTGCCCGGTCGAGGCAATTCGCCAGACCGGCGATTGCGTGCAACTCAACGAGTCGCTCTGCATCGGCTGCAATCTCTGCGCCGTGGCCTGCCCCTTTGGCGCTATCCAGAGCGGCGGCAGCCGTCCGGTGGCCGTGGCCACCAGTTACGACACCTATATCCCCTGCTCCATCCGCTCCAGCAACCCCTCCACCTCCGCCGGCCTGCGCTGCTTTGGCGAGGATCTGCTGAGCTGGGAGCCGGGGGTGCGCAGCATCGCGGTCAAGTGCGATCTGTGCGAGTTTCGCGCCGATGGCCCGGCCTGTGTCGGTGCCTGTCCCTCCCAGGCGCTGAAGCTGGTCAATGACGGCGACACCGAACGCGCCGCCCGTATCCGTCGCCAGCAAGCGGCCGACACCAACCCGCAAGGGGCCTCTGCCTTCTCGGCGCCTGCCACGGCGATCCCTGCATCCGATTTATCTACCACAGAGGGAGTTCGCTGATGTTGTCCCCCCTTGTTATGGCCACGCTCCTGCTCTTTTTGCTGGGCGCTGCCGCCGGTTTGCTCCTGCAAAAGCTGCCCGCACTGGCCAACCGTCTCAATAGCGGTTTTGCCCTGCTGGGCTCGCTCGCGGGTCTGGTCGCCGCCATCCAGATCTTTGCCCAAGGCGCCCCCATCGACGGCCAGCTCTGGCTGCTGGGCTCGGTGCACCTCGACATGCTGGCCGCGCTGATGCTGCTGGTGATTAGCACCGTCGGCGTCGCCGTCGCCCTCTACTCCTTTGCCTATATCCGCGAATATCAGGGCAAGGGGGATGTGGCCATCGGCGCGCTGATGAACCTCTTCCTCTTTGCCATGGTGGGCATGGTACTGGCCGACAACGCACTCGGTTTCTTGCTCTGCTACGAGCTGGTGACCCTCACCACCTACTGGCTGGTCAAGACCAACCCCGAGGCCGCCAAACAGAGCCGTCTCTATCTGGTAATGAACCATATCGGCATGGCGCTGGTGCTGATCGCCTTCTGGCTGCTCTGCCGTGAAAGCGGTTCGCTGGAGTTCGCCGCGCTGCGCGAGCACCATCTGGCGGGCGCATTGGCCTCTCTGGTGTTTCTGCTCAGCTTCTGCGGCTTTGGCCTGCGCGCCGGTTTCGTGCCGCTGCACGGCTGGCTGCCGGTGGCCGAGCCCGTTGCGCCGTCCCATATCTCGGCGCTGATGTCTGGCGTGATGGTCAAGCTGGGTCTCTTTGGCATCTTGCGGGTCAGCATCGATTTTCTCGGCGCCAGCCAGCTCTGGTGGGGCTATGTGGTACTGATCTTCGGTGCTTGCTCGGCAGTGCTCGGGGTGCTGTTTGCGCTGGCCGAGCATGACCTCAAGCGGCTGCTCGCCTACCACACGGTGGAGAACATCGGCATCATCCTGATGGGGATGGGGATCGGCATGATCGGCATCGCCAACCAGCAGCCGGCACTGGTGGTGCTGGGGCTGCTCGGCGCCCTCTATCACCTGCTCAACCACGCCATCTTCAAAAGCCTGCTCTTTATGGGCACCGGCTCGGTGATGTTCCGCCTGCACACTCGCGACATGGACAAGATGGGGGGCCTCGCCAAGCTGATGCCCTGGACCGCGCTGGCGTTTCTCATCGGTGCCATGGCCATCTCGGCGCTGCCGCCGCTGAACGGCTTTGTCAGCGAGTGGTTTATCTACCAATCCCTGCTCTCCATGACCAAACTCGGCACCTCTGTCGTCGCGCCGCTCGCGGTAGTGATGCTGGCGGTAACCGGCGCCATGGCGGTGATGTGTTTCGTCAAGGTGTATGGCATCTGCTTCTGCGGCGCCCCGCGCAGCGAACACGCGAGCCACGCCCGCGAAGTACCGGGGGCCATGGTGGCAGGCACCCTGCTGCTGGCCGCGGTCTGTCTGGTGCTGGGTCTGGGCGCCCCTTGGATTGCCCCCCATATCGCCAGCTATGGTCAGGCACTCGTTGCCAGCCAGATGAGTGTCGCCACCGGCGCCACCCTGCTGCCACTCGATAGTAGCCAAGCGATCCTCTCCCCGCCCGTTATCGCCATCACCTTGCTGGGTCTGTTCCTCATACCGTTGCTGGTACTGGCCATCTTCAAGGGGCCCAAGCTGGGTCGTCGTCACGCCGGCACCCCGTGGGCTTGTGGTTACGCCTACGAGGAACGCATGAGCCTCACCTCTGGCGGTGTCACCCACACCTTGCGCCAACTCTGCGCGCCACTCTATCGCAAGCAGCCGCAGCTCGATCTGGCCAGCGCCCTGCACGGGGTGAGCGATACCAGCGGGACAACCGGCTGGTTGCTGCACGGTGTTGTGCTGGCGCTCTTTATCCTGATGGCTGTAGGAGTCTGATATGCCTGTTCTTGAAATGCCGAGCTGGGGCATGGTTGCCCTCGCCCTGACCCAGGCCATCGCCATGCTGGCGCTGGCGCCGCTCGCCACCGGTTTCAACCGGGTGCTGCGGGCCAAGATGCACTCCCGTCAGGGGCCGGGCCTGCTGCAGGATTACCGGGATATCGCCAAGCTCCTGCGCCGTCAGGAGGTGACCCCCGAGCCTGCCGGCATCATCTTCAACCTGATGCCTGCGCTGCTCATCGCCGCCCTCTTGCTGGTGGGGATGGCGCTGCCGACCCTGACTCACGAGTCTCCCTTCCCCATCGCCGGGGATCTCATCACCGATATCTATCTGTTCGCCATCTTCCGCTTCTTCTTCTCCCTCTCCGGGCTCGACAGCGGCAGCATGTTTGCAGGGATCGGCGCCCGCCGCGAACTGACCCTCGGCATTCTGGTGGAGCCCATTCTGGTGCTCGCCTGCTTCATCATGGCGATGATGGTGGGCAGCTCGGATCTGGGCAATATCAGCAACTATGTGGCGACCCAGCCGCTGGCCGCGCCAGTTGCCACCCTGCTGGCCGGCGCCGCCTGCGCCTTCGCGGTGTTTGTCGAGATGGGCAAGCTGCCCTTTGACTGCGCCGAAGCCGAGCAGGAGCTGCAGGAGGGACCGCTCACCGAGTACTCCGGTGCGGGCCTGGCCCTGCTCAAGCTCTCCATCGGCCTCAAGCAGCTGGTGGTGGTGCAGCTCTTTCTGGTGGTTTTCCTGCCCTTCGGCAAGGCGGCCAACTGGAGTCTGCCTGCGCTCATCGGCGCAGCGCTGATCCTCGCCTGCAAGCTGCTGGTGGCCTTTTTGCTGGCCGGCATCATCGAAAACGCCATGGCCCGTACCCAGTTCGTGCGCACCCACAAGCTCACCCGCTACGGCTTGGGGCTGGCCCTGCTGGCGCTGCTCGCCTATCTGGTCGGGATCTGAACCATGCCCGCCAGCACAGCAACTTTTTCCGATTTCATCATTTGTGAATGCTCATTCCCGAACATTAAAGTGAGAACTGCATGACCATCGCCATTTCGGATCGCATCGGCTGCGACTACATCCAGCAGGTGCGAGCACAACTGCCCCACGCCATCGTCGACGAGGAGTGGCAAACCGCCGATCAGGCCACCATCACCGTCAAGCCCACCAGTCTGGTCGAGACGGCCAGCCTGATCTTCCATCAGCTGGGGGGCTGGCTTCCGCTCTCCTTTGCCAATGACGAGCGCAGCCTCAACGGCCACTTCGCGGTCTACCACGTCTTCTCCATGGAGGGCGACACCAAGTGCTGGATCACCGTCAAGGTGCTGGTGGATGCCGATACCCAGGAGTACCCCTCCATCACCCCGACAATTCCGGCGGCGGTGTGGGGCGAGCGGGAGATCCGCGACATGTACGGCCTGCGCGCCATCGGCCTGCCGGACGAACGCCGTCTGGTACTGCCGGATGACTGGCCGGAGGATATCCACCCGCTGCGCAAGGACGCCATGGATTATCGCCAGCGCCCGATGCCCACCACCGACACCGAGACCTACCCCTTCGTCAACGAGCTCGGCAGTGATGCCAACCGCATCGTGCCGGTCGGCCCGCTGCACATCACCTCGGATGAACCGGGCCACTTTCGTCTGTTCGTCGATGGCGAAGACATCATCGATGCCGACTACCGCCTCTTCTATGTCCATCGCGGCATGGAGAAGCTGGCGGAAACCCGTATGGGCTACAACGAAGTGGCGTTTCTGACCGATCGGGTCTGCGGCATCTGCGGCTTTACCCACAGTGTCGCCTACACCACCTCGGTAGAGAACGCCATGGGTATTCCGGTACCGGAGCGGGCGAAGATGATCCGCGCCGTGCTGCTGGAAGTAGAGCGCCTGCACAGCCATATCCTCAACATCGGCCTGTCGAGCCACTTCACCGGTTTCGACACCGGCTTCATGCAGTTCTTCCGGGTGCGGGAGAAATCCATGACCCTGGCCGAGCTGCTGACCGGTGCCCGCAAGACCTACGGCCTCAACCTGATTGGCGGGGTGCGCCGCGACATCTTCAAGGAAGATCGCATCAAGGGTGCCCAGCTGGTGCGCGAGCTCCGTGATGAGCTCAAACCCCTGGTGGCCATGCTGCTGGATACCGCCAACATATCCTCCCGTCTCATCGGTATCGGCAAGCTCGAGCCGCAAATTGCCCGCGATTTCAGCTGCGTCGGCCCCATGGTGCGGGCGAGCGGCTTCAAGCGCGACGTGCGCCGGGTTCACGATTTTGCCGGTTACCGCGAGCTGCCGATGGAGATCCAGACCAAGGCGGGTTGCGATGTGCAATCCCGGGTGCTGGTGCGCATCCACGAGCTCTACGACTCCCTCGACATGATTGAGTTTGGTCTTGAGCACCTGCCGGAGGGGCCACTGCTCACCGAAGGGTTCACCTACCAGCCGGGCAAATTTGCGCTGGGCTTTACCGAGGCGCCCCGCGGCGAGAACGTCCACTGGAGCATGACCGGGGACAACCAGAAGCTGTTCCGCTGGCGCTGCCGCGCCGCCACCTACGCCAACTGGCCCGCTCTGCGCTACATGCTGCGCGGCAATACCGTGGCGGATGCACCGCTCATCATCGGCAGTCTGGATCCCTGCTACTCCTGTACCGACCGGGTCACCCTGGTCGACCCCAAGAAGGGCAAATCCACCGTGGTCTCCTACAAGGAGATCGAGCGCTACGGTATCGATCGCAAAAACTCTCCGCTGAAATAAGGGGTCATCATGATCAAGCTGTTCAAGACCATCCTCAAGGCTGGCACCCCGACCGCCAAGTACCCCTTCGCCCCTTACGAGGTGAACCGGGATTTTCGCGGCAAACCCAAATATCAGGCGGATCAGTGCATCGCCTGCGCCGCCTGCACCAAGGCCTGCCCGGCCAACGCGCTGGTGATGGAAGTGGACATGGAGACCGGCGAACGGCGCTGGGAGATCTCCATGGCGCGCTGCATCTTCTGCGGCCGCTGCGAGGAGGTCTGCCCGACCCGCGCCATCGCCCTCTCCCCCGAGTTCGAGCTGGCGGTGACCAACAAGGCGGATCTCTATGAGGAGGCCCGCTTCGCGCTGGCCCCCTGCACCCTGTGCGGCACCTACTTTGCCCCGAGCAAGCTGGTGGCGCTGGTGGAGGACACCCTCAAGCAGGCAGGCACGCCGCTGGCCACCCCGGAGCGACTGCACCACTGCCCCGACTGCAAACGCAAACAGAGCATGCTGAGCCAGCCTGACTCGGCCCTGATCACACCGATAGCCACACCGATGGCCGCACAAAAGGAGTGGATGTGATGAGCAAGATCAAAGGCATAGAACCGGTTGTCGGCCATGCCCATACCCGTGCCGTGCCGCTGGCACAGGATCCCGAGATCACCAAGCTCAAGAAGACCCTGCTCAAGGACATTCGCCGCTCGGCCTATGTCTACCGGGTCGATTGCGGCGGCTGCAACGCCTGCGAGATCGAGATCTTCGCCACCATCACCCCGCTGTTTGATGCCGAGCGTTTCGGCATCAAGGTGGTCGCCTCCCCCCGCCACGCCGACATCCTGCTCTTTACCGGCGCGGTAACCCGGGCGATGCGGGTGCCGGCCCTGCGCGCCTACGAGGCGGCGCCCGATCCCAAGATCTGCATCGCCTACGGCGCCTGCGGCTGTGACGGCGGCATCTTCCACGACCTCTACTGCGTCTGGGGCGGCACCGACAAGATCGTGCCGGTGGATGTCTATATTCCCGGCTGCCCTCCGACACCGGCGGCCACCATCTACGGCTTTGCGGTGGCGCTCGGTCTGCTGGAACAGAAACTCAAAGCCACCAGTCACGAGGTGCAACCGGGTGAGCGGGTCGAGCTGCGCCACACCGGCATCCCCAACGAAATTCGGGTGATGATCGAACGCGAGGCGCGCCGCATGGCCGGTTATCGTCAGGGGCGGATCATCGCCGACGAGTTTATGGCCCTGCTCGAAGGGGCGACCCAACAGGATGTGGATCTGCGCATCCAGAGCTACCTCGATCAGCACGACGATCCGCGTCTGGCGGAGATCGTCAACAACCTCGCAAACGCCTGCCTCAACCGGGCGGCCGGCAAGGGAGAGGCGGTGCATGGCTGACGAGGTTTTCTTCTATCGACTCTCGCGCAAGTTCGTCGACGAGCAGTTCGACGTGCCGGAAGAGGCCAAAGAGGTGATGTACTACAGCCTCGCCATCGGCCATCACCTCGGCATCGTCGATTGCCTGCGAGCAGACCTGGTCTGCTCGCTGATCGGTTATCGCGACTGGGTAGCCAAGCTGCCAGAGGGAAGTGAAGCGCGCCGCAAGATGGAGGGATTTCTCACCTTTGGCGAGATCACCATCTATCGCGAGCACTGCCATATGCTGGCCTGCGCCTTCGACCGACTGCGCAAAGCCGACAATCTACTCGATGAGCAGGAGCTGGGCTGGACCAACACCTTTATGGATCAGCTCACCGCCCTCTTTAACGACCCCCATATGTACCTGATGGTAAGGAGCCGCTGATGGGCTGTAATCTCGTGTTGACCGTGGGCAATGCCATGATGGGGGACGACGGTGCCGGCCCCTATCTTGCCGACAAGCTGCAGGCCGCCCCCCTGCCCGGCTGGATCCATATCGACGGCGGCATCGCGCCGGAAAATGTGGTCTACAAGGTGCGGGAGCTGCAACCGGAGCGGGTGGTGCTGGTGGATGCCGCCGAGATCGGCGAGAAGGCGGGTACCCTGCAGGTGATCCCCCCCGAAACTATCGCCGAGATGTTTATCTTCTCGACCCACAATATGCCGCTCAATTTCCTGATCGACGAGCTCAAGACCTTTGTCCCCGAGGTGATCTTTGTCGGGGTACAACCGGCCATGGTGGCGTTCTCTTTCCCGATGACCGAGATGGTGAGCGAGGCGATGGATTATCTTTATCAGCATCTTGATGCCACCAAGGATACCGACTTGTTAATAGAGAAACTGGAGCAGTGGAATATTGACAATGCCAAGCGGTGATTATTTATCGAGTTGTTAACGACCGTTATTGACCGACGGTTCAGGCAATGTGATCGAGGCCCGATGTTAAATTAAAAATATCGGGCTAATTGTGCTGAACTTGATATAAAACAAGGTTCTTTGATTTTTTCAAAAAATCGCTAACTCTCGCTTTTTTATGACAAAAAAAGCGTTGCCAGTCACATAAATTTGCCACAAAATGGCGACCGTTACGGAAGTTGATGGGGTCTGGTGGCCTCCTCGGTCTTCAAAACCGATGTGAGCCGAGAAGGCTTTGGCAGGTTCGATTCCTGCCTCTTCCGCCAAATTTATCTATTGAACAAATACTCTCTCGCTGAATTTTTCGGCCTGGATGTTATTTCCATTGTTTGTTCAATACGTTTGAAGTAATACCTTAAAAAGGTGCTTGCCGCTTGCCAATATAATCCGAACTCAGGTTATCTCGCTGGCCAAAAATTAATTTATCAGCATCGATGCAGCATTAATTTATACCCGCTCATTGATGCACCCAGTTTGCAGTTATCCGCAAATCGCCAGCAGTGCCATAACCCGTCAGCTCGGCCTCTCTATCGGCAAACCGGTGCGCATCCCGAACCCACGCACTGCACTGGTAATCCCATGCCGAACTCGTCTCACGCGCCAGCCATCCCCCACCGCCAGCCAGCATCAGGTACGGCTGCCGACGATTCACAGCAACAGCCCGGCCAGCAACAAACCCGCCGTCTGCCGCAAGTGGAGCAGCTGCTGCAGCAACCCTTTCTCGCCGGGTTTATCGAGGCGCTGAGCCGCCCACTGGTGACTCAGGCGGTGCGCGACACCCTGAGCGAACTGCGCCAGAGCGAAGATTTTCGCCAGCATGGCGTTGCCCCCGAGCAGCTCGAGACGCTGATTGCCAAACGCTGCCAACAGCTGTTGCGCCAGCGTCAAACCCGGGTGATCAACGCCACCGGCACCCTGGTGCACACCAATTTGGGGCGTTCGCCGTTAAGTGCCGATCTGTGGGACGAGGTGCGTGACCTCAACACCGGCTACAACAATCTGGAGCTGGATCTCGCCACCGGCAAACGCGGCGGGCGCAAGGGGCTGATCGCCCCCCTGCTCCGTTGCCTCACCCAGGCCGAGGATTCGCTGGTGGTCAACAACAACGCAGCCTCGCTCTTTTTGCTGCTGCAGGAGGTGGCCAAGGGGCGCGAGGTACTCGTCTCGCGTGGCGAGCAGATCCAGATTGGCGGCGGCTTTCGCATTCCCGATATTCTGGCCCTCTCCGGTGCCAAACTGGTGGAGGTGGGCACTACCAATATCACTACCGCCAAAGATTACCTCGATGCCATCACCGATCAGACCGCGCTGGTGCTGATGGTGCACAGATCCAATTTCGCCATTCGCGGCTTTACCGAATCCCCCGATATCGGCGAGGTGGCCCGCGCCCTGCCCGAACATGTAGTGCTGGCGGTGGATCAGGGCTCCGGCTTGACCAGCGAAGAGTTTGCGCCGGATGAAACCTCGGTGCGCCAGTACATCAAGGCGGGGGCAGATCTGGTCTGCTACTCCGGCGACAAGCTGCTTGGTGGCCCGCAATCGGGCATCATCAGTGGCCGCAGCGACCTTATCAAGCGGCTGGAAAAACACCCCATGATGCGCACCTTCCGCCCAAGCCGCATCGTCTACTCCCTGCTCGAACGCCTGCTCATCCACAAGCTCAACAAATCTCCCGTCGGCGAGGGTATCGCCCAGCGCACCCTGAGCAATCCGGCCGCCATGCAGGCGAGAGCCGACCAGCTGATGGCCGCCCTGCCCGGCTGTTTTGCGCCGGTCCCCGCCCAGCTGGTGGTGGGCGGTGGCACCTTGCCGGACGAGTTTTACCCGGCCCCTGCGCTGGAGTGCACCGACCCGCGTCCGGCCCAGCAGCTGCTCGATGATTTGCGCGAACTGCCGGTGCCGGTCATCGCCACCGTGCGCCAGCAGAAGGTGCTGCTCAATATGGCCACCCTGCTGCCGACCGAGATGGAACTGCTGATCGCCCAACTCAAGGAGTTGCTGCTGCCCGCCCCGTTCAATGCAACAAATGCGACCGAGGAGCCCTGATCCCATGACCCCCTATCGCGCCGTTATCGGTCTTGCCGGCCATGTGGATCACGGCAAGACCCTGCTTATCAAGGCCCTCACCGGCATCACCACCGCCCGTGCCCACGAGCAGGCCATCGGCATGACCCAGGATCTCGGCTTTGCCCACTTCGACGACGGTCAGGGCAACACCATAGGCGTCATCGACGTGCCCGGCCACGAGCGCTATATCCGCAATATGGTGGCGGGGCTCTGGAGTCTGGATCTGGTGCTGCTGGTCATTGCCGCCGATGAGGGGTGGATGCCGATGACCGGCGATCACCTGCGCCTGCTCAAGGCGATGGGGGTGCCGCGCCTGCTGGTCTGCATCAACAAGTGCGATCTGGTCGCCCCCGACGAGCTGGCACTCCTTGAAGAGAGCCTGCTGGAGCGGGTGATGGACGAGAGCGGCATGGTGCCCGATATCTTCAGCGTCAGCGCTAAAACCGGCGCCAATATGGCCGCCCTGCACGCCGCCATTGTGCGCCAGCTTGCCGATCTGCCAGAATCGCACGCTGCCCGCGAACAGGGTGCCCCGCGACTGTATGTAGACCGGGTCTTTACCGCCAATGGTACCGGCACCGTGCTCACCGGCACCTTGCAGCAGGGCAGCCTCAAGGTGGGGGACAAACTCCTGCTCCAACCTGCCGGTCGCGAGGTGCAGGTGCGCTCCCTGCAGGCCTATCACCAGAGCCTTGATGAGATCGGCGCCGTCTGTCGGGTGGCGGTGGGCCTTAAAAAGGTGCCCCACAAGGAGGTGGCCCGCGGCCACTGCCTCACCAGCACTGCTGGCCAGTGCGAGGCGGCAACCCACCTTATCGTACGACTCAACGCCGAGAGCCTGAGTGGCAAGGCGCTACGCACGCAGGAGGTGGAAGTGGCCCTCGGCAGCTGGCACGGCCGGGCGCGCTTTGTACCAATAAAAGACACCCGGCTGGCACGACTGATCTTTGCCAGCCCCATTCCCTGCTTCTTTGGCCAGCCGCTCGCCATCATTCGCCACGGCAGCAGCGAACTGCTGCACGGCGCCCGCATCGTCTGGTGCGGCGACATTCATCCTGCCAGACGCAAGGCGCTGCACACCCTACTGGGCGAGCTGCCAGATGAGCTCGAGCGCTACAACCCAGCCACCCTGCAGCTGGGGCTCAACGGCTATGTGCTGGCCAGCCGCTTTGACCAGCGGCCCGAGCTGGTCACCCCCCTCGGTGAGTGGCTGCTGGATAACTGCTGGCTGGCTCAAAGCCGCGACCAGCTGCTCGCTAACTTGGCAAACGAACCGCTGAGCGCCGCAGAGCTTGCAACCCGCTTTGGCATCGCCCTGCCGGTCACTCAGGCCCTGCTCCAGCAGCTCAAGAGTGAGCAACACATTCGCCTGCACCATGACAAGTGGCAACCGGGCAGTGGCGAGTCGGAAGATGATTTGGGGGAAGAGGCGCAGCTGGTGCTCAAGGTGGTGCGAGATCAAGGCAAGGAAGGTTACGAGCCCGGTAAACTGGGCCCCGGCGGCGTGGAGCTGGATCCCTTTATCACCCGCAAGCTGCCCGCCGCCCTGCAGCAGGGCTTGCTACAAAAAGGCGCGTTGCAAAAGCAGCTGCGCAATCTGGCGCGACTCAAGTATCTGGTGCAACTCGATGGCCCCATCTACTACGACGCCGAGCTTTACAACCAGATGGTTGCCGCCGTGCTGGCGGGCCAGCAGGTGGGAGATCTGATCGACATGGCATCCCTCAAGGAGATCACCGGCTTGTCGCGCAAATACGCCATTCCGTTCTGCCTGCGCATGGAGATGGATGGCTGGGTACGACGCGAGGAGAACGAGCGCCGGGTGCTGCGTTTGCCGCAGACTCAAGATGAGATGGAGCCGGCATGAGCGCCACCATTGCCCCCTCTATCTCTCCGAGTCATGTGGCCAACCGGCTGCGCCGCGAATTTCATATCGACGGCATCGTACAGGGGGTCGGCTTTCGCCCCTTCGTCTATGGGCTGGCATTGCGCCACGGCCTTGCCGGTTATGTGTTGAACGATGCCAACGGCGTCACTATCGGCGCCGAAGGATCGCCCGAGCAGCTGGCCAGCTTTGCCCGCGAAATGCGGGAACTGGCGCCGCCCTTAAGCCGTATCGATCATTTCAGCGAGCGGGAACTGCCCCTTGCTCATGATCCCGACTTCGATGGCCAATTTCATGGCCAGTTTCGAATTAAAGCCAGCCAGCAGCAGAGCGCCGCCACGGTCGCCATCTCGCCGGATCAGGGAATGTGCGAGGCGTGCGCCACGGACGTTGCCAACCCCGCGGATCGCCACCACCACTACCCCTTTACCAACTGCACCCACTGCGGCCCACGCTACACCATCATCCGCAGCCTCCCCTACGACCGCCCCCACACCGCCATGGCAGGCTTTGTCATGTGCCCGCGCTGTGCGGCGGCCTATGAAAACCCGCTGGACAGACGCTACCACGCCCAGCCGGTGAGCTGCCCCGAGTGCGGGCCGCATCTGACCTGGCGCAGCGGTCGCGGCGATGCCCTGGCCGAGCGCGAGGATGCCCTGCTCGAAGCCGCCCGCGCCCTGCAAGCGGGAGCCCTGATTGCGGTCAAGGGGATGGGGGGTTATCACCTGATATGCGATGCCCGCAATGAACGGAGTGTGGCCAGATTGCGAACGCTCAAACGGCGCGCGCGCAAGCCGCTGGCGGTGATGATGGGCTCCCTTGCCGAGGCCAAACTGCATGTCACCGGCTGCGAGGCCGAGTGGAAGCTGCTCACCTCTCAGGCCAGACCCATCACCTTGCTGCGCAAGCGCATTAACGATGATCGGCACTCAGAATCCCTACTGACAACCGCGCCGCTGGCCGAGGGGATCGCCCCCGGCATCCCCTACCTTGGGGTCATGCTCCCCTATACCCCGCTCCATCAGCTGCTGCTGGACGCGTGCGCCATGCCGCTGGTGGCCACCAGCGCCAATGGTCGCGGCAGCCCGATCCTCATCGAGTGCGAGGCGGTGGTCAGGGAACTCGGCAGCGAGATTGACGGCATCCTGGATCACAATCGCCCCATCCTGCACCCCTGCGACGACAGTCTGGTGCAGTGGGCAGGCGGGCGACGCCAGACGTTGCGCCTCGCCCGGGGCTATGCCCCCTGCACCCCCAGCCTGCAAGAGGCGGTCAAGGTACCGCTCTTGGCGGTCGGGGCGCAGCAGAAGAACCAGCTGGCGCTTGCCTTCAGCCGCCAGCGCATCTACAGCCCCTATATCGGCGATCTGCATAGCCTGCCGATGCAGGAGCACTTTGAGCAGACCCTGGCGACCTTTCGCGACCTCTACGATCTCAAGCCAGAACTGCTGGTGTCGGATCGCCACCCGGGCTACCTCAGCCATCAGTGGGCCAAGGGCTATTGCCGCAATCAGGGGGTGACCCACCTCGAGGTGCAGCACCATCACGCCCACCTGCTGGGGGTGATGGCCGAGCACAACATCACGGGCCCGGTGCTGGGGGTTGCCTTCGATGGCACCGGCCTTGGCGATGACGGCACCCTCTGGGGTGGCGAGCTGCTGCTGGCAGACGTTCAGGGATTTGAGCGGGTTGCCCACCTTGCACCCTTCAAGCTGATCGGCGGCGAAGCGGCCATCCGCGAGCCGGTGCGCCAGCTGCTGGGGCTGCTGTTTGAATCGCACAGCCCTGAGCAGATCAGCGCCCTCGATATTCCGTTGATCAACAAACTGCCCCTTGAGCGGATCAGCAACCTGCACCAGCTCTGGCAGCTGGGCCGCAACGCCCCTTACACCAGCTCCATCGGCCGTCTGTTCGATGCGGTGGCGGCGCTCTTGGGGGTGATCGACACCCCCGATTACGAGGGCGAAGCAGGGCTCCTGCTGGAGGCGGCCGCCTTGCAGCTGGCTCCCGATGAACAGCCCTTCCCCCTTACCTTTGATCTCAACCAATCAGCGGAAGGGCCGCTGCAGATCGAGTGGGCCGAGCTCATCAATACCCTTGTCAGCGAGCGGCGCAAAGGCACCTCCACCGCCAGCCTGGCCGCCGGTTTTATCCGCGCCATCAGTAATCTGGTTATCGCTCTGGCCGAGCGCTTCCCCGGCTATCCGGTGGCGCTGGGGGGCGGCGTCTTTCAAAACCGGGTGCTGATGGACCAGCTGGTGCCCGCTCTCGAAGCAGCCGGTCGGCAGGTATTGACCAGCGAAACCCTGCCGCTCAATGACGGTGGCATCGCCGCCGGTCAGCTCTGGTTTGCCATCCACCATCTTGCGGCGCACCAGCCCTCCATCTCCTCTCTTGCTGCCATAAAAAGTGGCGCCACTTTGTCGGAGTCCTGAAATCCATGTGTCTATCCATTCCCTCTCAGGTGGTGCAGCTGCACCCCGAAGATAACTGCGTCACCGTCGACACCCTGGGGGTGCAGCGGCGCGTCAGCTGCATGCTGCTCGAAGAGCCTCTCAACATTGGCGATTATGTTCTGCTCCACATCGGCTTTGTGATGAGCAAGATTGATGAAGAGGAGGCGCAGGCCAGCCTCGAGAGCTTCCGCCAGATGGTGGCCCTGATGCCAGAGCAGGATATCTTGCCATGCTGACACTCAATGATCTCTTTCAGGGCTTTCGTCAGCCCGAGGTGATCCGCGCCCTCGCAACCCAGATCACCGAACTGGCCAAATTACTCCCCGAACCGCTGCGGGTGATGGAGGTGTGTGGCGGCCATACCCACACCATCATGAAGTACGGCCTGCACCAGCTGCTGCCCGCCAGCATCGAGTTTGTCCACGGCCCCGGCTGCCCGGTCTGCATCATGCCCAAAGAGCGCATCGATCAGGCCATCGAGCTCGCCCGCCAGCCCAACGTCATTCTGGTGACGTTGGGGGACATGATCCGGGTGCCGGGCTCCAAAGGCACGCTGGCCCAGCAGCGCGCCAAGGGGAGCGATATCCGTCCGGTCTATGACCCCCTCGACGCCCTGCGTATCGCCAAAGAGAATCCGGAGAAAACCGTGGTCTTCTTCGCCATCGGTTTCGAGACATCCACCCCGATGACTGCGGCGCTCTTGGCTGCCGCGGAAGATCAAGGGATCGAGAACCTGCTGTTTCATATCAACCATGTGCTGGTGCCCCCCGCCATTCATGCGGTGATGGCCGACGGAGTGGCCAAGGTGAATGCCTTTATCGGCCCCTCCCACGTCAGCGTCATCACAGGCGCCGATATCTACCTGCCCATCGTCGATCGCTATCAGGTGCCGGTGGTGGTGAGTGGCTTCGAACCGGTGGATGTGATGGAGGCACTCTTGATGATGGTGCGCCAGAAGGTGGAGGGTCGCTACGCGCTGGAGGTGCAGTACAGCCGCGCCGTCACTGCCAGTGGCAATAAAGCCGCCCAGCGGCTGGTCGAGCGCTTTTTCGAGACCCGCGAGCACTTTCGCTGGCGGGGTCTGGGGGATATCAACGCCTCTGCCCTGCGCCTGCGGGATGCCTTTGCCAAGCGCGATGCGGAGCGCCACTTTGCGCTCAATCAGACCCCCATCGATGACCACAAGGCGTGCCAGTGCGCCGATATCCTGCGCGGCCTGGCCAAACCGAACCAGTGCAAAGTCTTTGGCCGGGGCTGCACCCCGACCCAACCCATGGGCAGCTGCATGGTCAGCTCCGAAGGGGCCTGCAATGCCTACTACCGATATATGGGGATCCAATGAGAGAAATTCAGTTAAGCCACGGCGGCGGCGGCGTGGAGATGAACCAGCTGATCAACCAGCTCTTCTTTCGCCACTTTGGCAACGAAATCCTGCTGCGCGGTGAAGATGCCGCCCTGCTGCCGGTAAACGGCCCAGTCGCCTTCACCACCGACAGCTTTACCGTCTCGCCGCTCTTCTTCGAGGGGGGCGATATCGGCAAGCTGGCCATCGCCGGCACGGTTAATGATCTCGCCATGATGGGGGCCAAGCCAGAGTATCTGAGCTGCAGCTTTATCATCGAGGAGGGCTTCCCCTACGCCGATCTGGCTCGCATCGTCGAGTCGATGGCCGCGGAGCTTGCCAACAGCGGTGCCCACATTGTCTGCGGCGACACCAAGGTGGTGCCCAAGGGGGCGGCAGACAAGCTCTTCATCAACACCAGCGGGGTCGGCACCTTCCCGCTGCCTGAGCAGAGCCGGAGCATCTCGGTACGCAACCTCAAGGCCGGTGACGCCATTCTGGTGTCGCGGGATATCGGCAGCCACGGCGCCTGCATCCTGATGGCCCGCGACGCCCTGCAGTTGGGATCTGATCTCAAAAGCGACTGCACCACCCTCTGGCCGCAGGTAGAAGCGCTGCTGCAGGCAGGCATTACCCCTCACGCCCTGCGCGATGCCACCCGCGGTGGCCTTGCCGCCGTGCTCAACGAGTGGAGCAGCGCCTCCGGCGTTGCCATCGAGTTGGAGGAGTCTGCCATTCCGGTGTGCGATCCGGTGCGGGGCCTGTGCGAGCTCTACGGTTTCGAGCCCCATGATCTCGCCAACGAGGGGACCATGGTGCTGGCCCTGCCTGCCGAGCAGGCGCAGGACGCGCTGGGCATCTTGCAGCAGTTCAACCCCGCCGCCAGCCAGATCGGTGTGGTGCAGGCAAGCGAGCGCCACAAGGTGATCCTGAGCAACCCTTGGGGCAGCCGCCGTTATCTGGAGCTGCCGCAGGGGGAGCTGCTGCCGCGGATCTGTTGAGCAGCCATGCCGTTCCGTCAATTACAGGGAGGAGTCACTGCTCCTCCCCATATCGGTTAAGGAGCCACCATGCACGAAATGTCTCTGGCCATGGCCGCCATCGATCTGGCCGCCGAGCAGGCCACCCAGCGGGGCTTTAACAAGGTGACCGCCCTCTGGCTCGAGGTCGGCAGCTTCTCCTGCGTCGACCCGGACACCATCGCCTTCTGTTTCGAGGCTGCCGCCAAGGGCACCGCCGTCGAAGGGGCCCAGCTTCACTTTCAACACCAGGCGGCAGAGGCCTGGTGTTACGACTGCAATCAGACGGTCACCCTCACCGAGCGCGGGCAGGCCTGCCCCGAGTGTGGCGGATACAAATTACGAGTCGCGCAGGGTGATAGCCTGCGCATCACCGACATCGAGGTAAGTTGATATGTGTAGCGTATGCGGATGCGGCCAGGCGCGGATCGCCGGCCATGAGCACGATCATGAGCATCATCACGAACATGATCATAAGCACGACCATCATCATGCTCATGATGCCCGTCACCATCATGACCAAGAGCAGGGTGCGCCGCGCACACTGATCATTCACCACCACTATCACCATCAGGGGGATGTCCATCACCACTACCACGGGGTGCGGGCACCCATAAGCCATGAGGGGAATGATCAGCCCCATGAGCACCACCATGATCACCCCCACGACCATCATCATGATCATGCCCACTCTCATGACCACGGCCATTCCCGCGCGCATCCCCATGATCACAGCCATGACCATGACCATGACCATGACCATGACCATGACCATGACCATCAGCAGGGTGATCTGCACTATGGCAAAGGGGAAGCGGGATTGTCGGTCCCAGGTATGGGGCAGCGCCAGCTGATCGCCATCGAGATGGATGTGCTGGCCAAGAACAACGCGCTGGCGGCCCACAACCGCGAACACTTCGACGAGGCGGCCCAGCTGGTGCTCAACCTGGTCTCTAGCCCAGGTTCAGGCAAAACCACTTTGCTGTGCGAAACCCTGCGCCAGCTGGCAGACAAGCGCCCCTGCGCGGTGATCGAAGGGGATCAGCAAACCAGCGCCGATGCGGACCGTATCCGCGCCACCGGCGTCCCTGCCGTGCAGATCAACACCGGCAAGGGCTGCCATCTGGATGCCAAAATGGTCCACGACGCCTGCCACCAGCTGCCCGCCAATGAAGGGGGCATCCTCTTTATCGAGAACGTCGGCAATCTGGTCTGCCCCGCCAGCTTCGATCTCGGCGAGAAGTACAAGGTGGCGATCCTCTCCGTCACCGAGGGGGAAGAGAAGCCCCTCAAGTACCCGGACATGTTCGCCGCCGCCCAGCTGATGGTGATCAACAAGATCGATCTGCTGCCCTACGTCAGCTTTGACGTGGCCCGCTGCATCGAGAACGCCAAACGGGTCAACCCCTATATCCAGGTGATCCAGGTCAGCGCCACCACGGGCGAAGGGATGGATGCCTGGCTTAACTGGCTGGCCAGTGCCTGAACCGGTTAAACGCCGCTGATAACGGTAGAAAACAAGAGAGGGAGGCTGATACCTCCCTCTCTTTATCTACAAACCTTATCAGGCGTTCTCTCTCTATACCGAATGGCCCGCGCCTCATACTCGCGTCCCCTCACCCTGACCCTCTCCCCAGGGAGAGGGAATCGGTTTGTGAATGCCGACAGCATGCTGCAACTATACGACGCCCTCAAACGCCTCAGGGGGCGGCTTCGAGCATAACAACCAGCCATATTTTCAAACCCCAAGGTTCTCCAAACCCTAAACCCCGAGCCTAGCGAGATGGCACCGTCTGCCCCCTTCTCCCCTTGCGGGAGAAGGGCTGGGGATGAGGGGGAACTAACCCTCAAGCCGCATTTTCAGCCAATACACCAGTCACGGGCTGCATCTCACCAAAGCGCAGCACCCGATGGCAGATCTGGCGCAGCAGTGCCTGCTGGTGGCTGAAGACAAGCATACCAAGCCCGCGCTGCTCGCATTCAACCATCAACTCCAGCCAGAGCTGGCGCTGAACTTGCGGGTCCAGCTGGGCAGTCACCTCATCGGCAATCAGCAGACGAGTGCGAGGATCTAGGGCACGCAGCAGCGCGATGCGGGCCAGCTCGCCACCGGAGAGCTGGCCGGGTTTACGACTGAGCCACGCAGGCTTGACCATAAAGCGAGCCAGCATGGCGTCATCGGGACGCCATACATCCCACAGCGCCTGCCCGGTGGTGCGATAGGGATTGAAGGTGAGTTCGGGGTGCTGGGGCACCAGCTGGATGGGGTTGTAGCCTTTTACCCGTTCAGGCACAGGCTGCCCATCCAGCAGGATCTGCCCGCCCGCCCGAACCGGTTGCCAACCGGCCAATACCCGCCCTAAGGTGGTCTTGCCATGGCCGCTTGGCGCAGATATCCCTAGCCGCTCGCCCGCTTTCACCGTCAGCGACAACCCCTGCCAGAGGGGGCGTCCCCCCTGGGCGATGGTGAAATCCCGTACTTCAAACATCAGGAAACCTCCGGCACAGAGAAGAGTGCATTGAACTCCGGCAGCGCCTGCCAGTGGGCGCGGAGCATCTCGCTCCCCTGCCCCTGGCGCAGATGGTGACAACTCAAGGTATCGCTCACCTGGCCCTGATGCAGGGCCACGATGCGATCGGCAAAGCGGGCCGCCAGCGCCAGATCGTGGGTCACCCAGAGGATGCCGCTGCCCTGATTGGCCAATTCACGCAACTGGGTGAGCAGTTGGCAGGCCAGCCCCTCGTCGAGCCAAGCGGTGATCTCGTCCGCCAGAATGTAGCGGGCGCCGCCAAGGGCCGCTGTGCAGGCCAGAATGCGCTTGGCCATGCCGCCGGAGAGCTGGCGCGGATAGCTGTCCAGGGTGGTGGCGGGCAGCTGGTAGCGCAGCAGCTGCTCGCCGAGCCGCTCGCGAGAACCGCTCTGGCCGCAGAGGCGTGCCGCCCGTCCCAGCTGACGCTCCACCGTCAGCAATGGATTGAGGGCGCTTACCCCCTGTGGCACATAGCAGAGGGTGTGACCGCGCAGACGGGCCCTACTGGCATCGCACAGAGGCGAGCCATCGAGGGAGATGCTGCCGCGCATCCTCAGGTTGTCCGGCAGCAATGTCAGGGCGCTTTGCAACAGCAGGCTCTTGCCCTCGCCGCTCCCCCCCACCAGCGCCACTATCTCTCCCGGCGCCAGTTGCAGGCTGATATCGGTCAGCAAAGGCTGCCAGCTGCGCCGCCCCAGCCAGGAGTAGTGGGCCGCCTCTATGGTCACCTGATCAAAACTCAGCATGGTTCACTCCTGTGCCACAACAGCTGTTGCAAGGCGCGGGTAGCCTGATCAAATAGCAGAACCAGCAGCAGCAACATCAGCCCCGGGAAGAGCGCCAGCCACCAACCGCCACCGGCCAGATAACGCAGGGCATCGGCCAGCAGCAAGCCCAGCGAGGCCTCGTGGGCCGCCAGGCCAAAGCCGAGAAAGCTCAGCGCGGCGCTGTGCAGCACCGCGTGGGGGAACATCAGCAGGGTGCCGATAAACCATTGGGGCAGCAGCCCCGGCAGCAGGTGGGTGCGCCAGCGGCGCAGCGTTCCCATCCCCTGACAGCGCGCCAGCACCACGTAGTCGCTGCTGGCGATGCGCCGCGCCTCGGCGCAGAGAATGAGCGCCAGCTTGGGCCAGTGGGTGAGCGCCACCGCCAGGATCACCCCGCGCATGCCGCCCCCTGCGGTAAAGCAGATCAGGATCAGCAGCAGCATATGGGGCAGCGCCAGCATGGCGTCGATCACCAGCCGCACCGCCGCATCGCACCTGGGATGAACCAGCGAGAGGCTGGCCGCCACCATGGCCAGCAGGCCGCTGCACAAGGCCGTGCTGATCCCCAGCTCCAGACTGGTGAGGGTGCCCTGAAAGGCCCGCAACCAGAGATCCCGCCCCATCTGATCGGTACCGAACCAGTGCACCAGCGAGGGAGGCTGCTGACGGGCCAGCAGATCCATCGGCACATCCTGATGAGAGAGGCTCCAGCCGTAAGTGGCCAGCAGCGCCAATCCGAGCAGGGCAAAAACCAGCCGCAATATGGAGGGAAACGGGTTAAACAGCATGCTCGCCCTCCCAGCCCCGATTGATGCGGACCAGCAGCAAACTGGCCACCGTGTTGCCAATAAAGACCAGCAGGGTGCAGAAGAGCACGATTCCCATCAGCAGGGGGATATCCCCCCGCAGCCCCGCATCCACAGTGGCCTGGCCGAGCCCCGGATAGGAGAAGACCTTCTCGGCCAACAGCGATCCGCCAATCAGCTCGCCAAGGGAGGCAAACTGCAGGCAGAGCGCCGGGGTCAGGGCGTGGCGCAGCACATGAAAACGCAGCATAGGCCAGCCGCCATCCCCCTGAGCGCGGGCGTAGCGGATAAAGTCGCTCTCCAGCACCTCGGCCACCCGCGCCCGGGTATGCAGTGCAATATTGCCCAGCCCGAGCAGGGCGAGCGTGGTGACCGGCAGCAGCAGATGACGCAACCGCATGGCCCAATCCGCCTCATCGGCAGCGAGCCCCGGCGTCCAGGCGCAGCAGACCGGCAGTAGCGGCCAGTGCACCGCAAACAGGGCGAGCAGCAACAGGCCGACCCAGAAGGTGGGCAGGGAGGCGAGCAGATAGGCAAACCGGCAAATCAGGCGATCGGGCCAGCGATTGAGGTAGCGACCGGCGCAGAGGCCCAGCAAAACCCCGAAAAAGCCGGAGAGCAGCCAGGCGCCCGCCAGCAGCAGGAAAGAGGCAGCAAAGCGCTGGCCTATGACTTCACCTACAGGCGCGTTGTAGAGCATGGAGTAACCGAGATCCCCCTGCAGCACCTGGCTAAACCAGTGCCAGTAGCGCAGCCAGAGCGGCTGATCCAACCCCCAGCGAGCGGCGATGCGGGCGTACTGCTCCGGCGGCACATGGAGCAGGTCGTTGCCGATATAGGCCTTGATGGGGTCGATGGGGGAGTAACTCAGCAGCACAAAGGTGGCGACAGAGACCAGACAGAGCAGCCCTGCCAGACGCAGCAGGGCTTTGAGTGTGGCAGTCATCATGGTGGACGAACTTAGCGGCACGTCCACCGCCAATCCTGCAGGTTGTTGAGGAGTGACCAGCTACCGTGGATTTCCGGCGCCCCCTTGCCAAGGTCGATGCAGTAGTTGGCTAGATAGGTATGCTGCACATTGAGCAGCCAGGCCCAGGTGGCATCTCCCTGTACTCCGGCACCAGTCTTGCCATCCCACTCCACCTGCTGCCAGAACGGCACGGCCGCCTGCCAGTTCGGGGCATCCAGCGCCTGCTTGAGGTGGCCATCCACCACAGGGTTGCTGTAGTAGCCCGGGTTGTAGAACTCCACGCCGCCGGAGCCGCTCTGGTAGTGGTGATAGAGCTCCATGGGATCCAGACTCCCCCACCCCATCAGCACCGGATTGGCGTGCATCTCGCGCTCCACCTGCTCCCAGCTGCCGGATTTAAGGCTCACTTCGAGGCCGATGGGTTTGAGCATGGCCCGCACCGCTTCCGCCAGATCTCGGCGGGTGCTGTCGCCGCTGGTGTACCAGAGGGTAAAGGCGGCTCTCAGGTCGCCCTTGTGGCGAATGCCGTCACTGCCCATCTTCCAACCCGCCTCATCGAGCAGGGCATTGGCGTGGGCCGCATCCCCATCCTTGAAGGCGGTGGCTTTGTTTAGCCATGGCAACCCTTCCACCGCGCTGTAAGCGGGGATGGCGTGCCCCTCCAGCAGCTGGTCGGCCAGCAGCTTGCGGTCAATGGCGTAGTTGATGGCACGGCGCACCGCCACGTCCGAGGTCACGTCGTTGCCGATGGGATAACCCTTGGCATCTTTTTTACCAGCAGCAGGAATGGGGAAGACGATGCCGCGGTTCTCCACGCTCGGCCGCACCCACAGCTTGAGGGAAGCAGGCACGGTTGGCGCAAGCGACGGGGCGATGCGCACTAGGTCGAGCTGGCTGCTCTGGGCGGCGGCGTAGGCGCTCTCTTCATCGATAAAGACAAACACCAGCCGCTTGAAGTCATTGCTGCCGCCGGCGTAATGGGGGTTGGCCTCTACCACCAGCTGCTGGCCGGGCAGGAAGCTCACCAGCCGGTAGGGGCCGGCGCCGACCGGATGGCGGGCATAGCGCTTGGGATCGTAATCCCGCTTCGACACGATTCCGAGCGATCCCAGCACATTGACGAAGGTGCTCTGGGGGGCACTCAAGGTAATGGCCACCTCAGTGGGCGAGAGCACCTTGGCCGAGACAAAGTTGCCCATGTCGATCTTGCCGCCGCCCTTGGCTGCGCTGTTGTAGGTAAAGGCCACATCTTCGGCGGTGAGCGGCGCACCGTTTGAGAATTTCAGGTCAGGCTTGAGGGTAATGAGCCACCCCTTGCCATCCTTGCTCGGGGTCACCGCTTGGGTGAGCACGTCTTGCCAGCTGAGGTCGGCGTTTTGTTTGAGCAGCGGGCTATGCAGCAGCAGGTAGCTGCCGTGGCTCCAGCCAAGCAGAGGGTCAAACCCTTCGGTGGGTTCGGCTCCGATGGCGAGCTTGAGCTCGGCAGGCACAGGTTGGGCAGCGGCCAGCGCCGCGTGAGAGGCAGTACCCAGCAGCAGAGTCAACAGGGCGGCAACACTGGTGCCACAGTAATGGCGAAGGGAATTGCGTGGAACAGTCATGGGGATCCTTCTTGTTTTGTACCACTCACGGAACATCACTCAAAAAAGAGGTGGAATGCGTGTCTGAGCATGGGAGTGAGGGGCCAAATGGCCCCCTATTCTAAACTTGATTTCGCGTGAAACCTAGCGACTATGCCGGTTGACCGCGCCGGGCACCGAATAGTCGTCTACGACCCAGATCCACGCCGCCAGCCCCTTGCTGCACCGGCAAGGAGAGCAGCATCTTGAGGGTGCTGCTCACCAGTGCTCGCCCCTCCCCGGCCCCGAGATGGGGATCGAGCGGCGACATCAGGGAGCAGGCCAGCAGCTGACCACTTTCGGGCAGTTCACCCACCATAAAGGTCATGTTGCCGCAGGGGAGCTGCAGGGCGAGTCGATCGCTGTTGCTGCGCACCGGCCAGAGTTGATCTGGCCCCGGCAGCACCACCACGCTCAACATCCAGGGGGTGAGCACGCAGCCGAGCCACTGACCTTCAAACAGCACGCACTCCGCAACGATGGGCATGGTGGCGTGATAGAAGGGCAGCGCCTGCATCTCTTCGCGAGCGATCCGCTCGTACTGGGCTACCAGCAGGGGCGCGGGATTACTAACAAAACCCGAAAACTCCTGCACGCGCTCCTTCACAGCATCAAGCTCGCTTAAATGAGACTGCGCCATAGGCCCTCCCGTGCTTGTTCAGCTTTCTCCTGCTCAGAGAGCACAATGGCGGGCGCACCAACGGCAGCCAGCAGGGTCAAAATCCGATCCGTCGCCTCACCCATGGCAGCCACCACCACAGGGGTGAGGCCGATACGCGGTTCGAGGGATTCGGGCTCGACCCCGATCAGGGTGAGCCGCTTGGGCGACTCCCCCGTCATGTGCAGCGCCGAGAGCACATCCGCCAGCCCCAGCTGATGGGGGGAGATCTTGCGGCCAAACAGGGTCGGGATCTCCTCATCCTTCAGGGTTACCACTGTGCCCGGCGGATTACCGCTGCGCACCGCATCCACCAGAATGATGTGATCGCGACTGGCCATCGCTTCGAGCAACTCCATGCCGGCGGTACCGCCGTCGAGCAGCTCGATGCCGGGGGCGAAACGGTATTCGCGCCCCAGCCCCTCAACGATGCGCACACCGACGGCCTCGTCACTCAAGAGCAGGTTGCCCACGCCCAGGATCAGGGTGTTCATCACAGCACCTTCACCTGAGTCGTTTCGCCGTTTTGGGTATCCACCACATGCACTGCGCAGGACATGCAGGGGTCGAACGAGTGGACGGTGCGCACCACTTCCAGCGGCTTGGCGGGATCCGCCACCGGGGTGCCCACCAGCGCCTGCTCGTAGGGGCCGGGTTCATCGTTGAAGTTGCGCGGGCCCGAGTTCCAGGTCGATGGCACCACCGCCTGATAGTTCTCGATCTTGCCACCCTTGATGACGATCCAGTGGGAGAGCATGCCACGCGGCGCCTCTTCAAAGCCCACCCCGCGAAACTCTTTATCCGCCGGGATCTCGGCCTTGATATAGGCGGTGGTGTCCCCCTTGCCGATGTTGTCCACCAGCGCCTTCCACTGATGTGACAGGGTATCTTTGAGCACGCAGCAGCGCACCGCGCGACCGATGATGCGACCCATGGTGGAGTGCAGCTGTTCGGTCTTGATGGCCGAGCCGGTCAGCGCCTTGTAGATGCCGTTCAGCTGATCGAAATGCGCCACCGTCTCCGGGTGTTTGGCGGCCAGCTTCACCAAGAGGTCTGCGAGCGGCCCCACCTCCACCACCTTGCCGTAGAAGGTGGGGGATTTGACCCAGGAGTATTTGCCGTCATCCTGCCAGCCGGTGTAATCGGGCTCGGTCTTGCCCTCCCAGGGTTTGAGGGGCTCGTCATCCTTGTACCAGGCGTGCTTGTTGCTCTCGGCGATGCCGTCCATCAGCCAGCCATCCTGATGGCTCTCGATGGGGCGATAACCCGCCAGATTGCCATTCTCGATATAGCCGCCCGGCATCAGGAAGCTGCCGCCGTTACCGTCGGTGGGAAGCTCCGGCACGCTCAGGTAGTGCTTGGCCCCCTGCCCCAGGTTCAGCCACTCGGGGTAGTGGGCGGCTATGATGGCGGCATCCACTTTGTAGACCTGCTCGATAAACTCGCCGAGCCGGTCGATAAAGCTCTTCACGTAGAGCAGCCGCTCCAGGTTGAGCACACTCGGCGCATCCAAGTTGATGGGGTTGGCCACGCCGCCCACTGCGAGATTCTGGATGTGGGGGGTCTTGCCGCCGAGAATGGCGACAATGCGGTTGGCATCGCGCTGGCACTCCAGTGCCTGCAGATAGTGGGCCACGGCGATGAGGTTCACCTCCGGGCTCAGCTTCATCGCCTTGTGACCCCAGTAGCCGTTGGCAAAGATGCCGAGCTGGCCGCTGGCTACCAACGCGCGGATTTTATCCTGCACCTTGGTCAGCTCGTCGGCACCGTTGAGGGACCAGGTCGATACCCCCTTGAGCATGTCCGCCGCTTTTTGCGGATTGGCCTCAAGGGCCGCGGTGATATCCACCCAGTCCAGCGCGGAGAGCTGATAGAAGTGGACGATGTGATCGTGGATGTTGTGGGCCGCGATGATGAGGTTGCGGATGTACTGGGCGTTCACCGGCACCTTGGCGCCGATGGCGTTCTCCACCGCCCGCACCGAGGCGATGGCGTGAATGGAGGTACATACCCCGCAGATACGCTGCACTATCATCCAGGCATCGCGCGGGTCATTGCCCTTGACGATCTCCTCCATCCCGCGCCACATGGTGCCGGACGACCAGGCCTTGGTGACAACGCCGCCTTCGATTTCGCAGTCGATACGCAGGTGACCCTCGATACGGGTGATGGGGTCTATGGTGATACGTTGGCTCATACGTTGGCTTTCCCTCGGGCCTGATAATCTTGGTGAACACGTTCAAGTGATGGCAGTACCGGCAACAGCCGGATCAGCAGCAAATAGGCACACACTTCGATGGCAACAAAGCCAAGGGAGATCAGCACCTCCGTCGCGGAGGGGAAGTAGTGGTAGCCATTGCCGGGGTTGAAGGCGATCAGGGAGTAATCCAGTCGCCAGAGGGCTGCGCCCAGCAGCATGCTGAGGGCCCCCAGAAAAAGCATGCGCGAGTCCCGGCGGCTCTTGTCCCAGTGGAACACCAGCAGCGGGAAGATCATCAGCGCGATCTCGCTCCAGAACAGAATGGAGTAGCGGTTGAACTCGGAGAGGTACTCCGACTTGTCGTGGATGACGATCTCGGCAAAGCGCAGCGCCACAAACAGGATCAGGAAGATGTCGATCACCTGGGTCAGTTTGTAGAAGAGCGGCTTCTCGTTAGGGCCACGCCCCGCCAGCCCCGCCTGCACCAGAGAGCCCTCAAACACCACGATGGAGAAGCCCATGATGAAGGCGGTCAGAAGCGAAAAAACCGGCAGCAGCTCATAGCTTTGCCAGAGCGGATGGATCTTCTCCCCCGCCACTATCATCAACGAGCCCATCGAGGATTGGTGCATGGTGGGCAGCAGTGCCCCCAGCGCCAGCACGAAGAACATGATCTTGTTGAGGCGAATGAGCGACGCCTTCCAGCCGAACTTCTCCAGCAGCACGGGCGCAAACTCCAGCGCCATCACCCCGATATAGATGGTCATGCAGACCGCCGTCTCGAACAGCACCGAGGAGGTGTTGAAGTGACCGGGCAGGTAGAAGTACGGCAGGTTCCAGTAACGCCCCACGTCGATAGTGATGGAGAGGCCACCCAGCGAGTAGCCAAACAGGCTCGCCAACAGGGCCGGTCGCACCAACGGGTGATACTCGCCCCGGTTGAACACATAGACCGCCCAGGCAAGCGCCCAGCCGCCACAGGCGAAACCGGTGCCAATCAGCAGATCGAACGAGATCCAGAGCCCCCAGGGGTAGCCGCCATTCAGGTCGGTGACCGAACCCAGCCCGAAGACGAGGCGTTTCAAGATCAGCATGCCGCACAGCACGGCAAAGGGGGCCAGCACCAGCACAGGCCAGCTGACCAGCTTGCCGCCGAGGGGATACGCCTTGTGATTACTCATGATCCTTGCCTCCCTTTGTGGTGCCCTGATCCTTGATCTGCACACTCCCCTGATCATGGCCATCATCGTGATGGTGATCGTGACCATTCTTGGTGTTGCGGCGAATGAGCACCGAGAGGCCGGTCAGCACCACCATGGGCAGCACCATCCCCTTGTAGAGGGTGTGCTGGATATGCTCGGAGCGGGCACCGGAGGAGAGCTCCGGCAAGTCGGGCATGTCGAGCTTGGTGTAGGGCACCCCGGCCAGCACCAACACCTGGGTGCCGCCCCCCTCCTTCTCGCCATAGACGTAAGGCTGGTAGTTGGGCACTTCGTGCAGGTAGGGGTCGTTGGCAGAGAGGGTCTGGCGCGGATAGGCATATTCGCTGCCCGGAGTCGCCAGCAGACGACGCTTGGCCTCGGCCATCAGCTCCTCGCGGGTGCCGAAGATCACGGCGCCGGTGGGGCACACCTCGACACAGCCGGGCAACTTGCCCTGATCGATCCGCTCAAGCCCCTTCTGGTTGCAGAGCTCGCACTTGTGGATCGCCCCCAGCGGATTGTCGTAGTCATATTTGGGCACATCGAACGGGCAGCCCACCATGCAGTAGCGACAGCCGGTGCAGACGCTCGGGTCGTAGTGAACGATGCCGGTCTTGGGGTCTTTTTTAAGAGCCTGCACCGGGCAGACGGAGACGCAGTTGGGATCGACGCAGTGCATGCACTGCTTCTTGATGTAGGCATAGCCATCCACCAGCTGATCCTTGTGCTCGCCAGTGCCACTCTTCCACACCTGAATGATGTTGTTGGTGTAGGGGGTCAGCTTGTCGTTGTTGGACCAGGTTTGCGCCCCGGCTGGATTGGCCGGGTTGCCGTTGAGGCGCTGACACTCCGCCACACAGGCCTGACAGCCGACGCAGAGGGTAGAGTCGTAGAGCATGCCGAGCGCGCCGGGAATGGGCGGCTTGTTCTCGGCCGCCGCCAATGCGCTGCCGGAGACTGTGGTGCCCGCCGCCAGCGCGCCGACGGAGGCAAATTTGAGGAAGTTGCGTCTGTTCACGGTTACTCCTCCCGTGATGGGTGCTGCCCGGCTTCGTGGCGCTTCTGCTGGCGACCGAGTTCACGCACCGTCATCAGACTCACCCCTACCAGCACCCCGAGGGCGCCACCGATAAGGCCGGTTGCGGTGGGCGAGGTATACCCCCCCTCCTGGATCTTCACATCGGGTTTATCCACCCTCGGAGTCGGGTTCTCTACCTTGGCGAGCTGGAAGATCCCCTTGCTGAAACCGACACCCTGCTCGTTGCAGCCATAACAGGGGTGACCGATCCCGACCGGCCAGATGCCGCCGCCCACATCGCAGAACTCCAGGGTCGAGCAGTTGCCATAGGTCTCCGGCCCCTTGCAGCCCAGATGGTAGAGACACCAGCCCTGCCGGTGGCCCTCATCGCCAAACTCCTTGGCAAAACGGCCTGCGTCGAAGTGCGGACGACGCTCGCAGTTCTCGTGGATGAGCCGCTCATAGGCAAACAGCGGACGCTTCTTGCTATCCAGCGCCGGCAGCTTGCCGTAGGTGATGTAGTAGGCAACCGTGGTGAGGAAGTTGTGGGGATTGGGTGGGCAACCCGGGATATTGATGATGGGGGTGCCGATATTACCGAGCGCCTCTTCAAGGCTGACGGCGCCGGTCGGGTTACCGCCACTGGCGGGGACGCCGCCCCAGGCAGCGCAGGAGCCGATGGCGATCACAGCAGCCGCGTCGGCGGCAGCACGGCGAATATGGTCGACGATGGGTTCACCGGCCACCATGCAGTAGACGCCGCCATCTTTGAGCGGAATGGAGCCATCCACCACCAGCACATACTTGCCTTTATAGCGCTTGATGGCGTTGTGCTTGTTCTCTTCCGCCTGATGACCAAAGGCCGCCGAGAGTACCTCGTGGTACTCCAGCGAAATGGTATTGAGGATCAGGTTTTCGATGGTGGGGTGCGTGGCGCGCAGCAGCGATTCGGTACAACCGGTGCACTCCTGCGCCCCAATCCAGATCACCGGCGGCCGCTCGGGGCTGGTGAGCGCAGTGGCCATCTTGGCGACGGCATGCTGACTTAATCCCAGGGTTGCGGCCATCCCGGCACACAATTTCATAAAATCACGGCGATTAATCCCATGAGCCGATAAAAAATTATCCTCGACCATTCTAGTTATTCCCGTAGTGAGCACTTGTTTGGTAAATGCTTAATAGGAGAAATGCTAAGGACTCACCCACATCACAGTATTGATCTCTATCAACTTCGACCGGCTTCCCCCTATTTACATAGCGAGCCACATCACAAACAGAATTAATTACCCCCAAAGAGATATTTAGCAACTCCGTAAATTTTATGAACTTAATTGGATATTAAATAATTAATCGCCGCATATCCTCTCTTTCACTGTGAGCCAAATTAACATGATTGAAATCTTGGCTATACCGCTCATTTCACAATACTGATGCCCACCAATAAATGATCCATTGAACATATCTTTACTCATCTCATTGCATATTCCATACAGTCATCCACGGAACAACCTCCTGACTTGCCTCCCCATACCAGAACTGTCTCACGGCCAGCTACCACCGGTAGCAAGCACGGCCTGCACGGCACGGTTTACCTGCATGTCGCTTGGTTTCAGTTTGCATTTTACCTGCGCTTCAGTGCGACACGTTCTACTGCAAGCCCACACAGCACAACCCCGCTTGGCCTCCCTGCCCGTTTAACACCGCTTAATGAAAAGATGCCGCCGAGGTATGCATATCAATACGCTCCCCCCACTCTTTATTGTCTTGGATGCTGGTGAGTAAAATATCGCACTCACGGATATGTTTACGCATCATCGTGAATCTGCATTCAAATTAATGGTAAGAGAAAAGGCAAGGTGGAAGGCTGCCTGCAACATAGTGATCATATTTAACTCGTGATGCATTCGCTCATCCGGTTACAGATGTTACCGCCCACCTTAACACTATTTACCTTCACGTCACCCTGCGTAATTAACCAGAGCGTAAATATCCATATCTATCGATATAGATGATAATTATTCTTGTTCAATGGCAACCCTAAAAAATGAGTTGGGATGACAATGAACATGACAAGCGATAAGGGTGTTAACCATCACCCAAGCAGTGGTGCCAGCAACTGCAGCGCCTTATCGAACTCGAACTCGTTGACCGCCCGGCTCACCTCTTGAAATGCAGCACGCAGCGGCAATGCACTGCCAGCCAGATCAGCCTCAATCTGCTGACAAAGCGCCAACGCCTGGGCATCGCTCTGTGCCAGCAAGGCCCCCAACTGCTGGAGTTGCGCCGCCAGCATCCCGGCATCGATGCCTCGGGAAGCGCCCATCGTCACAGGGGACACTGCCAGCGCGGCTTCCAGCCCAGACAGCAGGGGCTTCAGCTCGGCCATCAGGGATGGCAAGCGGGTTGCGACCCCTGCATCATCCCCCTCTTCACCGGCTTGCTCGAGCAGCGCCGCCTGCTCCGCCACACCGGTCGCCCCTATGGTGCTGGCACTGCCCTTGAGAGTGTGAACCAGACGCCGGGCCGTGACTTTGTCATCCGAGGCCCACGCCGAGTGGAAACTGGCTTCAAACCCCTGCTGCCCGTTACAAAAGCGCTGCAACATATTGCGGTAGAGCGCACTGTCGCCCCCCATCACGGCCATGCCCCGCTGCGCGTCAAGGCCGGGCACGCCTTGCCAAGGGGTCGCATCGTCAGTCACCTGCAACTTGCTGGCGGCAGCCAGAGGTCTGGCAGGTGTGATCCAGTGCGAGAGGGTCGCCAGCAACAGCGGCATATTCAAGGGTTTGGCGATATGGTCATTCATGCCTGCCGCCAGCGCCTTCTCTTTATCCCCGACCATGGTGCTGGCTGTCATGGCGATAATGGGGATCCGGGCCAGCGTCGGATCGGCGCGGATCAACCGGGTCGCGGTGTACCCGTCCATCACCGGCATCTGGCAATCCATCAGGATACCGTCAAACCCGCGATCTTGCGCCAGCAGGGCGAGCGCCTGTGCCCCATCGCAAGCACAGACCAGGGAGATCTGCTCCTTGCCCAGCAGGGCCAGCGCCACCTCCCGGTTCATGTCGTTATCATCCACCAACAGCAGACGAGCCCCCGCCAGCCCATGAGCGGGCAGCGCAACCTGATGATAGGGGCTTGCATCCGATAACGCCTCTCGTCCCACGGCATCGCCCCCCTGCGCCTTACACAATGCCTGACACAGTGCCTGCGGGGTAAACGGATGGGCCAGCACATCACACGGCGCCAACCCCAGCGCAGCAACATAGCTGGCAAGCGGTGCGGGATCGCCCGAGGTGATCAGCAAGATCGCGGGCGGCGCTGCCAGCGTGCCAACCTCCTGCAGCACCTCTGACAACCAGCTCTCCCCCTCCAGCCAGCCCAGCACAACTCGATCACAGGGTTTGCCCGCCGCGATGCCTTGATGCAGCAGTGCCAGCACTGCGGCGGGCTCGTCCGCGCAGACAAGCTCAACAGACAGCGCCGCCAGCTGGTGGAGAATGGCCGCTCGCGAAGCAGGACACGACTCCAGCAACAGCAGACGCTGCGGCGCCAGCGGCATGGCCACACGTTGCTCTTTCTCCTTACCCTGATCCGCCAGGGTGGCGAGACAGATACGGAAGTGGAACTCGCTGCCCTGCCCCGGGGCGCTCTCCACCCGGATCTCACCGTCCATCAGTTGCACCAGATTGTTCGTGATGGCCAAACCAAGACCAGTGCCACCATATTTGCGGGTGGTCGAGCTGTCAGCCTGTTCAAAGGAGTGGAAGAGACGCTGGCACTGCTCGGCTGTCATGCCGATACCGCTATCCTGCACACTGCCCTGCAGCCAGATCTTGCCATCTCGCTCGTTACTGCGTGCCAGCCGGACAATCACCTCTCCCTGCTCGGTGAACTTGATGGCATTGCTGGTCAGGTTGAGCAGGATCTGGCCAAGCCGCAGGGGATCGCCGCACAAACGGTCAGGCAGATCAGCGGCCAGATCGAACAGCAGCGCCAGCCCCTTTTCCCGCGCCCGAAACGCCGTAAGATCCGCCAGCCACTCGAACACCTCGTTGAGCTGGAAATCCACCTTCTCCAGTTGCAACTTGCCCGCCTCCATCTTGGAAAAGTCAAGGATGTCGTTGAGGATCCCGAGCAGGTTGTTCGCCGCTCTGTCTATCTTGCTCACATAGTTGTGCTGCTCGGGGGAGAGGTTGGTTTGCAGCACCAGATGGGCCATACCGATGATGGCATTCATTGGCGTGCGGATCTCATGGCTCATGTTGGCCAAAAATTCGCTCTTGGTTCGGGTGGCATCTTCGGCGATCTGCCTAGCTTCTAGCATGGCGGCCTCAGCCTGCTTGCGGTCGCTGAAATCGAAGATGATCCCGTCCAGATAGATGGCCTTACCCTCGGCATCATAGGTGGCGAGTCCGATGGAGTAGACCCAGCGGAGCTGACCCCAGCGATCGAAGATGCGGTACTCGTTGATGTATTGCCGGTGTTCGGCAATGGCCTCGATGGTGTTGCGGTTGCTCAGTTCGAGGTCATCGGGATGGATCAAGTCACCAAAATCGCGGCTGTTATCGACAAAATCGCTGGCGGGATAGCCGGTTAATTTTTCCGCCTCGTCGCTGACGAACAACATGGTCCAGGGATGATGAGGCAAGCAGCGATAGACCATACCCGGTACGTTGCGCACCATGGACTGGATCCGCTGCTCGCTCTCGTGCAGCCGCTGGCGATCTGCCGCTATCCGGTCATGAGCCTCCCGCATGGCCTGCTCGGCGGCACGGATCGGGGTGATGTCGACCAAGCTGCCGACCGCACCGCTTCGCTCGCTCTCGGCAAGCTCGATCCCCGAGAGAAAATAGAGCATGTCCAGAGGACGGCCATCCGGCGAAAACAGGCGCACCTCATGCTGCGTTCTGGCCTGACTGCCCGCCACCCTTTGCAAGGTGTTACCCTCATCCACCGCATCCAGTCCGGCCAGTTGCGGCAACTCCGCCAGCCGCTTGCCTTCGACCGGCCGGGCGCCACCAAATGCGCTGGTAAAGGCGCGATTCACCCCCAGCAGGCGCCCCTGATTGTCGGTATAGAAGAGAGGATGTGGCAGGGTATCGATCAACGCCTGCTGGAAGGCAAACTGCTCGTTGCGCTCGCGAATGCTGCGGCGACGCAACATCCTCCCCTGCCAGAGCAGGGCCGAGCTCAGACATATCAACAGGGCGGTGCCGAACAAGGCCACTCGCCGCCATCCTGACACGGCCTGTTCCACATTGCCCAACAGCAGCAGCGTCCACTGCCCTTTGGCATCGTGCCACTCGATAGGCATGCGGCTCACCAGATAGCTATCTTTCCCTATCCGAACTTCACTGCCATCGAGTGCAGGCAGGATCACCGGTTTGCGATCCGGGGCAAAGTAGTGTCCATATAGGCGAGAGGCAAAGAGCTGCTGTTGCCTGGCGGCAGAGTTCGGTCCCACCACCGCCATTTGCCAATCGCTCTTGTTGCTGGCCATCACCACTCCATCTGGCGAGACCAGCAAACCGATGGTATCGCCCCACCCGGCCAGAAAGGTATCGAGCAGCGCCATCTCGTAACGCGCCACCACCACCCCAGTAATGTCGCTTCCTTGCGCCCGATCGTGAGAGACTGGCGCCGCCACATAGATCATCCGCTTGCCGGTATTGAGGCTAACCCCGGCATCTACTGTTTCCAGCCCCTTGAGCCCTTGCCTGAAGTAGGAGCGAAACGACACATCCTGCCCGACGACATGGCGGCCAAGCGCATCCCAATCACGGACAATCACCCCTGCTTTATTGGTAACAAAGGCATGATTGGCCTTCACCCCCTGCGCCAACACCTGCAGAGCTTCGCTCGGGCTCAGCTCCCCCCGCTCGAGCAGTGACGATTGCTGGATCTCGCGGTTGAGGCGGCCAGCCAGTTGCACCGCCCCCATCCCCTTGCTTGAGAGGGTCAGTTGCTGCAGATTGTCGCCCTCGCGCTGAATGCGGGTATCCAGCGACTGGCGATACTCCTGCCGCTCCAGCTCCAGATAGAAGGCATCGACCAGCGTGGCCAACATCAGGGAGAGCAACAGCACGGCAGTAATGTGCCAGAGACGCGATTTCATGGTTGACAGCATGCTCCATCGTTCTGCCTGACCATCATCAGCACCGCCTCACAGGAGAAGACGTGCAATAAAAGGCACTCACCGAGCAGCGTATTCATCAAATTGTGGCAGCCACTCTTATCATCAACCAGCAGCACCATAGGATGAGCCGCGCTCGGGGCAAGATGTTCCATATCTCGTGATTCTCCCTGCCAAGATGGAGGATGGCGACCCCTGCCAACCTTTCTCACACCATAACGGATCCCCCGACAGGCAGCCATGACAACCCGGTTGAAATGTGCGCACAACCCGACAGGAGCCAGCAACTCACAAGGGATAAATCGGATACAAGAAAAAAGTGGATATGGGGTAATGGCGGTTGTACACCATCAGAAGATGGGTCAGCACCAACGGTATGATGATATCGGATTGCTCTCTTTATCACGTTGGGTGATGAGCCCGCTTGCAGATTTATATTTCCAGCGCAAGGTAGCAGAGGTATCGGTTGACCAGGGTCATGCACCCTATATTATCATGCTCAAAATGAGCTGGCAGGATACAGCGACAGATGGGCACATCAGATAGCCATATGGACATAGCAAAAATAATTTCCGGGCCCACGCTGGTACTGGAAAAAGATAATGTGCACAGCGATGCGCTATGCAATCAGTTACGAGCCATTGGCATAAGCCAGATTACGGTGGTGGAGAGTGTCGAGGCGCTGGAACGTTGCGTGTCTGATGGCCCTGCCGCCATGATCATCTGCAATATCGATCTCGATTCGGCAAACTTGCTCACGCTGCTGAAAAATATTCGCAGTAGGGCACCTCATCACACACTGCCATTTTTGACCCTGACCTCAGGGACAGATCGCCCATTGATCGAACAATTTGTCCAGGCGAAAGTCTCTGACATTATCTTGACCCCGCTCAAGCCCGATACCCTTAAAACCAGGATCACTCGGCTGCTGTTGGCAACCAGCCAATCGCAACCCCCACTCTCGCAATTCGAATTCGGTCGTTTGCACCGTTTTTCCAACAGCGATCTGGTTGCCAGCAATCAGGATAGTCCAACCATTCTGGTGGTTGACGATGTTCCAGATAATTTGATGCTGATCACCTCGGTATTTCGCAAAGAGTTTCATCTCAAGTTGGTCAAAGATGGCGAAAAAGCGATCAGGATCTGCCAATCGGATAATCCACCCGATCTGGTGCTGCTCGATATCATGATGCCCAACCTGAACGGATTCGATGTTGCCAGAATTTTGCGTGAACATCCCCACTCAGAGCACATCCCCATCGTCTTTATGACGGCACTGGATGATATCTATTCCCGTAAACGGGCGATGAAACTGGGGGCCGTCGATTTTATCACCAAGCCGATCGACATCGAGATGCTGCGTTTTCGCATTGCCAATCTGATGCGGCTGGTGCATGCCAGAAGAGATCTGCAAAAAGAGTTCGATCAGATGCTTGAGCTCAATGCGCTCAAAGAGAGCCTCGAGTTCAATATCCGCTATGAAATTCGGGAGCCCCTGCTCAACGCGCTACACCTGCTGGAAGAGCTGGCGGCCGACTCATCGCTCAACATGCTCCAAAAAACCCAGCTATCCATCACCAGAAAATCTGTAGGCGATGCACTGGCATTGACCCGGCTGGCCAGCGAGATTTACCAGATTGAAACCGGCACCTTTGTTTTGAAAGCGGGTAAAGTCCAGCTCTTTAATATTTTCAACCGGCTTTCGGTGCAATTCAAAAATCTCTATGCCGAGAAAAAGCTCGATATCAAGCTGACCAAACCCAAAAATTACCTCTATGATGAGCTATTCATCGCAGGTGACGAATTTCTCTGTTATTCCGCGTTTCAAATATTGACACGGCTCGCTTGTGAGCATGCGGCACCCTCCTCCTGCGTGGAAATTGTCTGTCTGAAATACCCCGAAAGCATTATTTTAAATATTGATAGCTCGACCTTGCTGGATATCAATAATGTCCTCTCTCTGTTCGACAGATTCCCATCCTCTAATAACAACAAAGAAGCACACAGTCACAATGGCTATCATGGCAAAATCATGCTGGAAGCCCATGGCGCCACCGTTACTGTGTCGCTGGATGAAGAAACCAGGCTGCTGAATATCTCGGCGCACTTCCCGCAAAAAGAGGGTTTCAATCCATATCCAGAGTGAAAAGAATCACGATCACAGAACTCTGCGGTAACATCGCCGTGGATCATTTTTGGCTACTGCGATGGGTGAATAAAAAAAGGATTTATCACCCCTTTCCATTTATCGTCATCTGGTGGTTTACGCAACGGGGTCTCTTTAATGCAAGCAGCAAGGGCGAACACCATGAAGCTACCTATTATTCTGTTGGGCTATCTCATTTATACCCCACTCAACAAACCCATCCATTTAAGGAGATAACATGAATCTCATTCGCCGCGTTATCCCCTTGTATGTTCATATTGCCCATCTGTTTCTGGGTTTATTGCTGGTGTTTGCCTTGATCACTCTTGGTCACCAATATCGGCAAACCAAAACCATGCTGATGAAAGAGGCGGAAGACAGATTCACCCTGATTGGCCAAATCACCACTCAGGCTTTAGAAGGGCTGTTCAGCACCTCAGCTTTAAGCGTCAATCTGCTCGCCCAACAGCGCCTGACCGAAGCCAAGACCCTGTCAGAGCGAATGGCCAGCCTTCCCTACATGACAACCCTGCTCAAAGGACAACCTTCTGCCAACGCGGTGTATGCCGGTTACAACAACGGCGATCTATTCTGGCTCATGCGCTGGCCTGCCGACACCGAGGTACAACACCTAACGCCGCCCGCCAATACCCGCTGGATCGTGAAGAGCATCCGGCATCAAGAGGCAACCACTCTTACGGAGACCTTCGCGCTGGCCGACAATCTCACCATCATTGAACGGCAAGAGGAATCAGGACAATTTTTTGATCCAATAGAGCATCCATGGTTTATTCAGGCCAAGCAGAGTGGACAGTTGGTGCAATCCCCTCTCTATATCTCGCACGATACTCAGGAGATGTACCTGAGTTTTGCCGAACCAATGCAAAATGGGGCTGGCGTCATAGGGATGAGCCTGAACCTCCGAGCTATCGAGCGCCTGCTCAAATCCGCCAAGATAACCCCCAATATGCGTCTAGCCATCGTCAATGAGCAGGGCGAGCTAATGACAAGTCATAAAGGTGGGATGCTGATTCATGAACATGGCGCTTATCGACTTGCAAGAGTGACCGAAGCCGACCTGCCTATGATCCAACACTTGATGAATGCCAGTCAGAATCAGAAGGCAGATAGTCTTTCCTTTAAATCAGAGGGCAATGATTGGCAAGGAATGCGTATCACTTTACCGGAAGCCGATGGGTCAAAATTAACCCTCTGGATTGCAGCACCTGTCGATGAGTTGCTGGCCACCGCCTTCACCATTCGCAATCAGACCTTCCTTCTGTCGGGCATCTTCCTGATCTTTGCCCTGTTCGCGGCCATCAAGCTAGCCAGAACCGCCGCCAGGCCCCTTGATGACCTGACTCAAGAAGCAGGAAAAATCGCCCACTTCGACTTCAACGATCCGATCAGAGTCAACTCCTATATTGCTGAAATCATCGATCTCTCCCAGGCCATGGGCGACATGAAATCGACTATCCAGCGCTTTTTACAGCTTTCCACCTCCCTCTCCAGCGAGACCAGTTTCCCCCGCTTGCTGGTGCGGCTGCTCACCGAAATGCAGCAACTGACCGGTGCAACAGGCTGCATGCTCTACCTCTCCGATAGCGGCAACAAGACGCTGGATCTGGCAGGGTTGTGCTGGAATGGCGAGGTGCAGGAGCAAACGCCGATCCACAGTATCGGAACGCTCAATCAGCCAAAACATCCACTGTTCCAGAGCTTGCAAGGAGTAGAACTGGAACCCGTTGCGTTGGTCACCAGCGAATTGCAGATCCTGTTTCCCTACATTGAGGAGAGCGACACGCCGCTGACCTTCTGGCCGATTGCCCTGAAAAACCGTGATGGCCAACTGCTCGGCACCCTGGTGTTTCTGATCGATGAACGGAAGAAGTCCCTGACCCCGCAGCGGATGGCATTTGTCAACGCGCTCTCTTCCACCGCCGCCGTGGCACTCACCACCCAGCGGCTGCTGGAGGAGCAGCGCAATCTGCTGGAGGCCTTTATCCAGCTCATCGCAGGGGCCATCGATGCCAAGAGCCCCTATACCGGTGGCCACTGTCAGCGAGTCCCCGAACTGACCAAGATGCTGGCAGAAGCGGCATGTGAGGCCAAGGAGGGCCCCTTCCAACACTTTTCGCTCGATGAAAAACAGTGGGAAGCAATACATATCGCGGCTTGGCTGCACGACTGCGGCAAAGTCACCACACCGGAGTTTGTGGTCGACAAGGCCACCAAGCTGGAAACCCTGTGCGATCGCATTCACGAGGTCAGGATGCGCTTTGAAGTGCTGAAACGGGATGCCGAGATTGCCTACTGGCAGGCACGTCTCCATGGGGGTGATGAGGCCACGTTACAGGCCACGCTGCAACAGCATTGGCAACAGCTGGATGAGGAGTTTGCCTTTATCGCCCGTTGCAACGAAGGGGGCGAATTTATGGCCACAGAGGATATTGCAAAGCTGCAGCAGATCGCGGGCCGCACCTGGCAGCGCACGCTCTCCGATCGGATTGGGATCTCTCAGGATGAACTGGCACGCAAACAGCGGGCCGCGGAGCCACCGCTACCGGTCACCGAACCCTTGTTGGCCGATCGCCCGGATCACCTCTTCACCCGCAGCAACCGCGACCGCCTTGCCCCTGACAATCCTTGGGGATTTCAGGTCAACACCCCTGAATACCTCTATAACCGCGGCGAGCTCTACAACCTCGCCATCCGCCGGGGCACCCTCACAGATGAGGAGCGCTACAAGATCAACGAGCACATGATCCAGACCATCATCATGCTCGAAAAACTCCCCTTCCCCGCCAACCTGAAACAGGTGCCGGAAATCGCAGGGGGACACCATGAGAAGATGGATGGCACTGGTTATCCCAAGCGGCTGAAACGGGACGAGATGAGCATCCCTGCCCGGATGATGGCCATCGCCGATATCTTCGAGGCGCTGACCGCCGGCGATCGCCCCTACAAGAAAGCCAAATCTCTCTCGGAGGCCATCCGCATCATGGGATTCATGCAACAGGATCACCATATCGACCCCGAGCTGTTTGCGCTCTTTCTCCGCTCTGGCGTCTACCTGCGCTATGCCAAGCGTTACATGAGCCCGGAGCTCATTGACGAGGTGGATATCAGCCCCTATCTCGCCAGCCATTGATCGCCGCGAGGCACTCTGGGTTACCTGATGCCTGCAGTCTGGGGATCTGCATGCAGACCCGCCGTCTTGTCACCGGTGGTCACCCCGATGCGTAATAGAGATGGGGAGGATATGCACCGGACAGCCATGCTAATCCTCTCCATGGCACCTTGTTCTGACTGACCTTACGGACACTTGCCAATAACGGTAATCGAACAAAAAAACGATAAAAATCAAGATAGATAGCCAATTAAAACGACATAATTGACTATAGTTCAATCGAACGTTTTAAAAACGTGACCACTTCACATGGGCCCAGCGCAATGACCACTGAACGGGAACAGTTGATCCGCTCACTGTTTGATGAGTACATCGAGCTGTATTCATCACGGGATGATCGGCTCACCACGCGGTTTAGCGACAATTTCAGCGGTTTTGCCGGCAGCAGTGATGTTCTGGTTACCGATAAAGATGAGTGGATCCGGATAACCCGCCGCGATTTTGCCCAGATCCCGGGCAGAATCCGCCTGGAAACACTCGATGTAACCCTGCAAGATCTGGCCGCTGATGTGGTGGCTGTCACCGCCTTCTTCCATATCCATCTACCGAAATCAGAACCTATCCTCTCCCGCAGAACCGCCAGACTGGTATTGATTTTTCGACACGAAGCCATGGCGTGGAAAATTGCTCACAGCAGTATCTCCATCCCTTACAGTGCGGCTCGGGAAAGCGAAATTTACCCGATGACCAGTCTGGAGGAGCGCCAACATGAGCTGGAGCTCATTATCGAGCTCAGAACCAAGGAGCTGGCGGAAGCGAACCGGAAACTGGAAGCGCTCAGCAATACCGACGGGCTAACCAATATCGGCAACCGTCGTCTGTTCGACAACTCATTGAACCAGGCCTGGGAGCACTGTATTCAGACAGAGATGCCGATTGCGCTCATCATGCTAGACATCGATCATTTCAAGCAGTTCAACGACCTCTATGGCCACGTTGCCGGTGACGAGTGCCTTCGATTGCTGGCCCATACCCTGGCGCAATCCGGGCGCCGCTCGGGGGAGTTGGTGGCCCGCTACGGCGGAGAGGAATTTGTCATCCTGCTGCCACATGTCGAGCGTCAATCCGCCTATGAAATTGCCCAACATATCCAGCGGCTGATTTTTGCACTCGCGCAGCCACACGCACAAAATACCACCGGTCTGGTGACCGTTAGCATGGGTGTTGCCTGCCTCAGACCATCGAGTCACTGGCAGCCATCTGAACTGGTAAAACTGGCTGATTCTGCGCTCTACACCGCCAAATCATCCGGCCGTAACTGCATCAGAGTGGCGGAGTCACCCAGCCTCCCGTAACCAGTCTGCCCATAAGTCCCTCATGCGTGACCATCCTCCCTACGGGGAACCACTGCGCGCTAACCATGCACGGCAAGGCTCAACGCATCCCATCGCAACATACCTTCCCACTGATCCAGTGTGCTTTGATAGGTATCTGCCGCGTTGTAATGGACCATGGCATGCAGGCGGGCATGATGGCCAAGTCGCTTGACCACATCGGGCATGGTGTTGAGGCTGGCCAGCACCCGCGCCAGATCGCCGGGATCGTTTGGCTGATATTTGCAGCAATTCACGTCATCGGTGAGGTGTCGATCCCACCAGGCGCCATCGGCCGGGATCACTACGCATAATCCTGCCGCCATGGCCTCCAGAATGGAGAGACCAAAGGGTTCCTGATGACTGGTGGAGACAAAAATGCCGCATTGAGATCGGATCTCGTCAAGATTGGCGGGGTTGGCATACCAGTGCGTGTCTGGCAGCTGTGGCTGAGGCTGGCTGCAGGGTTGCAGCGTGCCCTTGGGCTGCAGATAGCACACCATCAGCTCGGGGCGAGCGTCAGGGATCATCTGATGGGCGGCAAGCATGGTCTCCAGCCCCTTCCAGCGCAGCAACGAGGCCGCCCACAAAATCCGGTGCCCCCCCAGGGTCGCTTTGGGCCAATCAATCTCGCTCAAACCGTTGGTAAATGGCTGCCAGTGTGACGGGAACTCGGTCTCGCCAAGCCGGGCCAGCAGCGCCGCCAGGGAGCTGCGGGTCGATTCGAGATAAAACACTAAACTCGCCCGTTGCAAGGCTCTGGCAGAGAGCCCCGAGCACCCCACAGGGCCATGGATCAGCTGAACCACCCGGCACCGCAACCAGCGGGCAGCCCAGTAACAGCAGAGATCCACCCCCGGCCCGGACGCCGCCACCAGGCACTTCACCTGCCCCAGACGCAACACCAGCCAGAGGATCAGCAGGGTCTGCCACCCCTGTTTAAGCAGATAACCGATGCCGGACTCCCGCCCCTTCAATATGTGGGGCAACCAAAGAGGATGATGCTGACAACGGGACCAGGAGTCGGGATCCTGGGTCAACACATGGCATGTGAGCCCGGGCATCCGTTTGGCCAACTCATCGAGCAGCACTTCGGTCGCAACCTTGGAGCCACCGCGAAACGGGATAGGATCCACAACGATGACCTTTCCGAACACCGGCTCAGTTTGCATGCTCATCTTGCTGCTCCCTTACTCTGGCACCTTGCGGCGGCCAAACCCCAGTTGCACTTTTTGCGCCACTCTTGCCATCCCACTCGCCAGCATATTGCGACCTCTGGCAAGGAGGCGTTGCCCCGCCCAATGCATGAGTGGTCGGAAGGGTGTGGGGGCCGTGGCGTGCCAACGACCAGCCCGCGCGGCGTCCCACACCGCCGTGACGCCATCGACATAGCGCGCCACCGTGAACAACTGTGCGGCACGCAACTGAGCGGCCCGCCCCATTTCACATCGGCGCTGCGGATTGCTCAATTGCCGCCAGTGATCAGCCATCTCGGCCCAATCCCCCGGGGTTGCCAGCAAGCCGGTCACCCCCTCCTCTACCACTTCGGGGATGCCGCCCACCCGATAGGCACTGACCGGGAGTCCCAACATGCCCGCCTCCGCCAACGTCAGACCAAACACCTCCTCACGGGCTCCAGAGACCAGCAGATCCACCCCGCCCCGCAAGATAGCGGCACTGTCCGGCCGCTCGCCCAAAAAGTGGACCCGCTCGGCCACCCCGAGCTCGACAGCCAACGCCATCAATGCTTCCCGCTCCGGGCCGCTGCCAATGATCAGCAACTGGGCCTCCTCCCCCGATGCCATCAGGGCAGCCAGCGAGCGGATCAGCAGATCAATCCCCTTGCGTTTGATCAGGGAGCCGACGGTTGCGATGATCATATCCCCCGGGGGCAAGCCCAGCATGCCGACGACCGGCCAGTGAGCACCGCCATTCAGACGAGCGGCATCCACCCCGTTGGGTACCCGGATCAACCGATCGGCCGCGCAGCCATCCTGGCGCCAACCGGTCAACACCGGCTCGCTCACCCCGATCAGCACGCTTGCCTGATGAACCCGCAGGCTGAATCTGTCTCTTGGCTGGTAACGGGCATGGAGGTGGCACACCAGCGGTACCTGCAACGCCCGACAGACCCCCACCAGCCACTGACAAGGGGCCGCGCTGTTGGCATGCACCAGCCCAATCTGCCGCTCGGTGATGAGCTCTCTGGCTCGCCGGGAGAGGCGCCGATGGGCCGCAAGATCAAAACGTGGCACCTGCCATCCCAGCAGCAGGCTGAACGGCTCGACCATGGTTTCTACCCCGAGGGTGGCCGCCTCTGCCGCCAGAGCCGGGCTATTGCACCAGAGCAACGGCGTAAACCGGCTGCGATCGAGGTGGGCCAGCAGATCCAGCAGGCAGCGTTCGCTGCCGCGGATCCAGTCCTCTCCGTAGTGAACCAGCAAAACAGGGGTTGCATTCATCCTCTTGCTCCCGTTGGTGGCACTGCCGGCAACCGGGTTGCCTCCTGATGATCCTCAGCGGTGGCCTTCGCCTCTGTGGCCGCCTGCTGCACGTACTTGATGGCGGCGACGGCCAGCGCCAGCTCCAGATAGATGGGCCAGGTAAAGCCCTGAGTCAGGAAGGATCCCGAAATCACAAACCCCACCATGCTGGCCATCACCCCCTGCATCGCCGTGATCACTGCAGGAGGCATGCCAGCAAGCTGACAACGCCAGCCACTGCGCAGGGTCACCGTCACCATGCCGATAAACAGCGCCAGCCCGACAAAGCCGGTTTCAGCCAGCACCCCGAACCAGGTGGAGTGCACCGCATGATTGAGTCCATCCCAATGGGGGCTGTAGAAGAAGTAGTTGTAATAGAAATTGGACAAGCCCACCCCTACCAGCGGATGGCCCAGCGCCATGCCCCAGGCCGCTTGCCAGGCGTAGATCCGCCCCATGGCCGAGGCATCGACCCCGCTCTCGGCGGCGCCGCCAGATGCCCGATCGCTGATCCCGGCAGCGGCAAACAGCACCACCAGCGCGACCATCCCCAGCGAGATCAACAGGGTTTTCGACTTCACCCGCTGCCAGGCAAACAGGCCACCAACGGCGCAGATACCCAGCAAACCACCCCGGCTCTGGGTGGCGATAATGGCGGCGGCAGTCAGCGCAAAGCCAAGCCCCCCCAGCAAACGCCCCCCCACCCCATTGCCCTGATTGAGCAGCAAGCTCAGTGAAAAGCCGGCAGGAAAGAGCAGCACCAGCGCCAGATCGTTGGGATCCCCCAACACAGAGCCCAGCTCGCGCCCTATGGTCACCCGGGTCCCTTCCACCAGCCCGATCCCGCTCGCCTTGTTGTAGAGGGCCACCAGCGCCACCAGACAGCCCGCCACCACAAAGGTGCGTACCGCCAGCGCAAAATCCCCCGGGGTGCGCACCAGCCAGGCGGTGGCCAGGGTCATCAGATAGATCTTGCTGTAGCTGCCGGTCCAGGTGGCGATCGCCTCACCCCGGTTGCTGGCAAACAGCACACCGATGGAGACCATCACAAAGAAGGCCGTCAGCCAGCTCAGGGCTGGACTCCAGTAGGGCTTGATCCGACCGGTCAGCAAAATGTGCCAGACCAGTGCGCCGATGGCGGCCAGCGAGAAGAGCAGCGGGATCTTGAGGGGATAGAGCTGGGGGAACACCTCATGCAGCCGAAAAAAGGAGAAGGTGACAAACCCCAGCACCATCAAGAAGGGCCAGCGCAGGGCAAACCAGATGGCGGGAATGGCAAGGCCGAGCACCGGCAACAGCAAGGGATGGGGAAGCCGCCACCAAAGCAGGGCCAGCACCAGACAGATGGCGCTTGCCCAGATGGCTGGCGTTAGACGAGCCATGATCCTGCCCACCATTGGCCGAGCCAGACCATCGCCAGCGCCCCGAGCGAACTGGCCCAGAGGGTCGAGAGGCGATACGGCAGCGGCAGCAACCGCTGGCTCACCAGATAAAAGGCCAGCGCCCGTACCAGATAGACCAGCAGCAGGGTCCAGATCACCCCGGCAACCCCGAAGGGGGGGATGGCGAGCAGAAAGCCTGCCACCCCAAGGGCGCTGCAGCCCAGATTGATCACCATCTGGGCATTGCTCTTCTCGCCGCTAAAGCAACCGACATTGAGCAAGTCCGAAACATTGCGCACCGCCATACCCAGCACCAGCAGCGGAATATAGGCAATCGCCCCGTGATAGCTCTCCGGGGTCAGCCAGCGAATGAGCAAGGGGGCCGTAAGCCCGACAATCCCCGCGGTGACAAACCCCAGTACCGACCCCATCACGCTGTAGTGGGCATTGAGCCGCAGTCCATCCGGCTCGCGCAGCAGCATGAAACGGCGGGGATACCACCAGAGGGCAAAGGGTTGCAGCAACAACCCCACCGCCAACGCGAGCTTGCCCGCCACCGCGTAGTAGGCGAGCAGCGCCTCCCCCACCACATCGGCCAGCAACCAGCGATCCAGTCCGCTCAGGGCAAAGCCTGCCAGCCCGCTCACCACCAGGGGCAATCCATAGCGCAGCAGCGGTCGATAGTGCTGCCAGTCAAAGCGGATCCCGCTATCTCGCCACTGCCAGAGGCTCAGCAGCAGCGCCAGTGCGACGCAGGTCAGGGTGCCGGAGGCCAGCACCCCGCTCACGCCCCAACCGAGCCAGAGCCACCAGCCGGTCAGCACCGACTGGATCACCGCCTTGCCTGCGGTCGCCACGAAAAAGAGCCGGGCCTGATTGCGCATCCGCAGCCATGCCAGCGGCACGCCGATCACCCCTTCAAACGGCAGGGCGCAGAGCACCCAGCGCACATCCGCAAGACGGGTTTCCACCGGCAGCCAGGCTTGCACCACAGGTGCCAGCAGCCAGAGCAGCACCAGACTGGCCAAGGCGATCAGCCAGACCAGCCCAAACATGCGGGCCACTACCTGCTGGCGCTCCTGCTCATCTTTCGCCAGTCCGGCAAAGCGGTAGAGGGCATCCACCAGCCCGAAGCCGAGAATGAGGGAGCCCAGATTGATGAGGGTCAGCAGCACCTCCAGCTGGCCGTATTCACGAGGCAGCAGCTGATGGGTCAGCACCGGCAGCATCAGCAGGGAGATCCCCTTCATCAGGAGCAAGCCGCCGGCGTAATAGAGCATGGCAATCTGGTTCACACCAAGTTTCATAGGGCCTCCCAGCCACCCGAAGCATCCTGCTCCGGGTCAGCTACCGCTAATGCAAAGCCCACGCCACTCACTCCCGCCCAGAGACGATAGCTCCTCTGCGCGGCTTAACCGGCCTGAACAGGCCTGAACAGGCCCAGAATGAGACTGGCATTTGCGTTTTGCACAACGCTGGCTGCAAATTGCACCGACCGGCTCAATTTGGCCCCTCTCTTAGCCCCACTAGGCCTGATCCCGCTGGGGCCATCCTGTTGGCCCGATCCCTGCTTTCTGCTTAGCGAGCAACGGACTGCACCAGAGGGAGAGGTCGCCATGAACACCATCAACCTGCACCGGATGAAAAGCTGGGCCAAACAGGGGGAGACGCCACTGGCTCGCCGGGTATGGCGACTGGCCAAAAGTGCCCGCCACTGGTCATGCCCCGTGATCCCTCCCCTGCATCGGCTGCTTTATCGGCTCTATCTGTTGGGCAGCAACGCGCTGGCGACCCTGACCCGCACCCTTTGGTGGACTCCCTTGTTTCAATCTCGCCTCACAGCCCCCGCCCCGCGCCTCTATCTCTATGGCGGCATCCCCTATATCAGCGGTCCGGTCACCATCGAAATTGGTGCCGACTGCCGCCTCAGCGCCGCCATGACCATCAGCGGCCGGGCATCGAGCCAGACGCCAAAGCTGGTGATTGGCCGCAATGTCGGGATTGGCTGGCAGACCACCCTGGCGGTGGGCAGCAAGATAGTGCTGGGGGATAACGTCCGGATTGCAGGGCGTGCCTTTCTGGCGGGCTACCCGGGGCATCCCATCAACGCCCGCGATCGCGCCCGGGGCCTGCCGGATCGCGATGAACAGGTGGGGGCCATTGTGCTGGAGCAGGATGTCTGGCTTGGCACCGGGGTGATGGTGATGGCCGGCGTCACCATAGGCGCTGGCACCATTGTCGCCGCTGGCAGCGTCGTCACCCGGGATCTGCCCGCAGGTGTGCTGGCAGCGGGTGTACCGGCCACCGTACTGCGCCCCTTGCAACCACAGGATCACAGCGACCCCGCACACGCTTCGGAGACCTTTGCATGAAACCACACTCACTGCCGCAACTGGTGGTGCTGGGCGAGGATTGGGGCCAGCACCCCTCCAGCACCCAGCACCTGATCAAGCGTCTGTTGCCCGATTATCAAGTGCTCTGGGTCAACTCCATCGGCATGCGCTGTCCCCGCTTTACCCTTCATGATCTCACCCGCATCGTCCGCAAACTGGGGGCCGTGCTGCGCGGCGCGCGCCATGCTGGCGGCCAGTCGGTTGCGCCATCAGAGGTCAGCAGCCCCCGGGTTCTGCCGCCGCTCGCCTTGCCACTACCGGGCAGTCGGCTGGCGGGCAAAATCAATGGCCACTGGCTGGCGGCGCAGATCCGGCGCCAGTTGCCCGAGCTGGATCGCCCCTTGCTCTGGATCTCCCTGCCCAGCGCCGTCGATCTGATTGGCAAGCTCGAAGAGCGGGCGGTGATCTACTACTGCGGCGATGACTTCTCAGCGCTGGCGGGGGTGGATCATCAGGCCATCGCCCACTGCGAGGCCCGACTGGTGGAAAAAGCGGATCTCATTCTGGCCGCCAGCCCCGCGCTGGCCAGCCGCTTTCCCCCCCATAAAACCCGGCTTCTCAGCCACGGCGTGGATCTCGAGCTGTTTATGCCCCCCAGAGAACGCCCGGCAGATCTCCCCTCCGGCCGTCCCATTGCCGGATTTTACGGCAGCCTGAGCGACTGGATTGATATCCCCCTGCTGGCAGAGACGGCCGCCGCCCTGCCCCACTGGGATCTGGTGCTGATTGGCCCGGTCCAGACCGATATCTCCCCCCTCAAGGGGCTCCCCAATATCCATCTGCTGGGGCCCCGTCCCCACCACACGCTGGCGGCCTATGCCCAGCACTGGCAGGTGAGTCTGCTGCCCTTTGTCGACAACGCCCAGATCCGTGCCTGCAATCCATTGAAATTGCGCGAGTATCTGGCCGCAGGGCGCCCTATCGTCAGCACCGATTTTCCGGCTCTCGATGGCTATCGGGATCAGATCCAGCTCCCCCACGATGGGGAGAGCCTGGCCCAGGCCATCAATCGGGCCGCCTTTGATCAATCCAATCCTGGCTGGTTTCAGGAGAGTGGCTGGGAGGGGCTCACCCGCAGCGAAGGGCGCCACACTCGCCAACAGCAGGTGGCCCAGCAAAGCTGGGATCACAAGGCTGCCGAGCTGAACAACTGGTTGAAGGGGCTGGCCGGATGAGCAGAGGGCTCTGGCTGGTTATCCTGCTCTGCTGCCATGCAGCAATAGCCGCTACCCGGCTGGAGGGGCTGACCCCGCTGCCCCTGACGGGTAACCAGACACCCCAGCGGCTCGATCTGAGCCCCCACAGCTGGCCGGTGGGCAGCGATGATGAACTGGTGATCGAGGGCCATAACCCCAGCGCCCGCCCGCAAACCCTGATCCTGCGTATCGACGATGAGGCCTCGGTCAACTACCGCAGTCGGGTCAATCTGGAGCGGATTGTCGCCCCCGGCCCCTTCACCCAGCGCTTTGCCTTGAGCGAGTGGCGCACCAGCCAACCCAGAGCGTTGGCGCTGGACAAACTCACCAAGCTCTATCTCTTTATGGCCGATAACGCACCCTCAATGACCATTCACCGCTGGTACTGGGTGCCCGGTTTGACCCTGCCTGAGGGCACCATTGCGCTGGATCTGGGGGCCTCCACAGCCCCCCGCTTTACCGGCTTTGAGCCCCTGAGTCCGGGGGATCCCCGACTGATTGGCCATCCCACCCCCATCTTGCGCCCCTCCGGCGATGCTCTGGTGCGCGATGGGTTGCGCAATCTCGACGGAGTGCGACTGGATCTGGCCAAAGGACGCTACCAGCTCACCCTCTGGCTCGATGACCCCGGCGAGTGGGAGTACCTGCCCCACCCCTTCGAGCGCAGCGTGCTGGTCAATGGCGAGCCCATCTGGGCCGAGCAGTGGCAACCGCAGGAGTGGCTAACGCAGCGCTATCTGGCGGGGCAATCTCGCGAGGCACTGCCAAATCCGGATCCCTGGCAGCTGTTCGGGGCACGACAGGGCGGCCCGGTCCATGTCACCCTGAACCACCCCGGCGGCCCGATCACTATCACATTGGTAGGTCACTCACCGGATGCCAAATACCTGGCGGGGCTGCTGCTTGCCCCCTATCCGGCCAGCACCAGCAAAGAGGCTCTCCCGAATAGTGGAAAAGATCGCGCCGTATTGGCCGACGCTACCGCAAGCGTGCTGACCAAGCAGCGCCAGCTGTTTTTGGAAAAGTGGACTCTGGCCCCCTATTCCCCAGCCCCAGCTTCGCAGCAGCTCAGCCTCACGCCGATTACAGATGCCGCCCCAACCCTGCAGATCGCCCCACTATCTGCGGCAGATGCGTTGCAGCAGGCTGCGCAACCGGTGCTGGCCGCCCGTGGCAGCCAGCTGTTGCTGGAGTTTGCCATCCACGCTGCCACCGACGATCCGGCCCCCTTGCTGGTGATCCAGCCCCCCGAACAGGCAGGATCGCCGCTGGCGCTGACCCCCTATTACGGCAAGTGGCATCTGGTTCGCCCGCAGGCGAGCGGCACCCTGCTAGCCCCCTCGGATCAGGAGCTGGTCGAGGGGATCGCCGGACTCACCCTGCTGGCAGGCGTACCTCGGCGTCTGGTGCTGCAGATCACAGTCCCCCGCGATGCCCCGGCGGGGCGCTTTCTGGGCAATATTCAGCTGATGAGCCAACAGCAACTGGTGCAGTTGCCACTGACTATCGAGGTGCTGCCGCTGACTCTGCCCGCGGCCAGCAAGCCGGTCGGCATCTATGTCGAAGCGCCCCCTTATCTCAACTGGCTGAGCCCCGACCCCGAGGCGTTAAAAGAGCAGATTGCCGCGGCCAGTCGCTGCGATCTGGCGCGGCTCGCCAAACTCGGGATCAGCGGCCTCTCGCCTGCCCTGCCACAAGATGAGGCGGGGATGCGGGAGATCATGGGAGAGGCGGTGGGGCTCGGCTTTGTGCCGCCCCTGCTGGCCTATACCCCGCTCAAACGCTGGGGGGGCGACCCTGCCAGCCAGCTTGAACAGTGGCAGGCGCGGCAACAGGGGCTGACCGCCAGCGGCTTGCCCCCGCTGGCATGGAGCCTGTTTGATGAGCCGGATCTTGCCACCTTGCCCGCCATCACCACCTTGGCGCGGGAGATGAAACGGCGGGATCCGGCGGTGATCCGCGCAGGCCACTTCAACCACCCGGGTCAGGTTGGTCTGCTGGCAGAGGTGGAGATTGCCCTGATCAACGCAGGTTTTGGCGCCGACAAGGCCGATGTGGCGCGGGTGCGCCAGAACAAGGTCACCCCCTGGTTTTACAATCTGGGTACTCCGAGAGCCGCCGGTTTTTATCTGTGGCAGAGCGGCGCCGAGGGCTATTTGCAGTGGCATGGCCGCATGCCCACCGCCCTGCCCTACGACCCCACCGACGGGCGGGAGAGCGACTTTATGCTGCTCGGCCCGCAAGCCTGCGAGGCGCACCGCCTCTCCCACAATCTGTTGCTGTTGCAGCAAGCCATCGAGGATCTGCGCTGGCTCGCCTGGCTGGAGCAGGAGGCCCGCTATCAGGTGGAGGCCGCCCTGCTGCTGGAGCGCCTGCGCGATCAGCTGCCGACCCGCTGGCAGGTGGCAGAGCAACTGCCCTCTGCCGCCTGGATCCAGTGGCGCCGCGAGATTGAACAACTGGCCAAGGGATTGAAAACATTGCAAACTGGTGCCAACTCATCCTCCTGAAGTGACTGCGTATGGCCAACCAGACTACCCGCTCCACAGCCAAAGACAGCGCCCTGCGCCGCCTGTTGCCCCTGATGCTGCCGCTGCTGCTCACCGGTTGCGCCCGTCAGGAGCCGGTCAATGAGACCCTGCCGATCCTCAACCAGTTGCGGGAACAGCAAATGGCCGAACAGCCCCAGCTGCAACTGCAGTACCAGCAAGCGGAGACACAACTGCCAGCGGATCAGGAGCAGCAGTTGCATCAGTTTTTGGGACGCAAGGATCCGGCCCGGATTGCGCTGGTAAGCGGCCCTGGGCTGCAAACCGACATGCTGGAGAGTGCGCGGATGGCGAGCGTGCGGCTGACCGCACTCACCCGCTTGCTGGGAGCTCGCGCCATTGAGCTGGAGCCCCGCTATGACCCCATGCTGGCCCCCAATACCTTGCTGATCCGCATTCTGCCAAACGGTGAACCGGGGGCTGTCACCCCAGCGGCGGCGCAATAAGGTCAATGCAAGAAGTCGGCAATGCCACCCGATAGAGGGGATATGGGGACAGCCCCCACAATTTACGCCAACCCTGGCTGAGCCGATAAGAGAGCAACGGCGGGCTCTGGTGCAGCTCACCTAAAAACATCACTCCCTGACTCATCCCTTCACCCGCCAGCGTCACTGACATCGCCTCGCTATCAGGCGCCACCAGCATGGCCTGCAGCAGGCCATCACAACGAGGATGGGCCAGCTGATAGCTGACATAGGTGCCGCCCAATACTGGCGTAGCCACCCGCAAGCGCCAGCCCAACTGGACCAGCTCCATCAGCATTGGCTTGGCCCCCTCATTGATCGCTCGGTTCTGATAACGCCAGCCCATGGCGGCAGCACTGAGAAGCGCCACCAGCAACAGCAGCAGATATCCCCTAGATAGATGCATCATGGCGCCCCCGGATAAAGAGAATGCTCATCACCAGCAACATAATGGCCCACTGGTAGAGCTGGGCCAGCGAGCCGGTATGCAGCCAGCCGTACCAGCGCAGATCCAGGCTCATCAGCACCAGCCGCAGCTGATTGGCCCCGATATAGAGCAGGCAAACCAGCAGCAACATGGGCCACTGCCGGTAGAGGGGCCGATCCGGCGCCAGCCAGCAGCAGGAGACCAGCCAGGAGAGCACCACCAGATAGAGTTGAGAAAACGAGGAGCACCCCTTGAGTACGATCAGAGCGTGGCCCCCCAACCGCTCGATGCGATTGCCATCAAGGCGAGTCTCCCAGCCAAGCAGTTGCAACCACTGGCCTACCCCCCAGGCATCGAGCGCCAGCACGGGGCCGGAGAGCAGGGCAAACACCTGCTGCCCCCACAACACCGCCACGGTAAAGGCGAGCACAATCTGCAACACCGCCCGCTCATCGCCACTCTGGCATCGGCGCCACAGCGAGGCCACCAGCAGCAGACAGGCCAGCGCCTTGCAACTGGCACTGGGGATCAGGATCAGCAGGATAAAGAGGGCGAGCACCAGTGGATGCGGACGCCAGTTCGGTGCAACCCGCGATGCAATTTGCCACCAGATAGCAATCAGCAACACCACCAGCAAGTTGAAGTGGCCCATATTGAGCCACACCATGCCCCACTGATTGGCCAAACCAAGTAGCAGCCAGTTGGGTGCCCACTGCCAGGGACGGATCTCCATCGCAACTCCTGCCGGATATCAGTGCTTTTGAGTGCTGTCGCAAGTTCCATGCCTGCCCAGCCTCACCCGGACCAAGCCAAGTCAGAGGATGCAACAAAGCTGGCACGCTTTATTCATTCCCCCTGCTGGCACTAGCGCCAGGGAGAAGGAGTGAGCAATGAAACTCAAACCGTTGGCAGGGCTGCTGGGGATGTTATTGGTAACCTCCCCCGCATACGCCTTGACCGAAGTCGATACCGAACTGCAACTGCTGATGGATGTGTCGGGCAGCGTCAGTTCATCGGAATTCAATTTGCAGTTACAGGGGTATGTAGACGCCTTTTACAGTCAGGATGTACAGAGCGCCATCCTCGACACCAGTGGCGGCAAACTCGGCTCCATCGCCGTACAGATGATCATGTGGAGCAGCAGCAACCAGCAAAGTCTGATGACCGACTGGTTCCACCTCTACGACATGACCTCCATCAACAACTTCGCCGCCACCCTGGATGCCCTGGTCCGCCCCTATGCGGGGATGACGGCCCCCGGTTCGGCCATGGCCTTTGGTGCCCAGCAGTTTGATACCAACAACTACACCGCCGCCCGCCAGGTGATGGATGTGTCAGGTGACGGTATCCAGAACAACGGGCTGGATACCTCTACCGTGCGGGATCAACTGCTCGCCTCAGGCATCGATACCATCAACGGCATCACCATAGGTCAGGACTATGCCGATGGGGTGTTGCAAGAGTGGTATGTGGAGAACGTGGCGGGCGGTCAGGATGCGTTTGTTATCAATGCCACCACCTTCGCCGACTTTGGCAATGCGCTGGAGCTCAAACTGGCGGCCGAAATTGAGGGAGGCATTATTCCGGAAGGGGCTCTGGCCGCCCCCATCGAGGAGATCCCGCTGGCCGCCCAGCTGCTGCTCGGTATGCCGCTACTGCTGGCCTGGCGCTATCAACGCCGATCTCAAGGCCGTCCGCAGCAAGCCAACTGGCAACAGACCCCCGCCATCGGCTAGTTAATCACCCCGTGTGTTGCGATTAGGGAGCTATGGCTCCCTGATTTGTTAACGAACTTGAAGTTTTTTTTGTGCGGCCATACGTTCCCTAACCTCTGGCGGCACGTGATCTAGCCACTCAATAACTCCAGTTTCTGGATTTAGATGAACCAATATGATTCCTCCGGGTGAGCCACTTTTTTCAATTTCGAGAGAGGCAGCCGAATTGCCATCAATATGATGATAATCAGAAATAAACTCCATAAATTTGACAACTATATTTTCATAATCGACGTCTGGTGAAAACTTTGGGATCAACAACTTGAAGTTATAGCCATCTTTTCCTTCTGCCGTAATGGAGTACGCCATGGAATATGGGTTATTTTGGCGGATTTTTCCTTTAGATCCCATTATCACGGGTTCAAAGCGAGGTTGGCTGATTGTTTTTTTAGTTAACTTTGTCAGGGACAACTTGAGTGCTTTATAATGATCACTACCCATTTCCTTGAGAAATTCTTGGAAATAGGATTTTGCAACAAATGCAATAACTGCGGTGGGGAGAAACCACTCGACTGCAGCATAAGGACCAGGCTCAGGCCTCCCATTTATTTCTAGTTCCAATTCATCGTGCTCAACTTCTGCTTCAAAGTCACTGAAAAATGAGCGTTCTATTCTATCAAGATACACTATTCCCACATGAGGCTTCTGCATATTTTCTCCTATACATAAATAGCATGTCAAAACTGAAATATGATGCAACTATCATTCGTTATAAACTTTATATTTTTGGAATAATTTTCAGGGCTCTTAGCCGCTCATCATTTGCGATTTCTGCACCAAGAAATGTTTGGCTAATGAAGGTTGACACCGCCGGGCCAGAGTGAATTTTATTTATTCTTTCTTTAGCTGCATAAACATGTTTTAGCCGAGAAAAAACATCTTCCCACCATTCACGACCATATTTTTTGATCAGGCTATCTTTTATCTTGTACATTCTTTTCTTACTATTGGAACTTTCATCAGAACCTATAAGACTGGCCCATATCATTCTTTTCTGTAAATCATTAGGAATCCAGCATTGCTTTTCAAGCTGCTTGATAACGTCAGGGTGTAGATAGAGCTTGTGCTCACAGAGCATCCTATTAACCCATAATGGCTTAGCTTCTTCATAAGCATGAGCCACTTCAGATCTAGTGAATCCTTGGATATGATCCTTCCATGTTTCTAGTTGATCTATCTTGCTTAATTTTTTAGATAATTTTTCCATAGCTCTCTTACATATAATGCCCACCTAAGGGGCTGCCAATGCCACCATAAAATTTCCGCAAACACCGTGATCAATTAAAATCAACGCATATTAAAAATGCCGCGCGTTGGATTTCCCTCTTGAAGCATTTGTTATAGCTACATTGCACCGTGGTAAATGTTGTTATCAAACGAAGCTTTATCAAAGCGTCTGATGTAATCCAACAATTTAACGATATACTCATTAAACTTTTCAAAATCTTGAGGATCACTTAACTCTAGTTGAGATGACTTTTTAATATAAAAAACAATCCGAGACCATGACTTAAAGTGTTCTTCTGACAAATCTGCGGCAACAGGGAGTAACGCGGTCAATGCATCGATATCAATTTGGCAGTGTTCAATAAAACTCTTTCTAAAAAAAGGTGTGACTTCGCGATTAACTAACTCTGTCTTGAGTCGATTCAATACAGTTTGATTCTCCGTATGAGATAAACCATAAAACGTAAATTCTTTCGGCATTGACTTGAAGCCAGAAAACTCATTAATGATGAATATTAGAAATTCTCGCAAGCGTTTTTCTTTGGCAATTTTTCGCTTCGAGTCCTCTCGCTCTTGCCACTTATTAAAAACTAGCAATACAACAAACAGTTCAAAAAACACACCAGTAAATTCAGGCAAAAGGTTATCTGCGTAATGAGATACACCATATTTTGAAAAACCATGAGTCACTAAGTAAGTTAAAATCAATAAGCAACACCACATAATATTAACTTTATTTAAATGCTTTGAAATATTCACCTGTTATCCATGTTTATGTTTAGTTATAAATGTAATTAGATTGAAGGAACTATTAATGTGTTAATAACGCCTTTCATCTCACTCAGCCCCGCCACTCGTCATTACAACTAATAAATCATTTTAAAATCACTGTGTTACCAACCAGCATCTTACTTATAAGTCTATTATCAATAGCCTTGCGCCGGCTCCACTTGTACCACTGGGTAAAACTACCGTCAAGAAACGTAAGCAGAAAATGAAGCCTATCTCCTCTTTTATTGGCTTGCCGCGATGTTTACTCCGCCATCCGTACAATATAAAAAAGGCCTTATCACAAGGCCTTTTCAGATATATTCAGATTCCGGCTGATAGCCAGCTTTTGTGGCAATCAACCCGGTTCTGGTGACAAGGGCAACACCTGCCCATCCAGCGCATGATCACTATTGGATGGATAGTCCGGCACCGGCTCGCAGTAGGGAATGCGGCTGAGCACCGGCGCCTTGACCAGGGCGGCCAGCTGATCGGAGCGGCGCAGGCTGGCATCCGCCAGTTCGGCCACCAGCGCCAGACCGCAGCCCAGCCCCAACCCGCCAACAATGCCCGCCAGCAAAAACAGCCAGAGCGGGTAGTTGCTCGGCTTGCTGGGGGCAAAGGGTTTGTCGATCACCTTGATCCGCTCCCCCTGCTCGAAGTTGCCCAGATCGCCAGTCACCTTGGCCTTCTCATAGCGCAGCAGCAAATCCTGATAGAGGGTGCGTTTGACCGCCAGATCCCGCTCCAGCTCGGCGAGTTGGCGTTCGGTATCGCCCTGGGAGTCGACCACCTTGTCCAGCCCATCCAGCTGGTTCTTCAGGCCGGCGGCGTTTTGCTCCGCCTCCGTCAACTGCGTCTGGGCCAGCTGCCACTCGGGCCCACGGGCCATATCCGGCTGGGATTTGAGCTGCTCGAACTCCTGCTGCAACTGGTCAATCTGATAGCGCAGACTCTGCACCTTGCTGTGTTCGTCGCTGTAGCGGGCCCGCAGCAACACCAGCTCGGTGCGCATCAGCTGCAGCTTCTCATCCAGCTGGCGTGCCAGCTGACTCTCTTGCCCCAGCGATAGCTGATCGACCCGGGCCCTGGCCTGCTGCAAGGTGATCAGGCTCTCGGCATAACGCTCCTGCAAACCATAGAGACGGGCGACGTTGGTACTCTGCTGCTGGGGCAAGGCGCTGGCATGCTCCCGTTTAAAATCGGCGAGCAGCTGCTCGGCCGCTTGCAGTTCGCTGCGGCGGCTGTCGAGCTGGCTTTGCAGGAAACGTTCGGACGATTCCGCCGACTGGCGCCCCTTGCTAAGCAGGTTGAAGAAAAAGCGCCGCGAAATGGCTTCGAGCAAACCGGCGCTGTTGGCCGCCGAATCCGCTTTTACCTTTATCTCTATCACCTCATCGCCGATCAGCCGCAGCGAGACGGCACTCGAGAGCCAGTCCATGATGGCATCGCGCTGAGCTGGGGGGGTCTCGTCATTGACCAGACCGCGATCCCGCGCCACCCCGTCCAGTACATAACGGCTGCGCAGCAGGGCTTCGAGCACCGCAAAGCGATCCTTGAGACTCTCCTGAGTGATCAGATCCTTGAGGGTCGGGGTCTGGTTGGCATCTTGCGGCACCATAAAGGTGGTGCGGCTCTCATACTCCTTGGGGGTGAGCAGGCCAACCGTGACGCCCACCAGCGGCATCACCAGTACCGGGATCACCAGCAGATAGCGACGGCGCCAGGCGGCAGAGAGAATGATGTAGAGGTTGTAATAGAACTGGACAGGCATGGCATCACTCCCTGAGAAAGGCCCTCCCCCCGCACGATGCAAAGGCAGTGCCACCAGAGGAGCTGATCGCCTCTGTGAGCAGATCGCAAGAGTGGTACAAGATTCGCATTCTCCCGCTATCCGGGGTGCCACCCCTTCCCTTGCCGGAGCGCGAACCATGTTGTCATCAACCCCGTCGCACAAACCCCATCCCCGCGGGAGCGCCATCGTTCAAATAGTGCAGCACCTGCAGCCCGGCGGGCTGGAGACCATGGTGCTCAACCTCACGCAGGCGAGCCCTGCCGAGCAACCGGTGCATATCATCTCCCTCGAAGGGCGCAAAGGGGATGTGCTAAGGGCATGGCCCGCTCTGCATCCCTTCGCAGGCAATATTCACTGTCTGGAAAAGCCCGCGGGCTGGTCGCTGGCGACCCTCTGGCGGCTCACCCGATTGCTGCGCCAACTCAAGCCAGCCGCAGTACATACCCACCATCTGGGGCCCATGCTCTATGGCGGGCTGGCCAGTCGGCTGGCCCGAGTGCCCACCCTGATCCACACAGAGCACGATGCCTGGTATCTCGATGATCCCCATCAGCGCACGCTGGCCCTGTGGGGGCTGCGCGCCTTCAAACCCATTCTGGTGGCCGATGCCACGCCGGTGGCCAACCAACTGCTGGCCAAGCTGGGCCAGCTGTCGCCAACCGTGATCCCCAACGGCATCGATGAGCAGCGTTTTGCCCCGGGCGCCGCCGCCCTCGCCCGTCAGGAGATGGGGCTGCCGCAAGGGGTCAAGTTGATTGGCTGCGCCGCCCGCCTTGAGTCGGTCAAGGGTCACACCTTGCTGCTGGAGGCGATCCGCACCCTGCCGGAGGAGGTGCATCTTGCGTTGGCAGGGGTCGGCAGTTTGCAAAATGCGTTGCAACAACAGTGTCAGCAACTGGGGATCGCCCATCGGGTCCATTTTCTCGGGCTGGTCGAAAACATGCCGCGCTTCTATCAGGGGCTGGATCTCTTCTGCCTCCCCTCACTGGCGGAGGGGATGCCGCTCTGCGTGCTGGAAGCACAGGCGTGCGGGGTGCCGGTGGTGATGAGCGACGTGGGTGCGGCCAGAGAGATCGTCTGCCAGGCCAGCGGCCATATCCTGTCTGAGCGGGATCCCGGCCGCCTTGCCCAGCTTCTGGCACAAGGGTTGCTGCAGTGCCATAGCCTGCGTGCCGTCACCCGTGAGTTTGTGTGCCAGCAAAGCAGCTTGAGCCGGATGGCTCAGGCCTATCAGCAGCTTTACAGCCGCTGATCAAGCGACCCGATGACCAGAGGAGCATCCCATGGAATGGATCATGATCGTGTTCTGGCTGTGCGCTGTACTGGTGGTCTACCACCATGTCGGCTATCCCCTGCTGCTCAAATTCGGTGGTCGGCAGGCGCGCAAGGTAGCCAATCCGCCCCGCCCACTGGATCGGGGATTCAAAGTAGAGGCCGCCGATGAGGCGCTGCCGACCATCACTTTGTTGATGCCGGTCTATAACGAGGCGGCGACCATCGCGGCCAAGCTGCAAAACCTCGCCAGCCTCGATTACCCCGCCGACAAGCTGTGGGTGCATGTGCATTTCGACGGCTGCAGCGACAACAGTTACCCCATTGCGCTGAGCCAGCTCGGAGATCCCGCCCTGCAGCAGTTGCAGATCAGGCTGTTTGATCACCCCCGCAATCGCGGCAAGGTCGCCGTGCTCAACGAGGCCATGACCCGGGTGCACAGCGATCTGGTGGCCCTCACCGATGTCTCGGCCCTGCTGCCCATCGACAGCCTGCTGCTGGCGGTCGCCCATTTTGCCGATCCCAAGGTAGGGGTGGTCGGGGAGGCATACCGCATCTGGCAACCGGGCTCACAGGGCGAGGAGAGTTACTGGCACTATCAAAGCCAGATCAAGCTCTGCGAGTCGGCCCTTGGCGGCATGCTGGGGGCCCACGGGGCCTTTTACATGATGCGCCGGGAGTGCCTCACCCCGCTGGCCGCCGATACCATCAACGACGATTTCATCCTGCCGATGCAGGCCATCGCCAAGGGGTATCGCGCTGTCTATGACAATCGCTGCGCCGCACTGGAGCTGGAAGTTTCCGATGCCGCGCTGGAGGCGACACGGCGCAAGCGGATCGGGGCTGGCAACACCCAGCAGCTGTTGCGGTTGCTGCCCCTGCTACACCCCAAGTTCGGCTGGGTTGCCTTCAACTTTGCCAGTGGCAAGGGGCTGCGGGTGTTGATGCCGCTCTGCCTGACCCTGCTGTGGCTCTGCGCCATCCCGCTGGCCACCCAATCCCTGCTGTTTCAGCTGCTGCTGGGGCTGCAACTGCTGGGGTATCTGCTGGTCATCCTGATCCAGCTGACCCCTGTCCACCCCTGGCCCAATCTGTTTCGCAAGATCCACTATCTGGTACTCGGACACTGGTACAACGGCATGGGCACCCTGCGCTACTGCCTGCGCGCCCCCATACGTTTCATGTCACAGGAGAAAGCCGTATGACACACCCCATTCCAAGATTGACCCTGGTGGTCAAACGCAGCATGGATCTGCTCGGTGCCACTCTTGGCCTGCTGTTGACGCTGCCGTTGTGGCCGCTGATCATGCTGGCCATCCGGCTCGATAGCCCGGGTCCGGTGTTCTTTCGTCAGCTGCGGATCGGGCGCAGCCATGCCACCTATACCGAGCTCTTTTTCATGATCAAGTTTCGCACCATGCGCGCCGACGCCGAGGCGGCCACCGGGCCGGTCTGGTGTGGCAAGGGGGACAGCCGGATCACCCGCAGCGGCGACTTTCTGCGCAAAACCCGGCTCGATGAGCTGCCGCAGTTTATCAATGTGCTCAAGGGGGAGATGTCGCTGATCGGCCCACGTCCGGAGCGACCCGGGATCGCCAACCGGCTGGAAGATGCGGTGCCGTACTTTATCGAACGCACCTATGAAGTGGCCCCCGGCATTACCGGTCTGGCACAGGTCAATCAGGGTTACGACGAGTCGCTGGATGATGTGCGCAGCAAGCTGGCGTTCGATCTGGCCTACTCGGTCGCCCTGCTCCACCCCTGGCGCTGGCTGGTGCAGGATGTACATATCATTGGCAAGACGATCGCCATCATGGTTGGCAAGAAGGGGCGCTAATCCCGCCGCACCAACCTCAACCACATCTCAACGCCCATCAGGCCATTGTCACTGCAATGGCCTTTTTTATGGCGCATCCTTGTGGCAAATCAACGTTGATCACCGAGAAGTCAGCGACCTGATCGCCATCATCTGGCCCCATCCACAGGCCGGATGTCCGCTTGACCCACTGCAGAAACCCGAGCGTTGCGTGATCACAGAAGCAATCCGCCCCCTGCAACCCCTAACACCGGCACATAAAAAAACGAGTAGCCAGCGGCCACTCGTTTTTGGCGGGTTTCCCCTTGGGGATTCAGGCGCCGTAGACAGCCAGAATATCGGTCACTCTGTTGCTCACGCTGTACCCGCGGGCTATGGTGTTGCGGGCCGCCTGACTCATTTTGCTGCGCACCACCCCATCGCTGCGCAGCCAGTAGTTGACCAGCTCCGCCATATCCCGCACATGGCCGGGCTCTACCAGCCAGCCATTGGATTTGTGGTCGATCAGATTGACCAGCCCCCCCACCGCAAAGGTACAGACCGGTATGCCGTGAGCCATTGCCTCCAGGGCCACCAGCGGCAACCCTTCAAAGCGGGAGGTGATGCAGAGCAGGTCGATGTTGTGCCACTCATTGGCCATGTTCTGGAAACCATGAAGCTGGACGCGATCACCATACTGCTGCAACAAAGCGCTTTTCATGGGGCCATCCCCGTAGAGATGAAACGCCCCATCCGGGCAGAAGGCGGCCAGCTGGCAGAACGCCTCCGGCCCCTTTTCCGGCGAGAGGCGGCCGACAAAGGCAATCCGGTTGCCAGTTACCGTAGCCGGCGTCGCAGGCATGGGAACAAAGTTGCTGATCACCGTGCTCGGCACAGGCAATTTGCGAGCGATGGGCTCGCTCACTGCAATACACTTCGCAAAACGCGCTGTGGTGCGATCCAGCCAGCTGTAAAACTTCAGCAAACCTTCCCCGTCATCCCCACTGTGAAAGGTCGAAACCACCGATTTACCGGTGAACCAGGCCGTCAGCCGCCCCAGCACCCCGGCCTTGTAGCCGTGGGTATGGATCAGCACAGAGGCAGGCTGGCGGGCCAGACGGCGCATAAAATCGCGGCTGTTTTGGCACACCTCGTAGGGCAAGCCCTGTTGTTTGAGCAGGGTCGTAAAGGGGGTCATACCGTGGTTGCTCACAAGCACTATGGTGGGGCGAAATCCCCTGGCCAGCAGATCGTTGGCCAAGTGGATAATGTGAACTTCTATTCCACCGACCTGACGCGCATCGATGGCCAGCCAGATCTGCTGCATGGGTAACATAGGCACCTCCTTCCGTGGCTCCATGCCACCTGAAATGAGGCGCTGCATAGAGTGGGCCAGTCAGGCAAAGAGGGGCAGGATCAGGCGCCGGGACAGGCGACCAGCAAGAGGGTCATGTCATCGAGGGCGGCATCATTGATGCGCTCATCAAACCAGCGGGCGATGCGATGAGCCAGCTGTTCAAGACCGGGCCCCGAAGTCAGGCAGATCTCTTTTAGCTGCGACTCCCAGCGCTGGCGCTCTGCGGCATCACGGCTATCGAGCAGGCCGTCGGTCCAGAACAGCAGGATCTCGCCAGGCTTGAGCTGACGCTCATTGGTCACGAAGTGGGGATCCGGGCGCAAACCGGGCAAGGGGCCGGTCACGCCGACCTGACGGATGGTGCCGGGCCCGACCAGCCAGGGCGCCGGGTGGCCCGCGCTGGCCCACTGCACCCGCCCCTCGTTGCCGAGCTCAATACAGAGGGTGGTGAGCAGGGTAGCCCCGAGGAGCGGATCACTGTGAACCGCATTGGACAAGATGGTCAGCAAACGGGCGGGGGCGCGCTCCAGATCGTGCGCCGTCAGCAAACCGCGCAGATAACCGGCATAGGCATGGGCAAAGAACTTGGCTTCTGCATCGTGGCCCATCACATCCCCGAGCCACAGCACCCGATCCTTGACCAGCAGAAAGTCCCCGCCCCCCACGGTGGCCGCGCGGGTTTGCAACGCCAGCTGGTATCCCCCTATGGAGGTGGCAGGCAATAACGGGCGCAGCGCCGAGGTCATGCGCTGATCCAGCTGCTCGCCCCATTGCGACTTGAGCTGCTGCGAGCGTTGCAGCACCCGCGAAACCGCCAGCAACAGGTCCTGCTTGGTGATGGGTTTGACCAGAAAGTCATCGATCCCCAGCGCCCCCGCCCGACTCTGGGTCCACTGATCCTGATGACCGGTCAGGAAGATAAAGGGCACCCCCTTCATATTGGGATCCTTCATCAACTGCTGGCGCAGCCCAAAGCCATCGATCCCCTCCATCTCGATATCGGAGAGCACCAGCGCGGGGGGCTGCTTTCCAAGCGCCAGCAGGGCGGCATGGGAGTCGGCATAACTTTCAACCCGGTAGTGCTCATGGAGATAGGCGGTGAGCAGGGCACGCATCACCTTGTCATCGTCGATCACCGCAAGCACCGGCAGTTGGTTGACCGGGCCCTGCTGGCGAAGAGTCACGCGATTGCGCTCACCGTCGCGCGAGAAGTGCACCTCGGCAAACAGCTGGTGCACCAGCGCCAGCCCGTATCCCCCCTCCTGCAGTTCATCGGGTAACGGCGCACTGGCAAGACCGGGTTGCGGGCCGCCATCATCCTCCAGTATCAGACTCAAGCCCGTTTCATCCTCTTTCAGCGTGAGCCAGAGCCGGGTCGCGGGAGGCGCTGTGTGTTTGACGCTATTGGTGGCCAGCTCACTGAAACAGAGCAGCCAGTTGGCTTGATCCTTTGGGGAGACCTGAAACAGGGAGAGTCCCTGCGCCAGCCGGTTGCGCAGTTCGCGCACCGACTGCAGGGTTGCCGAAGCAGATCGCAACCAGTCATCCATATCGGGCCTCCATCAGCGGGCGATCAGATCCGGAAATTGAGCAAGGCGCTGCGCCGGCACCAGCGCTTGAGCCATTCGGTCACCCGGTTGCTGGGCAGCCGGTTGAGCTCGCGCAGGATCTCGCTGGCCAGCCCCGGGTTGAGTTTGTCGTTATAGACTGCGCCAATCAGATTGGCCTCGGCACGGGTCAGTTTATCCACCGCACTTTGTACCACCGTGGTCGGGGTCACCCCCGCCAGCACCACCAGCAGCGCCCCTTCACAGGCCCCACACACCTGATCGGCCGGAATATTGCCCCGATTGAGGGCGGTGAGCGGCGAGGTATCGAAGATCACCACATCGTAATGCTCCAGCCAGCGAACCAGCAATTGGCGCAAGGTATCCTTGTTGCGAAAAGCCATCAGATCCTTGCCCGGCGCCGGGAGCAAGGACAAGGAGCGGCCAGTGGCCACCGCCTCGGGCACATCATTGGGACCCCAGGCAACCGCCGTGGCACGGCCGGGGTGATAGAGGTTGAGATCAACCAGCAGGGTGCGCAGCCCATCCGCCTCCGAGCGCCTTGCCAGCGCATCGCAGATGGAGCTCACCCCCTCTCCCCCTTCCGACGAGGTGACCGCCAGCGAGCGGATCCCCCGAGCGACCGTCGCCGCGTAGAGGGATTCGAGCTCCAGATATTGAATGGGGATGCTCATATCAAAGCGTCCCGACCAGGGCCACCACCGAAATCGTGGTCAAAATGTCGCGCATGCCATCCATGAAAATGGCCCAGTTGCTGCTCTTGCTGTCAGGGATAAAGACGGTGTCCCCTGCGCGCAGCACCGGTAACTGGCTAAAGTCGGGCTCTTTGGCAAAGCCGTCGAGATCGAAGCTACGGGCCTGATCCCCCTGACCACTGGTGGCCATGTTGATTACCACAATCTTCTTGATATAGGCGCTGCTGGTCGGGCCCCCCGCCTCGGCCAGCAGATCCAGCAGGGTCATGGAGGAGTCAAAGCGGTAGCGACCAGGGCGGGCTATCGCTCCCAACACCCGAATGGTGTTCTCCTTCGGCTCATCAAGCCAGGGGCGATTCTTCTCCGGCAGGTAGATGGAGTCGCCGGGCAGCACCTTGGGCAGCAAGGTTTCATCGCCGGTTTCAAAGTAGAGGGCAAGATCGAGCTTGCTGACCCGTGCCGTGCTGCCACTGCGATGGGCGATGCGCACATTGCGCAGATCCGCCGCCGCAGTCGGACCATCGGCGGCCGACAGGATGTCGATAAAGCCCATCTGCTCATTGAAGGCATAGCGACCGGGGGCCCCGACCTGACCGAAGATATAGATGGAACTGTCCGGTGACTGGCGCACCCACTGGGACTTGTTGTCACTGGGATCGGTGGGCAGCTCGGGGATCATGATGGTGAATCCGGCCCGGATCTTCGGCAGGCTGGCGAGCGCCCCCCCCTGATGGAGGAACTTGTCGAGATCAAACAGGGTCGGCGTGGCCTGCCCCCCTTCAGCGGTCAGGATCTGCACCTTGGCGATATCGGCCCGCTCGTTGGGGCCACCGGCGTGGGCGATCAGATCCAGCAGCGACATCTCGTCAGACCATTCATAACGACCCGGGATCCGCACCGCCCCCATCACCATCACAGCCCGCCCTGGCGCTACCTTCAACCAGGACTTCTCGTTGATATCGGTTTTTTCCGGCACAAAGATGGCGTCACCGGGTTTGACTTGGGGCAACGCCTTTTGCATCCCTTCGGTATAGGCCTGCAAGTCGATGGGTTCGATCGTGCCATCGGTGCGCAGCAAACGGATCTGGCGACTCTCGGCATAGCGGGTCGGGCCGCCGGCATTGGCCAGAATATCGAGGAAGGAGTCCCCTTCCCGCCCCTCATAGGCGCCGGGTTTGAACACCTCGCCCATGATGTAGATGGTGCGTGCCCCCCGTTTTATCTGCTCTTCATCCTTGGGCACGAAGATGGTGGCGCCCGGCGCCAGATTGGGCAGCAGCTTGTTGTTGCCGGAGTCGAGATAGGCTTTGAGATCGAACAGTTCAGGGGCATCACCATTGATCACCCGGATCCGCTCCACCCCGGCAAAACGGGTCACCCCACCGGCTCGCATCAACAGATCCACGATGGAGTTGCCGCTCTTGAAACTGAAGGCGCCGGGGCTGTTGACCTCGCCAAACACCTTGATCGCCTTGCCGGTATCACCATCCCCGCCTGCCGCCAGGGTTGCCGCATCAAAATCGATCTGCACGTTGCCGATCAAAGGGGATGCTGGCACGAACACCACATCAAGGGATTGCAATGGCGGCAGCACGCTGGCATCACCGGTATCGAGATAACGCTTGTAGTCGAAGCTCGAGACCGTACTGCCGCGCCGCACCTGCATGTTGTTGAGCTGGGCACCGGGCACCAGACCGCCAGCGGCATCGAGGGCCATCTGCACGTTGCCATCGGGCGCCAGATCATAACTGCCGGGTTTTTTGACATAGCCCATCACGCTGATCAGCAGCCGCTTTTCCAGCAAGGTGACGGTCAATTGAGAGAGGTTGTTGTAAACAGGTTTGAGGGCGGTGCGGATCAGCTCATCCGCCTGTTGCAGGGTCTTTCCCCCCACCACTAGGTTGCCGACTTCAGGCAGTGCAATCTCCCCCTGCTTGTTGATCTGGAAAGGCTGATCAAAAGCAGGCTCACCGGGTTGCACTATGGCCAACCGATCACCGGGAGCCAACAAGGTGGAGGCCAGTAACGGGCAGGTGAACAACAGCAAGAGAACACAGATCAATCCTTCGAGAGCGCCCCGTTTCATAGACATCCTTTTCGTCTGTTACGTCTGCCCCCATTGGCGTAAGGGGAGCCCTGACCAATCAGCACGACAGCCATCCGCTGTTGTCTGTTGCAGCCGCAAACGTACTTGTTGTAGTGATTGTGCCAACACGGTCTGACGCCAGGCTACATCCGACCAGAGCCGTCCGTGCATATCCCGTTCGATATCAATACGTTGAGATTGTAGTCGTTTCAACTCGGCAGGCATACACCCCTGCAGACTCGCTTGCTTTAATTCCGTCAGCTGCAAGTCGAGTTCCTTCTGACGCTCATCATAACGAGACCAGACCCGCCGTTCATCCTCATTGACCGGAATACGGGTGGGTCTTGCCTCGGCCATGCCGCCATACCCCTGTGGCGGCCACTGCGCGCAACCCGACAGCAGAATGGACGAGATCAGGATACCAAAGCGTTTCATGATGCTGCGGCCATCATGCCACGGGAACGCATATAGGCCTTGATGCTCTCATGGCAGGGGATCACCCGGTCGATATGCAGCATCTCCAGCAGGTCATGAGGTTGACCGGGTCCACAGACAAGGGCCATCTGATGCCCGTTCATAATCAATCTTTTATAGAGAAATACCAAGGCTCCGATCCCCGACGAATCGATAAAGTGAACATCGCTGATATCGGCCAGGATATCTCCCGGGTGGGTCGAGAGGGTTTCAAACAACGGGCGGAGCTCACTGACGGCCATCGCGTCAAACTCGTTTTCCAGTACCACTACCTGGATATCATTAAGGGTGTAAGTCATGCTTTCCATCGCTAGCTCCTTGTCGATTCTCAGACTATTTGCTGTCACGGCATTCAGCACGTTGCAAATGTTATGCCGGGCAGTGCCACGGCACTTGTTCTCCAAATGATACTCTTTGCGCCTTATTCGCCGACACCCACTCCTCGTTTTGATTGCCAAATTGCAATTAACCTCCCCCGCACGTTGCAAACTGCAATTCACCTTGGCCGAGATCGCCTGATAACAGGCTAAATGGCTGATAATTCAAGCCCATTAGACTGGGCCCGATTATTGCTTGCCTTTGCACACACTTCACAAGCCACCGTTGGCTCGGCCCCCATGCCGCCATTTTCCAGGAAGGAGAGATCATGAAAGCAGGCCTTTACATCGCACCACTGTTGGCAGCCCTCTGCGGCGCAGCATACGCAGCCCCTTCCCCTGACAGCGCCGTGCTAAAGGTAGAAGGCGCCATCAGCAGCCCCACTCATCAGGCTCTGGCCCTGTGGGACAGCGCCATGCTGGATCAACTACCGGTACACGAAATCAAAACCCATACCCCCTGGTATGACGAAGCCAAGACCTTTCGCGGCCCGCTGCTGCAAGATGTATTGGCCAAGGTCGGGGCAACCGGCAAACAGCTCACCATTACCGCGCTCAATGACTACTCGGTACAGGTGCCGACAAGCGATGCCGAGCAGTATCGGGTCATCCTCGCCCGCACGATCAATGGCAAGCCACTGTCGGTGCGTGACAAAGGGCCGCTGTTCCTTGTCTATCCGTTCGATCAATATCCCGAACTGCAAAACAAGCTCTATTACGGTCGGGCTATCTGGCAGATTAGTGCGATAAAAGTGGAGTAGATCCCATCATGCGTTCCATGGCGGCCAGTCAACGTTTCTTGTTTGTGGTGCTTTGTGTGCTGCTCCTAGCCTTTGCCGGTATTGGTACCATTCAGTATCGGCAATTTCAGGAGCTGCAGCGCAGTACCAGCCAGGGCGAAGACAACGTGATGTGGAACTATTTCCAGCTCTATAACGAAGCGCTGCGTTTTCAAAGCTCGCTGCTCCATGAGTCGCAACCGACCTTCCAGCTCAGATACGATATTCTGGTCAGCCGCATGGATCTGGTGCTGGAGAGCAAGGATCGCAGCCTGCTTCAGCAAACAGAGATCTACCAGCAGGCAAGCAAAGCCATTCGATCCTACATCTCTCTGGCGGATATCTGGCTCGGCCCGGAAGCCACCAAGCCGCTGGACAATCTTGCCCATCAGGAGCTGCGCCAACAGCTTGCCTCCCTGCTCCCCCTGCTCCATCAGCTGACTCTGGAGGTGAACCAGCAGGCGACCCTGTTTGATGTGGCACGCCGCGACAGCGTGAGGGAGCAGATCATCACGACGACACTCATCGCGACCCTGCAATTTGCGCTGCTCTTTGTGCTCGCCCTGCTGATCTGGCGGCAAATGAATATCTCGTTTTTGCAACACAAACTGATGCAGCAGCTCAATGACAAACTGCTGCGGGCAAATCAGGCGGCAGAGGCAGGCACAAGAGCCAAAAGCAGCTTTTTGGCCAACATGAGCCATGAAATTCGCACCCCCATGAATGGCATTCTCGGCATGCTCTCACTGCTGGCCGACCGGGATATGGACCCGAGGGAGCGAGACTATCTGGAGACGGCGCGCGAATCGGCAAACCATCTGCTCGGTCTGCTTAACGACATTCTGGATGTATCCAAGCTGGAAGAGGGCAAGATCGAGCTGCAACTGGCCCCCCATCACTTGCCCCAGCTGCTGGAGGATATCCGGGCCCTGATGCAGAGCAACTGCGATGCAAAAGGGATCAAACTGACCCTGACTGTTGCCCCCGATACGCCGGAGTGGTTGATGATCGACCCGCTGAGGGTGCGCCAGATCCTCTTCAACCTGGTGAGCAATGCCATCAAGTTCACCCATCAGGGGGAAGTAAAGATCCATGTTGATAGCACCCTGTTGGAGCAGGATCGCCACTCGATACGCATCTCGATCCAGGACACCGGGATCGGCATGAGCAAAAGTCAGCTAAAGAACCTGTTTCAACGTTTCGCCCAGGCGGATGTCTCGATCACCCGCCAATATGGCGGATCGGGCCTGGGACTTGAGATATCCCGTAACCTCGCACGCCTGATGGGCGGCGATATCTCGGTAGAGAGCAGCGAGGGACATGGTAGTACTTTTACCTACATCTGGCCCGCCAGAGCCACGACCCCCTCGATTGTTTGCCTGCCGTCCAAGCCGCTGGATCAGGAGAGCTATCGCATCTTGCTGGTTGATGACAATGCCACCAACCGCAAGGTGATCGGCGCCATGCTCGACTCCGTGGGCCATCAGGTCACACTGGCCGTTCAGGGAGAAGAGGCGCTGGAGAAACTGGGTCACACCGAATTTGATCTGGTGTTGATGGATGTCCAGATGCCAGTGATGGATGGCCTGGTGGCCACCACCCGGATCCGCACCTCCCAGATGCCTTGGGCAGATATCCCCATCATCGCCCTGACGGCGGATGCGATGCCGGAATCCAAGCAATACTATCTTTCCCATGGCATGAACGGGTATATCACCAAGCCCATCAATAAAGAGACGCTACTGAGCGAGATAAACAGACATATTTCCCATGGGCGGCTCAAATACAACGCAGCCATGCGTGTCACCAAGCAATAACCCCCCCCCCCTGATTCCGGGCTACTTATTGCTCATGTGGGGCAACATTGACCTCGGCAGGCAACTGAATGGGCTTGGGTCTGGAACGCGCACAGGCAAGCCGCTTCGCAACAGCTGCACGGGCCGTCAGCTTGTCTCGGGTATGCAGGGATTTTTTGATCTCTTTACGACGGCCACAGGGGAGCGTGGTGACTTTCCGGTAATACCGGATGCCGTGGGGACTGAGCCAGAGATTCACTATGAAGACTCTTGATTCATCCACACAAAGTGGATTACCAAGAGGTCTGAAGGGGGCTATTAGCTGTAACTTATTGAATTGCAGAAACAAGTGGTGGCCCTACCAGCCACATCCCGGCACTCGAGTCCCCCGCCTTGGCTGCTACCTTCCGGTCCTGACCAGGTCGACGGGTTATCAATGCGAGCCCAAATAAATCAGGCACTTGGGGATGGAACTGAACGCCATCACAGTGTTCTGAAACCTCAACAAGCGAGAATCCGCCGGAAGTACGGTCATCCACATCAAGTGGACATGCTTAAATTGGTAACAAACAGGCCAATCCTACCCGCCCTCTCCCGTACACTGCAAGCACCTCATTACAGGCCCCATCCCCTCCCTCAGCAGCTCAACAATCAACCCAATATTGAGCAAAATGAAATCTAATGGTAGCTTTGGGTCTCACTTAAACCCGAGGTGACATATGGCTACGAACACAGGCAAAGGCTATCGACAAGGTTCCGTCAACGACCGTACCCAAGTTCAGAACCCGGTTAATGGGAACTGGACGAAACGCGATACGGATAGCGGCAAGTTTATCGAGCAGAAACAAGGTGGGGAGCCCTTCAAAGGGGTAGCCAAAGAAACCGACAACCGCCGGAAGTGAGTTTATCGATGACCGACCAGTGTTCTTGTGGCCAGCCCCTCAACCATTCAGTTGTGTTCCATCAAAATGGGCAGAAACTCAAAAGCTGCCCGAACTGTTCAGAACAGGCTGGCGTTCATGTGTTCTATCGGGCAGGAGAATTCGGATTCAGACGGATGGCTGGTGTAACCAGGATACAATCATGGTGCCGTGGTTGCCGAGCCAAGCACCGCTACCGGCTTGATGCCTTGCATACCTGCTAAAGAAAAGGAGCTCTGATGTGAGCTCCTTCAAGTCTACTAGGCCAGAATCGCCACTGCCGGAAACAGCAGAAGCAAATGGAACACCAACAGGATCGGGGTAGGATAGCCCTGTGCCTTCCCTAGCGCCTCTTTCGCCTCTTCTGCAAGGTTATCGCTGTTGCGGTAACTGGGAATCAGGAAGAGCAGAGCCAAGCCAATGTAGACCATCACTTGGCCTGCCAATATCCATGAATCGTAACCCATTGAGGACAGCTGCTCTGCTGTCTTGGCTTTCACATCAAAGCCCCGCCCATAGACCTCTGCATTAATTCTCGAATGTTCGGCAAACATTGTGAACCACGCTGACCGCTCAATGCTTAGGAACCACCCAAGGATCACCCCAGCAGCTGTCATCGCTACGGTCGCTACACCAATCATGCGGCTCAGTGGGTCTGTGAGTGCGGCTGCTTGGAGGCGTTTCTCGTAGCCAATAAAGACCAGAATGGCCCAATGCAATGTCCCAACGACAACTGTGCTCATGATGAGCCATAGCCCTGCTTTGTAGTTAATGCTTAATCCCATTCGAGGCAGTAGAAACTGCCAAGCGAGCACGAGAAGTGCCGTCAGCCACAACCCCCACAGGTGAGCCCTCAGCATGCCCGAGAGATAGGCGTTATAACTGCAGATCCCGCCCCGCAGATAAGGGTTGTTGTTGACCTCGCTTGAATTGGACGGAAGTTCTAGCCGCACAGATTGCTTTAGCCAATCGCGATAGCGGGCCCACTTACCTGCGACCTGTGCCGATGCAGTTTCCCGCTGCTCGAAGAACCGGCCGGACTCTTGTTTCGTCTTCTCTTGTTCCATGTCGTTTTCCTTGTTGTCAAAACTATTCATTCGCCAGACAGTCCACGCAAGATCCGCTGCACACTGGAGAGACTGATCCCCGTTCGACGTGCGATTTCGGCCTTGGCTAGTCCCCGTTCAGCGAGTGACAGCACCTCCTCCCCTTTAGCCATGGCGGTCGGCTTGCGACCTTTGTAGACCCCACGCTGTTTTGCCATAGCAATCCCTTCTGCCTGACGCTCCAGCATCAGCTCCCGCTCAAACGTGGCGATGGCACCGATCATGGTTAACATCAGTTTTCCGGTAGGTGTCGAGGTATCGATACCCAGATTCAAAATCCTCAGAGCAACCCGCTTAGCGTGCAGGTACTCGGAGATCTCCAACAGGTGGCGAGTGTTGCGAGCCAAGCGATCCAGCTTGGTCACCATCACCACGTCTCCCTCACGAACAAAATCCAGCATCAACGAGAGCTGCGGGCGATCATCCTTGGCCCCGCTCACCTTCTCCTGAAATATCTTGCTGCACTCGGCCAGTGCCTGAAGCTGGGCATCCAGGCTCTGCCCCACAGTGCTGACACGTGCATATCCCACCAGTGCCATGGTCTCCTCCTGGTCAATAGGGCAAGGTACACTGACGCGACCGGTCAGAAGGTCGAAAGGAACCCATATGACCGGCAAAAAGTGGCACTTTCGCTCGCGTCACACGGGCTTGGTCTATTGACCTGTGCCAGTGATACAAATGAAAACGGGCCGCTCCGTGATGGAGGGCCCGCAGGGGTAGTCAACCAGATGCTCTGGCTGCTCTATCTATTGGTCATGCAGGGTGCCGACCGGGGGATCTCAATGACGCGTCGCTCCACCCGGCATCCGTAATACCTTGGCCAGCTCCTCAGCGTGAGCCTTGTCACGGGCGATGAGGCGGATCATCAGGGTTCCCCCTGCAATGGCAACCAGAGTCACCGAGGTCAGGATCATTTTGTTCATGGGTAGTCCTCTTCGTTCATGTTGTAGAAGTGTGGCGGCATGTAGCGGGCCATCATCGCGTTGACGATGACCGACGCAAATGCCGTCAGGGCTGCCTTCAAGGCGTCCAGCAGCAAGGTTTTCATGAAGTCATTCATGGCGATTACTCAGGGGTTATCTTCAGGCGGTAGACCTCCATCCGGTGATAGTCGAGAAAGTTCCTCTCCCAGAGCCGGTAGAGGTCCATGGTGGTGGCCAGCGGCCGCTCTCCACTCCAGAGCTGTGATGCCAGCCCGGCGTTGAAGTCAAAATCGAGATCCTTGACCAGCTCGCCACCGAGGTAAGTGAACTCGGTGACGTAGGCCATCCCCCAGCTACCAGCCCGTTTTTCCAGACGGATTTCGACCGGACGGTAACCGCCAGTGTCAGCGGAATAATCGGGACTGCGGAAGTTGAGGGTCAGGGCAGTGGCATCGGGGTAGCTGCTGATGATCTTGGTGAACAGAGCCTGTAGCGGTTTGGATGGGGTCATAGCAGCCCCCTGTCGGCAAACGAGACGACGTCGTGCTGTCCCACCACAAAATGGTCGAGCACTCGCACGTCAACCATCTCGAGCAGATCCTTGAGACGAGCGGTAATCGCTTTGTCGGCGTCCGAGGGGTCTACCATGCCGGAGGGGTGGTTGTGGGCCAGAATGACCGCTGCGGCATTTTTGTTGAGGGCCGCCTTGACCACCTCACGGGGGTGAACGGTGCCCGCATTGATGGTGCCGAAGAACAGCTCCTGGTAATCGAGCAGTCGATGTTGATTGTCGAGCAGCATGACGGCGAACACTTCCCGCTCGTACTCCCCCATCTTGAGCCGAAGGAAGTCTGCTGCCGCTTGGGGCTGGGTGAAGGCTTGGCCCAGATGCCGCTGTCGGCTTTCCAGAATCGCTAATGCCTGATTGATGATGTGATCGCCCTGTCCGGGGTGATCGTCGTAGTGATGTGTCATAACAGTAACCTCGCGTCGTTTTGGTACACGAGTTACTTATGCCAGGGAGCCTGGTTGTTATTGAATCCGAACGGGACTGGTATAAGGGGTGCAGGGGCCCACATTCACCTATGAGCCCTCTTAAAACTTTTTAGACGGATTTCACGGTTTTCCCTTTCATGACGCGATATGTTTCCACTTACGGTCAAAAAAGAGGGGTTAAAACCCACTTGAGACCATTTATTAGCAATACAGTCTCGTTTTGTGTGAAGGAGAACACCAGTGGCAACTACTCATTTTATCCCCGCTCAACCCAGTGAGTACGGTTACATCATTGTCGAACCAAATGACAACGGAGAAACAACCCTTGAGCGTTATCCATTGATCGGGTACGCCATCCAGATTACAGACGGTGGGCCAGAAGATATCAAGATACAGACGCTGCCGGTCTGCACCACCGGCGAGAGCTTCACTCCGAATTTCATCCAGCGCCATGACGGCACCTTCAGTCGAGCCGATGGCGAGTACCTCTGCTACTCCCTGTCAGAGATGATGAATCTTTTCGGTTTCGAAGCTGATGACCCGCAGTGGTTACCCCCCACGAACGTTAAGGAGCTGTCCGAATATGTATGGCGCCCACTGCGGAATCCGCAAAGCTAACCTCTGCTGATTTGGGATCGGGCCCTTTTGCCCGCAATCAAAGGCAAAGGGCCCATTTTGGATGTTCAATCTGCTGAAATTTCAGCTATTTATAGAACTTTTTATGTATGGAATCTCGTAGAAAAAAGTTCTTGAAAATGCCAAAATTTCAGCCGTTCGGCAGACCTCCTCGACCTACCTAGCCTAGGATGTTGTTGCCACTTCCTTTGCTCGGTCTCGTTGCCCGCTGAAGGAGCACGTCAACCCTGACATGCCTCTCCAGCAAACGCCTACTGGCTCTGTGTCCGTAATGACTGATGGCCAGCCAACCCCTCGAGCAGCAAGTCCAGCAGCATATTCTGCAACGCCTTGGCCTTATCGGGGTGAGAGAGGTACGTCAGCGACATGCCCTGCTGGGTTTCCATTCGCCCGATGACGGCTTCATCCACCGCATTCGGGAAATCGCCATGCAGAATCGATTCCCGTGGGTTATTGCGGACCTGTTCCATCAGGGGACCGTTTTCACTCAGCTTGGTCACCATCCCCTGCACCCAGTCGAGCTTGTCCCCATCAGTCACTTCCAGGCCAAACAGATCGTTCATCCGAGCCAGCAGCTCGGAGAGGAAATCCTTCTTCTCCTCTTTCGGCTTGGCACTGCCGAGGGATGCGATGCCCTCCAGCCCATAACCGGCAGCATTCTCTTTGAGTTGCAGATCCTGGGTCCGCTTGGCCTTGAGGTGGTAGTGGCTCAGCATCACCGAGGAAAGGTCTACTTGCTCTTCATCCAGCACCTCTTCCCGCAGCAGAGGCAGCAGGTGGCGTGCAAAGACACACAGCCGCTCCATGTCATAATCGTCGAAGGGGGTGATCTGGGAGACAAACTCATAAAACCGCACATAGCCGTTGAGGTTCTTCTTGAACAGCTCCAGCACCGAACGGGCTTCCCCAGCCTCCTTCAGGCGACGTTCGGCATTGACCTGATCGCTACCTGAACCGCCCTGTTCCATCAGCCATTTGAGCTGGGTCCGACACTCCCGAATAGCATCGATGGCCAGCCGGTAACGCTTGGCGAAGCGATCTCTGGCCGGAACTGCGTGCCGCAAGAAGGCATCGGCACCCCGTTTGGGGTCGAAGTAGGCATCGGTAAAGGCCACCACCTCGGGCCAGGTAAAGATCCCCTCCCCCTTGAGCTTGTGGAACAGGTCATAGATCAAGTTGGGATCCGACACTGAGTCCAGCGTGGCGGTTTCGTAATACTTCTGGAACTCTTCCAGCACATCCTGCGGGTCGTTCACGAAGTCGAGTACATAGGTACTCTCCTTGCCCGGATAGGTGCGATTGAGCCGCGAGAGGGTCTGGATACAGTCCACCCCGGTTAAGCGTTTGTCCACATACATGGCACACAGCTTGGGCTGATCGAACCCAGTCTGGAACTTGTTGGCCACCAGCATCACCTGATAGTCAGCCGTATCGAACGCCTTACGCATGTCCCGGCCCTTCAGCTCCGGGTTCATGTTCCGCTCGTTCCACGTCTGCCCCTCGTCCTCGATGTCGCCCGAGAAAGCCACCATGGCCCGAATGGCTTGATATCCCTGGTCCTTAACGTACTTGTCGAACGCCAGCTTGTAGCGGACCGCCTCCAGCCGACTGGAGGTCACCACCATAGCCTTGGCTTGTCCGCCCAAGAGTTTGCCAACATGCTGGCGGAAGTGCTCGACAATCACCTGCACTTTCTGGCCAATGTTGTGTGGGTGCAGCCGCACCCACTGGGATAGCTTGCGCTTGGCCTTCTTGCTGTCCACTTCTGCATCGGCCGCTTCGCTATCCATCGCCAGCTTGAACGCCAACTGGTAGTTGGTGTAGTTCCGCAACACGTCAAGGATGAACCCCTCCTCGATCGCCTGGCGCATGGTGTAGACATGGAACGGCTCGGGTTTGTTCTCATCCGAAATGGGCAGATGGGGCTTGGGTGGGCGACCGAACAGCTCCAGCGTCTTGGCCTTGGGAGTAGCAGTGAAAGCGAAGTAGCTGATGTTCTGACTGCCGCCACGGGCAGCCAAGGTCAGATTCATCACATCCTCAGCCGAGAGCTCCTCTTCCTCATTCATTTGCTCGGCCATCAACACCTCACGCAACTGACGGGCAGTCTTGCCGGTCTGGCTGGAGTGAGCCTCATCGGCCACCACCGCAAAGCGGCTGGCTTTCAGGCTGGAGCTCTCCTGAATCGCCTTGAGCACATGGGGGAAGGTCTGAATGGTGACGATAATGATGGGAGTGCCGCTGGTCAGTGCCTCGGCCAACTGAGCAGATTTGCTGCCATCCCCCTCTTCCCGATTAATGCGGGAGATCACCCCGGATGCGTGATCGAACTGAGCGATGGTCTCCTGCAACTGGCTATCGAGCACGGTACGGTCGGTGACGACGATGACGGAATTGAATAGCTTCTCACTCTCTCCGGCATCGGTGTCACGCCGCAGCGATGCGAGCTGATGGGTCAACCAGGCGATAGAGTTCGATTTACCAGAGCCCGCCGAGTGCTGAATAAGGTACTTCTGGCCGCTCCCTTCCCGCTGGAGCGTCGCCAGCAGCGTCTCAACCACCTTCCACTGGTGATAGCGGGGGAAAATCATCGTCTCTTTCTTCTTGAGACGGCCCAGTGCGTCCTCTTCGTGCTTCACCTGCAGATGCAGATAGCGACCCAGAATATTGAGGAAGGTCTCGGGTGCGAAAATCTCCTGCCATAGGTACTCGCTGGCGAACCCTGTCTCAGGCTGATCGTTCCCTGCTCCGCCCTTGGCTGTGCCACGGTTGAACGGCAAGAAGAAGGTATCTGCTCCGGCCAGCCGCGTGGTCATCGCCACCTCAAACTGATTGACGGCAAAGTGCACCAGCGCCCCGCGACGGAAAGCCAGCAGCGGCTCACGCTTGCCCGCCGTCACCAGTGGGCGGTCGAAGCGGTACTGCTGCTTGGCGTTCTCCAGGCTCTGTTTGAAGCAAGACTTGAGCTCCAGCGTTGCCACCGGTATGCCGTTGAGAAACAGAGTAAGATCGAGTCGGCCCTCATAGCCATGGGGGCTGTAGACCAGCTCTGGCACCACCCGCAGCCGGTTCTTGGCATACCGCTCAACCAGCTCTGGGTTAAGGTCATGGTCGGGCTTGAAGGTGGCCACTGCCAGCCGATGCCCTCGGTCCTCTACTTGATGACGGAGTAACCACAAAGTACCTCGCTCATAGCTTTCAAGGGCTCTCACCACGGCGTTGAGCAGATGACGCTCCGGCTCCTCACCGTAGGTCTTGCAGAACTTCTGCCACCCCTCAGGCTGGCTCTCTTGCACATAGGCGATCAAGTCTTCCGGATAGAGTGCTCGCTCTTTGTCGTAGTGAGACGACTCACCCACCAGCCAACCCGAAGCGGCCAGCTGCTCGATGATATGGTCTTGAAACGCCTTTTCCCGTGCTTTACTGTCCATAACTCTTCTTCTACGTTTTAATCGGTAAGGATGTTTTTAGTTAGAGCATCTGCAATATGGCCCAATTCCACCACATGCTTGGCATTCGTCCCTGCTATAGGGAGGTAAGACAGCGGTTGATTCAGCATCTACTTTAATGACTTTGGGAGTTTGATCTTTTGGCGTTAGCTTATGGATCATTTGCCGATATCGGGTTTCCCACTGTTGCAGCTCATAGACTTTATCTTCCAAATCCCTTTGCTTGCTCCCCATGCTACGAATGATGGATGCCTGTGCCTGAGATGCTTCATCCATATCATTGAGCTCAGATAGCAGTCGTTGAATTCGAAGCTCAGCGTGCTCCAATGCTGTAGCCTTTACGTCCCGCTCGTCCACTAAGCACACAGCTTTTTTCAAAAGAGCATCATTTAATACATCAGCATCTTTTATCCGCGTAGCTTGACGCTGATATGAATCATCGCCGCACCATAGCAGTAGTTTTTTGAGTATCCGAATCAGCATTAGCTCTCCTGATAACCACGACCAACCAATAAACGGACTTGCTCAAAATCTGCGATGATATGGTCTTGAAATGCCTTTTTCCGTGCTTTGTTATCCATTGTTATCGCCATCCTCGCTACAAGGTCTCAATCGCCTTGTTCATGGTCTCTTTCAGCAGGGTCCAGTCGTGTGACCAGAAATGCTGTAGCTTCTTGCTGATCTGCTTTTTGCATTCCTCCTCGTCAGGGTCATCACCAAGGTACTTTTTATCGAGCAAAGGCAGTGAATAGACTTGGCTCCATTGTGGGCTGTGTCGTAGTTTTCTCTTCGCTAGAGAAGCAACCTCACTCTGCTCTACGCAGTTAAACAGATGCTCCCGTAATGCCGCATCACTGCTTGGGCCAATCAGCAGTTTCAGCACCAATTTGTCGGTATCGCTAAAAATCTCGAACAACACCACACGACCACTCTTGGTCCAGCCTGATGACAGCATTCCTTTACCATCATCCCAAGGTAAGTAGGCGTAGCGTACTAATGACCGGGTCTCACTATCGAGTTCCCAAGCTTGCTGTTGTGCGGCGGTCGCTATCATTTCCTTCGCCCAATCCCGGCGCTCGGTTCGGCCATCGCCATCAGCAGGTCTGTGCTCAAATATCAGATCCAAGGCTTTCTGGTGCTTCTTGTAAATGCGGCAGCAGAGCTCCGCAATCTCGGTATCTTCCATAAAATATCGCTTGAATAGGGTGATGTAGTGCTCGATGCCGATACGGGCTGATGGCGGGATCTGGTGGCCATAATCAGTGACCAGTTCGCTCAGGCATTCAATCACCTGGGCATAGCTCAGGTTTAACCAGCCATCGCGACTGGCCTCTCTGCCGTCCAGAGTCAAGAAGACAAAGATCTTGCGATGCTCGGGGTAGCGGCGGTTTACGGCCTGCTCGTACCGTTCCAGCTGATTGCCGTGCTCACCGGCATCAATCTTGTTCTCGATAACAAAGACCTGACGGTTTTGCTCGCTCACCAGCAGCAGATCGATACGATCTTGCTCGCGAAATACCTGCAGGTCATCGTAATCACAGAGATCGATATCGAGCAGAGAGACTTCGCCACTACGTCGATCCGGCAAGTCATAGAGCAACCTTGAAAGCAGCGACTCAAAGAAGCGGGAGCCCAAGCCATGGGGCTCACGGGGATTAAAGAGGGTGCCGAGGAAATGGGAGTGGCGGATCTCCTGACGCACCATCCCCATCGCTTCAAACAGATTGAACTCGGAGACCATGCCCCCCAGCTTATCGAGTTCCTTGCTATCGAAAATCAACTCGGTCAGCCAGCGGTACTGTTCGTCATTGCTGGCTGGAGCAATCGCATCAGTCGCCTCGGTTGGCGGCATTGAACTCATGCGGCAGCCTCTTCTGCTGGTGGCTCCCAGCCTCGCAGATCGATCTTGCCGGTGACTGCGGCAGAAATCAGGGCTGTGCGGCGTTCTCTGAGTAGGTCAACTTGATGGATTGCAAAACTTGTTAATTTGTCAAAATAAATATTTCTTGACTCGATATGTTTAACTATCTGATGTTGTTCATCTATTGGTGGCAGCGCAATTGGCACCTCACATATATTACTTAAGCTCAATCCTTCTTTGAGCCCATATTGAACAACATCAAAGAATGAACGACCACCTGACGAGGCAAGACTGAACCCCAAATATTTTGAGCTAATCTTCGACGTCAGCGGGCGAATTAAACTCAAGTGCTGATTTATATATGTTGTCCTTGACAAATTTTCAACAATTGCAACTCGCCCTGTGTTTGCCCCTGTTATGCAAACAACAACATCACCATCAATTAACTTAGTTCGCACACTTTCAGTATTTTCAGGCGGGGTTACACGCTTCGCCTTATCAAGTTCCAAACCAAGTTCATTATTTAGATCACCACTTTGAAGAAATATTCCCCCCCCATTATCTGATATGAAATCAGACCAGCCACGCGGGCCAGAAGTAATGAAAGTAGATACCTGTTTGACACGAATAGATGCCCAATGCTCCGGCACTTGGCCGAGCCACTCGACGCCGGAGTCTTTCATGGGAACATCGGGGTTGAGGCCCTTGGTGACGGCGTGGGAGATCACCGCCTGCCGCTTCTCTTTCAGCAGTTCGATCAGCCGCTGCTGCTGGGCAATCAGCCGATCAATCCGGGCGGTTTCGTAGTCGAGGAAAGCTGCGATGGTCTGCTGTATTGGTAATGTTGGATATACAAATTGAAGATTAGAGATATCACCCATACCCAAATTTGCTTGAGTGTTAGAGTTGCTTTTAATTTGACACTGGTACTGCATCAGTGATGACTGAAAGCTGTAGTAAAAAAATCTACTATCATGTTTGCAGGAATCAACACGAATCACAGCCAGAGGTGACCATACATTAAATTCATTATCTGTCGTCACATGGGCGATTTTACCTACGGAAGCAGCTTTACCAAGCAGAAGATCACCACGCTTAGGTAAACACTTTTTCGCATAGCGTTTATGGTCTTCAATCGAAATGTATCGGCAACCGTCAAACACCAACTTGTTATTCTGAATTGAGTCAATCGACATAAATGGCACACCTTCTTCAATGAAGACTGGTGTCTCATGTGGTCCATCTGTGATGGCTATCTCAAGAGCATGCTTTAACGCAAGTTTATTCCAATCTCTAGGAATACAGCCAAGCCAATCTACCCCCGAATCCTTATATTCCGGATAGGGTTGATATTTCCCCGCCAGCCCTTGCTGAGCAGCATCAACGACTTCACTCATGAATGCACCTCCGCCAGCAGTTGCATAATCTCTTTGGCCACCGCATCCAAATCGGCATCGATCGCTGCTAGCTCGCGGGGTGGCTGGTACTGGTAGAAGTGGCGGTTAAAGGGGAGCTCATAACCGACGATGCCGACCTGACCATCGAGTGGGTCGGTTTTGCTGGTGTCAATCCAGGCATCCGGCACATGGGGCAGCACCTCACGCTTCAGATATTCATGAATGTCTTCCCCCAGCGGCACATTTTCGTTATCCCGCAGATCGGAGTTGGTTTCCGGCTCGCCCTTGGCTTTACACACTTCAGCGGCATCGTCCTGCTCAGCCAAATGGCTTACCAGTAGTTTGAAGGCCGGGGCTGGCAGCTTGACCTCACCCAGCAGCTTGGTCAGTTGCTTTTTGAATTTGTCGCGAGAGAGCAACTTGGCCTCAGCGAACTGGCCCAAGGCAGTGAGAATGGCAGACTGCAGGGTGCCATCGAGCTTGGCCCAGCCCTTGTCGGTGTTAAGGCTAGCGAGCCGCTCGGCATCCTGCGGGTAGAACGCCAGTTTCAGCGGCCGCTCCACGGTGATACGGCGATAACCGAAGGCGGTGGTGGGGAATATCTTGGCGATCGGGCTCGCCTCGAAACGGCTGGCGAGGCGGACGATTTGCTCAATGGCTTCGTCGCTCAGTTGCTTACGCTTGGAGCCCAACGACTTACGCATTGGGCTGTGCAGGTCACTGGCGTTAATGAGCAGCACCTTGCCCTGACGCTCCGCCGGTTTGTGGTTCGACAGCACCCAGATATAGGTGGCGATGCCGGTGTTGTAGAACATGTCGGTGGGCAGGGCCACCAGGGTATCGAGCAGGTCGTGCTCGAGGATATAGCGGCGGATCTCGCTCTCGCCGCTACCTGCCCCACCGGTAAAGAGCGGGGAGCCGTTGAGGATGATGCCGATACGGGAACCTTCCGGCTTCATCTTGGCGATAAGATGTTGCAGGAACAAGAGTGAGCCGTCAGAGACACGGGGCAGGCCCGCCCCAAAGCGACCACTGTGCCCCTTTTGCAGGTGTTCATCCCGGACTTGCTTCTCGACCTTCTTCCAGTCCACCCCGAATGGCGGGTTGGAGAGGCAGTAGTCAAACTTATCCAAGGGCAACTGGTCATCGGAGAGGGTGTTGCCGAGCTTGATGTTGCTGATGTCTTGCCCCTTGATCAGCATGTCGGCCTTGCAGATGGCAAACGACTCGGGGTTGAGCTCCTGGCCAAAGGTGGCGAGACGGGCGGCGGGATTCAACTCGTGCAGGTACTCCATGCCGCAGGAGAGAAAACCACCGGTGCCCGCCGTGGGGTCATAGATGGTCCGCACCACGCCCGCGGTGGTCAGAGCCTCGTCATCAGCCGCAAACACCAGCGAGGTGGTGAGCCTCACGATGTCACGGGGGGTGAAGTGCTCACCGGCGGTCTCGTTGGAGCTTTCGGCAAATTTGCGGATCAGCTCCTCAAACACCAGACCCATGTGGTAGTTATCTACGGTTTCGGGGGAGAGATCGACGTTAGCGAAGTTGCGGACCACCTTGTAGAGCAGGTCGGCATCTTCCAGCAGATCGATGCTGGCGGCGAAGTTGAAGTGCTCGAACACCTCGAACGCCTCACGGGAAAAGCCCCGCACATAACTATCTAGGTTGTCACCGATCTGCTTCTCACCCAGGTTGTCCAGTGTGAGCTTGGCGGTGTTGTAGAAGCTCTGTCCGGCGGCATTGAGCAGCAGCTTATGGCGGGCCAGCTCGGGCAGCGCCTTGGTGCTCTCGGCGGTGGCCAACACTTTTTCACGGGTAGGGGCCAGCACGCACTCAAGACGACGTAACACGGTGAAGGGCAGGATGATGCGGCCATACTGGGACTGCTTGAAATCACCTCGCAGGAGGTCAGCAACCGACCAGATCAGATTGGCAAGGGATGAGATATTGGTTGTCATGGAAACCCCGTGGGACCGCCTTGCGGTCTGAAACAGACGAAATGTCGGGGATTCTACCACGGGAAGCCAGTCATGGGGGTGATATAGGTTGCACTTAACTCCCTGAATGAACGTACATGTCGCATTTTCAAGCGGATCGATTTTGACCTGCTGATGGGGGCGTCCCGTCCGTGGAGCAGACAAGGGAAGCAGCAATATTGTGAACTTGATCCCACTATCGAGATCACATGAAAAAATCTTTGATCGTGGATTTTGCGTTGTTCACAACGAAAACTCGAAATGGGACCTTGGGGAGGAAAAAAGAGGGGTTGTATTGCTTCTGCCGATCCGTATAGTCGGGGTTGTCGGCGGGCAGACGCCCCCGCACACATCGCACCTTGGCTCACGCCATAAGCCCTCGGGGGGCGCCAATTACCCGACCTGATTACCGCCGCTTGGAACGCCTACACAACTGATTTTAGTTCCAGCTGCGGTCATCTAAGAGGAGAGACATCATGTCTCAATCCAGTCAATTAGACCTTGAATATGCCCTGGCCGATGCAGGCCACTCCCTGACTATCGACTTTGCTGCCATCAAAGAGCAGTTCCCCATTATGGATGTCGCCTCGGCCCTGACCGGGCAAGACGTCAAGAAAGTCGGCTCCAACACCTACCGACTGGACGATGCCAGTTGCCCACTATGTGGCCATAACGACTGCTTCACCCTCTATCCTGACGACGATAGCTTCCACTGCTTTAGTTGCGAGGAGAACGGAGATGTGTTCGAGCTTATCGTCAAGAACGGTCTGGCTAGTAACGCCTACGATGCAGCCCGATTGCTTCTGCTGGGCGAGCTGTCAGTCACCCCGACCGTTCGCAAAGTGGTGAAGCTGGAGCAGCCGATCTACACGGCCCCACCTGCTCGCCTGCAAGAACTCTTCAAGCTGGCCACCAACCACTATCAGGCTCGCCTGGATGTAGACGAACTGATGGAGTTGCGTGGCCACTCTGAGGAGGTGCTGGTGGGGCTGGATATCGGCTTCTCAGGTGGCCTGAACAAGGCACTTAAGGATGCAGGATTCAGCCAAGAGGAGCGACTGGCCTCCGGTCTGGTCAAGCTTCGCAACGATGCCCCAGATCTGCTTCGTGACTTCTTCCCGAGCGGTGTCTATGTGTTCCCGCACTTCGACCGCAACGGACAAGTCAGCCGCTTCACTTTCAAGGACCCAAACAAGCAGTATCAGTTCCAGCTGCCGAGTCAGCACTGGCTTAACGGGGTGCAGTTCTACGGAGAAGAGAGCCTGCATGCCCCCGGCCCTGTCGCCCTGGTAGAGGGGGAAAATGACCGCCTGTCGCTGGTGGATGCAGGTTGGCCGGGCCCTGTGCTGGCCACCATCGGGACACTGTCACAGACACAGTTAGAGTGGCTGGGGCGTGAGCTGGCTGACAGTGATGTTGTCACCTTCTTCGACACTGATGACGCGGGCGACAAGTACCGTTCAAAGGTGGCCCAACTCGGTCTCAAACTGACCCAAGTAAAGCTGCCGGATAGCGTCAAGGACATCGACGAATACCTGCATGGCGACAACCCCTTGCCTCTGACCGAGCTGGTGGCGGCATTCACCCTGGTTGAGCCTGTGGCCGAAGCCGAAGCCGAAGCCGAAGCCGAAGCCGAAGCCGAAGCCGTTCAGGACGATGATCAGCAGCCGGAAGTCGTCAAGGTCCTGCCACGTACAACCATCTTTGAAAACGAGCTCAACGATTCGGCCAACGCCGAACGGTTCGTGCAGATGCACGGGCATAACCTGAAGTTCGTCCCTGAGTTAGGTGGCTTTATCTACTTCGATGGTACGCACTGGACCCAGAATGACTTGACGCCCATGATCCTTGCTCAAACCGTGGGCAAAGAGATCCAGGAAATCGGACAGATGTTGATCAAGCAGGCGTGCAAGAAAGAAGAGCTGTCTTGGGCCTATGCCGTGCTCAGACACGGCTCAAGCAGCCTTAACCGGGCAGGCATTCAAAACATGCTGGAACTGGCCAAGCCGATGATGACGGCAAGACTGCACGAACTGAACGCCAATCCGATGCTGTTGGGCACGGCCAATGGTGTCATCGACCTGAAGTCGGGTCGCCTATTGGCACCAAGACGGGCATTCATGATGACCCACCATAGCCCGGTGGCCTATGACCCAGCTGCTGTCTGCCCGCGATGGGAGCAGTTCATCGGCGAGATCACCTGTGGTGATGCCGAGTATGCGGCCTTCCTGCAACGTTGTGTGGGCTACTGGATCACTGGCCGTACCGACGAACAGCTCCTGTTCTTCCTCCACGGGGGCGGCTGCAACGGCAAGAGTACGTTCATGTCGGTCATTCAGCAGTTGCTGGGAGAGTTCAGTCGGCAGATCAGCAGTAACGTCTTGCTGTTCAACCGCAACGGCAATACCGGGCCGAACCCGTCCCTGACCAAGCTGGTGGATGCACGTCTCGTGGTCGCCAACGAGCTGCCTGAGGGGGCCCGTATGGATGAGAACTTGGTGAAGGCCATGACAGGGGATGACGTGATTGTCGCTCGTGCACCCTACGCCAAGAAGGAGATGGAGTTCCGTCCAACCTTCTCTCTGGTGATGGTGGGCAACCACAAGCCCGAGATCCGCGATACCAGCAATGGCATGTGGCGTCGGATGTTGATGCTGCCCTTCAATGCCTCCTTCACGAAGGCACAATTGGACCCCATGCTGATGGAGAAGCTGCGGGCCGAGATGCCCGGCATTCTGAACTGGGCCATCCAGGGCTGCCAGATGTGGCAAGAGCAGAGGCTCAAGGCGTCGATTCCTGCTCGCCTCAAGCAGGATGTCGAGACCTACCGTGCCGAGTCGGATATGGTTGGCTGCTTCCTTGAAGAGTGCACCCAGGCCAGAGCAGGGGCCAAAGTGCCCATGAGCGAGGTCTATGCGGCCTACAGCCGCTGGGCAGAGCAGAACGGTGAATGGGCCATGAAGCAGTTGGCCCTCAAGAAGAAGCTGATGGAGAAGGGCTTTGCAGTCCCCCGCTACAACAGCAAGGCAACCGTCATCGGGTTGACCCTGCTCGATAGCGAGATGGCTGACATGACGGCATCATCCACCAGTAAGACAGAGCTCGGTGCCAACTACACCGTATAACCAAACGAGGGGTCTGCGGGCCCCTCATACTTTGATCTAAAAGTGACGCTCAATATAGAGTGTTTGGTCGTGCATCCAAAGCTGACCTTAACGGAAACATGTTCCTTGTCGCGATAGCTGCATCCCTTACTTAGCAACCATTTTTGCAAGTGTCCGCAGGATTTTGCCCCAGAATCCGAACCAGTAACGCCCGAGGCTCACGTACAGCATCAGTGCCGACTGCAAGCACTTTACCGTCCATATTCGCAGTATATTCAGCCACTACATCACCAAAAGCATTACGCTGCAAAGCAACCTTCTGGCCCTTCTTCACATCGTCCCCCAACTTGACGAGGACTTCTGCAAAGCCACCAGTCGTTGCCCGAATCGAGCTCATTTCATTACCTATGTATGTCTTGTGGCTCTCGGCGGTGGCCCCAAGCTTTCCATCTATCACCTTGTAGTGACGCAATACGTTGAAGGCCCCCTGTAAGCCTCGATCAATCATATCCTGTTGATACACCCGTGGCTCGCCTACTTCTGCGGTTATAGCCGGAATGCCATTCTCAACAAACGTAGTTTCCATCGACCCCGCTTCACCAGGATCCTTTTTAATTTGGTCGGCAGGGAACAGTTCCGCAATGGTCTTTACATCCGCATTGCGATAATCGGCATAAATAAAGAGTGGGTATGCCGTCCCAGTAGACTGAGTGTGATAGTCGATGGCCAAATCGACATTCCCTTTGTAGATTTTGTTCCACATCAGCCATGCCTGACGCTCGGGAGCATTACCTGTCTCTTTACCTGGATGAATCCGGTTGTAATCGATCACATCACCACCGTCAGTCGATATTGCCCATGTACGCGACACTCGCTCTAAACCGGAACGATTGGGGCCAATAACCCCAATGACGGTCCCTTTCATCTTGGCCGGTTCAAGTTGTGCCATCGCCTTTTGTACGATCCGAACACCATTGAGTTCGTCACCATGTACTCCAGCCTGTAGCAATACTTTTTTACCATCGGTAGCCCCTTTGGCCACCATGATCGGCACGTACCAACGTTGACCAGTTCCGGTCTCGACGCCCTCGAACATAAAACGGTGCTGGCCTGTAGCAAGATCAGCGACATCGAGTGCTGAAATCACAGGTATACCTTGGACCTTATCGCCTGTGTACTGGGTGGCTGCATGGGCAACCGAACCAAAAAGTGCTAATCCAACAGCAAACGCAACATAACGCATACGACTCTCCATGATGCTCAATATGATTAGTAAATCCCGACTCGATAAGCTGGCAGGCAGTCCAAGGCTAAAACATGTCGAGGCGACTAAGCTATCAAGGAGATATGTCGAGTATCTACTTTGGGTTAGAAGAAATGTGATGCAAAGACATAGTCTTGGGCACATTGAAGACGAATGAATCCACTCTCCCTTGTGCTGACATGCAAGACCACAAAACCAAATCACATCTGCCGTTTTTGACTTTCCCGTTTTGCCCGCCAACAAAGGAAAATGGACCAAACCAAGCAGTCAATCTGCTGAAATTTCAGCTATTTATAGAACTTTTTCTGTATGAAACATCGTATAAAAAGTTCTTAAAAATGCCAAAATTTCAGCATCTCAGCAGACCCATCTTTCCCTTTATCCGGCATCAGCAAAGGATGAAAGGGCCGCTTCTATCACCTCTTTGAGCTTCTCCAGCGAGACATCCCCTCCGTATCGGTCATAGCTGATCGCCCCGTTGGTGTGGCCCAGGATCGCCGCCGCATACTGCAATGGCACTCCGTGATCTTTGAGGGCGGTTCCCACGGTATGCCGCAGGCTGTGGAAGTCCTTGTCGACGGGGCGATGGCGGCTAAACCACTGCCCCCACAGGTGGCTGTATCCATCCTGGCGATGTGGCAGTTCAGGGAAAAGGCGTCCCCCTATCCTCCCCTTCACAAACTCGATGAAACCGCTCTGGAGGAGGTGTCGATGGAGAGGAACGAGACGAGCACTGTTGGCCGTCTTGAGTTTCTGGTCTGGCCGTCCACTGCGAATATTCAAGCACCATATACCGTCAACCTGTTGCACATCATCGGCATAGAGCTGACAGATTTCGTTGGCACGAGCTCCGGTGAACAGACCCAGCAGAGCAATCCACCTACGGTGGGGCTCTTGCTGCTTAGCCCACCCGATAAACTTGCGACGCTCTTCCGCTGTGTACCCACTTCGTGAGTTCACCTCCTTGGCTCGCTGTAGCTTCAATCCGGCAAAGTGGTTGATGACCCCATCCTGATGGTTAGCCAGCCAGCTAAACAGCAGGGAGAGCTTCTGGAGATACTTGTTGATAGTGGTCGGGCTTTTGCCGGAGTTCAGCAGGTCCTCCTTGAACTTGACCACATCCGCTTTGCCGTAGTCAGCGACCGGTCTATCACCCAGCGCCTTGATGAAGCAGCCGATGTAGTTCTTCTGGTTGCTGAGCTCTTTCGGTGCCCAGGAGAGGGCCTTCTCTTTCAGATAGCGGTCACTCAAGACCGACAGGAGCGGAGCAAGTGGTTTGGCCGCCCGAGCCACCGGCTTGGTGCTCGATTGATTTGGTGGGGTCTCTGATGCCTCAGCAGGCTCAACGCCAGATTTCGGTCTCGAACGCACACAGGCAAGCAGCTTCGCAACAGCTGCACGGGCCGTCGGCTTGTCTCGGGTATGCAGGGATTTTTTGATCTCTTTACGACGACCACAGGGGAGCGTGGTGACTTTCCGGTAATACCAGATGCCGTGGGGACTGAGCCAGAGATTCATCGATGAGCTCCTCGTCGTCCACACAAAGTGGATGACCAAGGGCTTTAGGAGGCTAACTTATTGAATTGCAGAAACAAGTGGTGGCCCTACCAGCCACATCCCGGCACTCGAGTCCCCCGCCTTGGCTGCTACCTTCCGGTCCTGACCAGGTCGACGGGTTATCAATGCGAGAGGACCAATAGGACCACCGGCGAGGAGAATAGGCAAACTGGGCGTTCAATGCAACGGCTTTCTACCCTCCAACAGATCGTTTGCCTTATTTTTCAACAATCTGCCGAATGAATCAGCTAAACAGCATAAATTTCGCCCCCACCAGCAGCATCAGCAGGGCAAAGGCCTGCTTGAGGCGTGTGGGTGACAGGCGGTGTGCCAGCTTGGCGCCAATGCGGGCGAACTGGGTACTGGTCAGCACAATGCCCAGCAGGGCGGGCAGATAGATGTAGCCCACACTCCACTCGGGCAGATCGGCATGATCCCAACCCGCATAGAGGTAGCTGAGGCTCCCCGCCAGCGCGATGGGCATGCTGCAGGCTGCAGAGGCCGCTACCGCATTGCGCATCGGCACCGAGTTCCAGCTCAGGTAAGGGACGGTGAGCGAGCCACCGCCAATGCCAAACAGCGCGGACATCCAGCCTATCACTGTGCCAGCAATGCCGGTGCCGAACGCTCCTGGCAGGTGTCTTTCCGCCTTGGGCTTGAGGTTAAGCCCCATCTGCAGCGCCATAGTCCAGGCGAAGCAGCCGATAATGATATTGAGGGTGCTGGTACTGAGCAGATTGGCCGTCATACCACCGAGCCAGGCACCAACCAGCATGCCCGCCCCCAATCTGCGGATCATCACCCAGTCGACGGCACCCGCTTCCTGATGTGCTCTAAGCGAGCTGAATCCGGTAAAGATCATTGTGGGCAACGAGGTGCCGAGGGCCAGATGGGTAATTATTTCAGGGTCGATACCCTGAGCGCGAAAGGTCATGACCAGCACGGGGACAATGATCAATCCACCGCCAATCCCGAACAGCCCTGCCAGCATGCCGGCAAAGGCGCCCAGCAGGAGGTAACCCATAAACAGCATAAAAATTCCTGTTTTGAACGATAAACGGCCAACACGGCCGGGCAACAGTGGATATCAGCATGAAAAAAAAGAGATGGCGCGAGGGCCATCTCTTCATTGTGCCGCTCAGTTCAGCGGAATGGTACCGTCCATCACCTTGTAGAAGGCCAGCACGGCACAGCCGAGCAGAGCCGCCGTCATCCCCTGCTCCAGCCGGTTAAGGCCACGCAGACCGTGATGCTGACGCGCCTTCCAGTAGATGAAGATGCCCGGACTATAGAGCAGCGCCACCAGCAACAGGTACTCCACACCGGCAGCGTAGACCAGCCAGCAGCCGTAAACGGTCGCCACCAGAGCCAGCAGCAGGTCACGCTTGCGCTGATGGGGTTGACCCTGATAGGTCTCCCCTTTCAATGCCAGCTTCAGGCCATAGGCACCGGAGAAAACGTAGGGCACCAGCGCCGCCGAGGTGGCAATGTTGACCAGCGCCAGATAGGTGCTGCTCTGGAAGTAGATGATGATCAGGAAGATCTGCACCAGACAGGTAGAGCACCAGAGGGATACCTGCGGCGAGCCGTTCTTGTTCTCCTTGGCAAACCAGCCCGGGAAGACGCCGGTCTTGCCTGCGATGTAGGGCACTTCAGCGGCCAGCACGGTCCAGCTGAGTAGCGCCCCCATCACCGACACCACCAGACCGATGTTGATAAGCCAGGCGCCCCAGGGGCCGACTACGGCTTCAAGGATCATGGCGGTCGAAGGATTTTTAAGCGCCGCCAGTTGCGGCTGGCTCATGACACCCAGCGAGAACAGGGTCACCATCACGTAAAGCGTCAGGGCGCCGAGCAGCGCCAGCACGGTAGCACGGCCCACATCCTTGCGATGACGGGCACGGGCAGAAACCACCACGGCCCCTTCAATCCCGATAAAGACCCAGAGGGTCACCTTCATGGTGGACTTGACCTGATCCATCACGGAGCCCAGCTCCATGTTGTTCTGGCCCCAGATATTCAGAGTGAAGGTATCCATGTTGAAGGCCAGCAGGATCGCGACACAGAAGACGATGAGCGGCACCATCTTGGCGATGGTGGTGACGATATTCACCAGCGCAGCGACCTGCACCCCGCGCAGCACCAGCGCATGCACCGACCAGATCAGGATGGAGGCCAGCGTGATGGCGACCGGCGTATTGCCGTCACCGAAGATGACGTTGTCCGGCGTATCGAAGAAGTAGCTCAGGGCGCTAAACACCACGATGGCGTAAGAGACGTTGGCCAGCAGTTGGCAGAGCCAGTAACCCCAGGCGGCGTTGAAACCGATGAAATCGCCGAAACCGGCCTTGGCATAGCTGAAGATACCGCCATCGAGATCAGGGCGGCGCATGGAGAGGTTCTGATAGACCAGCGCGAGACAGATCATGCCCAGACCGGTGATGGCCCAACCCAGGGCGACCGCCCCGGCACTGGCATGTGCAGCAATGTTTTGTGGCAGACTGAAGACCCCGGCGCCGACCATGGAGCCGATCACCAGCGAAATGAGGGCGCCCAGCCCTAGTTTCTTGTCCATTTCAATCCTGTTTATTTAGGCGGCGGCAGAGCGTCCGTATTCATACTGCGCGCAATATGGGAGGGGCTGGGAATCCTGACCCCGTGAAAAAGGCGGCAACTATATTGCATGACTATTCCGACCGCAATCCCTCGTCCCGTCAATCATGCACCGCCTTGACCGCGCGCAATTTTACAGCACTGACCCATATGGCCTGTGAGCTGGCTCAAATTAACCAAGACCCATTGATATTTCTCATTTTTCTGCCAACACAACCTGACTCGCATGGTTCCTATGCATCGCCATTCAGGCGCTCTCTGTATAAATAATCTGCATAAAAAAGCCCCGGTGGAAACACCGGGGCCCATTATGTAAATCCCTATAAACGCAAACCGCCATCCAGTTCTATCATCCGCCCCGACAGATAGTCGTTGGCAAAAATAAAGCTCACCGTCTCGGCCAGCTGTTGCGCCTCGCCAAGGGTGCCGACCGGAATGGCCTGCTGCATCCGCGCCATCGCCTCCGGCTTCATCGCCGCCGTCATGTCGGTGGCAAACACCCCGGGGGCAATCCCCATCACCCGAATGCCATGGCGCGCCAACTCCCGCGCCCAGGTCACCACCAGCGAGGCAACCCCCGCCTTGCTGGCGGCATAGTTGCTCTGGCCAATATTGCCGGCGCGGGCGATAGAGGAGATGTTGATGATGACGCCCCCCTGCCCCCCTTGCGCCATCAGCGCCGCCCCCTCGCGACCGCAGAGGAAGGTACCTGTGAGGTTGACGTCAATCACGCTCTGCCACTGGGCCAGCGTCATCTTCTCCACCAGCTCACCCTCTTTCACCTTGATCAGCATGCCATCGCGCAAAATGCCGGCGCAGTTGATAAGACCGTGCAGCACGCCAAAACGCTCCTTGATGCCAGCAAAAACCGACTCAACCTCGGCTTCGCTCGCCACATTGCAGACAAACAGCTCGCACTGGCTATCTTGATCGCACTGACCATTCTGGCAGTGAACCATGGCGGCGGTCGCCTCCAGATCGGCGCGATTGATGTCGAGCAGCGCCAGCGTCGACCCCTGTGCGCCCAGAGCCAGCGCAATGGCCCGTCCCAAGCCACGTCCAGCGCCGGTAATAACGATGACCTTATCTTTGATATCCATCAATGCTCCTTGTAGCTGGTCGAAGAGAGATGCCTTGAAGAGAGGTGGCCCGTCAGGCGGGATCCTGTTTATCCAGATAGAGTTCGACGATGCTGGAGAAATCGCGGCTCCCCTGCCCCTGAGCGGCATGCAGGTTGAACAGGTTGCGGGCCAGCGCCCCCATGGGCACAGCGCTGTGGCCATGCTCGGCCAGCGCCATGGCCAGCCCCAAATCTTTCACCATCAGCCGAGTCATAAATCCCCCCTGATAGTTGCGGGCGGCAGGGACATTCTCCATCACCCCGGGCCAGGGGTTGTAGCGCTCCAGACTCCAGTTGTTGCCGGAGCTCTTGCCCATGATGGTGGAGAGCACGGCGGGATCCAGCCCCTCCTTCACCCCGAGGGCCAGCGCCTCGGCAGTGCCCGCCATATGGATCGCAAGCAGCATGTTGTTGCACATCTTGGCGATCTGCCCGGCGCCCAGCGTCCCGGCGTGAAACAGGTTCTGCCCCATGCTGGCGAGCAGGGGTTTCGCCGCCTCGAAATCCGCCACGTCACCGCCAACGATAAAGGTGAGCGTCCCGGCGACCGCACCGGCGACACCGCCCGATACGGGGGCATCGATAAAGCGCAAACCGCGGGCGCGGGCCGCCTCCCCGACTTGACGGGCAGAGTCGACATCGATAGTGGAGCAGTCGATCACCAGTGCACCAACCGGCAGGGCAGCCAGCAGATCCTGCCCCTCAGACAACCAAAGATCGCGCACATGTTCCCCCGCGGGTAGCATGCTGATCACCACCTCGCAGCCGGTCACCGCCTCTCGGGCATCCCCCGCTGCGATACAGCCAGCGGCGATGGCGCGCTCAATGTTTTGGGCAACCAGATCAAACACCTGCACCGTGTGCCCGGCCCTGGCCAGATTGGCCGCCATGGGCCCCCCCATGTTGCCGAGCCCGATAAACCCTATCCTTGTCATCCCGCTTGCTCCTTGCGTTGCTGATGGCGGCGTCCGCCGGTTGCCATGATGTTATTCCTTGCAGGCCAACGGATTGCTCCCCTGCGGCCAGCGATAGAACTCATCCAGCCACTCCCCCTCCGGTGGCAACTGTTGCCAGCGGGGATCTTTATCCTTGTCGATCAGCAGTGCCCGTACCCCTTCCACAAAATCCCCCTTCAGCACACAGTTGACCGAGAGGGTCAGCTCCTCGGCAAATACCTCTGCCAGTGAGTTGCGGCGAGCCTGCCAATATTGGCGCCACAAAATGGCACGGCTGATGGGGCTGCCGGTGCGGCAGATCTGCTGCGCCTGCCTGAGTACCGCCTCCTGTTCATCGAACTGAGCCTCGAACAACCGCGCCAATACCCCTTGCAACGTGCGCCCCGCCAGCAGGGTATCGATTCTCTGTTGATGGGGTAGCAGCACAGGCGCAGGCAAGCGAGCCGCCACCTCGCTGTGCAATTCCCTGAGCAGCAAATCGATCTGCTCACGGGGATCACCACTGCCAGTCCACTCGAGCACGGCGAGGCGTGACAACAGCGCACTGCGCTCGCCACTGGCGATGGCGTGATCCGCCAGCCCAAGACCGATGGCATCACTCCCGTTGAAGCGGGCGCCAGTCAGACCGAGCCAGAGCCCCAGCCGCCCCGGCATCCGGCTTAAAAACCAGCTCGCTCCCACGTCGGGGTAGAGGCCTATGGTTACCTCCGGCATGGCGAACAGGCTCTTTTCGGTGACAACCCGAAAATCGGCACCGGCAAACAGGCCAATACCGCCCCCCATGCAGATACCGTCAGCCACGCAGATAAGGGGCTTGCGGTAAGAGTGGATGTGGTGGTCGAGCCGGTACTCCTGCTCGAAAAAGTCGCGGGCATATTCGAACAGTTCCGATCCGCTTGCCTCCTGCTTGCGGTAATAGAAGGAGCGGATATCGCCACCGGCACAAAATGCCTTCTCACCCGCCCCCTGCAGCAGCACACAGACGATGGCGGGATCCTGCTCCCAACGGGTCAGCGTCTGTTGCAGGATCTGGATCATCGGCAGGCTCAATGCGTTGAGAGACGCAGGGCTGTCGAGGGTCAACACCCCGATCTGATGACCATCTTCGGTGGGATAACAGCTAACCTTGACCGGCTCACTCATAAACGGCTCCGTATGGATTTACTCTGTTGGGCCATATTGCCAGCGCGGTAAGCGTTTCTCCAGGAAGGCGGCCACCCCTTCACGCTGGTTGGCATCGCTAAAGAGATCGAGAAACAGCGACCGCTCAAGGGGCAAGGCTGCATCCCGCGGGCCACTGCGGCCCTGATTGATCAGGGTTTTGCACGCGCGCAGGGCGCTCGGGCTCTGGCGCTCCACCAGATGGGCCATCTGGTGCGCGGCCTCCCACGCCTGACCGGTTTTCACCACCTCCTCCACCAGCCCCATCTCGTAGGCCAGCGAGGCACTCACCTTCTCACCGCAGAGGATCATCCGCTTGGCCCAGCCCGGCCCCACCAGCTCGGTCAAACGCTGGGTGCCACCAGCACAGGGAAGCAAGCCCACCGAAGCTTCCGGCAGTCCCAGCAACGCCTGCTGCTCGGCGATGCGGATATCACAAGCCAGCGCCACTTCCAGGCCACCGCCCATGGCATAACCATTGATGGCGGCGATACTGACGCCGTGAAAGCGGGCCAGCGCCTCGAAGGCCTTGCCAAAGGCCTCGGCTACTTCGCGGGCCAGCTCGACATTCCCTTCGACAAACATATTGAGGTCGGCACCGGCGCAGAAAAATTTGTCGCCAGCCCCGCGGATCACCAGCGCCACCACATCGGGACGACTGTCGAGCTCCACCATCATCTGCAAAAAGGCCTGCAGGCTGGCGAGAGTCCAGGTGTTGGCAGGGGGATGGTCGAGGGTGATATAGGCCACGTGGCCATGATATTCGAGTCTGAACCTTGTCATAACATTGTCCTTGTCGATGAAGCTGCCGCCATGATGACAGGCTTGAATGACACCAACCTGTGGCTGGCTCACGAAGCCGAAACCGGCATGGCATGGTGCAAATCGGGTGGCAGGCAACACACCCTTGATGCGACCACCGGTTAGCCCAGCGACAAGCCGGGATCGGCCAGCAGGCGGCGCGCGATGATGAGTCGCATCACCTCGTTGGTGCCCTCCAGAATGCGGTGTACCCGGGTATCGCGCAGATAGCGCTCGAGCGGATACTCGCGGATATAACCATAGCCGCCAAAGAGTTGCAGAGCCTCATCACAGATTCGATAACCCACATCGGTGGCAAACCGTTTGGCCATGGCACACCAGGCACTCTTGTCGGGTGCCCCGCGATCCAGCTTGTCGGCGGCCTGACGTACCAGCAAGCGGGCGGCAGCCAGCTCGGTCGCCATATCGGCCAGGCGAAACTGCACGCTCTGGAATTCACTGATCGGGTGACCAAATTGCTGGCGCTGCTGCACATAGGCCAGCGCATCGTCCAGCGCCTGCTGGGCGGTGCCCACCGAACAGGTGGCAATATTGATGCGACCACCATCGAGGGCCTGCATGGCGAACTTGAACCCTTCCCCCTCCTCACCCAGCCGGTAGCGGGCGGGAATTCGCACTCCGTTGAACGCCACTTCCCGGGTCGGCTGGCTGTTCCAGCCCATCTTCTCTTCGGGCTTGCCATAGACGATGCCCGCGCTATCTGCCGGCACCATAAAGGCAGAGATCCCCTTCGCACCTTCACCACCGGTACGGGCCATCACCACCAGCACGTCAGTGCTGCCCGCTCCCGAGATAAAGACCTTGGTTCCCTCGATGAGGTAGCTATCACCCTCGCGCACCGCCCGGGTCTTGAGTGCCGCAGCATCGGAACCCGCCCCCGGCTCGGTGAGGCAATAGGAGCCCAGCAATTCGCCGCTAGCCAGTTTCGGAACCCACTCTTTGGCAACCACGGTGGGCAACCAGCTACCCAGCATCCAGCTCACCATGTTGTGAATGGTCAGATACGCCGTGGTCGAGGTACAGCCCATGGCGAGGCGTTCGAAGATGAGGCTCGCATCGAGGCGCGGCAGCCCCAATCCGCCAAACGGCTCCGGGGTATAGAGGCCACAAAAACCTAGCTCTGCCGCCTGCTTGATGGTCGGGATCGGAAACTCATGCTCCTTGTCCCAGCGCGCGGCATGGGGTTTGAGCGCCTCATCGGCAAAGGCGGCGGCCGCCTCCACATACGCCTGTTGATCATCGGTCAGGGTAAAATCCATCTTGTCGTTCGCTCCCTTGTTGCCCCGCGCTTATTTTCCTGAGTTAGCGCTTTATGACGCGGCGCCCACACGCTGCGTCAGTCGGATCTGCCACTATGGCGCTGTTGTCGTGGTAGCTGATGACTCTTTCACTACCACCGCTTTATCGACACACAACAGATTAACAATTGATTTACGTTTACGCTAACGTAAACTTGTGGCAGAAGTGAAGTACAAAATGGACCGACCACTGCCAGCCGTAACGCCGAGTCAGCCGGTCGAACCAACCTTCCAAACCGACTGTCATATCCGTAAGGAGAGCATGGATGCAGATGGATGAGACCCTGTGCGCCCTGACCGAGCAGGTCGAGGCCTTCTGCCAGAAAGTGATCGCGCCGCGCGCCAGCGAGATAGATCAAAGCAACGTCTTCCCCCGCGATCTCTGGCCCCGCATGGGTGAGCTGGGTCTGCACGGCATCACGGTGGCGGAGGAGTATGACGGGGTGAACCTCGGCTATCTGGCCCACGTGCTGGTGATGGAGCAGGTGAGCCGCGCCAGCGCCTCGGTCGGCCTCTCCTACGGCGCCCACTCCAACCTCTGCATCAACCAGATCCACCGCCACGGCACGGCGGAGCAGAAAGCGCGCTACCTGCCCCCGCTGGTGAGCGGCGAGCATGTGGGGGCGCTGGCCATGAGCGAACCGGGCGCCGGCTCCGACGTGGTCAGCATGCGTCTCACCGCGGTGCGCGAGGGGGATCACTTCGTGCTCAATGGCAACAAGATGTGGATCACCAACGGCCCGGATGCCGACACTTTCGTCATCTATGCCAAGACCGATCCCGCCGCCGGTCCCAAAGGGATTTCTGCCTTTATCGTCGAGGCGGGGACCCCCGGTTTCTCCACCGCCCAGAAGCTCGACAAGCTCGGCATGCGCGGATCCAGCACCTGCGAGCTGGTGTTCGACAACTGCCGGGTGCCGCAAGCGAACCTGCTGGGCCCCTTGCATGGCGGGGTCAAGGTGCTGATGAGCGGGCTCGATTACGAGCGGGTGGTGCTGGCGGCGGGTCCCCTTGGCATCATGCAGGCCTGCATGGACGTGGTGCTGCCCTATGTGCGCGAGCGCAAGCAGTTTGGCCAGCCCATCGGCGAGTTCCAGCTGGTGCAGGGCAAGCTCGCCGACATGTATACCCGCCTCGCCAGCAGCCGGGCGCTGGTCTATTCGGTGGCGAGCGCCTGCGATCAGGGCCGCACCAGCCGCAAGGATTGCGCCGCCGCCATCCTGTTTGCCGCCGAAAATGCCACCCAGATGGCGCTCGATGCCATCCAGCTGCTCGGCGGCAACGGCTATACCAACGAATACCCCACCGGCCGCCTGCTGCGGGACGCCAAGCTCTACGAGATCGGCGCCGGCACCTCGGAGATCCGCCGCTGGCTCATCGGCCGCGAGCTGATGGGAGATAACGCATGAGCAGGATCCACTCCCGCCTCGACACCGCCAGCCCCGACTATGAGGCCAATCGGGCCGCCATGCAGGACCTGGTCGACGATCTCAATGCCCGTCTGGAGGAGATAGCCTTGGGCGGCGGTGCTGCCAACAACGCCCGCCATCAGGCCCGTGGCAAGCTGCTGCCCCGCGAGCGCATCAACCAGCTGCTGGACCCGGGTTCCCCCTTTCTCGAGCTCTCGGCGCTGGCTGGCTGGCAGGTCTATGACGAACCAGTGCCCGCCGCCGGCATCATCACCGGCATCGGCCGGGTCTCGGGCAGACTCTGCATGCTGGTGGTGAACGATGCCACCGTGAAGGGCGGCACCTACTACCCGCTCACGGTGAAAAAACACCTGCGTGCCCAAGCCATCGCCGAGCGGCTGCGCCTCCCCTGCCTCTATCTGGTAGATTCCGGCGGCGCCTTCTTGCCGATGCAGGACGAGGTGTTCCCCGACCGGGATCACTTTGGCCGCATCTTCTACAACCAGGCCCGCATGTCGGCCCAGAACATTCCCCAGCTGGCAGTGGTGATGGGGCTCTGCACCGCTGGCGGCGCCTATGTGCCCGCCATGGCTGATGAATCCATCATGGTCAGGGAGCAAGCCACCATCTTTCTGGCGGGTCCGCCGCTGGTCAAGGCCGCCACCGGTGAGGAGATCAGCGCCGAAGCCCTGGGTGGCGCCGAAGTACACTGCGCCCACTCCGGCGTTGCTGATCATATGGCCCGTGACGATGCTCATGCGCTGGCCATCGCCCGCACGCTGGTTACTCATCTGGGTAACGAGCCGATAGAGAGCAGCCCCGGCTACGAGCCCCCCTGCTACCCGATCGAGGAGCTCTATGGTCTGGTGGGCACCAGTCTCAAACGCCCTTACGACGCCCGCGAACTAATTACACGACTGGTGGATAGCTCTGACTTTGACGAATTCAAGGCGCTGTTCGGCACCACTCTGGTGACCGGCTTTGCCCGTATTTGCGGCATGGAAGTGGGGATCCTAGCCAACAACGGCGTGCTGCACAGCGACAGCGCCCAGAAGGGGGCCCACTTTATCCAGCTCTGTAATCGCCGCGCCATCCCGCTACTCTTTTTGCAGAACATCACCGGCTTTATGGTGGGGAGCAGCGCAGAAAAGGAGGGGATCGCCAAGCACGGCGCCAAGCTGGTCACCGCGGTGGCCTGCAGCCGGGTGCCCAAGATCACCCTGCTCGTCGGCGGCAGCTTTGGTGCCGGCAACTACGGCATGTGTGGCCGCGCCTATGAACCCGATTTTCTCTTTAGCTGGCCCAACAGCCGCATCTCCGTCATGGGGGGCGAGCAGGCGGCCGGAGTGCTGGTGCAGGTGCGTCGGGACAAGCTGACTGCCGAGGGCAAAGAGTTGAGCGAGCAGGAGGCGGCCGCCATCCGTGCCCCGGTGATCGAGCAGTATGAGCGCCAGGGTCACCCCTACTACGCCAGCGCCCGCCTCTGGGATGATGGCGTCATTGACCCGGCCCAGAGCCGCACCGTGCTGGCGCTGGCGCTCGCCGCCTGTCAGGGTGCCCGCATTGAACCCGAGCGGTACGGCATCTTCCGGATGTAAGGAGCAAACCTATGTCAGATCCACTTACTTCCTCCCAGACCCCATTTCGGCTGGAGCGGCATGGCCCGCTGGCCGAGCTGGTGCTGTCGCGCCCGGCCCGTCACAACGCCTTTGATGCCGACCTGATGCTGGGGCTGCTCGACTGCCTCGATGACCTGGCCCATCTCCATGGTCATGATCTCGCCGAACGTCCTCACGCCCTGCTGCTACGTGCCGAGGGAAAACACTTTTGCGCAGGCGCCGACCTCAATTGGATGCGTAATCTGGCCCACGCCGATTTCGAACACAATCGCGAAGACGCCCGGGTACTGGCCCGGCTGATGCAGACCCTCGACGAGCTCCCCTTCCCCACGGTAGCTCTGGTGCAGGGGGCCGCCTATGGCGGGGCGCTCGGCCTTATCTGCGCCTGCGATCTGGTGCTGGCCAGCGATGATGCCCGCTTCTGCCTCTCAGAGGTGAGCCTGGGTCTGGCGCCTGCGGTGATCAGCCCCTACGTGGTGCGCACTATGGGGATGCGTCAGGCGCGCCGCTACATGCTCACTGCCGAGCCGTTCGATGCCATTACCGCCTGTCGGCTCAATGTGGCACACCAACTCTGCAAACCGGATCAACTGCTGGCGGAGGGGCGGGCGCAGGCCCTTCGTCTGTGCCGCAACGGGCCGGAGGCAATGAAAGAGACCAAACGGCTGCTGGCGGCGATAGAAGCCCATCCTTCCCGCCTGCACGAAGAAAAAACCGTCGAGACCATCGCCCGGGTTCGGGTGGGGCTCGAAGCCCAGGAGGGGATGCAAGCCTTCTTCGACAAACGTCCTCCCGCCTGGCGTCCCCGTTTCAAGGATGAGACATGACCCATCACATTCAGATTAAACGCCTGCTAATTGCCAATCGCGGCGAAATCGCCGTGCGCATCATCAAGACGGCGAAACGCCTCGGCATTCACACCATCGCCCTCTACTCCGATGCCGACGCCCTTGCCATGCACACCCGTCTGGCCGATGAGGCCTGGCATCTGGGGCCGGCCCCCGCCCGGGAGAGCTACCTCGACACCGGCAAGGTCCTGCGCATCGCCCAGCAGGCGAACGCCGACGCCATCCACCCGGGCTACGGTTTCCTGTCCGAAAACAGCGATTTTGCCACCGCCTGCGAGCAGCGGGGCGTGCGCTTCATCGGCCCAAGCGGCGCCGCCATTCTCGCCATGGGCGACAAGTCGGGCGCCAAGGCGCTGATGCAGGCAGCCGGCGTGCCGGTGCTGCCCGGTTATCACGGTGCGGATCAGCACCCCGACTTTTTGCGCGATCAGGCGAGCCAGGTGGGCTTCCCGCTCCTTATCAAGGCGGCCAGCGGCGGCGGTGGCAAGGGAATGCGCCGGGTCGATCAGCTGGCCGACTTTGACGACGCCCTGGCGGCGGTCAAGCGGGAGGCAAGCGCCGCCTTCGGTGACGACCACGTGCTGCTGGAGCGCTATCTCGCCCGCGCCCGCCACGTGGAGGTGCAGGTGTTTGCCGATACCCTTGGCAACGCCATCTATCTGGGAGACCGGGACTGCTCGTTGCAGCGCCGCCACCAGAAGGTGATCGAGGAGGCCCCTGCCCCCGACATCGCACCGGCGCTGCGCCGTGCCATGGGCGAGGCCGCCGTCGCCGCAGCCCGGGCCATCACATATCGGGGAGCCGGCACCATCGAGTTTCTGCTGTGCGGGGAGGAGTTCTTCTTCATGGAGATGAACACCCGGCTGCAGGTGGAGCACCCGATCACCGAGGCCGTCACCGGCCAGGATCTGGTGGCCTGGCAGCTGGCGGTGGCCGAAGGTAAGCCGCTGCCACTCACCCAGGATGAGGTGGTGCTGCGCGGCCACGCGGTGGAGGCGCGCCTCTACGCCGAGGACGTGGCCGCCGGTTTTCTGCCCGCCAGCGGCCCCATCAATTGGCTCCACTGGCCGGCCGGCGTGCGCATCGACACCGGCGTCGGCGCCGGCGATGCGGTGAGCCCCTATTACGACCCCATGATCGCCAAGCTGATCGCCCACGCACCGAGCCGCAGCGAGGCCTTTGCCTGCCTGGCCGACGCGCTGGCGGCGCTGGAACTCGGCCCCCTGGTGCACAACGGCCCGCTGTTGCTGCGCCTGTGCGAAGAGCCAGAAGTATTGGCCATGGGCCACCACACCCAGTGGCCCATTCCCACCGACACTCTGCCCGTCCCGGCGCTCGCCTGGCCGCTCGCCGCCCTCTGGCTCGCCAGTCGCGAGCACGGCGCCTCCCCCTGGCAGCAGGCCGCAGGCTTTCGGCTGGGCCCCACCCGCAGCTTTAGCGCAGCGGTGCGCATCGGCGAGGAGGCCCGCGTGCTGACCCTCGCCGAGCGGGCAGGCAGCCTGCTCTGGCAGGGCGAGCAGATCCCGTTCGAGCTCGGGGCGGATCAGATCCGCCTGCAGCAAGCCGGCAGCTGGCAGCGCTACCCGCTACACGCCCTCGGCGAGGACGACTATCTGCTGCACCTGGCGGGCAGGCGCATCCGCTTTTCGGCCGATGATCAACATCATCAGCTGCACCATGATCACGAGGCGGGCGACGCCCCCGGCATCCTGGCCCCCATGCACGGCATCGTCGTGGCGTTGCAGGTCGAGGCCGGCCAGCCGGTCAGCAAGGGGCAGCCCCTGCTGGTGCTGGAAGCGATGAAGATGGAACACGTCCTCAAGGCCGACCGGGATGGGGTGATCGAAGCGCTGCAGTGCCGCCAGGGCGAACAGGTGAGTCAGGGCGCCCTGCTGGTGCGCTTTGCCGAGCAGCATACCGCGCAGGAGGAGCGCTCATGAGCCGAGCACAGGAGAACCGGGACGACAAGGTCAGCCTGGTGGAGATGGGGCCGCGGGACGGCCTGCAAAATGAAGCCGCGACCCTCTCGCTGGTGCAACGGCTGGAGCTGATCCAGCGCCTTACCGACAGCGGTCTGCAGCGCATCGAGGTCGGTGCCTTTGTCTCTGCCAAAAAGGTGCCGCAGATGGCGGATTCCGCCGCACTGTTCAACGCCCTGCCGCGCAGAGGGCCGACCCGCTATGGCGCCCTGGTGCCCAATCTACAGGGTCTGCAGGCAGCCATTGCCGCCCGCGCCGACGAGATAGGCCTCTTCACCGCCTGCTCCGACGGTTTTACCCGGGCCAACATTGGCATCAGCGTGGAGGAGTCGCTGGTGCGCTTCGCCCCGCTGGTGCAGGAGGCGCGCAGCCTCGGCATCAAGGTACGCGGCTACCTCTCCACCGTCATCGCCTGCCCGTTCGATGGCCCGACCCGGCCCAAGCGGGTCGCCGCCATGGCCGAGCGACTGCTGGATCTGGGCTGCCACGAGATATCCCTCGGCGACACCATCGGCGTCGGCACCCCGGGCACGGTGGCACCCATGCTGGATGCGGTGTTGCACGAGATCCCGGCCGGCCGGCTCGCGGTCCATTTTCACGACACCTATGGCCAGGGGTTGGCCAACCTGCTGCCGGCGCTGGAGCGCGGCATCCGCACCATCGACAGCTCGGTGGCCGGGCTTGGCGGCTGCCCCTATGCCCCCGGCGCCTCCGGCAACGTCGCCTCGGAGGAGGTGGTCTACCTGCTGCACGGCCTTGGCATGAGCACCGGCGTCGATCTCGACCAGCTGGCTGCCACCGGCCAGTGGGTGAGCGAGCAGCTCGGCCGCCCCAACGGCTCGCGGGTCGGTCAGGCTCTGCACGCCAATGCCGAGCGGCTGCGGGCCCGCCTCTGCCAGCCACTCTCCCGGCAACAGGAGTCATAACCATGTCCCGTTCCCAGCCCGGCAAGGAGATCACCTACAGCATCTCGGAGCTGGCCCACGAGTTTGATGTTACGCCGCGCACCATCCGCTACTACGAGGACGAAGGGCTGCTCACCCCCCAGCGGGAGGGGCAAACACGCATCTACAGCCATCGGGACAAAATCCGGCTCAAGTTGACCCTGCGCGGCAAACGGCTGGGGTTTAGCCTGGCCGAGATCCGCGAGCTGTTCGATATGTATGACACTGACAAATCGAGCAAAACCCAGCTCCACTCCATGATCCAGCTGATCGAGGAAAAGCGCCGTGCCCTGCACCAGCAGCTGGTAGATATCCAGATGGTAATGAGCGAATTGAGCTCAGCCGAACAACGCTGCCTTAATTCTCTTGACTGCTTGAAAAGCGATACAGATTAACCGAATCTGGGATCATGTCATTACCTTGGTGATCTCATGAAATATTGGTGCTGGTTATTGCTGTTACTCAGCCTGCCTGGTTGGAGCCATCCCCTCATCAAGGTTGGCGGCTATCCCTATGCCCCCTTTGTGGTCAAACTCTCTGACTCACACTATGAAGGACTGACGCTGGATCTTATCGACCAACTCAACGCAGTACAGAAAGAGGTGACCTTCATTTTTGTCCCCACCTCGGCAGCCAACCGCTACAAGGCGCTCGATATGGGGCGTTTCTCACTGATGCTGTTTGAAGACACCAAGTGGGGCTGGGACACAGATAAATTCAAAATGACAGCCCCCTTCCTCGGTGGTGGCGAGGTCTATGTGGCCCTGAACAAAGCGGGACGGGATCAACGCTTTTTCGATGACCCCTCCCGGCACCACCTTATAGGGGTGACCGGCTACCACTATGGCGTCGGTCAATTCAATGCCGATCCCGTTTACCTGCAGCGCAAGCTCAATATCACCCTGGTCAAGGACAACGCCAGTGCCCTGCAAGCCCTGCTCAAAGGACGTGGTGAGGTAGCCATTCTCAACGTCTCCTACCTTAACCAGTATCTGCTGGCCCATCCCGGTACTGCCGAGCGACTTCTTGTCTCTGACAAATGGGACCAACAGTATCAGCACCGCGCCATTCTTCACCCTGCGGCCTCCATTACCCCTGCCCAGCTGGAACAGTGGTTGGCTGCGCTGCAACAAAAGGGGGAACTGGATCGCCTTTGGACAAAGTACGGCGTACAACAGCACGCAACCCCATGATTACTATCCAGCTTTTCTGTACCATGGCGGGAACCAAATGGGAGTGCACCAAATGAACACTACCGAGCCCGCGTTCCCCAAGCTCCGCTTGCTTCGCTACCTTGCCTACGCTTTCCTGCTGCTTCTTATCCTGATCACCCTGCTGCTGTGGCAAACCCCCCGTCTGATCCAGCGCTATCTGCCCGGCTGGCTGGCCGAACACTACGGCCTGCAGCTGACGCTGGGGGAGATTGACGTAGGTCTGCGCAACCCTTCTATCTCCCTCGGCGCGACTGCCCTGCTCGATGCCAAGCAGCAGCCCATCATCGGTTTTGAACAGCTCTTTATCACCCCAAACCTGCAAGCCAGCTGGCAGCAGAAAGGGGTCGTGCTTTCCGCCGTCACCCTGACCAAACCCGTGGTACAGCTGCAACGGCTGGCAGACAAAAAGGGGGATGTTCGACTCAATCTGACCGATGCACTGGCCACCCTGCTCTCCCCTGCCCCCTCCCCCAAGCCCGAAACAGCCAGCGCCCCGCTACTGGTCGACATTGCCAGCATCGCAGTCACTGACGGCCATGTGCGCTATCAAGATCAGCGCAAGGAAAGCGAACCCGGCTGGTTGCCACCCCTCAATCTGGAAAAAGTGGCCCTCAAGCTCGATAACCTGCGCACCGAGGCAAATCACCCGACCGCCTATCAGCTGAACGCCGCCATCAACGGCAAAAGCAGTCTCTCCGCTCACGGCAAACTCGCTGTGATGAGCGGCATGGGTCAGGGCAAGGTGAGCCTCAAACAGGTCGAGCTGAAACCCTTCGCCCCGCTCTGGGCACCCTATCTCAAGCTGGATCTGGCCAAGGGCCACGCCAATGCAGAGGTGGAGTACCAGCTTAAAGAGGGCAAGCAAGGGGTGCTGTGGCAATTGTCCAAAGGCAAGCTGACGCTGGACAACTGGCAGCTTAAAAAACACCAGGGCGACGAGTTTGCCCGCTTCGGACAGCTGGCGCTTAGCGATCTGGCTGTCGATGGCCAGAAACAGTCGATCCAGATCGGCAAGGTGACCCTGCAACACCCTCTGATCAAGGCCACCCTCAACCCACAGCAGGAACTGGATCTGGCTGACTTGCTGATTGAACAGGCCCCCGCCAAACAGGTCAAAGGGGCCAACGCCGCAAACGAGGTGGCCAACAATGCGGCGCCCAAGTCGGCACAACAAACAAAAGCAGCCGATAACGGCAAGAAACAAGGGGCAGACAAACCCTGGCAGTGGCAAATCAAGCAGATCCTTATCGACAAGGGCGATCTCACCCTCACCGAATCGAGCAGCGGCAAACCGCAGGCACGCCAGCTCTCCGGCCTCAAGTTGGCGCTGGGGCCACTGGGCAGCAAGGGGGAGCAACCGAGCAAACTGACTCTGGCCACCCAGTTCAACCAGAGCAGCCCCCTCGCCTTTGATGGCCAACTGACCCTGAGCCCCTTCACCCTTAGCGGCGACATCAACCAGCAGGGGCTACCCCTCACGCTGGCACAACCCTATCTGGCCGATCTGGTACGCATCAAGGTGCAAAACGGGCTGCTGAGCAGCAAGACCCGCCTCGATCTCGCCACCACCGCCCAAGGAGGTCTCAGCAAGCTGACCCTGCAAGGGGGGCTCGACGTCAACGGGCTCAAGGTGGTCGATCGGGCAGACAATCAGCGGCTGCTGGAGTTCAACACCCTGGCTCTCACCGGTCTGACGTACGACGGCATCAGCCAGCAGATGCGGATCAAGGAGATTACCCTGAACAAGCCCTTCGCCCGCATCGAGATCAACGAGGATGGCACCACCAACCTGCAACAGCTGCTGTTGCCGCAACCGGCGGCAACCAAAAGTACTCACGCGACGGCAGGCAGCAAGGCTTCCGACTTTCGTTTCACCATTGACCAGCTCCGTACCGAGCAGGGCAACCTGCGCTTTGCCGACCGCAGCCTGAGTCAGGATTTTGTGGCCGATATCGCCTCGCTGGGCGGCCAGAGCCGTCATATCAGCAATATTCCGGGGCAACGCTCCGATCTCGCCTTCAACGGCAAGGTGGATCGCTATGCGCCGGTGACCATTCGCGGCGGTACCAACTTGCTGGTGGCCAACCCGATCCTCGACATCGCGGTGGCCTTCCACAATCTGGAACTCACCACCTTTACCCCCTATTCGGGCACCTATGCCGGTTATGCCATCGACAAGGGGCAGCTCTCCATGAAACTGCACTACAAGCTGGAGGGCAATCGGCTGGAGGGGGATAACGACATCACCATCAAGAAGCTGCAACTGGGCGAGAAGATCAAGAGCGATCAGGCCAAGGATCTGCCGCTGGGGCTGGCCATCGCCCTGCTAAGCGATGCCAACGGGGTGATACAGATGAACCTCAAGGTGAAGGGGGATCTCGATCAACCGGACTTCAGCATCGGCAATATCTTCTGGGATGTGCTGGGCAACACCCTGAGCAAGGCGATCACCTCCCCCTTCTCCCTGCTCGCCTCGCTGGCCGATGGCACCGAAGATCTCGACGAACTTCCCTTCCTGCCGGGGGATCCCGATCTCACCCCCACCCAGCAGGAGAAACTGGTCAAGCTGGCGCAGGCCCTCAAGGATAGACCCAAGCTCAGCATGAACATTCGCGGCAAGGTCAACTTCAACGAGGAGCGCCCCATCCTGCAACGGCAAAAGCTGGAACGGGTACTGGCCAAGCTCACCGGCAATCAGGCGGATCTCGACCTGCTGGAACAGGACCCCGCCCTGCAAGAGGCGCTGGCCCAGGCCTATGAAGAGCGCTTTGGCGAAGATCTGGAAGATCTGGCGGACCGCCTCCATCTGGATGAAGAGAGCACGGCACTGCGAGCCCAGGCGGTGATCCTGCTGCGTGATCAGCAGCTCATCACCGCCAAATCCCTGCGCAATCTCGCCATGCGCCGGGCGCAAAATACCAAGGAGTTTCTGGTCGACAGCCAGGGGATCGCCCCGGAGCGGCTGTTCGTGCTCGACAGCCAGGTCAAGGAAGAGGACAAGGAAGCCAAAGTGATCCTGACACTGGATCAGTGACGCCGCCGCACTTCGTAAAAAGCGTAATAAAAATACAACCCCTCAACTATTTTGACACCTTTTGCTCACCAAACAGCCTGCCTTGGTGAGCATTTGGCCTCTGATGCAAATAATCACGTAGTTTTTTTACGATTTATCCCCATTGCCCCCTTGCGGGCGCGCCACAGCCTGCCTAAAATCGCGCGTCTTTTGTTAACCCCCACCTCTATTTTTGGAGAACGCCACGTGAGCGAAAAATTGGCCAACCCTGCCCCTCTGGGTCTGATGGGTTTCGGTATGACCACCATCCTGCTGAACATCCATAACGCAGGTTTCTTCCCCATCAGCGCCATGATCCTGGCCATGGGCCTGTGCTACGGCGGCATCGCCCAGATCATTGCTGGCATCATGGAGTACAAGCGTGGCAACACCTTCGGTGTGACCGCGTTCACCTCCTACGGCCTGTTCTGGCTGAGCCTGGTGTTCCTGCTGATCATGCCGACCATGGGTCTGGCCGAAGCCACTCCGCACGCCTACATGGGTTGGTATCTGCTGATGTGGGGCATGTTCACCCTGTTCATGCTGGTTGGCACCATCAACTACCCGCGCGCCAAGCAGTTCGTGTTCGCCTCCCTGACCGTGCTGTTCTTCCTGCTGGCCGCCCGTGACTTCACCGGCAGCACCCTGATCGGCACCATCGCCGGTTTCGAAGGCATCATCTGTGGCGCCAGCGCCATCTACCTGGCCATGGCCACCGTGATCAACGAGCAGTTCGGCCGCACCGTGATGCCGATCGGCGATCACAAGAAAGCCGCCGCCGTACAGCTGAAAGCCGCTGCCTGATAGGCAAGCCACTCAGATTGTAAAAAAGGCACCCTCGGGTGCCTTTTTGCTATCTCGAATAACCATTCAACCGAGCGGTTATCAGCTAAGTGACCCGGCGTCCACCTCCCCCGCCAGCAAGCGGGTTGCGGGGAAACGCTGCGCGGGATCCTGGCTAAAGAACTGGCTCAGTTGCCGGTATACCGCGGGATAGACCTGCTGCAGCCGCAGTGGATCGGTAAAGAAACATTCGCAGCTGACGGCAAAAAATTCGGCGGGATGTTCGGCGGCATAGGGATCGATGGCAGTTACCTCATCCCGATCTAGCTGCTGGCACAGCGCATCGAAGGCAGTCTGAAATGCCTGTTGCCACAGCTGGCTGCTCATCTGCCCCGGCAACGGCGGCGCACCGTCCGCCTCACCGCCCAGCATATCGAGCTTGTGGGCCAGCTCGTGGATCACCAGATTAAAGCCGTCCCAGTCGCCATCTTGCTGCAGCTCGCGCCAGGCCAGCACCAGCGGCCCTTGCGGCCAGGATTCACCGGCGTTCTCCTCTTCCACTTCGCTCACCAGCCCGAACTCATCTTGTACCTCCTGCCTGCGCGTGACAGGTTCGGGAATGATGATGATTTCGTGAAAGCCGCGATACCAGTCAGCCCCAAGATGCAAGATGGGCAGCGCCGCCTGAAGCGCCAGCACCGCCAGTTGGCGTGGGCTGAGCTCTACCCCGATCAGGGTCAGGGTCTTGCGCTTGAGTAGCTGTTGCCCCAAGCCGATAAGCGTCGTCTGCTCGGTGTCGCTGAGCCCTTGCAAGATGGGCACAGCCGCCAGAGCCTGACGCCACAGCGCCAACTCATCCTCACTCATGGGCGTTTGCGGGCGACCACCCAGCCATTTGAACCATCCCAGCACGCCTACTCCTTCTTTTGATGCAAACAACAGGTCACAGCAGTTTGACGAACCGTTTCGGCCTCTCCAGATAATCCTGCGCCAGATAGAAACGGTGGGCCGCCTCGCGCTTGAGACTACTGGATAGCTCCAGCTGGGCGCAACCTGCGGCCCGCGCCATCGCTTCGGCGCCCTTGAGCAGGGCTGCGCCCACTCCCGCCCCTCTTGCCCCTTCATCGACAACCAGCGCCGAGATCAGGCCCCAAGCTGGTGCAACATGCAGCGGTGCCAGTTTGTGCCACACCAGCACACCGACCACCTTGTCGCCCTGGGAGGCGAGCAGCACAACGCTCGCGGGATCCGGCGCCAACAGGCGTGCCGTCACGTCAGCGCCTTCGGCAGGATACCCCAATTGGCTGAACAGGTGGGCGATTGCGCTCCCGTCGTCGGCCTCAGGGGAACGGATCGTCAACGTCTCAGGGTCATTTTTCATTGTTGGCCTCATGTTTGCTTTCCATTGTGTTACGCCCGTCACATTGTCTGGCGCAGATCAACAAGGAGGATCTCATCTTTACTCATAGAAAACGCTGCCTGCCATTATCCCCCCACCCTTGTCAATTCACAAATTTGCAACAAGGCAACATTTTTCGCTGGGAAGCACCGATACAACTCGATATGTTACAAGCCATGCATGGCGCGTGTTTGCGCTCTGCTTAACCCCTCAACCTCGCGCTCATTTGTTAACTGGATTGTTAACAAAAAGGGCCGAAAACAGTGACAGAGAGCGAGGCCAAGATCTCGCCAAGACAGCGCCACAAACACAACAAAGGAGTTGTTGTACATGAATGAAATCGTCAATGCCATCAATGGTGTAATCTGGAGCCCTGCGCTCATCTACCTGTGTCTGGGGGTCGGTCTTTACTTCTCCCTGCGCACCCGTTTTTTGCAACTGCGTCATATCAAAGAGATGGTGCGCCTGATGTTTGATGGCAAGAGTACCGATGCCGGTGTCTCCTCCTTCCAGGCGCTGGCCATGACCCTGGCCGGTCGCGTGGGTACCGGTAACATCGCCGGTGTGGCCACCGCCATCACCTTCGGTGGTCCGGGCGCCCTGTTCTGGATGTGGATGGTCGCCTTCCTCGGCGCCAGCTCTGCTTTCGTGGAGTCCACCCTAGGTCAGGTTTACAAAGAGAAGATCAACGGTGAATACCGCGGCGGCCCAGCCTTCTATATCGAGAAAGGGCTTGGCATGAAGTGGTACGCCTGGACCTTCGCCATCGCGACCGTATTCGCCTGCGGCGTGCTGCTGCCGGGGGTGCAGGCCAACTCCATCGGTTCAAGCCTGCAGACCGCCTTTAATATCGATCCGAACGTCACAGCCGCCGGTCTGGCGCTGCTGCTCGGCTTTATTATCTTCGGTGGCGTCAAGCGCATCGCCAACTTCGCCAGTACCGTAGTACCCTTTATGGCGCTGGGCTACATCATCGTGGCTTGCGTCATCATCGCCCTCAATATCGGCCAGCTGCCGGGCGTGATCCTGCTGATCTGGAAGAGCGCCTTCGGTCTGGATGCCGGTTTCGGTGCCATTCTGGGTCTGGCCATCATGTGGGGGGTAAAACGCGGGGTCTACTCCAACGAAGCGGGTCAGGGTACCGGGCCGCACGCCTCCTCTGCTGCGGCAGTGAGTCACCCGGCGAAGCAGGGTCTGGTGCAGGCGTTCTCCGTCTATATCGACACCCTGTTCGTCTGCTCCGCCACCGGCTTTATGCTGCTGATAACCGGCCTCTATAACGTACAAGGGCCGGACGGCGCCGCCATCTACACGGGTATTGCCGGTATCGCAGCAGGCCCGGGCTATGTGCAGACCGCCATGGAGAGCATGATGCCGGGCTTTGGCAGCATTTTCGTGGCCATCGCGCTGTTCTTCTTCGCGTTCACCACCATCGTTGCCTACTACTACATCGCCGAAACCAACATCGCCTACATCAACCGCAAGATAAATCGCCCCTGGCTCACCTTCTTGCTGAAGATTGCGCTGATGGCTGCCACTGTCTACGGCACCGTCAAGACGGCAGATCTAGCGTGGGGCATGGGTGATATCGGGGTCGGCCTGATGGCATGGCTCAACATCATCGCCATCCTGCTGCTGCAAAAAACCGCCTTCACCTGTCTGAAGGATTATGAAGCGCAGCAGGCACAAGGGATTGACCCCGTATTCCACCCGGAGAAGCTCGGCATCAAGAACGCCGATTACTGGGTGGGCAAACGCTCCGAAGAGAACTTGGAGCGGGAGAAATCGGGCCATCAGTTCGAGCCGGATCAGGATCGCAAGATCTCCTAAACCGACACGAAATAACCGTTCGATAAAAATGGCAGCCTCGGCTGCCATTTCTTTTTCCTGTCACCTCATCTCAGAGCGGATTGCGGCGCGGCCCGAAGGGCAGGCGCCAGCGAAACAGGCTGTTAAGGGTGGCCCGCCACTGATTGGGTCGCCCCAGGATCTGCTTTTGCAAGCGGGTCTCTTCTTTCAGCATCGCCTCATCGCTGCGGGCCCAGGCCTGACTGTAGAGCTGCTTGATCCCCGCCAGTGCATCCGGCGACTTGGTGATAAGAGTGCGGGCAAACTCCCGCGCCTCCACCAGCGGATCGGCGCAGACCCGACTCACCAGCCCGAGGGATTTGGCCTCGATGGCATCCAGCTCGCGCCCGCTCATGGCCAGCTCCATGGCGGTATCCACTCCCATCAGGTTGCGCATGGTGACGCTACCGCTCATATCGGGAATGATGCCCCACTTGATCTCCATCACCGAGAAGCGGCAATCGGGGGTGCTGAAGCGAAAATCGGCGCCGAGCGCAATCTGCAAGCCACCGCCAAAACAGACTCCCTGGGTCACCGCAATCACCGGCACCGGCAGCTGGTGCCAGCCATAGGCAACCCGCTGGGCCAGATTGGTCGCCTCGTCTGCTTCACGCTTGAGAATATCGAGCGCCGCTACCGGCTGTCTCAGCATGGATTTCACATCCAGCCCGGCGCAGAAGGCCCGCCCCTCGCCGTGCAGGATCACCGCCCGCAGCCCCTTGTGCCGGGCGAGCTGCGTCAATGTCTCATCGATGGCGCTGAACATGGCGCGGTCCAGCGCATTGAGTTTATCCCCCCGCATCAGCATCACTTCGGCAATACCGTCGTGGATCTCGCACTTGATCCTTGGTTTTTCCATCTCCCTTATCCTCTCCTTGATCACTGAAATTGACTCACTGGTCATACCACCACGTTATCAGAGTGTGAACAGGCGGTACAGCTGAGACTAAAGTCGGCTGGTCGCCTCCCCCTCCCTTTGTCACACTGGGAGCAGCATGAGTGCCGCAAGCCAGCAGAGGACGCTGTCATGTCAACCCTGTTCAATTTTGCCAGACCACCGTTCGACCGACTGGATGAGGAGGCGCGCGAACGGCTCTCCCGTCACCTCTCGCTCTGCTATTTTCGGGCCGGAGATCTGCTGCTAAAAGAGGGGGACGAGCCTCCCGGCCTCTATCTCATCATCAAGGGGGCGGTGGAAGAGTCGGCCCCTCACCACCAGTTTGGTGATTACGGGGTTGATGACCTGTTCGATGTGCGCGCCCAGTTTGATGGTCGCTGCCGCCACCGCTTCACCGCGCTGGAAGATAGCCTCTGCCAACTCATTCCTCGCCACACCTTTCTGGCGCTCTGTGAGCAGGATCCGCAGTTTGCCAGCTACTTCACCGCCAATCTGGCCGAGCGGCAGCGCCAGCAGGAGCAACGCGAACAGCTGGGGCAGAAGAATCTGGCGGAATTTATCCTGACCCGCATCGAACCCGGCCACCTGCAGGCACCGCTTATCGTCGACAGCAAGCTGTCACTACTGGCGGCGACCGAAGCCATGGTGAGCAAGGGAACCGATTGCCTGCTCTACCCGGCCCACGACGGCTCTCTCACGCTGGCAACCCGCAAGACCCTGCTCCACGCCCTGACTCTCAAGGGATTGCCGCTGACGGCCCCCCTCTCGGTGCTGACTCCCACGCCCTTGATTGGTCTGCCGCTGGAGAGCTATCTGTTTGATGCCCTGCTGCTGATGACCCGCCATCGCATCAAGCGACTGGTGGTGTGGCGCGGCAACGAGGTGGCGGGCATCTTGCAACTGACCCAGGTGCTGGGGCTCTTCTCGACCCACTCCCACGTGCTGACGTTACGTATCGCCCGCGCCGACAGCCTGCCGACGTTGGAGGCAGTCGCCCGCGAGCAGCAACAATTGACCCGCTCGCTGTTTGCTCAGGGGATCCACACCGCATTTTTGATGAAGCTCATCGCCACCATCAACGAGCAACTGATCGCCAAAGCCTTTGCGCTGGTGATCCCCCCCGAGGTGCAGGATAAGGTCTGCCTGCTGATGCTGGGCTCGGAGGGGCGCGGCGAGCAGATCCTCAAAACCGATCAGGACAACGCCCTGATCCTGCCAGAGGGGCTGGCATGGCCCACCCAGGCAGCCGATCTGGCCGAATTCAGCGCCCTGCTGGAGCACCTCGGCTACCCGCTGTGCCCCGGGCAGGTAATGGTGAACAATCCGGCCTGGGTAAAAACAGGCGATGAGTGGCAAAGCGCCATTGCCAGCGCCTGTACCACGGCAAATGAGGATGAGCTGCTCTGGCTCGCCACCCTGGCCGATGCTCACCCCATAGCAGGGGATCGTCAGCTCCATCTGCCTGTTGCCAGAGCGCTGCGCGAGCAGTTGGCGGACAGGCGGGATCTGCTGGCGGAGATGGTGCGACCGGCGGTGGCCTTTCATGCCCCCCTCACTCTGTTTGGCAGGCTGGAGCAGCCACCGGAAGGGCTGGATCTCAAGCGGGGCGGCCTGTTTCCGCTGGTGCACGGTATCCGCATGCTGGCCCTTGAGGCTGGCATTCTGGAGACCTCAACCCTGGGGCGTATCGATGCGCTGGTGGCAGCCGATCGGCTCAGTGCCGACTATGGCAGCAATCTGGCAGAGGCGTTTCGGCTCTTTATCCGGCTGAGGCTGCGCAGCCAGCTCAAGGGGGGCAATAGTCGGGTGCAGACAAGCGAGCTTAGCCACAGCGAGCGGGATCTGTTGCGTCAGGCGCTGCATCAGGTTAAGAAGTTCCAGCAGTGGCTCACCTTGCACTTTCGTCTGAGACAATAGCCATGTTGAGCCGCGTTCGACGCTACTGGTATGGCCGTGCGTTCCGAACTGGCGAGTTCGCGCCGCTCTTTGCCACCCCACCGGAAGATGAACGGATCGCCCTCGATTTCGAGACCACCAGTCTCGATCCCGAGCAGGCCGAGATCGTCTCCATCGGGGCGGTGCGCATTCAGGGCAACCGGCTGCTGACCGGTGAGGCCCTCGCCATCAAGGTACAGCCACCGGCCAGCCTGACCAGCCAATCTGTGGTGATCCACGGTCTGCGCCATCAGGATCTGCAACAGGGAATGGAGCTGGAAGCCGCGCTGCGCCTGCTGCTCGACTATATCGGCCCGCGCGAACTGGTGGGCTATCACATCGCCTACGATCTGCGCATTCTCAATCTCGCCTGCCAAAAATTGTGGGGATTGACCCTGCCCCAGCGAGGGATCGAGGTGAGCCAGCTTTATCATGACCACCTCTATCGCCGCTACCCCGATGCTGCGATTGACCTCCACTTGAGTGCCATCTGCCGTCACTTGGCGCTGCCCCCCCTGCCCGCCCACGATGCCCTTGCCGATGCCACCACGGCCGCGCTCATCTACCTGCGCCTGACCTGCGGCTCGCCGCTCACTTATCCCAAAGTCTAATTGTCGAGAAATAACATTTAATTCACATTTTGCTTACATGAGCAGATTGCCTGCTCGTCGGGGTTACCCCATCCACCGCTGACACTCATGTCATGGAGAACTGCAATGGAACAGCAAAGCTATCTTAGGATCCAGCAAGATCCCAACTTCCAGGAGCTGGTCGCCAAGCGCCAGCGTTTTGCCTGGGCCCTCTCGGCTCTGATGCTGGGACTCTACCTGGCGTTTATTCTGCTCATCGCCTTTGCCCCCGGTTGGCTCGGCACCCCCTTGAGCGAAGGGTCGACCATTACTCGCGGCATTCCTGTCGGGGTAGGATTGATCCTCTCCTCCTTCGTGTTGACCGGCGTCTATGTCTTTCGCGCCAACGGCGAGTTTGATGAACTGAACCAGAAGATCCTCAAAGGGGTGCAATCATGAAAGGCAAGTTGCTGCTGTTGACCTCACTGGCCTCCTCTCCCCTGCTGGCGGCCGATGCAATCTCTGGCGCCGTGGAGCGTCAGCCCCTTAATGTCGCCGCCATCGTGATGTTTCTGGTGTTTGTGGCCGCTACCCTGTTCATCACCTACTGGGCCTCCAAGCGCAACCGCTCGGCTTCCGACTACTATGCTGCCGGTGGCCGTATCACCGGCTTCCAGAACGGTCTGGCCATCGCCGGTGACTATATGTCCGCCGCCTCCTTCCTCGGGATCTCCGCGCTGGTCTACACCTCCGGCTATGACGGCCTCATCTACTCCATCGGCTTTCTGGTGGGCTGGCCCATCATTCTGTTCCTGATCGCCGAACGGCTGCGCAATCTCGGCAAATACACCTTCGCAGATGTCGCCTCCTATCGTCTGAAGCAGACTGAAGTGCGTACCCTCTCCGCCTGCGGCTCGCTGGTGGTGGTCGCCCTCTACCTGATCGCCCAGATGGTCGGTGCCGGCAAACTGATCGAGCTGCTGTTTGGCCTGCAATACCATGTGGCCGTGGTGCTGGTCGGTATCCTGATGGTGCTCTACGTGCTGTTTGGCGGCATGCTGGCCACCACCTGGGTGCAGATCATCAAGGCAGTGATGCTGCTCTCTGGTGCGTCCTTCATGGCCATCATGGTGATGAAGTCAGTCAACTTCGACATCGGCGCCCTGTTTAGCGAAGCGGTCAAAGTGCACGAGAAAGGCTCCGCCATCATGAGCCCGGGCGGGCTGGTCTCCGACCCCATCTCCGCCATCTCGCTCGGTCTGGCATTGATGTTCGGTACCGCCGGCCTGCCCCACATCCTGATGCGCTTCTTCACCGTAAGTGACGCCAAAGAGGCGCGTAAATCGGTGTTCTACGCCACAGGCTTTATCGGTTACTTCTACATTCTCACCTTCATCATCGGTTTTGGCGCCATCTTGCTGGTGAGCACCAACCCGGCCTTCAAGGATGCCACCGGCGCCCTGCTGGGCGGCACAAACATGGCAGCCGTCCACCTGGCTGATGCAGTGGGTGGAAGTCTGTTCCTTGGCTTCATCTCTGCCGTGGCATTTGCCACCATTCTGGCGGTAGTCGCCGGATTGACCCTGGCCGGTGCCTCTGCGGTCTCCCATGACCTCTATGCCAGCGTGTTGAAGAAGGGCAAGGCCAACGAGACCGATGAACTGCGCGTCTCCAAGATGACGACTCTGGTGCTGGGTGTGGTTGCCATTGGTCTGGGGATCCTGTTCGAGAAGCAGAACATCGCCTTCATGGTCGGTCTGGCCTTCTCCATCGCCGCCAGCTGCAACTTCCCGGTGCTGTTCCTCTCCATGTTCTGGTCACGCCTGACCACCCGTGGCGCCGTCTACGGTGGCTGGCTGGGACTGGCGAGCGCAGTGACCCTGATGATCCTGGGTCCGACCGTGTGGGTGAAAGTGCTGGGCCATGCCCAGGCCATCTTCCCCTACGAATACCCTGCCCTCTTCTCCATGGGGTTGGCATTCATCGGGATCTGGTTCTTCTCCATCACTGACAGCTCCCAGAACGCCGCCGACGAGCATGCCAAGTTCCTGCCGCAGTTCGTTCGCTCCCAGACCGGGCTGGGTGCCTCTGGCGCCACCTCCCACTAACAGATCAAGTTCATCCTTCCAAGCCGGCTTCGCGCCGGCTTTTTTTATTGCCCATCAATCGGCTGCACGCCCCGCTTGCCCCGATCAAGATCACACTTCTCGCTAAAACTTTCGGGGGATCTGTGCCATAATGCGCGCCATTTGACAGACCAATCGGGACACATACCTTGTTAAGTAGCAACAACATCACCATGCAGTTCGGCGCCAAGCCGCTGTTTGAGAACATCAACGTCAAGTTTGGCGGCGGCAACCGCTATGGCCTTATCGGCGCCAACGGCTGTGGCAAGTCCACCTTTATGAAGATCCTCGGCGGTGATCTGGAGCCCACTGGCGGTAATGTGAGCCTGGACGTCAACGAGCGCATCGGTAAGCTGCGTCAGGATCAGTTCGCCTACGAAGATATGCGCGTACTGGACGTGGTCATGATGGGTCACACCGAGCTGTGGGCGGCCATCGCCGAGCGCGATGCTATCTACGCCAACCTCGAAGCCACCGACGAAGACTATATGAAGGCCGCCGAGCTGGAAGGTCTGGTCGCCGAATATGACGGCTACACCGCTGAAGCGCGTGCAGGCGAGCTGCTGCTGGGTGTCGGCATTCCCCTTGAGCAGCACAGCGGCCCGATGAGCGAAGTGGCGCCGGGCTGGAAACTGCGGGTGCTGCTGGCACAGGCGCTGTTCTCCAACCCCGATATCCTGTTGCTGGACGAACCGACCAACAACCTGGACATCAACACCATTCGCTGGCTGGAGCAGGTGCTCAACGAACGTGAAAGCACCATGATCATCATCTCTCACGACCGTCACTTCCTGAACTCCGTCTGTACCCACATGGCGGATCTGGACTACGGCGAGCTGCGCGTCTACCCGGGCAACTACGACGACTACATGCTGGCCGCCACCCAGGCGCGCGAGCGTCTACTGGCCGACAACGCCAAGAAGAAGGCCCAGATCGCCGATCTGCAATCCTTCGTCTCCCGTTTCAGCGCCAACGCCTCCAAGTCCCGTCAGGCGACCTCCCGTCTCAAGCAGATCGACAAGATCAAGATTGAGGACGTCAAGGTCTCCAGCCGCCAGAACCCCTTCATCCGCTTCGAGCAGGACAAAAAGCTCTATCGCAACATCCTGGAAGTGGAAGGTGTATCCAAGGGGTATGGCGACGGTCCCCTGTTCAAGGGCCTCAACATGATGATGGAAGTGGGCGAAAAGGTCGCCATTCTGGGTACCAACGGTATCGGTAAGTCTACCCTGATCAAGACCCTTGTCGGTGCACTGGCTCCGGATACCGGCAGCATCAAGTGGTCCGAGAACGCCCAGATCGGTTACTACGCTCAGGATCACGCCGAAGATTTCGACACCGATCTCAACGTGTTCGACTGGATGGCCCAGTGGAAACAGGAGAACGAAGACGAGCAGGCTGTACGCTCCGTACTGGGCCGTCTACTTTTCTCCCAGGACGACATCAAGAAGCCGGTCAAGGTGCTCTCCGGTGGTGAACAGGGCCGCATGCTGTTCGGCAAGCTGATGATGCAACGCCCCAACATCCTGATCATGGATGAGCCGACCAACCACCTGGACATGGAATCCATCGAATCCTTGAACATGGCACTGGAGCTCTACCAGGGGACCCTGATCTTCGTCTCCCACGATCGCGAGTTCGTCTCCTCCCTGGCGACCCGCATCCTGGAGCTGACTGAAGATGGCATCCGCGACTTCGGCGGCACCTACGAGGATTACCTGCGCACCCAGGGCGTGGTATAACCCCGCAAGTGCGCAATGCAAAACCGGCACTCATGTGCCGGTTTTTTTATATCCCGTATTTAGACGACTGAGATGGCGTATAGCAGTGGTGTGACTACACGCCACAGAGCAGAGGGCAGAGAGCAGAGAGCAGAGAGCAGAGAGCAGAGAGCAGAGAGCAGAGAGCAGAGCTTGAATATCCCCCCTCTTGCCCACAGATAAAAAAACGGCTCCATCAAGGAGCCGTTTTCACTGAATTGAACTGACGATTACTCGACGGTCGCTTCCACGCTGGTGAAGTACTCGATCTTGGCCGCTTTACGCAACTCGTCGATCAGAGATTTGTAATCCACCTGGGCTTTGCCCTGACCCAGCTGAGCTTGCAGCATGGCGGCCATACCGGATGCGGCGGCAGGGACGTTGACCTTGTCCAGCGCAACCACAACGCGGTCACCATTGGTCTCGGCAACCAGAGCCACGCTCGGCTTGCCGTCGATCGGATGGGGCAGCGTGAACGCCTGGGCAATCAGGTTCTGATCCAGCTCGCGATCGAAGCGGGCAACCCCTTTGTGGGTCTCCACTTTCAGACCGAGTGCAGTCAGATCGGCGGTGATGCTCTCACCTACCTTCAGCTTGTCCAGCAGGCCCTGGGCCTTGCCACGGGCCACTTCGCTAGCCTTGTCATGCTTGATGGCGGCAATCACCTGCTCTTTCACCTCGGCCAGCGGCTTGACCGCTTTGGGCTTGTGACCAGTGATGTGCAGCACCAGCGCCTTGCCGTCAGCCAGCTCGATCACGTCGGAGTTGGTGTTGTCATCGCGCAGCTGTTCGGAGAACGCTACGGAAAGCACCTTGGGATCGTTCAGCGGAGCCGGAGCAGTCGCCTGGGTGAAGAAATCGGAAGATTGAACCTTCATCCCCATGGCATCAGCGGTCAGATCCAGCGAGTCCGGGTTTTCGAAGCTGTTGTCAGCCATCTTCTGCTGCTCGGCGAAGAATTTCTCCTTGGCCTTGTCAGCTTGCAGACGAGTGATGGTCTCTTCTTTCACATCGGCAAACGGCTTGGTCTGGGCTGCTTCAACCCCCAGCAGCTTGATGATGTGGAAACCGAACGGGCTCTTCACCACGCCGGAGAGATCGCCAGCCTTGTTCAGGGCGAACGCGGCTTTCTCGAAGGCCGGATCCATCACCCCTTTCTCGAACCAGTCCAGCTCACCGCCTTTTTTGGCAGAGAAGGTATCGGAAGAGTCAGCCTTGGCCAGCGCAGCGAAATCATCGCCCGCCTTGGCTTTGGCCAAAACGGCTTCTGCTTTCTGCTCGGCCGCTTTCTCGTCCTTGCCAAACGGGATAAGGATGTGAGCCACGTGGCGACGCTCGGCACGCTGGAACAGATCCTGGTGCTGATCGTAGTAATCCTGGGCATCCTGCTCGGTGACCTTGATATCCTTGGCGAGGTTGGCAGCGTCCAGCAGCAGATAGTCGACCTTGACCTGCTCGTCGTTCATGAAACGTGCGCCATTGGTCTTGTAGTACTGCTCGAGCTCGTTGTCGGAGACCTGAACATCAGCCATGTAGTTGGCGGCAGCCAGACGCACCAGACGCAGATCGCGAGTCTGGTTGTAGAGCTTGTCGAGCTGCTCCGCTTCACCCTTGAGGGAGAATTCGGTGCCCAGCAGGGCGCTCATCAACTGTTGACGCACCATGTCCTGACGCAGGGTGTCACGGAACATTTCGGGAGTCATGCCGGCACGACGGATCAGCTGCAGATAGCGGTCATTGTTGAACTTGCCGTTCTCGGCAAACTCCGGCATCGCTACGATGGCTTGCTTGATCTGCTCGTCACTGATGCGCAGACCCAGTTCACGGGCCTTGCTATCCAGCAGCGCCTGATCGATCAGCCTATCCAGCACACCGCGACGGAACTGTTTCATGTAATCGGGGTTCGCTGCCAGCTGGCTGAATGCCTCTCCCATCTGGGATTCCATGCGGGCGCGCTCGTTGCGGTAGGCATTTTCCAGTGCGGTTGCACTGATTTCTGTGCCGTTGACAGTGGCGGGGGCGGTACGGGCCGGGCCGTTCAGGTAACTACCTACACCAGCCAAGGCAAAGGAGAGGATGATCAGGCCCAAGATAACCTTGGCTACCTTGCCCTGCGCCCCTTCGCGTAGTTTATCCAACATCATGTTTGTACTTATGCTCCCGAACTCGATGGGCGTAAACAATAAAAAGGCGCACCGATTGCGATGCGCCTTGGTCAATCAGTATGAGAGAAGACTCTCTAACTTGTCTGGTCTGCGACCAAGGACGGTAGCCGACGGATATCAGCGACCGACTTAGTTAACAGCGTCTTTCAGGGCCTTACCGGCTTTGAAGGCAGGAACTTTACCAGCAGCGATTTCGATGGTCGCGCCAGTCTGCGGGTTACGGCCTGAACGGGCAGCACGCTCGCGTACAGCGAAAGTACCGAAACCAACCAGAGCAACCTGGTCACCCTCTTTCAGCGCTTCACCAACAGCATCAATGAAGGCATCCAACGCACGGCCAGCGGCAGCTTTGGAGATATCGGCACCGTCTGCAATCTTGTCAATCAGTTGAGATTTATTCACTCTTATATTCCCCTTTTATCGAACACCGCTGCGGCGCTGATTTCCCTGGCCACAACAAGTGGAGGTTTTATAGCAAGCCTCCTGATCAGTTGCAAGTGACAATCTGGCGCAAACCCGCGCCACACAACGCATTGCGACTCATCACGAGTACCCGATCGGTGGTCAAGGCTACTTCCGTTATCGGGCGCATGCAAGCCTTAACCACCCGCCGAATGCGCCAAATTTGCGGCGCATCAACATTTACACGACAGAAACGCGCTCAAACCCCTGTGGATTGTCCTGCAACGCCAATTCCAGCACCTCGTCAATCCAGCGAACCGGATAAATTTCAAGGTCTTGTTTGACGTTTGCCGGGATCTCCTCAAGGTCACGCTCGTTCTCTTTCGGAATAAGCACTCGCTTGATGCCGCCACGATGGGCTGCCAGCAACTTCTCCTTGAGACCACCGATGGGCAGCACTTCGCCGCGCAAGGTGATCTCCCCTGTCATCGCCACATCAGCACGAACCGGATTACCGGTCAAGCTGGAGACCAGGGCAGTACACATGGCGATACCGGCGCTCGGACCATCTTTCGGGGTTGCCCCTTCCGGTACGTGCACGTGGATATCGCGCTTCTCGTAGAAGTCGGCGTTGATGCGCAGCTTCTCGGCACGGGCCCGTACGACTGTCATGGCCGCCTGGATGGACTCCTGCATCACATCACCGAGAGAACCGGTATAAGTGAGCTTGCCCTTGCCCGGCATGTTGGTGGTCTCGATGGTGAGCAGATCGCCCCCCACTTCGGTCCACGCCAGACCACACACCTGACCCACCTGGTTCTGGTCGGTGGCCTTGCCGTAATCGAAACGCTGCACCCCGAGGAACTCCTTGAGGTTCTCCTGATTGACCTGAACATGTTTGATGCTCTTGTCCAGCAGGATGCGCTTGACCGCCTTGCGACAAATCTTGGAGATCTCGCGCTCCAGACTCCGCACCCCCGCCTCGCGGGTGTAGTAGCGGATCACTCCGACCAGGGCAGAATCTTCGATGGTGATCTCGGACTCTTTCAGGCCGTTGCGCTGGATCTGCTTGGCAACCAGATGCTGCTTGGCAATGTTGAGCTTCTCATCTTCGGTGTAACCGGAGATACGGATCACTTCCATCCGGTCCAGCAACGGACCCGGAATGTTCATGGAGTTGGAGGTGGCCACGAACATGACGTCCGACAGGTCATAATCCACTTCCAGGTAGTGATCGTTGAAGCTGTTGTTCTGTTCCGGATCAAGTACTTCCAGCAAGGCGGATGCGGGATCGCCGCGCATGTCCGAGCTCATCTTGTCGATCTCGTCGAGCAGGAACAGCGGGTTCTTCACGCCGACTTTCGCCATCTTCTGGATGAGTTTGCCGGGCATGGAACCGATATAGGTACGGCGGTGACCGCGGATCTCCGCTTCGTCACGCACCCCACCCAGAGCCATCCGCACATATTTGCGGCCTGTCGCCTTGGCGATGGATTGGCCCAGCGAGGTCTTGCCCACACCGGGAGGCCCAACCAGACAGAGGATGGGGCCCTTGAGCTTGTTCACCCGTGCCTGTACCGCCAGATATTCGAGGATGCGATCCTTGACCTTCTCGAGGCCATAGTGATCGGCATCCAGCACCTCTTGCGCCTTGCCAAGGTCTTTTTTGACCTTAGAGCGCGCCTTCCAAGGCACCTGTACCATCCAGTCCACATAGCTGCGAACCACGGTAGCCTCGGCAGACATGGGAGACATCATCTTCAGCTTGGCAAGCTCGGCCTGGGCCTTTTCACGGGCATCTTCCGGCATGCCAGCCTCTTCAATCTTGCGATTGAGGGCTTCAAACTCATCCGGGCTATCTTCCAGCTCACCCAGCTCTTTCTGGATGGCCTTCATCTGCTCGTTGAGGTAATACTCGCGCTGGCTCTTTTCCATCTGCTTCTTGACGCGAGTACGGATGCGCTTCTCGACCTGCAGCAGGTCAATTTCCGACTCCATCATCGCCATCAGGAATTCGATGCGCTCGGAAACCGAGACGATCTCCAGCACCTTCTGCTTGTCTTCCAGCTTGAGCGGCATGTGGGCCGCCATGGTGTCAGCCAGACGCGCAGCATCGTCGATCGCCGAGATCGAGGTCAGTACCTCGGGCGGAATCTTCTTGTTGAGCTTGATATAGCCTTCAAACTGGCCGATGGCGGAGCGAACCAGTACTTCCTGATCCTTCTCCTCAATGGCTTGGGAGGGGATGTACTGGGCCTCGCAGACAAAGAAATCCTTGTCGTCGATCATCCGCTCCAGGCGGGCACGCTGTCCCCCCTCTACCAGCACCTTGACGGTGCCGTCCGGCAGCTTGAGCATCTGCAGAATATTGGCCACTGTCCCGACGGTGAAGATCTCCTCCACCGTTGGCTCATCGGTTGACGCATCCTTCTGGGCCACCAGCAGAACTTTCTTGTCCTGCTCCATGGCCGCTTCCAGACAGCGAATGGATTTTTCCCGCCCCACAAAGAGTGGAATGACCATGTGGGGATAAACCACCACGTCACGAAGAGGCAGGACGGGAATCTCGATGCGTTCTGAACGCTCTAGGTTCATATATGTCCTCTCGGCTTGTTATACCGTTGGCAAAGCGCTTGGCTGAGTATATGGGGGCGCTGAGATGAGATTCAATCGCCGAAACCGCAAAAAGCATGAAAGGGGCAAAAAGCCCCTTCCATTTGATTAAAAATCAGACATTTACTCTGATGCAGCAGCCTGAGTTTCGGGATTTTCGTAAATCATCAAGGGCGCAGAGTCCCCTTTGATCACGGTCTCGTCGATCACCACCTTGCTGACCCCTTCCAGAGAAGGCAGGTCATACATGGTATCCAGCAGAACGGCTTCCACGATGGAACGCAGACCACGAGCACCGGTTTTACGCTCCATCGCCTTGCGGGCAATGGCGTTCAGCGCATCGTCACGGAACTCCAGCTCAACCCCTTCCAGGTCGAACAACGCAGCGTACTGTTTGGTCAGCGCGTTTTTCGGCTCTTTCAGGATCTGGATAAGGGCTGACTCGTCCAGCTCGGTCAGGGTCGCGACCACCGGCAAACGGCCGATGAACTCGGGGATCAGACCATACTTGATCAGATCTTCCGGCTCTACCTTGGCGAAGGTCTCGCTCAGGGTGGCCTTGGCATCCTTGGATTTCACCTCGGCGCCAAAACCGATACCGGTTCCCTTCACGGAACGCTGCTCGATCACCTTGTCCAGACCGGCAAAGGCACCGCCACAGATAAAGAGGATCTTGGAGGTATCAACCTGCAAGAACTCCTGCTGCGGATGCTTGCGACCACCTTGCGGCGGCACGGAAGCAATGGTCCCTTCGATCAGCTTGAGCAGTGCCTGCTGCACCCCTTCCCCGGAGACATCTCGGGTGATGGAGGGGTTGTCCGACTTGCGGGAGATCTTGTCTATCTCGTCGATGTAGACGATGCCACGCTGGGCCTTCTCCACGTCGTAGTCGCACTTTTGCAGCAGCTTCTGGATGATGTTCTCCACGTCCTCGCCCACATAACCGGCTTCGGTCAGGGTGGTCGCATCGGCCATGGTGAACGGCACATCCAGCAGACGAGCAAGCGTCTCGGCCAGAAGGGTTTTGCCGCTACCGGTCGGGCCAATCAGCAGGATGTTGGACTTGCCGAGCTCCACACCACTGTTTTCGCCGCTGTTACGCAGACGCTTGTAGTGGTTGTAGACGGCAACGGCCAACACCTTCTTGGCATACTCCTGCCCGATCACATAGTCATCGAGATGAGCGCGGATCTGATGAGGGGTCGGCAGCTCGTTACCATCGCGCTTGGGAGAGATCTCGCGGATCTCTTCGCGGATGATGTCGTTGCACAGCTCGACGCACTCATCACATATGTAGACGGAAGGGCCAGCGATCAGCTTGCGCACTTCATGCTGGCTTTTGCCGCAAAAAGAGCAGTAGAGCAGCTTATCACCCTCACCCTTGCGTTTCTCTGTCATTCAGCAACCTCGTTTTATCAATAGAGGATGGATCGGCCTGTTGAGTTTACAACAGACCGGGACACCCTGCTCAGCTACGCTGGCTCAGGACACCGTCGACCAGACCATAGGCCACGGCCTGCTCGGCGGACATGAAGTTGTCACGATCGGTGTCACGCTCGATGGTAGCCATGTCCTGACCGGTATGGAAAGCCAAACGCTCGTTCAGGGTATTTTTGATCTTCAGGATCTCTTGGGCGTGGATCTGGATATCAGATGCCTGACCCTGGAAGCCACCCAGCGGCTGGTGGATCATCACGCGGGCGTTAGGCAGGCAGAAACGCTTGCCCTTGGCGCCACCGGCCAGCAGGAAGGCCCCCATGGAGCAGGCCTGCCCCATGCACACAGTGCTGACATCCGGCTTGATGAACTGCATGGTGTCATAGATGGACATGCCCGCAGTCACCGAACCACCCGGCGAGTTGATGTAGATATAGATGTCCTTGTCCGGATTCTCGGACTCGAGGAACAGCAACTGGGCAACCACCAGATTGGCCATGTGATCTTCAACCTGACCAGTCAGGAAGATCACCCGCTCTTTCAGCAGACGGGAGTAAATATCGTAGGAACGTTCACCCTTGGCAGTCTGTTCGACCACGATGGGGACCAGCGCATTGCTGGGAGAATCGGTCATATCGTTATAGTTCTTGTACATAAGGCATTGTCCCTAAAATAAAATGGCCCGAGTGGAGATCACACGAGCCATTATACTTAACAGTCTTGACCTTAAGTCAAATGTTCTTAGGCAGCGGCGCCAGACTTGTTGATCACTTCGTCAAAGGCAACTTCTTTTTCGGTCACTTGCGCTTTGGAGAGGATCAGGTCGATGGCTTGATCTTCTACTGCCAGGTTACGAACGCCGTTCAGCATCTGTTCGTTCTTCTGATAGTACTCGATCACTTCCTTCGGATCTTCGTAGGCAGTCGCCATGGACTCGATGATGCTGTTTACACGGGCATCGTCAGCCTTGATCTCGTTGGTACGGATCACGTCGCCCAGCAGCAGACCTACGCGTACACGACGCTCGGCTTGAGCCTGGAACAGTTCAGCCGGCAGCTCGGGAGCGTTGCCGCCCTGGAAACCACCGAAGCGCTGCAGAGCCTGCTGACGCAGTGCGTCGATCTCTTGAGCAACGGCAGCTTTCGGCAGGTCGATTTGGTTGGCTTCAACCAGACCGTTCAGAACCTGCTCTTTCACGCTGTTTTTCAGGGCTTGAGCCAGTTCGCGCTCCATGTTCTTGCGCACTTCGGCTTTCAGCTCTTCAACAGAACCGCTTTCGATACCGAAACGCTTCACGAACTCTTCGGTCAGCTCAGGCAGGAGCTGCTCTTCAACCTTGATCAGCTTGGAAGCGAACTTGGCTTCTTTGCCTTTCAGGTTTTCAGCGTGGTAATCAGCCGGGAAGGTCACTTCGATGGTGAACTCGTCGCCCGCTTTCTTGCCCAAGATGGCGTCTTCGAAGCCCGGGATCATACGGCCAGCGCCCAGCACCAGGTTGAAGCCTTCAGCTTTGCCGCCGTCGAACTCTTCACCGTCGATGGAACCGACGAAGTCCATGGTCACACGCATGCCATTTGCAGCGGCAACATCGGCATCAGCCCAGGTAGCGTGCTGCTTGCGCAGGGTGTCGATCATGTTGGCCAGATCTTCATCCTTCACGGTAGCAACCGGCTTCTCAACCTTGATGGTCTCGAGACCTGCAACTTCGAACTCCGGATACACTTCGAAAGTGGCGGTGAATTCGAAATCCTGACCTTCTTTGATCTCTTTCGGATCCATGGTCGGGGCACCGGCCGGGCTCAGTTTGTTTTCGATGATGGCTTTGATGAAGTTGCTCTGCATCATTTCATCAGCAACGCGGGCGTGAGCCATGGCGCCGAACATCTTCTTGATGATGGCAACCGGAGCCTTGCCAGGACGGAAACCGTCGATGCGACGAGTTTTGGCCAGGCCATTCAATTCTTTACGCACAGCGGCGTCTACGGTAGCAGCCGGTACAGTGATGGTAAGACGGCGTTCCAGACCCTGGGTTGTCTCTACAGAAACTTGCATTCTTCTACCTCGTTCAACTCAGCACTGTGTGCTGACCCTTTATTGCCCCTGGGCAAAGCCCGGAGTCTTCCTGTTTATAAAGACAACGATATGTCTTTGTGATGAGAAAATATGACGCGGCATTATAGCGGCGCACTTTGGTCGAGTCGAGCCACACATCCCCCACATTGAGCGGCGTGCAAGCACAATTCGTGCAAAACTGCCCTTTATATGGGGAGAGAGGCCCTCTAGTTCAACCATCCGGTGAGGATAATTTTGCGTTTGCTCACCTTTTTTCATCCGAACGCCGCTTTATTACCCATTTTTCGCCGAAAAACAGCCCACTGTTGCGGACGACGACTTAATTTGACCAGCCAAATGGCGATTGGGCCAATCAACCATTGCGTCCCTACCCCTCCCTCGTTATGGTGGCAACCAAATTGATGTTCTGGAGTCACTCACATGGCCTTTTTCCGCTTCTTGTTCAATCTGCTCTGGTTTGTACTGGGAGGTGTCTTTATGGGCCTGGCCTGGTGGCTGGCCGGTCTTGTCTGCTTTATCTCGCTGGTCGGCATCCCCTGGGGACGTGCCTGCTTCGTGATCGGCACCTTTACCTTCTTCCCGTTTGGCAAGCAGGCCGTCAATCGCAAAACCATGACCGGCCAGAGCGATATCGGCACCGGCACTCTGGGGCTGATTGGCAACATCCTCTGGTTCGTGCTGATCGGCGTCTGGCTGGCCATCGGCCACATCGCTTCCGCGCTGGCCTGCTTCGTAACCATTATCGGTATCCCGTTCGGTATCCAGCACCTCAAGCTGGCGCTGATCAGCCTGGCTCCTATCGGCCAGATGATTGTGACCAACCAGGAGGCGGAATCGGGCCGCTATATCCGCTAAACACGGGAAATGCGCGGGCAGACGCTGCCCTGCAACGAAAAAAAGGGCAGACTAGGGTCTGCCCTTTTTTATTCTCTTTTGTTGAGGCCATCATGTTACCCAGCCACTTTTTCGCCAATCTCGCCCGCATGAAACTCATCTACCGCTGGCCCCTGATGCGCAACATCCAGCCGGAAAACATTGCCGAACACAGCCTGCAGGTCGCCATGGTGGCCCATGCCCTCGGCATCATCAAAAACCGGCTGTTTGGCGGCAGCGTGAATGCCGACCGCGCCGCCGTGATGGCCCTCTACCACGACAGCAGTGAGGTGCTGACCGGCGATCTGCCTACCCCGGTCAAATACTTCAACCCCGAAATTGCCCGCGAGTACAAGAAGATAGAACTGGCCGCCGAGCAGCGTCTGCTTGGCATGCTGCCGCCGGAACTGGTGGAGGACTTTCGCCCCCTGCTCGATTCGGCAGCCCAGGATGACGAGCTGGCCAGGCTGGTGAAAGATGCCGACACCCTCTGCGCCTATACCAAATGTCTGGAGGAGATCAACGCCGGCAACCGGGAGTTCGAACCGGCTCGCAAGCGCCTCGAGGCCATGCTGGCAGCCCGGATGAGCGATGAGATGCGCTACTTTATCGACACCTTCGTGGCCAGCTTCTCCCTGCCACTCGATGAGCTTAACGCTCACTAAGCCAGTCTACATGACCTGAAAAACAGAAGGGCCCGCCGGTTTGCACCGGCGGGCCCTTCGTTCTTTATTGCGCATTAGATGCAACGCATCAGTGACCCAGCTCGCGGGACGGTACCAGACCGCTCGCCCGCCAGGCGGGATAGAGTGTCGCCACCAGGCTCATCAGGATGGCGGCGCCCGTCACGATGAGCAGATCCTGCATATGCAACTCAGTCGGCAAAAAGTCGATAAAGTAGATATCCGGATTGAGGAAGCGGTGACCGATGAGCTTTTCGACAACGCTCAGGATCTGGGTCAGCTTGCTCGAAAGCAGCCCACCCAGCAGGGCACCGAGCAGGGCACCGGCCACGCCGTTGACCATCCCCTGAATGACGAAGGTAAGCCGGATCTGGCCGGGGCTCGCCCCCATGGTCTTGAGGATGGCAATCTCGCTGCGCTTCTCGTTCACCGCCATCACCAGGGTGGAGACGATGTTGAAGCAGGCGACAGCCACCACCATCAGCATCACCACATACATGACGGTACGCACCATCTGGATGTCCTGATAGAGGTAGCCTTGGCTGTTCATCCAGCTACGGATGTAAACATGATGGGGGAACTGCTGCGCGGCGGCGATCGTAATATTTTGTGCATTAAGCACATCGCTCACCCGCAGGCTGAAGCCCTCCACGCCGCTGCCCATGCCGGTGATCGCTTGCGCATCGGCCAGATGCATAAAGCCGAGCAGACCGTCGAGCTGACCACCGATCTCCAGCAGCCCCACCACGGTCAGGGCTTCGCGCCGAGGATTCTTGATCCCCGCCTGATCACCCCCTTGCGGCAGCAGCAGGGCGACCGAATCCCCCACCTTGACCCCCAGCTTGTCGGCGATGGTCTTGCCAAGGATCACCCCACGTTCACCCGGTTGCAGCTCACGCAGACCACGGCCCGTCATGTATTTGCCGGCATCCGACAGATTGGCTTCCAGATCGGGCAGCACGGCGCGCAGTTGCACCCCCTTGAGGGCAGAGCCATGCTCCAGCAGGCCATTGAGGCGAATGACCGGCGCGGCCGCCTCAACGCCCGGCTGGGCCAGCAGGTAGTCGCGCAGACGCGGCCAATCCGGCAGCGGCCGCTCGACGGCGTCCAGCTCACCTTGCGGCACGACCGAGAGCACCCGATCTTTAAGCTCCCGCTCGAAACCGTTCATTGCGGAGAGGCCCAGGATCAGCGCCATCACCCCGAGGGCAATACCGATCAGGGAAGAGGCAGAGATAAAGGCGATAAACCCGTTGCGACGGCGGGAGCGGCTGTAACGCAGGCCCAGAAAGAGGGGCAGCGGTTTGAACATCAGGCAACCTCCGCCATCACGCCGCTCACCAGGGTCACCCGGCGATGGAGCTTGGCCGCGAGGCTCAAGTCGTGAGTCACTACCACAAACGCAGTGCCCAGTTCACGATTCAGTTCACACAGCAGTTCGTACACCGCCGTGGCACTGGCGTGATCCAGATTGCCGGTAGGCTCATCCGCCAGCACCAAGCTCGGTTCGTTGACCAGCGCCCGGGCGATCGCCACCCGCTGACGTTCGCCACCAGAAAGCTCGGAGGGACGGTGGTTCAAGCGATGGGAGAGCCCTACCCTACCCAACATTTTGGTCGCCTTTTCGGTGGCAACCGCCACCGACTCACCGGCGATCAGCAGCGGCATGGCCGCATTTTCCAGCGCACTGAACTCGGAGAGCAGGTGGTGGAACTGGTAGACAAAGCCCAGCTCGCGGTTGCGAAAACGGGCTTGGGTACGGCTGTCCCAATGGTGGATATCCTCCCCTTTGAACAGCACGGCGCCGCTGGAGGGGTTGTCCAGCGCCCCCATCAGATGCAGCAGAGTGGTCTTGCCGGAGCCGGAGCTCCCCACCACCGCCAGCATTTCACCGGGCGCGACGCAGAGATCGATCCCCTTGAGCACCTGAGTCTCCAGCTCCCCCTCTTTATAGACATGATTGAGCGCCTGGCAGCGCAGCAGAGGTTCACGGGATACGGCTTCATTCATAACAGGGGCTCCACTTGCCTCGGTAACAACGCTGGCACCCGCAACTACGGGGGCACCAGTCACAACAGAAGATGCATTATTCACGGCATTACTCATAACGCAGCGCCTCGGCCGGTTTCACCCGTGCGGCGCGTGCCGCCGGGTAAAGGGTGGCACTGAAGCTCAGCAGCACGGCGCCCAGCAAAATGGTGATGACCTGAGCCGGCTCGACAATCACCGGCAGGCCACTGCCGCCCGCCGCCATATAGAGGTTGAGCCCCACCGCATTGAGCAGAGGGTTGAGACCCAGGGAGAGCGCCAGGCCCGCCAGTCCGCCAAACAGGGCGCCAATCACCCCGCTGGAGGCGCCAAGCACCATGAAGATTTTGACGATCCCCGATTCACTCATGCCCATGGTGCGCAGGATGGCCACTTCACCCTCCTTGTCCGTCACCACCATCACCAGCGCGGAGAGGATGTTGAAAGTAGCGACGGCGATGATCAGCACCAGCATCAGCCCCATCATCCGTTTTTCCATGGCGACCGCCTGGAACAGCTCGCCCCGCTCGCGGCGCCAATCCTGCCATAGCAAGCCATCCGGCAGCGGCGTCTTGATCACTTCGTCAGCCGCAAAGGGATCATCGAGCCAGAGGCGAATGCCACCGACGGTTTCTGTCGGCAGACGCAGCAAGCGCTGGGCATCTCCCAGTGCGATCAGCGCAATCTGGTTATCCACATCGGCGCCGACCCCGAAGATACCGGAGACGGTAAAGAGGCGCTGGGCCGGTACCCGACCAAAGGGAGTGAAGCGGGTCCCCTCGGTCAGGATCAGGCGAACCTGATCGCCGATGGAGACATTGAGGCGACGTGCCACCCCCTGCCCCAGCACGATGCGGTAGTGGCCGGCCTGCAGGGTATCGAGGCGCCCCCCCAGCATCTGGCTGTGGAGGATGTCATCCTTGGGCCACTTTGCAGGGTCGATCCCCTGCACACTCACCCCGGTCAGCTGGCCGGGGCTTTGCAGCATCCCTTCGCTGTCGAGCATGGGGGCCGAGGCGACCACATGGGGTAATTTGGCCAGATCCGGCAAGCCTTGCGGGTCTGCATCAATACGGCCAGCCTGATTGGTCACCACCACATGGGGGATCACCCCGAGGATGCGCCCTTTGAGCTGCCCTTCGAAACCGTTCATCACCGAAATGACCACCATCAGGGCGGCGACCCCGATGGCGATGCCAAAGGTAGAGAACAGGGAGATAAATGAGACGAAGCGATTGCTGCGCTTCGAGCCTGCATAACGCAGGCCGATGGCCAGCGAAAGGGGCTGAAAAAGTCCGGTCTTCAAGGATATGTACGTTGCCAACAAAATAAGATACCGGATAATAAAGGGAAACCGTCCATGACAACAAGGGATAGCCTCCATGCAGGAACAGTTCTTCAGCGTCACTCATGCCACGCCGGTCAATGTGATCCCCATGCCGGCCGACTTCCACCTCCCCTCGCTGGAGGAGCTGGACGCTGAGCTGCCGGAGCCCTTTCGGATCTCTTCGGCCATTACCTCCATCGATCTGGTGACCACTCGCCTGCTGCGCAACCAGAACGAGTCGATGCACGATCTGATCGAGATCGTCAATCAGCAGTCCCGCAAGATCGACATGATCATGGGCTATGTGCTCTCCCTGCAGGACCATCCGGAGCAGCGCTTTCACACCCTGCGCTTCGGGGCTGGCCAACTCACCTACCTGCACCCCTATCATGGTCACGGGGATGCGCCGCACCTGCACCAGATCGTGCGCCTCAAGATTTTCCTGCGGGAAGAGGCGGCCGCCATCTACTGCTATGGCCAGGTCAAACAGCTTGACGGCGGTGAACATGGCACCCATGTGCAGCTCGACTATGTGCGGATCCGCGAAGATGACCGTGAACTGCTGGTTCGTGCCAGCCTCCACGTGCAATCGAAGCAGCTCAAGCTGCGCGCCCAAGAACGTCAGCGCTAACCAGAGCGAACGTCAGCGATAGATAACGTCAACGTTAAAAGAATCGAACCATGCCAATGACACTCCCCGCCTTGCCCGCCAAAGCGGGCCAAAAGATCACGCTCGGCCAGCTGGTCGGCAGCAGCCTCTCGCTGATTGCAGCTCGTCTCACCAATGAAGCCAAAGGGCCGGTACTGCTTATCACCGCCGATACCCCGAGCGCCCTGCGCCTGGAGCAGGAGCTACAGTATTTGCTGACAGGCAAGCTGCTGGCAGACAAGCAGCTAGCCGATCAGTCCGCCCCCGTATTGCTGTTCCCCGATTGGGAGACCCTGCCCTACGACACCTTCTCCCCCCATCAGGACATCATCTCCCAGCGGCTCGAGACTCTCTACAAGCTGCCGCAGATGAGCAAGGGGGTACTCATTGTCCCCATCTCCACCCTGATGTTGCGCTGCGCCCCCCGGGTCTATCTCGACAAATACAGCCTGATGGTTAAGGCCGGCCAGCGCCTCAATCTGCAACAGTTGCGCGGCCGCCTGGCCGAGGCGGGTTACGTGGCGGTGGATCAGGTGCTGGAGCACGGCGAGTTTGCCGCCCGCGGCTCCCTGCTCGATCTCTTCCCCATGGGCAGCAGCAGCCCCTATCGCATCGACTTCTTCGACGATGAAGTGGACTCCATCCGCCCATTCGATCCCGAGACTCAGCGCTCCAGCGAACCGGTCAAGACGGTCAGCCTGCTGCCCGCCCGGGAATACCCTACCGACGAGGCGGCCATCGAACTGTTTCGCGGCCAGTTCCGCGAGCAGTTCGAGCTGTCGCGGGCCGAGGGTTCCGTCTATCAGGAGGTGAGCAAGGGACGCTGGCCCGCCGGCATCGAGTATTATCTGCCGCTCTTCTTCAACCAGACCGCCAGCCTGTTTGACTATCTGCCGGAAGAGACCCTGCTGCTCACCGTGGGGGATATCTACCCCGCCGCCCAGCGCTTCTGGAACGACATCGGCCAGCGCTATGAAGACAGACGCTGGGACAACACCCGCCCACTGCTGCCACCGGCCCAGCTCTATCTGCCGGTGGAGCAGCTCTTTGCCTCCCTCGGCCAATATGGCGCGGTGCGGCTGCAAGAGGCCGCCACCGCCGGTGATGCCGGTCAGCACGATCTGCCCATCTCCGCGCTGCCCGATCTGCAACTCGATCACAGCAAGGAGCAACCTCTGCTGGCGCTTAACCAGTTCCTGCAAGGCTTTGCCGGGCGCACCCTGTTTGCGGTGGAATCCGAAGGGCGACGGGAGGTGCTCGGCGATCTGCTGGCGCGTATCTCGCTGCAACCTAAAGAGTTCCCCTCCCTCGACGCCTTTATGGCAAGCCAGGATCGCCACGGCCTCTTGGTTGCACCGCTTGAGCGTGGCTTCCTGTGGCAGGAGGTCGGTCAGGATCCACTGGCGCTGATCACCGAGACCGAACTGCTGGGCGGCAAAGTGCGCAGCAAGCGGGCGCGGGAGAAGAGCAAAAACTTAAGCTCCGATGCGGTGATCAGAAACCTGGGCGAGCTGACCCAGGGTCAGCCGGTGGTCCATCTGGATCATGGGGTCGGCCGCTATCTGGGGCTCGAAACCATCGACGCCGGTGGTCTGCCCACCGAGTTTTTGACCCTCGAATATGCCGGCGGCGACAAGCTGTTCGTGCCGGTCACCAGTTTGCACCTTATCAGCCGCTACACCGGCTCTGATAACCCGCCCAGCCACAAGCTGGGTGGCGAGGCCTGGAGCAAGGCGCGGCGCAAGGCGGCGGAGAAGGTGCGCGACGTGGCAGCCGAGTTGCTGGATGTCTACGCTCATCGCGCCGCTCGCGCCGGCTTTGCCTTCAAGCACGACAAAGAGGCCTATCGCCAATTTGCTGCAAGCTTCCCGTTCGAGGAGACCGACGATCAGCTCAACGCCATCAATGCGGTGCTGGGGGACATGTGTCAGGCCAAGAGCATGGACCGACTGGTGTGCGGCGACGTGGGTTTCGGCAAGACCGAAGTGGCGATGCGGGCGGCATTTGTGGCGGTGCACGGCGGCAAGCAGGTTGCCGTGCTGGTGCCCACCACCCTGCTGGCGCAACAGCACTACGACAACTTCCGCGACCGCTTTGCCAACTGGCCGGTGCGGGTCGAGGTGCTGAGCCGCTTCCGCTCCGCCAAGGAGCAGAGCGCAGTGATGAAGGAATTGGCCGAGGGCAAGGTGGATATCATCATCGGCACCCACAAGCTGCTCGGATCCGAACTCACCTTCAAGGATCTGGGGCTGCTCATCGTCGATGAGGAGCACAGATTCGGGGTGCGCCAGAAGGAGAAGATCAAGGCTCTGAGGGCCGATGTGGATATCCTCACCCTCACCGCCACCCCTATTCCGCGCACCCTCAATATGGCGATGTCCGGCATGCGGGATCTATCCATCATCGCCACTCCGCCCGCCAAGCGGCTCGCCATCAAGACCTTCGTGCGCCAGCACGAACCGGCTGTGGTGCGCGAGGCGGTGCTGCGTGAACTCAAACGTGGCGGCCAGGTCTACTACCTGCACAACGACGTGGAGAGCATCGAGAAGTGCGCGGCAGACCTTGCCGAACTGGTGCCGGAGGCCCGTATCGGCATCGCCCACGGCCAGATGCGCGAACGTGACCTTGAGCGGATCATGTCCGACTTCTACCATCAGCGCTTCAACCTGCTGGTCTGTACCACCATCATCGAGACCGGCATCGACGTGCCAAGCGCCAACACCATCATCATGGATCGGGCGGATCACCTGGGTCTGGCCCAGCTGCACCAGCTGCGGGGTCGGGTTGGCCGCTCTCACCATCAGGCCTATGCCTACCTGCTCACCCCCCATCCCAAGCTGATGACCAAGGATGCGGCCAAGCGGCTGGAGGCGATCGCCTCGCTTGAAGATCTCGGCGCCGGTTTTGCGCTGGCGACCCACGATCTGGAGATCCGTGGCGCGGGCGAACTGCTCGGCGACGATCAGAGCGGCCAGATTGAATCGGTGGGCTTCACCCTCTATATGGAGATGCTGGAGCAGGCGGTCGAGGCGCTGAAAAATGGCAAGGAGCCGTCGCTGGAGCAGCTGATGAGCCAGCACACCGAGGTGGAGCTGCGCCTGCCTGCGCTGTTGCCGGATGACTATATTCCGGACGTCAATATGCGCCTCTCCATGTACAAGCGGATCGCCAGTGCGGCGGACGAGCAGGAGCTGCGCGAGCTGAAAGTGGAACTGATCGACCGCTTTGGTCTCTTGCCGGAGGCGACCAAAACCCTGCTGGAGCTGGCCGCCTTCCGCCAGCGTGCCACCGCCCTTGGCATTCGCCGGGTGGAGATGAGCGAGCGTGGCGGCTATCTGGACTTCACCCAGGAGACCAAGGTCAATCCGGCCTATCTGGTCAAACTGCTCTCCAGCCAGCCACGGGTCTACAAGATGGACGGGCCGACCCGATTGCGTTTCCAGGTGCCAACTCAGGACAGAGCCATGCGCCTGAAACTGGTGGATGGTTTGCTGGCTGATCTGGCCAACAACAGCCTGTGAGTCTCTGCAACGCAGGCGTCGAGCCAGAGAGAGAATGCCAACTAAAACGGGAGCCAAATCGGCTCCCGTTTTGTTTACGTTGGCTGGTGACTAGTGTCTCCCTTCTCCCCTTGTGGGAGAATGGTCGGGGATGAGGGGGGCAGTGAAAACCATTCCTCTCACCCTGCCCTATCCTAGGGGGGAGAGGGAATCGCACCGGTAAATGTTGGGCTTCGCTGCGCTCAGCACCAACCTACACCTCTGACGATCAGCACTGGTTGGCTGGATCCTCATGGGCGGAGAACTCTCGCATAAAGGCCTCTGCCCGCTCCACCATCTTGGTCGAGCCAACAAAGTAAGGGGTACGCTGGTGCAGCGCGGTGGGCTGGATATCCATGATGCGGCCAAAGCCATCGGAGGCCTTGCCACCAGCCTGCTCTACCAGAAACGCCATCGGGTTGCACTCATAGAGCAGACGCAGCTTGCCGTTCGGCGAGTTGGTGCCGGACGGATAGATGTAGATGCCACCCTTGAGCAGGTTGCGATGGAAATCGGAAACCAGGGAACCGATATAACGGGAGGTGTAAGGTCTGTGGGTCGCCTCGTCGCGCTCCTGACAATATTTGAGGTACTTCTTCACCCCGTCCGGGAACTTGATGTAGTTGCCCTCGTTGATGGAGTAGATCTTGCCCTCTTCCGGAATGCGGATGTTCTCGTGGGAGAGGCAGAAGCAACCGATGGAGGGGTCGTAGGTAAAGCCGTTGACGCCAAAGCCGGTAGTGTAGACCAGCATGGTGGAGGAGCCGTAGACCACATAACCGGCGGCGACCTGACGGTTGCCCGGTTGCAGGAAGTCCTCCAGGGTCACCGGCGAACCCTGCGGGCTCAAACGGCGGTAGATGGAGAAGATGGTCCCGACCGAGACGTTGACGTCGATATTGGAGGAGCCATCGAGCGGGTCGATCAGCACCACATACTTGGAGTTTTTGGAGAGCGGTGAGTCAAAGGCGACGAAGTCCTCTTCCTCTTCCGAAGCCATGCCGCACACCTCGCCGCGCGCTTCGAGCGCCGCCTTGAAGCGTTCGTTGGCATAAACATCCAACTTCTGCTGCACCTCGCCCTGTACGTTTTCAGCGCCCATGGAACCGATGATATCCGCCAGTCCCGCCTTGTTGATCTCCCGGTTCACCACCTTGGCAGCAAGGCGGATCGAGCTCAGCAACGAGGTCAGCTCGCCGGTCGCGGTAGGATAATCCGCCTGCTTTTTGACGATGAACTCACCCATGGTGATCATGTTTCGCATTTTTGTTCCTTTAGATCGCATCCGTTGGCATTGAAAACGTTTGCAGGCATCGGCAAAAAAAAATGCCGATCACCGGCGGCCTTGATTTGTAACCTAATGTAACGTCTGTTTTTTGTTTTTGCAGCGAATTAAGCGGCCTATTAAATAGGCTATTTCGCCTCACGTTATGGTAAAAGGCGCTTTTTATTCGGTTTCAATCGCTAACTTTTCGCCTCTTAATTCGTGGCAATAACCTGCGGCAAGCCATGAGCTGACTGGCCTTTGGCCATTAAAAATGGAGTCTGATGGGCCTGCCGTTCCCTCAGCCATTACCTCTTGAGATCCGATCGCCAATCCAGCACACTGATTTCGCTTTGGAAGCAAATAAAACTCAAGGATTATCAATGAACAAGACTCTCATTGCCGGCATGGTAGCCGGACTGTTTGCCCTTCCCGCCTGGGCTGCCCAGGTGCCTGCCGGTACCAAGCTGCTGCCGGATGCCCAACAAATCTACGTGACCAATATCGGCACCGAACCCACCACCATCGACCCCCAGCTGGTAGAAGAGACCGCCGGTAGTGCCATCGTCAACGATCTGTTTGAAGGGCTCTATGAGCTGGATAATACCGGCAAGATCAAACCAGCAGGCGCCGTCAGCTACGACGTCGACAAGACAGGTACCGTCTACACCTTCAAGCTGAGGCCCGAGGCCAAGTGGTCAAACGGTGAACCGGTCACCGCCGCCGATTATGTCTACGGCTGGCAACGGGCGGCCGATCCCAAGACGGCCTCCAACTACGCCTGGTTTATCGAGTTGACCGGAGTGGTCAATGCAAGCGAGGTGACACAGGGCAAGAAGAGCCCGTCAGAGCTCGGGATCAAGGCGCTCGATGACCACACCCTGCAGGTCACCCTGAAAAATCCGGTTCCCTTCTTCCTAAAAACGCTGGCCCACTACACCACGTTCCCGGCCCCCAAGGCCACCATTGAAAAATTCGGCAAGGATTGGGTCAAACCGGGCAATATCGTCTCCAACGGCGCCTTTGTACTCAAGGAGTGGACCCCCAACGAGCGGCTGAGCGCCGAGCGCAATACCCACTACTGGAACAACCAGCACACCGTCCTGAACAAGGTGATCTATCTGGAGATCGTCTCGGAAACCGCCGCCTACAACCGCTATCGCACCGGTGAACTGCACTACACCACTTATCCGCTGGAGCAATACAAACAGCTCAAGAGCAAGAGCCCGGAAGAACTGGTCAGCGTCCCCACGCTGGCCAGCTATTACTATGTCTTCAATACCCAGCGCAAACCGTTCGATGACCCGAAAGTACGCAAGGCGCTCTCGCTCGCCATCGACCGGGAGACTATCACCGACAAGATCCTGGGGCAGGGACAAATTGCCGCATATAGCTTCACGCCCCCCATTGTGGACGGTTTTGAATTGAAAAAACCGGCCAGCCAGCTGCAGAGCAAAGAGGAGCGGATCAAGCAAGCCAAAGCCCTGTTGGCCGAAGCGGGTTATGGTCCGGACAAGCCACTCACAGTGGACATTCTCTACAACACCAACGAGAGCCACAAAAAGATTGCGCTGGCCGTCTCCTCCATGTGGAAACACAACCTAGGGGTCACTGCCACCCTCAACAACATGGAGTGGAAGACCATGGTCTCGGCGCTGAACGAGGGGGATTTCGGGGTTAGCCGCTATGGCTGGAACGGGGATTATAACGACGCCTCCACCTTTCTCGACATCATGACCTCCAGCAGCAGCGCCAACAGCGGCAAGTGGTTCAACAAGGAGTACGACGCCCTGCTGGCCAAGGCCCACGACTCGCTGGATCCCGCTGAACGCAATGCCCTGTATCAGCAGGCAGAGGCTCTCATTGATGCGGATGCCCCCATCGCCCCCATCTATTTCTCGGTCAAATCAAGGTTGCTCAAACCTTTCGTGAAAGGCTATCCCCACCTTAACCCGCAGGATGTGGTCTACAGCAAGGAGCTCTATCTGGTTGCCCAGTAACCGGCTCGGCAAGATGTGACCATAAAAAAGCGCCTGCATTGCTGCAGGCGCTTTTCATTGGCGGCCAAGCGGGCCATTGGGCCCATCTACGCTTTCACGCAAGATTACTCTTCGGGACAAGGAGCCAACACCTCCCGGCGACGACCCATCACCACCGGACGCACCAGCAACTGAGCCAGCAAAACCCCCAGCAGAGTCAGACCGCCCCCGATCAGGTGATAGCTGGTCAGCCGCTCTCCCAGCAGGGTGATGGCAAGGCCAGCCGTCATCACTGGCAGCAGATTCATAAAGATGGCGGTACGATTGGCACCAAGCAGGGTGATCCCCTGCATCCAGAGCCAGGGACAGAGGGCCGACGCGGGGATCCCCGCATAGAAGATCAGCCAGATCGCACGCCCCTCTGGCAGCTGACCATCCACCAGCAGAAAGAAGGGGGTCAGGATCACCACACTGCAGAGCACCTGACCGTAGAGCAGCGACCAGTTGTCGAGCCCCAAATCCCACTTCTTGAGCAGCACGCTATAAAGGGCATAAGTGCCCGCCGAGAGCAGCATGTAGACAGAGCCGATATGAATACCCTGGGTAAACAGTCGGGTCGGATCCCCCTGCCCCAGCAAGATAGACAAGCCAAAGATGGAGAGCAGCGCCCCCAGCACGGCGCCCCAGGTGGGCCGCTCACGCAGCAGCCAGATGCTGAGTAACACGGTCAACAGTGGCGTCAGCCCCATCATCAATCCCATCTCGGTGGCCCCCATGGTCTGTGCGGCGTAGTACCCAAAGGTCTGATTAAGCACCATGCCCAGCGAGGCCAGCATGGCGATCTGCCAAAGGCCGGCACGAATGCGGGCACGCGCACGCCATACTCGACGGGCCAGAAACGGGCTTAATACCAGCGCAGCCACCACCCAGCGCGACCAGGCCAAGGCTGCCGGGGACAACACACCAACCGCCAGTTTGCTGACGATGCCATTGCCAGCCCAGATGGCAATGCAGGAGAAAGGAAACAGAAAGGCAAAGGGCATGAGAGGATCCAGACCGAAGAGACAACAGCGGGCCAGTATAGGGGGCGATGGAAGATAAACAAAGGTGTGGGCCTGAACAGCCACATAGTGAACGCCAGTAGCCAGAAACAAATATGCCCGCAAAAGTGCGGGCATATCAGTGCAGAAACAGGTTCAGAAGCGCATCACGCGGCATCCATGTGCAGTCTGGAGATCAGCTCGTTGACCTCGGTGACTGTCTGGCGATGGGGAATATCCGCCGGATTCGGCATCAGCAACAAACCGGATTGGAAATCAAACCGCCCCCGACCATGAATGTAAATCCGACCTTTAAAGAAGGTTTTGACATGCTTTGCCACCATCAGTGGCAGGTACTTCTTGAACACTCTCATCGTTTGCAACCTCTTGCAGTTGTATCCGTATGACAGCAGCTTCTGCGAATTAATTCCGTAAAATATTTATAAAAATCCGGAAAACTCGCCCATCTCTTCCCAAAAAATTCAATCTATAACTTTTTATTAACTTTTAGCCTATTGTATGCGGCCCTTCGAGCCAGAGCAAGGCTCCTTTGCCATCGTGCCACTCGATACAGGCGATCCCCGAGGTGGCAAACATGGGTGCTCCTGCGGCCGGACAGAGGCTTTGCACCAGATAACCCACCAGCGGCAGATGGCTGACCATCAGGATCTGGTCATGTTGTTCAGCCAAAGTGGTAAGGTAGCTGGCCACGAAAGCGGGATCACCGTAAGGGGTAATGTCGCCACTCTCTTCAACGGCTGCTGCGTCAGGCAATTCACTGCATATGGCTTGCCAGGTCTGGCGTGCCCGCAGATAGTTGCTGTGGATCACCCGATCCAGCGGGCCAATCAGCTGAGGCGCCAGCCAGCGGGCCATCTGGATAGACTCTTCAATACCCTGCTCGGTCAATGGACGCTGTTCATCTGTTTTCGCATTCATGCCAGCCTGGCCATGACGCATGATATAGATCTTCATTACAACCTCGCCCAACGGGCCTGTTTTGATAGCCGGGGGATCTTACCCCGCCACGGGTGTGGAAACAATTGCGCTACCTCTCAGAAAAGGGTTTGCCTGACGGGATAGCGGGGTCGATAATCATGTTTAAATTCAAATAAATCCAACGTGAGTCACACACCAATGAGCCCATATGCCAGTCCCAATGACCATCGGCAATACCATTTTCTGGAGCTGGCCAACCGGCTCAGGGTCTTGTTGATTTGTGATCCCGACACCGACAAATCCGCCGCTTCTCTGGCGGTCAATACCGGCCATTTTGACGATCCCGCCGACCGGCAGGGAATGGCCCATTTTCTGGAGCACATGCTGTTTCTCGGCACCTGCACCTACCCCAAGCCTGGTGAGTACCAGCAATTTATGAGCCGTCATGGCGGCAGCAACAACGCCTGGACTGGCACCGAATTCACCAACTTCTTCTTCGAGATCGACAACGGCTTCTTCGAAGCGGGGCTGGATCGCTTCTCCCAGTTCTTTATCTGCCCCACCTTTGATCCGGAGTGGGTGGACAAGGAGCGCAACGCGGTCGACTCCGAGTATCGCCTCAAACTGCAGGACGACATGCGCCGCAGCTATCAGGTGCATAAAGAGACGGTCAACCCGGCGCACCCCTTCTCCAAGTTCTCGGTGGGCAACCTCGATACCCTGGCCGATCTGCCGGGACGGGATCTGCGCTCCGATCTTATTCGTTTTTACGAAAGCCACTACAGCGCGGATCGCATGGCGTTGGTGATGATCTCGCCGGAATCCATCGATACCCAGTTGCAGTGGTGCTGTCGCTACTTTGCTCCCATTTTGAATCGCAATTTGGGAACCCCGACGCTCACCATGCCGCTTTACCGGCTCGATGATCTCGGCGTGCGCATCCACATCAATCCGGTCAAGGAGACCCGCAAGCTGTCGCTCAGCTTCCCCTTGCCCAATGTGGACGAGTTCTACGACAAAAAGCCCCTCACCTTCCTGAGCCATCTGATCGGTTATGAGGGGGATGGCAGCCTGCTCTCCCTGCTTAAAGCGAAAGGCTGGGTCAACCAGCTCTCGGCGGGCGGTGGCATCAGCGGCGCCAACTTCAAGGATTTTGGCGTCAACTTCGGCCTCACCCCGCTCGGCCTTGAACATGTGGACGACATCCTCGCCGCCCTGTTTGGCTATCTGAAACTGATTGGCCGCGAAGGGCTGCAGAGCTGGCGCTATGACGAAAAACGGACCGTGCTCGAATCGGCATTCCGTTTTCAGGAGCGCGGCCGCCCCCTCGATACGGTGTCGGGGTTGGTGCTCAACCTCTTTAGCTACCAGCCTGAGGATCTGCTCTACGGCGACTACATGATGCGCGAATATGACGAGGGGCTGATCCGCCGCTTCCTCGCCAAGCTCACCCCGCACAACCTGCGTATCACCATCACTGCGCCGGAAGTGGCGACCGATCGGCTGGCCCGCTGGTATCAGACCCCCTACAGCGTGACGACCATTACCGAGGCCGAGAAAATTCGCTGGCAGCAGAGCGAGCCGGATCCGGCGCTGGCGCTACCCAAGCCCAACCCCTTTATCAGCAGTAGGCTCGATCCGCGTACGCCCGAGCTTGCCGCCGACATGCCCGCCTGTCTTATCGATCGCCCCGGTTTTCGCCTCTGGCACCTCCATGAGCACCTGTTCAGCGTGCCCAAGGGCAATCTCTACATCTCCATCGACAGCGAACATGCGGTAAAAAATCCGCGCAATATCGCCATGGCGCGCCTCGCCGTGGAGCTGTTGGCCGACCACCTCAACGCCCTCACCTATCCTGCGGAGCTGGCGGGGCTGGGTTACCAGATCTATGCCCATCAGGGGGGCTTTACCATCAACCTGAGCGGCTTTGCCGACAAGCAGCCGCTGTTGCTCGACATGATCCTCGGCAACCGCACCCTGGGGTATCCGGATCCGGGTCGCTTCGCCGAGATCAAGGAGCAGCTCATTCGCAACTGGGACAACCAGTCCAAGGCTCGCCCCATCTCCCAGCTCTTTAACCAGCTCACCAGCCTGTTGCAACCCAACAACCCGCCGTTCGAGCAGTTGCTGCGTCACCTGCGCACCGTCGAGCTGGAAGAGATGCCCGGCTTCGTGGCCCAGCTGTTTGGCGAGGTGCATGTCGAAGCGCTGGTGCATGGCGACTGGACTGCCGCCGAAGCACTGGAGCTGGCCGCCCTGATGGAGCGCCACCTGAGCGATATCAATGGCACCAGCAGCAAGCCGAGCGGCGAGACCCGTCGTCCGCTCATCTCCATTCAGGACAGGGGCACCCTTATTCGCGAGCAGGGTTGCGATCACGAAGACTCGGCGCTCCTGGTCTACTACCAATCCCGCACCACCCGAGCGCGGGATCTCGCCTGCTTCACTCTGGCGAACCACATCATGTCCTCTACTTTCTTCCACGAGCTGCGCACCCGCCAACAACTGGGGTATGTGGTGGGTGCCGGCAACCTGCCCCTCAATCGCCACCCGGGGCTGATCTTCTATATCCAGTCGCCGGTGGCGGGGCCGCAGATCCTGCTCGATGCGGTGGAGGAGTTTATCGACCTCTTCCCGCTCGCCATGCTCGAATTTACCGAGCAGCAGTGGCAGGAGAGCAAGGCGGGGCTGCAAGCCCAGCTGAGCGAGCGGGATGCCAACCTGCGCAGTCGCGGCCAGCGGCTGTGGGTCAGCATCGGCAACAAGGATCTGGGGTTCGATCAGCGGGAGCGGGTCTGCGACGAGGTGGGCAAGTTGAGCCGCGCCGATCTGGTGCGCTTTATCACCCAACTGCGTTCGCGCACCTCCGATCGGCTGATCCTCTGCAGCTATGGTCAGGGGCACGAACATGACGAGCGGATCACCGGCCAGTTTATCGACGATCCACGGGCATTTCGGCTCAATGCCGCCACCTTCGAAGCCTGATCAGGCCTCGACATCCCCCGTTTTTCCTTCCCACGGCAAATCGCAGGCAATAAAAAGCCGACCCATCAGGGTCGGCTGGAAAAACCATAACAATTGCGACCAAAGCCGCCAAAAGTGAACATGAGCGTGAAAATCAGACACTGAGTTGCTGATCAGCAAGCGGGAAAGACCCGATACTCGCTTTGCAATGCCAACAGTGATTGAGAAACAGCCTCATATTAGGCACTCCCCCCGCCAATCACGTTGATCTACGTCAAAGGAGGTAGCGAAGAGCGCGTAGCCTGATGATTTGTCGGCGCAGATCACTCTTTGGCCGCCCGTTAGCTGCCCGTTAACCCCGGCGAACCAGCCGGTAGGCCACCTCATCGAAATAGGAGAGCTGGCCCGACAACACCCGCGGGTGATCCACCTCGGCAGCGCGCCCCAGCACCTCGATACGAAAATCGCGCTCAAACAGGGCCCGTACCTCCATCTCTCCCACCGAGAAGGGGGGCTGACTCTGCTGCTCCGGCTGATATTCGAGGGTTACCAGCAGGATCTGGCCACCGGTCTCGACCAGCGAACTGATCAGGGCAGCATACTGGCGGCGCATCGCGGTCGGCAGGGCGATCAGCGCCGCGCGGTCATAGACCAGCCGGTAACGGCGACCCAGACTGGGGGCAGCGAAAAAATCTCCCTGAAAAATGCGCAGGCTGTCCACCTGATGGCACTGATAAGGGCCCACTTCGCTCACGGTCGCGGCGAGCTGGTTTTCACTGAAGAACTGGCTGACGGCAAGGCTCGATAGCTCGAAACCGTCGACCGGATGACCCTGAGCGCTCAGCCAGAGCATGTCGCGGGACTTGCCGCACAGGGGAACCAGCACCGGCTCGTCCGCTTGCTGGGCTGACCACCAGGATTGCAGCCAGTGGTTGAAGTCCGCCTGATGAAAGCCAATCCGGTTCTCTTCCCAACGCTGATGCCAAAACGCAGCTTCCATCGTTATTACCCTTCTGTACTAAAGATGCCTCAATATCACAACTTAACCGACACCGCGCAACCCTCTCCCCTCCCATTTTTGCCGCGCAGTCCCAGTGTTTTTACGGATGAATGACAGGAGTTCCCCTTGCCCTGCATCTCGCTGTCACAATGGGCGCTATTGGCTGTGCTTATGACGGGCAGAGGTATACCAACCCATGCAAAAACGTCATGGGTGTATGGCGATGAATGAATAAAAGGAATGACGTTGGCAGGCCAAAATGTGCCTGCCAACGCCAGAAAGATCACGACAGCGTGGCGCGAGCGGCCGCCAGCTGACGCTCGATATAAGCAAAATCGGGGCGTTCGGCGGGGAGTTCCGAGAGGCAGGCCGCTTTGAGCTGATGCAACCCATCAAGCAGTGAGTCTTGCGTATCGCAATGGGCCAGCAGCTCCTCCAGCAGGCAACCAAAGGCGCGCACTTCCAGTCGCTCAAGGCCCATGGCCCGCTCGCGGTCGCAGCGGTCATATAAGGAAGCGGCGCCAAAATCCCCCAGCAGGGCGCGAGCCGGCGCGTCAGAACCGCGGGCAAACAGAATATTGTGGCCGTAGAGATCCCCGTGCATGATGCCCGCGCGATGCAGATGGCCCTCCACCGAGGCGATGCCGTGGGCCATCGCCAGCGCATCCGGCACACTCAGATGCAGCTCCTCTGGATAGACATCTCGGGTGCAGGAGTCCAGGCTCGGCGGCCCGGCCAGATTGGCAAAGGCCGGGTCGATCAGCTCCATCACCAGCGCCGGAATGCCGGAGGGGTGATCCGCCACCTTGCCTATCACCTTGATAAGGTTGGGATGAGTGCCCGCCGCCAGCGACGCCGCCATCTCGCAGCGGGGCAGCCCGTCACTGGTCACCGCCCCCTTGAACAGCTTGACCGCCACCTGACTATCATCGCCTCTATCGCTCGCCTGAGTCACTTCATCAGCAGTATTACCCACAAGGGTGGCGCGATGGATAACGCCAGATGCTCCCTGCCCCAGCAACTCGCCCAGCGCCAGCGTCTCCCAGGCAATGGGCGCGACATGGGCATCATCGATGGCCCGCGCCTCCTCCCCTTCGCTAAAGGGGTTGCCTGAGTAGGCAAGCCAGGAAAGGCGCGGCAGCGAGAGCAGCCACTCGGGGAAGCGTTCGATGCGGTTGGCGGCGATGCGCAGCAGCTCCAGCTTGCGGCAGTTGGCAAGGCTGGCCGGCAGCTCGCGTAGGCGGTTGCCCGCCAGCATCAGCTTTTGCAGGGCGTCGCACTGGCCCAGCTCATCAGGCAACTGTTCCACTGCGTTGTCGGTCAGGATCAGCCAGCGCAAACCGGCGGGCAGCGCCTTGGCCGAGACGGTGGCAATCCGGTTGGCCTTAAAGCCCACCATGGTGAGTGCCGGGCAACGCCCCAGCACCTCGGGCAGCTCGGTAAAGCGGTTCTCGGAGCAGAAGATAATGCGCAGTTTGCTGAACCCGGCCAGCTCGTCGGGGAGCGTGCTTAGCTGGTTGCCGGTCAAATCCAGCACCTCCAACGTCTCTTTCAGGCTCAAAATCTCGGTGGGGAACTCCGTCAGGTTTTCACAAAGCTTCAGATGGCGGGCACCGCACAGTTCACCCGCACGCAGCTGTTCCAGAGTATGCATAACCGTTTCTCAATCCTGATGACCTGCATGATGACATAGCAAGCCATCTGCGCGCGCCGAACCTGGGTCCAGCGGTTTTAAAGGGGGGCATTATAAAGAATCAGGGGGGCAGATCACCCCTGGTAGCTTGAAAGTATGCGGCTTATACGATCGCCAAGACAGCGACATCTATTGCACGTTGGCAGCGCTTTGCTCGCGACCAGCTTGCAATGCCGCTGTAGCATGACCTGAATGCACAGCGTAATGAATCCTTATTTCCGTCCGCCCCCTAGCGATTGAATGAACGCCAGCGTACGACGATTAAACTGTTCCGGCTGCTCCACATTGCAGACATGGCCGCACTGTTCGATCACCGCTAATGAGGAGCTGGCATCGCGGGCCACCTGTTCGCGCACCGGTGCCAGAAACATATGATCCTCCTCTCCCATCACATAGAGGGTGGGAATGGGCAGGGAGCGTTCGCGGAAGTAACGCATCAGCGGGTTGACCTCGGTGGCGAGGCGGAACCAGCGTTTGAACTCTTTCTGGCAGAGCTTGCGGGCCTCGCGCACAAAGAGGTTGCGCGACTCCTGATGGTGCTGGCGCGGCATGATGATGAAGGCAAACAGCCGGTAGAGCCACATATAGGGCAGGAAGTGCTGGCCGAGTCGGCCCAGCTGTACCAGCACCCGCGAACGGATATCGAGCCGCAAGATAGCGCCCCCCAGTACCATGCTTTTCACCCGCTCCGGGCAGAGCTCGGCCAGATGGCGAATAAGGATGGTGCCAAGGGAGATGCCGACAAAGTGGGCGCGGCGGATATCGAGATGATCGAGCAGCCGAACGATATCTTCGGTCACTTCCCGAAAACTGTAGTGACCCTTGACCACCTGTTGCAGCTGGTGGGACCGGCCGTGGCCGCGCAAGTCCAGCAGCAGTACGTTGAAGTGTTCGCGATAGGCGCGCAGCTGCTTGAACCAGATGGAGGAGCTGCCACCGGCACCGTGGACAAACACCACCCAATCCCGCTCGGGACCCAGTTCGAAAGTCTTGTGATACAACATCCAATAGGCTCCCTTGGTGATGGGGGGTATACTCGGCTGCGCGCATATTAACAGAACAGCCCCGCCGATAGATATGCGCCTGACATGACCCGGATCACCCCTTGCGCGAGAACTTTCCATGGATTTGACCCGTTTGCGCCACTTTCTGCTGACCCTGCCGGGCGCCACCGAAGATACCCCGTTTGGCCCGGAGATCCTGGTCTACCGCATCGCGGGCAAGATGTTCGCGCTGGTGGATTGGCAGGCCGAGCCGCTCACCATCAACCTCAAGTGCGAGCCCGAGCTGGCGTTGCTGCTGCGCGAGATCCACCCCGAGGTCAAACCGGGTTGGCATATGAACAAGCAACACTGGAACACAGTGACCCTGAACAGCACCTTGCCGGATGATCTGTGGCAGGGCTGGGTGCACCACTCCTATGAGCGGGTTGTCGCGGGTCTGCCCAAAGCCAAACGGCCACAGGCGCCGCGCCCCCTCTCCCCCACTGACGACCCAACCTTATGACGCCAGCACTTAATCCAGCACTTTGTATTGTCCCCCTTGGCGAGGCACATATCCCCGCTCTCGTGAGCCTGTTTGAGCAGGCGGTGCGACGCAGCGGCCCCGAGCACTACAGCGCCGAACAGGTGGAGCAGTGGGCCCTAGGTTCACAACATCCGGGCTTTGTCAGCCAGCTGCGCGAGCACCACGGCTGGGTAGCGGAGCAGGCAAATGTGCCCCTCGGTTTTGTCACCCTGAGCCCCGATGGCCACCTCAGCCTGCTCTATGTCAGCGCCGACCATCAGCGCCAGGGACTGGGCAATCTGTTACTCACCACGGCGCTCGCGGGAGCCAGAGGGCTCGGTCTGACGCTCATCACCACCGAGGCCAGCGCCTTCAGTTATGAGCTATTTTTACGACATGGCTTTACGTTGACCGGGCTGGAGTGCGTGGAGCGGGGCGGAGTCAGTTTTACTCGCCATCGCCTGCACTGCAGCTTGCCAAGCTAGAGCAAGCCACTAAAATACGCTCAATTTTCGTATTGTTACTGTATTGAGGCAGCAACCATGGTGGTAGAAAGTGAAGGCTATATCTCGCTGATCGAGTATCTGGTGGAGAGTTTGGGATTGTTTGAATCCCAACAGCAGAGCGATGGTGAAGAGACCATCGAAGACCTGGTCAGTGGCCGTGTTGCCAGCAACCTGATGGCCATTTGCGAACAAAACCCCCAGCTCGATCCCAAGGTGCGTTTCGCCATCATGCAGGAGGCCGACGCCGTGGTCGCCGATCTGGAAGAGGTGCTCTCTGCTGTCTGGCTGCGCGCCCCGACCCCGGAACAAAAAACCTTCCTCATCGAATTTATCGATCTCATCAAGAACCTGTTCGACAGCGCGATCGCCTGACCGATCGCCCCTCCCGAGCGAAAACAAGCAGATATGAAAAGGGCCGCCTTGGTGGGCAGCCCTGCTTGCTATCATTTTCAACCCGCCAGTGCGTTCATTCATCAGGCGGTTATCAAGGCAAGAAATGTGTCTGGACTTTGCATCCGATCCCTGGACGCTACCTAGTTAGTCCCGACTGGTCGCAATAAGTTCCCTCCTCCGACCATTTATTTTCACTTTTATTAAGAAATCGACTACAAACCTGTTCAGCGGTTCAGGCTTGGCGGCAAACAGACTCCAATGCCACCCAATCCGCAGTAGCCATCCGGATTTTTCTCCAGATATTGCTGATGGTAATCCTCGGCGTAGTAGAAGGGCGCCAGCGGCAGAATGCGGGTGGTAATGGCACGACTGTCGCCGCTTGCCGCCATCGCCTGCTGATAGGCCGCCATGCTCTGCTGGGCAATGATCTGCTGGCTCTCATCGCCATAGAAGATCACCGAGCGATACTGGGTACCAATGTCCCCGCCCTGACGCATCCCCTGCGCCGGATCGTGCTGCTCCCAGAACAGTCTGAGCAGATCGCCGTAGCTGATCACCGCCGGATCAAACACCACCTGCACCGTCTCGGCATGACCGGTCAGGCCGCTGCACACCTCTTTGTAGGTGGGATTCTGGGTCACACCGCCCTGATAACCGGCCGCGGTGGAATAGACGCCCGGCTGCTGCCAGAACAGGCGCTCCACGCCCCAGAAACAGCCCATACCAAACCAGGCGATCTCCATGTTCTCGGGCCAGGGACCCTGGGTCGGGTTGCCATTCACCGCATGCTGCTGACCAATCACCATAGCTTCGCGTCGTCCCGGCAGGGCATCTGCCGGTGAAATAATCTGTTCCATGAATTCTGTCCTTGTATAAAACCCTGTGAAATCACACAGCTGACGAAAAGGAGCATCGAAGATAGCAGTTTATCGCGCTGGATCAACCGGCGGGCCCCTCCCCGCTCGCCCCGGCGGCCGTCTGCACCGTCTGTCCCTCTTCCCCGATCCGCACGGCCAAGCCGCCCCTCGTAGACCAGAAACAGCCAAAATCAATATTTAGTCTTGATTTGTGAATTAATTTTCATATATTGAGCCAATCGCTGTTTTTTTATGGAAGAAATATCAAGTGCGTGAACGCGAACCCAGTCTGGTCAATGCCTTCCGGCAATCCACCCCCTATGTCAATGTGCATCGGGGGGCCACCTTTGTGCTGATGATGGGGGGAGAAGCCATCTGCCACCCCAACTTCGCCAATATCGTCAGCGATATCGCCCTGCTGCAGACACTGGGCATACGCCTGGTGCTGGTGTTTGGTTCACGTCCGCAAAACGATGAAGCGCTGGCCCGCGCCGGTATCGAGGCCCAGTACCACAAGCGGATCCGGGTCACCGATGACGAGAGTTTCACCATCATCAAACAGGTGTGTGGCGGCCTGCAATACGACATCACCGCCCAGCTCTCCATGGGGCTCGCCAACACCCCCATGCAGGGAGCGCGGATCAGCGTGGTGAGCGGCAACTTCGTCACCGCCCAGCCGCTGGGTGTGGATGATGGCATCGACTTTTGCCACAGCGGCCGGGTGCGCCGCATCGACGTGGAGGGGATCACCCGCCAGCTCGATCAGAAGAGTCTGGTGCTGATCTCCCCCATCGGCTGCTCGGTCACCGGCGAGAGCTTTAACCTGAGCTCGGAAGAGGTGGCCCGCCGGGTGGCGGTCGACCTCAAGGCGGACAAGCTCATCTGCTTTAGCAGCACCCAGGGGGTAATGGACAGACGCGGCGAAGCCATCTCCGAGCTCTTCCCCGAACAGGCCGAAGAGCTGCTGGTGGAGCTGGAGCAGGCGGGCGAAGAGATGTCCGGCACCGCCCGCTATCTGCGCGCGGCCATTGCCTCTTGCCGTGGCGGCGTGCCCCGCTCCCATCTGGTGAGCTATCAGGATGATGGCGCCATGCTGCAGGAGCTGTTCAGTCGCGACGGCCTCGGCACCCAGATCGTGCGGGAAAGTGCCGAGCAGGCCCGCGCCGCTACCATCGAGGATATCGGCGGCATTCTTGATTTGATCCGCCCGCTGGAGGAGGAAGGCATTCTGGTGCGCCGCTCCCGCGAGCAGCTGGAGATGGAGATCGACAAGTTCACCATCATCGAGCGCGATGGCCTGATCATCGGCTGCGCGGCACTCTACTGCTTTATGGAAGAGGCGATGGCGGAGATGGCCTGCGTCGCCATCCACCCCGACTATCGCAACTCAAACCGGGGGGATCAGCTGGTGGCCAAGGTGGCCGAGCGGGCCAAACGGCTCGGCATTCGCCGCCTGTTCGTGCTCACCACCCGCTCCATCCACTGGTTCCGGGAGCGGGGCTTCGATCCGCTGGAAGTGGAAGATCTGCCGGTGGCGCGCCAGCGTCTCTACAACTGGCAGCGCCGTTCCAAGGTTTTGTCAAAGACCATTGCCTAAGCCATTGATTCTGTGTTGAGTTAGCTGACAATTTGAACTTTTTCACAAACTCGATTGACAGTGCAATCCAACGCAGGGTATTTCTAAATGCACTCCACCGCCCTGGTGGAGCCAGAAGAGGAGCGCTGCCCAGGCAGCCCAAGGGAGGACACCAGCGTCCGGTGAACTTGGGTCAGGGGGAGCAGCGCCGAGACGAGTGAGGAGACTGGTGACCTCAACGTCGGCTGCGGGGGCTGAATCCCCCGGGTTGTCATCGGTAGTGATCATCCCCCACCGCGCCCTGTCAGGGGCGGTACGGGATGGGCTCTGCAGGTGGAGTGCTTCTGGCCGGGATAGCTTCGTTCATTCCTGCCATTTTCAGCCTCCTCCTCTCTTTTTTGCCCGATGGAACCGGAATCTTAAAATAAGACAGGAGTAAGCAATGAGCCCGATCAATGTCGCCAAGTTTGGCGGAACCAGTGTCGCCAACTTCCCGGCCATGAATCACTGCGCCGACATAGTGCTGGCCAATCCCGCCACCCGGGTGGTGGTACTGAGCGCCAGCGCCGGCGTCACCAACCTGCTGGTCGCTCTGGCTCAAGGGGAGCTGGACGAAGCGGGCCGCGACGAGCAGCTGGCCAAACTGGCCGGGATCCAGCAGGCCATTCTGGCCGATCTCGGCAACCCCGTTGATGTGAGCGCCCTCATTCATGGCCAGTTGGACGAAATTCGCCTCATGGCCCAGCAAGCCCACCAGCATACCGATGCGGAGCTGGCCGATCGCCTCATCGCCTGCGGCGAGCTGATGTCTACCCGCCTCTTTACCGAGCTGCTGCGCCAGCGCGGCGTCAAGGCACACTGGCAGGATGTGCGCCAGCTGATGCGCACCGACAGCCGATTTGGCAAGGCCACCGTCGATCTGGCCACCACCCGAACCCTCTGCCAGCAGACGCTGGGCCCGCAGCTGGGCGACAGCCTCATCATCACCCAGGGCTTTATCGGCGCCGATGGCGATGGCCGCACCACCACGCTGGGGCGCGGCGGCTCTGACTACAGCGCAGCCCTCTTGGCCGAAGCGCTCGATGCCGCCAGTATCGAGATCTGGACCGATGTGCCCGGCATCTACACCACGGATCCGCGCCTCGTCACCCGCGCCCGCCCCATTCCCGAAATCAGCTTTGTCGAAGCGGCCGAGATGGCCACCTTCGGCGCCAAGGTGCTCCACCCCGCCACCTTGCAACCGGCGGTGCGCCAGAATATTCCGGTGTTTGTCGGCTCCGCCAAGGACCCCGCCGCCGGTGGTACCTGGATCCGCGCCAGCACAGATTCAAGCCCGCTGTTTCGCGCCGTCGCCCTGCGCCGCCAGCAGGTGCTGGTGACCCTGCACAGCCTCAACATGTTCCACGCCTACGGCTTCCTGGCCGAAGTGTTCGGCATTCTGGCCCGTCACCGCATCTCGGTCGATCTCATCACCACGTCGGAAGTGAGCGTATCGCTGACGCTGGATCACACCGGCAGCCAGAGCAACGGCGAGCCGATCCTGAGCGACAAGGTACTGGCTGAGCTGGGCCAGCTTTGCAAGGTGGAGGTGGAAACCGGTCTGGCACTGGTGGCGCTCATCGGCAACCGGATGAGCGAAGTGAACGGGGTGGGCAGTCAGGTCTTTGACGCCCTGCGCGAGCACAACATCCGGATGATCTGCTACGGCGCCAGCGCCCACAACCTCTGCTTCCTGGTCAAGGAGAGCGAGGCAGGCAATATCGTCAACCGCCTCCATCAGGAGCTGCTGGACTGATCCTCACCGCGAGGCGAACCAGACCATGCAACAGGGCGCCCGCAAGGCGCCCTGTTTATTTGTATTCCGCAAAGGTATCGGCTCAGGCAAGGCTGGTGGCTGGCAACTGACAGGCGACGGCTTCCCGGCGCAGCTGCTGCAAGCGGGCCAGCAGCCCGGTCTGGCCCAGCTCCGTCTCCTGAGGCGAGAGATTGTCCACCAGCAGCGAATAGTGATCCGTCACCGCCTGCATCAGCCAGTCGAGACGACGCAGGGTGAGCGGGCCGCAGCTCTGGCCGCTCAGATCATCGGCCACATCGAGCCGGTGGCTGCGATACATGTCCCGCCACCAGTTGGCAACCAGCGCCTCGTCGCTCACCAGCGCGGCGCTCCACTCCCCCTGCAGGGCGTGCAGGCGGGCCAGCACGGGCGCGCTGGCCCCTTCGCGGATCAGGTGGTGGATCTCCCGTTTGACCCACTTGAGGCAGAGTTCACGCCAGTAGCGAAATTGCGGCAGAGGATCGGCCTCATCGAGCCAGAGTCCGGAGAGGGTGCGGGTCTCCAACCGCTCCGGTACATGGAACTGCGGATCGACCAGACCGTTGGAGTTGTATTCAAAGCGGGGATCGAAGGTCCACATATAGCCAAAGTCGAACACGCAGATCTGCTCGCCGTCATCGAGCAGGTTGCCCGGACTCGGGTCCCAGTCAAACCAGCCCCAGCGGGCCAGCTCACCCTGCACCTCCAGCATCTGGGCCAGATTGCGTTCGTTGAGCTGATGGACCGGCACACCCCGCAACCAGGGGGAGACCAGTACCCCGGCCCGCGCCGAGCCGAAACTGGTGCAAACCACGTGGGAGAGGACGGTGGGATGCAGCTCGCGCAGCGCCTCGATTTCACGCCGCCGCTCCAGCTCGGTCAGAAAGGCGGTCTTGCCATCGAGGTTGGCCACCAGTGAATCCTGACGTCGCCGCTTGAGGCACCAGTGATGCCCCTCCACCTTGAGGTGAAACACCTCGGCGGTGAGACCGTGGCGATAGACCTTGACCACTGCGGGATGAGTATCCTTCAGCTTGACCAGTTGGGCCAGCGGCAGCGGGCAGTCGCGCTCGCGTCCGATCCGGATCTCTTCCTTGCTCTCCAGCATGCGCAGCAATCTGGCCTGACGTGCCATCACTTTGGGATTCATACATGTACCTCCAGTCGCTATCGAGAGACTAAACAGCAGCTCCCTCCCAAGCCAGTGGCAAAACCCCATGATGACGCTTTCATCACATATTCCGAACAACCCCTCGATCGGGATCACAATTTGCAAGGTTGAGCTGTAACCAAATATTCATTAAGTGGTCATTAAATTGACAAGCTGAAACAAGGCCCGCACCATCGGGTCAAACTCTATACGGATGAACGATCTCTCCCTTACTCGCTCAAAGGATGAGCTTATATGAATCGCCCCTCCTCAGGCCGCCCCCGTGCCCTGAGTCTGCCCTCTGGGCTACTGGCCCTGCTGGGCGGATTGCTGCTGCTGACTCTGTTATTACCGCTGATCAATCCCGGCAGCTGGCTGGGCCGTGCCCAGCCGCTGGTGCTAGGCCCCGCCGACAATCCGCTGGCCACCCTCACCCGCCACGCCCTGCTCTATAAAAGCGACAGCCGCGGCCTCTATCTGGTGGTGCGCAGCCAGTGGCTGTTGCGGGGGCCGCTGCAAGCAGGGGACAAGGTGCGAGTGGAGCTGCTCAACGACAAGGGGGAGCGGATTGACCAGCTGAGTCAAGCGGTGGATAAGCGTCAGGTGTGCCGCAATAACCGCTGCTCGCTGGCTCTCAACAGTACCCTGCGGGCCCCGGACGATGCGCTGGCCAGCCGTTATCAGCTGCGCATCGGTCTGCTGCTCAAAGATCGCCCCGAGAGCGGCGACTTCAGCCAGATCCTGCAAACCCTGCCGGAGCAGGGCTTCAACCTCACCTATCTGGTGGTGAGCCTGACCCTGGTGCTGGCCCTGAGCGCCGCCGTGCTCAAAACGGTGCTGCCAAAGCTGCGCCGCAGCCTGCGCTGGCGGATCATCGGCAGCCTGCTGCTCGGCAACCTCACCTTCGTGCTGCTGCACGGCTTCGTGGTGTTCAAGCTGGGGGAGTTTCTGCTCTGGTCAGGCTTTCGCCCGGAGCACTACTATCTCGCCTGGGGCAGCATGGTGCTGGGCTGGAGCCTCTGCGCGCTGGCGGGCTTCAACCTCTATATGGGGCTGGTCTTTACCGCGCTGTCAGGCATAGGGCTGCTGGCCAACTTTATGAAGATCGCCATCTACGGCGTGCCGCTCGGCGGGGACGATTTTGGCAACCTGCTGGCGCTGCTGCGGATCCTGCTCGACCAGCACCCCATCCTGCCCATCTTCACCGTGTTGCTGGCACTGTTTCTCTGCTGGCGCTTTGCCCTGTCGCGCTGGGTGTTGCGCACAGCCGCCGCCACCGTCGCCTTCTTTGCCCTGTGCGTCTTTGCCACCCAGACCGGCAACAAGCTGCTGGGGGCCAACATTCGCTACGTGGACCGTGCGGTCAACTACCACAGGGACATCATCCGCTCAGGTCCTGGCCTCTATCTGTTCAATCTGGTGGACGAGATGCTGCAAAGCGGCAGCGTGTTTCGCTACCCCTTGCAGATCAACGAGCTGGCCCCGCAGCTGAGCTATCCGCCACAGGGCATAGCGCCGCGCTGGGATCTGGTGATCGTACTGCAATATGAGTCGCTCTGGCTCGACTGGAAGGGGCGGATCTGCGCCCCGGCTCCCACCCTCTCCCTGCCCGCCAGCGTGCAGCAGTGGCAAAAAACCATCCACTCCCCCACCACCGGCGGCATGACGGTGCTGGCGGAGTTCGAGATGAACACCGGCCTGCCGGTGGGCTTGCTCAAGCAAGGGGTGGTGCCCTACTACTACCTCTCGCAGCAGGTGCCGGGGCTGGCCCAGAGCGCCAGACAGAGCGGCTACCAGACCCTGTTCGCCCACCCTTATGTGGAAAAATTCTGGGGCCGCGCCAAGGCGATCCCGGCGCTCGGCTATGAGGAGCGCTGGTTCGACACACGCTTCACCACCCTTGAGCACAAGGGACTCTATATCTCCGATGATGCGCTGATCGACCACCTGCTCAAGCGCAGCGAACAGGATGACAAACCGCTGTTTGCCTATGCGGTCACCATGCAGGGGCACGGCCCCTTCGATGGCCCCCGCTATCAGGGGCAGGAGCGCAGCGGCGCCTGCCCGAACCAGAGCGAGAGTGACACCCAGCTGCTCAACACCTACTACACCGGGGTGGTGGATGCCATGGCCTCGCTGGAGCGGCTGCTCAAGACCCTCGACCAGTCGGGCAAGCGCTATCTGGTGGTGGCCTTTGGCGATCACCAGCCGTTTTTGATGTCCGCCGGCAAGGGTATTCACGGCGACAAACCGGCGCGCGATGCCACCTACCAGATCCCCATGATGGCCTTTGCCCGCAGCGATGATCCTCTTATCCTCGGGGAACAATTTGCTCCGGTGCGCCAGCTCTACCAGATGGGTCAGGCCACCCGCCAGCTGCTGGCGGGGGATATCACCCCCATCGAGGACAAGCCTCTGCTCCATCCGGTGCTGGGTGAAGAGAAGGGATTCGACCCCTCGAGCCTGGTGCCGCAGATCCGCGCCAGCTTCCGGCCCGATGCCCTGCCCTGAGCCTTAAGCCCCGCAACACGAATAGATGAGGCCGCAATAGCGGCCTCTGGTTATCACTTTCTCTTTGTCACTGCGACTGCGAAATCCGGTCTTTAGCGGGCGTTACGGGTTGCAACGGCATCCGCCAGGTTGCGCAGCAGCACTTCGGTATCGGCCCAACCGATGCAGGCATCTGTGATGCTCTGGCCGACGGTGAGTTCACACCCTTCCACCAGATCCTGACGGCCTTCCACCAGATGGCTCTCCACCATCACACCAAACACCGCCTTGCTGCCGGCACGCAGTTGGCCGGCCACATCCTCGGCCACCAGCATCTGGTTCTTGAACTGCTTGCTGCTGTTGGCATGACTAAAGTCGATCATCACCTTCTGGGGCAGACCGGCCTTCTCCAGCCCCTTCACCACCTCGTCCACGTGGGCGGCGCTGTAGTTCGGCTCACGACCACCACGCAGAATGATGTGACAGTCCGGGTTGCCGCGGGTCGCCACGATGGCGGAGTGACCGTATTTGGTGACCGACAGGAAGTGGTGCGGCGCACTGGCAGCGCCAATGGCATCGATGGCAACCTTGATGGTGCCGTCAGTGCCGTTCTTGAAGCCCACCGGACAGGAGAGACCGGAGGCCAGCTCGCGGTGTACCTGGGATTCGGTGGTACGGGCACCGATCGCGCCCCAGCTCATCAGATCCGCCACATATTGCGGGGTGATCATGTCGAGGAACTCGGAGGCAGTTGGCAGCCCCATGTCGTTGAGATCCAGCAACAGCTTGCGACCAATGCGCAGACCGTCGTTGATCTTGCAGCTATTGTCGAGGTACGGATCGTTGATCAGCCCCTTCCAGCCCACTGTGGTGCGCGGTTTTTCGAAGTAGACCCGCATCACGATCTCCAGCTGATCTTTCAGCTCGTCGCGCAGCGCCTTGAGGCGCTTGCCGTACTCCAGCGCGGCAACCGGATCATGGATGGAGCAAGGACCAATCACCACCAGCAGACGATCATCTTCGCCGGCCAGGATGTTGTGAATGGCCTGACGGGATTCAAAAACGGTGGACGAGGCAACCTCGGTAGCCGGAAACTTCTCAAGCACCGCAACCGGGGGTAATAACTCTTTGATTTCACTGATACGAACGTCGTCGGTTTGATGCTGCATGACAAGGCTTCCTGCTAGATGACTGCGATTAGGAAATCTCAACATAGCCCGCGACAGGGCATGTGTAAATAGTAAATTACAGCAATCACAAAACTATTTTATATGGCAATCTTGCAAGTTATTGAAATGATGCTAGGCGAAATGACGATGCTGGTGAGGAAGGCAAAAAGGCCCGCTCAGCGCGGGCCCGAAGCGTCGGTGATGACGGGTTTGTCAGTGATCAGCCACGCTGGCTGATACTGGCCAGTTTGTCGAAGTAATCCGGGAAGGTCTTCGACGTGCACTTGGGATCATTGATGGTGACCGGGGTATCCGACAGCGCCACCAGCGAGAAGCACATGGCGATACGGTGATCGTTGTAGGTATCGATCTCGGCATGCTTGAGCTGGGTCGGCGGGGTCACGGTGATGAAGTCATGCCCCTCCTCCACTTCGACGCCCAGCTTGCGCAGCTCGGTCGCCATGGCGTGCAGACGATCGGTCTCTTTCACCCGCCAGTTGTAGATATTGCGAATGGAGGTCGGCCCCTCGGCAAACAGCGCGGCAACGGCGATGGTCATGGCCGCATCGGGAATATGGTTCATGTCCATATCCACTCCGTGCAGCGGCGCCTGCTCCGCCTCGATAAAATCATCACCCCAGGTGATGCGCGCGCCCATCTTCTCCAGCACGTCGGCGAAGTGAATATCACCCTGAATGCTGTGCTTGCCGATACCGGTAACCCGTACCTTGCCCTTGATGGCACCCGCCGCGAGGAAGTAGGAGGCGCTGGAGGCATCCCCTTCCACCAGAAAGTCACCCGGGCTGATGTAGGTCTGGTTGCCCTTGATGTAGAACAGCTTGTAGTTGTCGTGCTCGATGACCACCCCGAACTGCTTCATGATGTGCAGGGTGATGTCGATGTAGGGCTTGGAGACCAGCTCCCCCTTGATGTGGATCCGGGTATCACCGGCCGCCATCGGCGCCGCCATCAAAAATGCGGTCAGGAACTGGCTGGAGACGGAGCCATCGACGTGCACATCGCCACCCCACAGCCCCTTGGCATCCACCACCAGCGGCGGATAACCATCGTGTTTCAGGTACTGGATATGGGCACCCGCTTCACGCAGGGCATCCACCAGATGGCCGATGGGACGCTCTTCCATGCGCGGCTCGCCGCCCAGGGTGTATTCACCGGAGCCTAAGCATAGCGCGGCGCAGAGCGGTCGCATGGCAGTACCGGCGTTGCCGAGGAACAGATTGACCGGCTCTTTCACCGCGAAGCTGCGGCCCAGACCCTGCACGGTACACTCGGTCTTGTCGGCGGAGAGCTTGTACTTGACCCCAAGCTGGGTCAGCGCAGCCAGCATATGACGAATGTCATCGCTGTCGAGCAGGTTGGTCAAACGGGTGGTGCCACGGGCCAGCGCCGCCAGCAGCAGCGCACGGTTAGAGACACTCTTGGAGCCGGGCAGATTGACCTCACCGGCCACACGAGAAATGGGTTCCAAACGCAACGAATTCATAGACTTCCTGTGCTATCTCAAAAATAAACGCCTGTCCGGACGTTAACAGCCTGCGTCCCGCTCGGCAAGGGCACTTTCAGGGGAAATCGCACGGTAAACGCCAGCGCGCTGGTTCTGTTGAAAAAAAGACGCCGGGGTATCCCCGGCGTCTTGAATCACTGCAATAGCTGGAAGCGGTTCACTGGTTGTCACGAGAGGCCACCAGCAAACACATAGGGGCTCTGTTCTCAGCCGTGACGCTTGGCAAAGCCATCCATAAAGCTGACCAGGGCCTTCACTCCCTCCAGCGGCATGGCGTTGTAGATGCTGGCGCGCATGCCACCGACGATGCGGTGCCCTTTGAGGGCCAGCAGGCCGGCCGCTTCCGATTCGGCCAGGAACTGCTTGTCCAGCTCGGCATTTTTCAGCTGGAACGGGATGTTCATCCGCGAACGGCAGCTGACATCCACCTGATTGCCATAGAAGCTCGACTGATCGAGATAGTCATACAGGAAGTCGGCCTTCTCCTTGTTGCGCGCCTCCATTGCCTCGAGGCCACCCTGTTCCTTGAGCCACTCGAACACCAGACCGGCCAGATACCAGGCGTAGGTGGGCGGCGTGTTGAACATGGAGTCGTTCTTGGCAGTGAGTTTGTAGTCAAAAATCGAGGGGACATCGGCTCTCGCCTGATCCAGCAGATCATCGCGCACGATGGCGATGGCAAGCCCGGACGGCCCGATATTTTTTTGGGCACCAGCATAGATGATGCCAAAGCGGCTCACATCGAGAGGACGGGAGAGAATGGTGGAGGAGAGATCCGCCACCAGCGGCACCTCGCCGGTGGCCGGGATGTCGAACATCTCGATGCCGTCAATGGTTTCGTTCGGGCAGTAGTGAACATAGGCCGCATCGGCGCGAAACGCCGGGGTCGGCAGCAGGTGGGAGATCCCCTGCTCGTTCTTGGCAACCCCCTGAAAGGTCTGGATATCGCCATACTTTTTGGCTTCATCCACCGCGCTCTGAGACCAGACACCGGTCAGCAGGAAGTCCGCTTTCTTGTTGGCCCCACCCAGCAGGTTCATGGGCACGGCGGAGAACTGACCGCGGCCGCCACCGTGCATGAAGAGCACCTTGTAGTTGTCCGGCACTGCCAGCAGCTCGCGCAGATCCGCTTCGGCCTTCTCGGCAACCGCCATGTAGGGCTTGCCACGATGGGAAAGCTCCATGACCGAGGCTCCCAGCCCCTGAAAATTACAAAATTCGCGCTGGGCGCGCTCCATGACTTCAACCGGCAGCATGGCGGGGCCGGCGCAGAAGTTGTAAATCTGTTTGCTCATGACGCTTTCCGTGAGTGGATGAGAGTAATCGATGACTTGTCAGGTTTTACACAAGAGCCGTCACAGGATCAAAGGCTTTTTGGGAGCTGGCTCAACCTTTTACCATCACTCTGCATCCCCCTTGCAGTAGAAAAAGCCCTGAACGGGTCAGGGCTTGCAGGGAACATGCACAGAAATGGCGGGCAGAGCGCATAAACGACCACAGCCCAGCCATTTCTGACAAATTTACAGTTTGGCGGTGAGCTCCGGCAGCAGGGTGAAGAGATCCCCCACCAGCCCGTAGTCCGCCACCTGAAAGATGGGGGCGTCGCTGTCCTTGTTGATGGCAACGATCACTTTCGATTCCTTCATCCCCGCCAGATGCTGGATGGCCCCCGAAATGCCGACCGCGATATAAAGCTCAGGCGCCACCACTTTGCCGGTCTGTCCCACCTGCAGATCGTTGGCGACATATCCCGCATCAACAGCGGCTCGCGATGCCCCCACGGCGCCGCCCAGCTTGTCGGCCAGCGCCTCAATCAGAGCAAACTGCGCCTTTGAGCCCAGCGCCCGACCACCGGAGACCACCACCCGGGCGGCGGTCAGTTCGGGCCTGCTGGAGCGCACCGCACGGCGCTCGACCAGCCGGGTACGACCAGCGAATTCGGGCACGGCCAAGTGTTCGATGGGAGCCTGCCCGCCTGTCGCCGCCTTGGCAAACGCGGTGGCCCGCACTGTCATCACTTTGACGGGCGCCGAGCTCATCACTCTGGCAATGGCATTGCCCGCATAGATGGGGCGCAGGAAGGTGTCGCTGCTCTCGATAGCCGTCACCTCGGAGAGCATCTCCACCCCGAGCCGGGCCGCCACCTGTGGCAGCAGCGCCTTGCCCATGGCACTCGCCGCCATCAGGCAGTGGCTGTAACCTTCGCACCAGCTGGCCAGCAGCTTGTCCACCCCATCCAGCAGCCCGTCGGCCAGCAGGGGATGTTCGGCAAGCAACACCTTGTCGACGCCGCTGAGGGCTGCCGCCTGTTCACCCGCCTCGGTCAGCCCCTGACCCAGCAACAGCAGGTCAACCTGACCGCCGATGGCTCCGGCGGCGGTGACCAGTTGTGCCACGTTGTCGGCCAGATGGCCCTGATGATGTTCGGCAATGATCAGCACGCTCATGGCAGCACCTTCGCTTCGTGTTTGAGTTTGTCCACCAGCTCGTCCACCGAGCCCACCTTGATCCCGGCGCTGCGGGCTGGCGGCGCCATCATCCCGAGCAAACGGGTCTGGTTGGCCACCTCAACGGCGAGTGTCGAGAACGGAGCGCTATCAAGCGGCTTGCGCTTGGCCTTCATGATGTTGGGCAGCGAGGCAAAGCGCGGTTCATTCAAACGCAGATCGGCGCTCACCACCGCAGGCAACGGCATGCGCAGGGTCTCGAGGCCACCGTCGATTTCGCGGGTCACCAGCAGTTCCCCCGCTTCCACCTTGAGGGCGGACGCGCAGGTCGCCAGCGGCCAATCATTGAGGGCAGCAAGCATCTGGGCCACCTGATTGTTGTCTGAATCGATGGACTGCTTGCCGAGCAGCACCAGATCCGGCTGCTCCTGCTCGCACACCTTGTGCAAGGCGCGGGCGACAGTCAGCGGGGCGAGCGTCTGATCGGTGACATAATGCAGCGCCCGATCCGCCCCAAGCGCCAGCCCATGGCGCAGTTGCTCGGCGGCAGCGTCAGGGCCAAAGGTCACCACCACCAGCTCGCTGGCAACCCCGGCTTCCCGCAGCCTGACCCCCTCCTCCACCGCAATTTCACAAAAGGGGTTGATCCCCATCTTCACATTGGCGAGCTCCACGTCGGAGCCGTCTCCCTTCACCCGGATCTTGACGTTGTAGTCGACTACCCGTTTGATTGCGACCAGCAGCTTCATGGGGTCATGCCTCGTCTCTTTGGATTGAATTCATTAGTGTGCCTCTGCGTTTGTTGCAGTACGCCCTTCCCTGATTTTTTGCTTTTTCTTGCTCAGTTTTGCTTACAACTGCTTTACGTTTACGTAAACTACCAGCATTACCCTAGGCCAACCAGAGCGCAGAGGCAAGATGGAACGGGAAGCAATGGAATTTGATGTCGTCATCGTCGGCGGCGGTCCGGCGGGGCTCAGTGCAGCCATCGCCCTGAAACAGCAGGATGCCACTCTCTCTGTCTGTCTGCTGGAGAAGGGGGCGGAAATTGGCGCCCATCTGCTCTCCGGCGCCCTGTTTGATCCCGTCGCCTTGCAAGAGCTGCTGCCGGATTGCTGGCAGCAAGCACCGCTCGGCGTGCAGGTCAGCGACGATCAGGTTCATCTGCTGCAAAGCGAGCAACGCTCCCTGCAACTCCCCGCCTGGGCGGTGCCACCCCGGATGCACAATCAGGGTTGCCATGTGGTCAGTCTGGGCAATCTCTGCCGCTGGCTTGGCCAGCAGGCGGAAAAACTGGGAGTCGAAATATACCCGGGATTTACCGCCAGCGAACTTATCATGGAAGCGGGCCGGGTCAAGGGGGTCATCACCGGCGATCTGGGGCTGGATCGGGCGGGCAATCCGAAAGCAGATCATGTGCCCGGCATGGCGCTGCTCGGCCGCTACACCCTCTTTGCCGAGGGGGCCCGCGGTCATCTCGGCAAACAGCTGATCGCCGCATTCAATCTGGCAAGCCCTGCCCAGCCCCAGCACTATGCCATCGGCTTCAAGGAGCTGTGGCAACTGCCTGCTGGCCAAGGCAAAGCGGGACAGGTACTGCACGGCAGTGGCTGGCCCCTCGGCAAGCAGGGGGGCGGCAATAGTCACGGCGGTTTCTATCTCTATCACATGGAGGGGGATCAGGTCGCGGTCGGGCTGATTGTCGATCTCAACTACCAGAATCCCTGGCTCAGCCCGTTTGACGAATTCCAGCGCCTCAAACATCACCCGCTTATCGCTGGCGTGTTGCAAGATGGGGAGCGCATCAGCTATGGCGCACGCGCCATCACCAAGGGGGGCTGGCACGCCCTGCCCCGCATGCACTTCCCGGGCGGCCTGCTGATTGGCTGCGATGCGGGCACTCTCGACTTTTCCCGCATCAAGGGGATCCACACCGCCATGAAGTCCGGCATGCTGGCGGCAAAAACCGTCGCGATGGCGCTGCGAGGTGGTGATGAAGGGGGCCGGGATCTGGCCCAGTATGGTGACGAGCTGCACCAGAGCTGGCTGGCCCGCGAACTCAAGGCGGCGCGCAACTTCGGCGCGGCGCTTCATCGCTATGGTCCCTGGTTGGGCGGTGCCTTCAACTGGCTGGAGCAACGGCTGTTTGGCGCAAACTCGCCCTTCAAGCTGCTCGATAAGGCTCACGACTACCGTCAGCTGCGCGTGGCCAGTCGCTGCGAGCCCATCCATTATCCCAAACCCGATGGCAAGCTGAGCTTTGACAAGCTCTCGTCTGTGTATCTGGCCAACACCAGTCACGATGAGGATCAGCCTTGCCACCTCAAGCTGCAGGACGAGCGCATTCCGGTCGAGGTCAATCTGCCCACCTGGGCCGAACCCGCCCAACGCTACTGCCCGGCCGGGGTGTTTGAAGTGCTGGAAATGGAAGGCGCGGCCAAACTGCAAATCAACGCAGCCAACTGCATCCACTGCAAAACCTGCGATATAAAAGACCCCAGTCAAAACATTATCTGGACGCCGCCACAAGGGGGCTCCGGGCCCAATTATCCGAATATGTGATGGAACGGCAATGCCAAGATGCGGTGACATCAAAGATACTCAGTCCCAAAGCATCGTCTGGACACCGCCACAAGGAGGATCCGGGCCCAACTATCCCAATATGTGATGGAATACGGCGATGCCAAGATGCGGTGACATCAAAGATACTCAGCCCCAAAACATCGTCTGGATACCGCCACAGGGGGCTCCGGGCCCAACTATCCCAATATCTGATGAAGCGGGGTAGCGGCAACAAGCAGCCCCAGCCATCCCTCCCCCCGCCAAAGGCTGGTTCTACACCGCATGGCTGCTAAGGTGATCCGACCTCGCTGTTTTTTTGGACAAACAAGCTGAATCCCTGATGAATAGCCCCTGACAAGCGGGGCCCACCCCTGTATAGTTCGCCGCATTCAGGTTTTCCATCGGCCCGATCTGCTTATCCACGGGATCGCCTTCTTCAGCGATCTAAGGCCGCATGACCTGTGCAACCATCCCTGATTACCCATGACTTTTTAAGGGGGGACAGATGATCACCGCCTACATTCTCAATAACAAGGTGCTGGACATAGTCACGCTCGGGCCTGACGACATAGTACCTGACAACACGGTCTGGCTGGATGCCTACAAGCCGGACACGGCAGAGCGAGAATGGTTGACGGGCCTGTTCCTGGAAGAGGTTCCCGACAAGGAGGAGCTCGACGACATCGAAGCATCCGCCCGTTTCTACTGGGATACCGATGGTCTGCACATTCACTCCCTGTTTCCCCAGCGGATCGGTCGTGACACCAAGGGTGTCCACGTCTCCTTTACCCTGCGCAACAACCTGCTGATCAGCATTCGTGAAGATGACATCGGGCTGGTGCGCCTGCTGCGCCACTATATGCGCCAGGATCGGCTGGAGGTGGAGGATGCCCTCGATATCCTGCTGGAGGTACAAAACCTCAAGGTGGAGTACCTCTCCGATCTTATCGAAGATGGTTACAAGACGTTGGAAAACACCGCCGATCAGATCTTCGAGCCGGATCAGATCAACCCTATGCTCAAGGAGCTGTTGGCACAGGAAGAGGCCAACGGCCAGATCCGTCTTTCCCTGCACGATACCCGCCGCGCCCTGCGTTTCCTCAAACGCAGCCTGCGCCAGCGCATGAGCCTGGAGCAGAACAAGTGGATCGACGAGATGCTGCACGACGTGGAGTCACTACTGCCTCACACCCAGTTCCTGTTCGACAAGATCAACTTCCAGCTGGAGGCCTCCATGGGGGTGACCAATCTGGAGCAGAACAAGGTGATCAAGATCTTCTCGGTTGCCGCCGTGATCTTCCTGCCGCCGACCCTGATCGCCAGTATTTATGGCATGAACTTTGGCCGCATGCCTGAGCTCGCCTGGGAGTATGGCTATCCCCTCTCGCTGGTGCTGATGGTGATGTCATCGCTGGGCACCGGGCTCTTCTTCAAGCGCAAGGGGTGGCTGTAACGCCAGCCGCTCGGCACAAGACAACTTTTCGCGGATTGGGGGGCATGGCCCCCCGATTAATTCCCGCTCTCTCCCGCGCCTTGCAAAGGGCTCGCCTTCGCCCCATATCCCTTGCATCACTTGCACTCTATGAATGGATATCGGGCAACCATGACCCTCTACCCCGAACATCGATATGACGATCACGGCCAGTTGCGCCCTCCCCTCTGGTTCTGGCCCATCGCCCTGTTGCTGACCCGCTCGGTCTGGCTGTTTCTGATGGCCGGCGTCACCCGCGAGAGCGGCAGCGAGATCCTGACCCTCTTTTATCCGGACAAAATCACCCTCTACATCAGCCTGCTGACCGACGTACCCGCCATGCTGGCGTTGCTCGCCTGCGGGGGCACCTATCAGCAGACCCAGAGCATTCGCGCCAGACTCCGGCGCCACAGCCCGCTGCTGCTGCTCTGCTCTGCCGTCAGCGGCCTGCTGATGCAGTTGCACAGCCTCAATCTGCAGAAGTGGTCATTCAGCTGGCCCACCGCACTGGTGCTGGTCGCCAGCCTCTGGTCACTCTGGTATCTGCTGCGCAGTCGCCAGCTACGGGAATATGCTGCTGATGATCCTCATCAGGAGTCGAACATCTAGCCAAGCTTTAGCTGCAATCAATTGAAATAAATATAAAAAGCCTCTTGGTGAGCTGAACACCCACAACAAGCCAGACGCGCGATCATAACCCCGAGCCGCAAGCGGCCCCGTTGTCGAGGAGCGGCTGCGCCCGCACTCTCGCCCCATAGGTGGCGGCCAAGCGGATAAGGGATTATCAATAGCCGTGTTCGGTCACCCCGTTTATTCAGGCTTGATTCATTATCAATGGAATTGATAACACTTTTCATTACTCTTAGTGCGTTATAAACTTGCTCCCCCCGGGCTGCCCCGCCCGGGTGCTGGAGCCTTTATGACAAGCCTTTCTCTCTCACCCCGACAATTCTGGCAGTGGCTGGCCTACCACCATAAGGCCGCCGAGGGCACCCTCTATCTGATGTTCTTCTCCGGCCTGCTGCTGTGGGAGCCGCTGACCCCGCTCTGGTCGCTGGCACGCTGGAATCTGTTTTTCCATGTGATGCTCTCGCTCACCCTGTTCCCCCTGCTGTTTGGCGCCTTCTGGCTCTCCCATCGCAGCTTGTTGAACCGCAGCAACAAACCCTTTTTACGCACCACGGGGCGGATTATTGAAGCCCTGCTGCTGATCTGTCTGGCCAGCGGCCTGCTGCTGGTGCTGCACGGCACTCCGGGCGATGCCACGGGCAACCTCGCCAGCTGGGCCCACTGGCTGAGCGCGTTGGCGTTAACTCCTCTGGTGCTGCGCCACGCCTGGCGCTGGACCATCTTGAAATGGCGCTCCTGATCCCATGTTGAAGTCATCGTTCTCTGCATATTTGTCACCCCTGCTGGCACTCGTCCTGCTGCTGACCAGCCCCTTCGCGTTTGCCCAGCAGATGGGTGCCGGGATGATCGCCTATGAGGAAGGGAGCGCCCCGCGCCTCGTCACCGCCAACCTGAGCACAGGATCGGTCACCCTGCTTGAGCGCGATAGCGGCAAGCGGCTCAAAGAGGTGCAGCTGGGAGGCGATCTGCGCCAGCTTGCCCGCGCCGATGACGGCACCCTGCTGGTCACCGACTACAGCGGCGATCGCCTGCTGCTGCTGGATGATGATCTCGATCTGGCAAAGGCGATCGCCACAGGCCATCGCCCCTACGGGGTCATCTTCGATGCCAAGCGGCAGTGGTTCTGGGTCACGCAGTTCGAATCCGCTCGCCTGCAGGCCTATGACACCACAGGCAACCTCAAGCTGGATGCAGAAACCGCCGAGACTCCCCGTGGACTGGCCCTGACCGACGACGATCGCCTGCTGCTGACCCACGCCATGACCGGACAGCTCGCCATCTATGATCTCGCCAAGCTTGGCCACGGCGCCAAGGGATCTTCGCTTCCCAAGCCCAAACTCATTACCCTGGCCGAGACCCATAGCGACACGCCGAGCGACTCCCAGGGATTGCCGCGCCTGCTCGACGGCATCGCCCTCTCCCCCGATGGCAGCGAGGCCTGGCTGCCCCATGTGCTGTGGAGCTTCGATCACCCCTTCCAGTTTCAGAGCACCGTCTTTCCGGCCGTCTCCATCATCGATCTCGATGAGGAGAAAGAGCGGGTCGATGAAAGAAAACAGCTCTTTTTGCAGATCAACCTGCCAAGCGTCGGCAACCGCAGCCAGATCGTCTCCAACCCCTTCGCGGCGCGCTTCACCGCCGATGGCAAGCGGGTCTATCTGACGCTGGCGGGCTCGGAAGATCTGCTGGTGTTTGATCTCTCCCGCAGCGGCAAGTCCAACAACAACCGCCACCGCCGCAAGAAGTTTCAGGGGGGCGCCAAGGCGACCCAGCTCTTGCGCCACCTGCCGGGCCAGAATCCGCGGGACTTGCTAATCGATGGCGACCATATTCTGGTGCACAACGCCATGGGGCAGGATCTCACCCGCCTCAATAGCGGCGGCAGCGGCCCGTTTGCCCGGGTCACCGTCGATGTGCCCCACTTTGCCAAGCTGGTAGAGACAGATCCGCGCCCCGAGCCGCTTCAGCGCGGCGAGCTGCTATTCAACCTTGGTAACACAGCGTCCAACTCACGCTTCCCCATGGCGGGGGACAACTGGATGAGCTGCAACTCCTGCCATCTGGATGGGTTCAATTTCACCAACCGCTATCTGATGGCGGCCCATCGCCAGAAGAGCGGCGACAACGCCATCAACGGCCACGCCAACCTCACCAACATGGTGGCGGGGGATTTTGTCGGCGAATACCTGCGCATGACCCAGCAGACCCAGGGCGGCATGGGCCATGACACCCGCGATGGGGCCGAGGCAGTTGACCCCGCGATGCCCCAACCGGAAGTGAAAGCGATGATGGAGGACTTACACGCCTTCGTCACCGCCGATGGCAACCTCCCCTATCTTGCCAACTGGCTGCGGCTCGATGCCCCGCGCACGGATCCCGCCAAGGCGCCGACCACTCACCCGAAAGAGTGGCTCAACTCCGCCTCCTGCCAGAACTGCCACAGCCAAGCGTTCAAGGACTGGAGCGAGAGCAACCACCGGCTGATGGGCAACTCCCACCCCTACTACAAGGTGGTGCAGGCGTTGGCCCGCGAAACCGAAGGGGAAGCGTTCGGCCAGTGGTGTCAGGGCTGCCACATGCCCCAGCAGGTAATGAACGGCCAGCAGGATCTACCCAAGGGCTCCCACATGTTCGAGCAGGGCGGCGCCTCGCTGATTGCCGCCCACAAGGCGGGTGAACCTGTGGTTGAGGAAGGGACCGGCTGTGTGCTCTGTCATCGCATCACCAAAGTGGAAGATGCGGGCGGCAACAGCGCCTTTACCGTGAATTTGAAAGACCGCGAGAGCTATGTGTTCGAGGATGCCGCGGGTGGCAACCTTAAGCACTGGCTGGCCGAGCGGCAGATCAACGCCCGTCCGGCGGCCCACAAAGCCTCCTATCAGAAGGATTTCTACCGCGATGCCGCCCTGTGCAAGTCGTGCCACAACGAGTTTGCCCCGGGCACCGGCGCCAATATCGTCAACACCTGGGACGAGTGGGAAAAATCCAGCTTCGCCAAGGCCGAGGATCCCGCCAAACGGCGCACCTGCATCGACTGCCACATGAACCCGGAGCCGGGCAATGGCGGCGCGCCGGTGGCGGGCCAGTCCACCGAAAACGGCACCATGAAAGCCCGGCTCTATCGCCACAACTTTACCGGCGCCCAGCACCAGCTGGTGGGGCTGCGCAATCCCGACCTTGAACAGGAGAGTCTGGCGCTCTTGCGCTCCAGCGCGACCCTCTCCGCCCGTATCGAACAGGCGGCCGATAGTCAGCGGCTGGTGGTGCGGGTCGCCAATACCGGCGCGGGCCATGCCCTGCCCACCGGGGTGGCCGATTTTCGTGAACTCTGGCTGGAGCTGACCGTCACCGACGCCAACGGCAAGGTGGTGCTTGCCAGCGGCCAGCCGGTGGATGGTGCCGTCCCTGAGAATGCGAGACTGTTTCGCAAAGTGTTCGGCGATGCCGAGGGCAAGCCGGTGGGGCTCAAGTTCTGGCGCTACGCCAAACTGCTGGAAGATACCCGCATTCCGGCCGATGGCTGGCGCGATGAAGCCTGGTCGCTGCCCGCAGAAGCCCAAGGGCCCTTCAAGGCCGATATCAAACTCAATTTCCGCACCTACCCCAAGTGGGTCAATGATGCGGTGCGCGCCGCCGAGCCGAGCTTGCCGGAGCCACCCATAGTGCAACTCAATCGGCTGCAACTGACCCTGCAGCCTCTCTCCATCACGCCCGCTACGGAGCCTCAATCCTGATGTTTGCAAGTTTTCTGATTACCCTGCGCGAGGGGCTGGAAGCCTTCCTGCTGGTCGGCATCTGCCTCTCCTACCTCGCCAAGCTGGGGGCGAGCCGCTACAACAAGTTCATCTATCTGGGGGTGGGGCTTGGCCTTGTCGCCTCCCTTGTGGTCGCCTTCCTGTTCCAGGTGGTGGTGAGCCAGTTCGAGAGCGAGCGCTACAACCACCTGTTGATGGCGGGGATCCTCATCTTCGCCACTCTGGTGCTCACCTATATGGCGATCTGGATGCAAAAACAGGCCAAATCCCAGGTGGGGGCCATGACGGCGCGCATCGATGCAGCCATCGATGGCGGCAACCTGTTTGGTCTGGTGCTGCTCGCCTTCCTGGCGGTGATGCGCGAAGGGTTTGAAACCGTGCTCTTCTTCTCCGCCCTGCTCTACTCGGGCCAAGGGGTGGATCTGCAATCGGGCCTGATGGGTGCGCTGGCGGGGCTGCTGGTCTCCATCGCGCTGGTGTGGGGGCTGCTGCGCTCCACCCGCAAGGTGGCGCTGGCCCCCTTCTTCCGCTGGACCGGCCTGCTTATCATCATCATCGCCGCAGGTCTGCTATCGTCTGCCGTCAACATGTTGCAGGCGGCAGATATCATCACCTTCTGGACCACGCCGGTATTCGACATCAGCCACATTCTCGACGATCAGGGGGTATTTGGTACCTTCCTGCGCGCTCTGTTTGGCTACAATGCCTCACCCGCTGGCTTGCAGCTGCTGACCTGGGCCCTCTATCTGGCGATCTTCGTTACCCTCTGGCAGCGCAGCTATCGCCCGCAGGTGAGCGCCGCATCCAGCAAGGGCTGAGCCAACACGCCCTGTGGCAACAAGGCCACGGGGTAACAACACCATTCGGGAGCCGCGCCTTGGCGCGGTTCCCTTATCTATCAAGCAGTTTCGGAATAGGTCATGAGCGATAACAACAAGAAAAGCATTGCAGTGCTGGGCGCTGGCCCCGCCGGTTTGATGGCGGCCTGGCGCCTGCGCCGCGCCGGTTTTGCCGTAACCCTGTTCGAGCAGGAGCCGGTGGTCGGCGGCATGTGCGCTACCCAGACCTTCAAGGGGCGCGATGGGGAGTATCGCTTCGACTACGGCGGCCACCGCTTTATCACCAAGAACCCCGAGCTGCTCGCCTTTATCGACGAGCTGATGGGGGACGATCTGCTCCACGCCGAGCGCAAGAGCGTGATCCGCTTTGGCGGACGCACCTATGACTACCCCCTGAACCTGCCCAACCTGCTCAAGACGGCGCCGCTCGCCCTGATGGCCGGTGCGGTAAAAGACTTGCTGCTGTTGCCCTTTGCCAAGAAGCCGGATGATTTTGCCAAGGCAAGCTTTGCCGAGTGGATCCAGAGCCACTTCGGCCGCACCCTCTATCGCCAGTTTTTCGAGGGCTACACCGGCAAGCTGTGGGGCATCAACCCGGACAAGCTCTCCGCCGACTGGGCCGGCCAGCGCATCAGCCTGATCGATCTCAAAGACGTGGCCCGCCGCCTGCTGCCAAGACGCAACGGGAGTATCTCGGTGCGCACCTATGCCCGCAAATACCGCTACCCGAAATATGGCTTCGGCCAGATCTTCACCACTCTGGGGGAGCGGCTGGTGGCAGAGGGCGTTGAGCTCAAAACCGGCGCCACCATCACCCGCCTTGAGCAGGCTGATGGCCGCATTGAACGGGTGTATTGGAAACAAGATGACGTTGAACAGAGCGAGCGCTTTGATCAGGTGATCTCCACCCTGCCGCTGCCGCTCACCTGCCAGCATCTGGGCTTGCCGTGCGATCTCCAATACCGGTCGCTTCGCTTCGTCAATATGCCCCTCAAACAGGAAAACCTGTCGGACAACACCTGGCAGTACCTCTCCGATCCCCATATTCTGGCCACTCGTTTGCAGGAGCCGCGCCGCCGCAGCCCCTTTATGGCGCCCCAGGGCCAGACCTCGGTGATGCTGGAGATCCCCTGTAATCCGGGGGATGCCACCTGGCAGGCGCCGCTCTCTGATCTGCGCGGTCGGGTTACCACTGATCTCGCGAGTCTCGGTGTCGATACCGCCAAGCTTGGCGATGAAACTTTTGAAGCGCGCAGCGAATACGCCTATCCGCTGATGGATTTGGGCTATCAGGCCCGTCGAAACGAAGCGATCAAGGCGCTGATGCCCATCAGTAACCTCATCATGACCGGCCGTCAGGGGACATTCCGCTACATCTTCACCGACACCGCCATGGAGATGGGTATGATGGCCGCCGACATGGTGCTCGACGGGGTGGACAGACGTCATGCCATCTTTAACCATCGCAACGAAAATACCGTGATCGAAACCCAGAGCGTGGCCTGATGGCCGCGCCATTGGCATAACCTCTTGGCATTAAGTAAGGAGAACAGGATGACCATCCGCCCGGGTTTACTCGCCCTCACCCTGCTGCTGACCCTGAGCGGGCAGGCGCAGGCTTACTCCTACGCTGCCGCCGGCAAGGAGCCACTGATCGACGCCCGCGAAGCGCTGCTGGGCGCCGCCACTGACGGCAAGGATGCCAGCGCTACCTTGAGCGAGATTGCCGAGGAGCTGACCTATCTGGAACAGCACCACAAGGTGGAATTGCAAGCACCGCTGGCCGCCGCCATCAAGGCCAAAGACGCCGCGGCTACCGCGGCCCTGCTCAACCGCGCCTACAAGGCGGAGATCGAGCGCCGCCTCGAAGGGGCCAGCCAGAATCTTGGCGACTACCAGACCGCCAAGGTGCTGGTGGTCAAGAGCAAGCGCTTCCTCGACTTGATCCTCCCATCACTCAATGAAGGAGATCGCAAGGCGGCCGAACAGGCGCTGGCCAGGGTGCTCGATGCCATCGGTAACCCGGGGGTATTCGGGGTGGGCGCCAAGCCCGCCGACGCCGCCGCCTTTAGCGATGCAGAAAAAGCGCTGATGGCCGTGCTGGCGCCGCTTTGATGGCAACCTGCCAATCATTGCGCCACCTCGCTCTGACAAACGGTGGGTTTCGCTGCGCTCTACCCACCCTACGCACGGCCTGCCGATAAATGCACCCGGACGCTGGTTTGCCCCCTTCTCCCCTTGCGGGAGAAGGGCTGGGGATGAGGGGTAAGGTAATGGCTCGGCGTTGGCCTTCCCCCTGCTCCACCACCATTTGGCTGCTCATTCTGCTGCAACTGGCCTGGCTTTGCTGGCTGCTGGCCTTTCCGGTAGCCCTCGATTCCGACGATGCCCTCAATTTCGCCCACGGGGTGACGCACTTTAGCGTGCTGGAGTTCTCCCCCCACTTTCCGGGCTACCCCGCCTTTATCTGGCTGGCGCGGCTGATCAATCTGCTGGTAGACGATCCGGCACGTGCGGTGCAGTGGGCAAGCCTGCTCGGGAGCAGTTTGCTGGCACCGCTCGCCGCCTTGCTGGCGGTAAGGCTGTGGCAACAGCCCAGCCTTTTGGCCCCAGTCTGGCTGCTGGTATTGGCCCTGCCGCTCACCCCGACGCTCGCCCTCTCAGGCCTTTCGGATGGGCCAGCGCTCGCCGCCTGGCTCGGAACGCTGCTGGCCTTGCAGCAGCGCAGATTCGCACTGGCGGGTCTGCTGCTCGGCCTTATGCTGGCGCTGCGTCCCTCCTACTTCATGCTGACCCTGCTGCCCCTTTGGCTGGGGATGGCGCAAAAGGGTCAGCGACTTAACTTTCTGCTCCCCATTGTTCTGGTGGGGCTTATCAGCCTGCTGTTTGTCTGGCAGGCGGATGGCTGGGCCTATTTCAGCGAGGGGCGCCGCTTTACCGACGGCCACTTTACCCTGTGGGGCAACACGGCGGCAGCCCATGGCGATCGGCTGCTGAGCTGGGCGAGCACTTTCAACGATCAGCTGACCCCGCTCTGGCCCCTGTTGATGGTGGCGCTGCTGATGCTGCCGCTTTGGCAACGCTCAAAAGGCCAAGCTGCAACCCTCTCCCCACTCTGGACGCTCTACTGGCTCGCCCTGCTGCTCTGGACCCTGTTTGGCCAGAATCCCGACAATCCCCGCCATCTGGCCCCCATCACCCTGCTCGGTATCGTGCTGCTGGCAGGTTGGCTGCCGCGCCGTGGCGAGGGGCTGGTCGCGGTGGCCGGATTGCTGCTGCTCGGCGCGACCTTTACCCTGCCCCGTCCGCCCGCCATGGTGCAGGCAGCAAGGGTGGCAGAAAAAGCGTGCCCGGCGCTGGTGACCCAGTGGGGGGTAAGATTGCTGCGGGAGACCACGGCACTGCCGGTGACCGATGGCTGGTACAAGGGGGATGCGGCGCTGGCGCTCTCTCGGGGAGCCTGCCGCCTCAGTCGCCGCCCCATCGACGCGAACGAAATGCCCACTGCGGTGCGCCAGCACTGGTTTGCCCCGCGCTTTGCCGCCGAGCCCGGCCTCTGGCTCGCCATTCCCTCGCGGCAGACAACCCATGGCAAAAGTGACAAGAAACACAGAAAGAGCGCAAAAATCCGCCAAGGCAACTAAAAAAGAGGGGAACAACTCGGGTACACTCACTGCGCATCCATAACAGACGAGTCTCCTTATGCGTGTAACCAGAGAGTGGCTGTGGGTTTTGTCGGTGCTGACCGGGGCCTGTGCCCTCCTGTTGCTGCCATTCTGGCTGCGTGGCGGCAGTCAGGGCCATGATCTGTTTCACCACCTGCTCTCCGGTCACTTCTTTGCCGTGCAACTGTGGCAAGGTGAGCTCTATCCGCGCTGGTTGATGGAGATGAACGGCGCCTTCGGCAGCCCGGTCTTTTTCTTCTATCCCCCCCTGCCCTACTATGTGAGCGCCCTGTTCGCCGGCCCCACCCCACTGGCCCACGAGGCGATGACGCCGCTGCTCTGGAGCAGCAGCGTGGCACTCTGGCTCTCCGGCCTGTTTGCCTATCTCTGGTTGCGCCCCTTTGCCGGCCACGGACGGGCGCTGGCGGCCAGTTTGCTCTATATGGCGCTGCCCTATCATCTGGCCATCGATATCTACGCCCGCTTTGCCCTGGCGGAGAGCTGGGCCTTCGTCTGGGCACCGCTGGCACTGCTGGCGCAGGATCGCCTCTGCCGCGGCGCCCCCTTTGCGCTACTGCTGCTCGCACTGGCCGTCTCCATGCTGACGCTTTCCCATCTACCAAGCACCCTGCTCATTCTGGGCTTGCTCACCCTGCGCAGCCTGCTGCTGGTCTGGCGCTACAAGGGGAGCACAGCGCTTGTCAGTGTCCCTGTCACCGCCTCCCCGCTTATCGGCACCCTGCTGGGCCAGCTCTGGGGGTTGGCGATGGCCAGCCTGTTGCTGCTGCCCGCTCTGCTGGATCAGGGGGGGATCTCCATGGAGCAGATGCGCACCGGCATGTTCGAGTTTCAGCGCAACTTTCTCGATCGTTTGCCCCAAAGCCGTGATGACTGGCGCTTTCGCGGCCATCTCGCCTGGCTGACGCTGCTCACCCTGGCTCTGCTGCTGGTAGCTTGGGCGGCCGCCCGCGAGCCGCGCCATCCCGAGTTGCTGCTCTGGGGGGTCATTGGCACCCTGAGCTTTCTGATGATGCTGCCACCAAGCGAGCCCCTGTGGCGCCTGCTCACTCCGTTGCAACTGGTGCAATTTCCCTGGCGCCTCAATCTGCTGCTGGTCATCGCTACCGTCGCCGTAGTGGCGCTGGGTACCCCCACCTATCGCCCGTGGCAGTGGGTCTGGTGGCTACTACTTGCCCTCACCCTGCTCTCGCAGGGACTCTATGTACGCGAGGCGCCGCTCACCCAGGCTCCCGTAAAGAGTCAGCTCGACGGGGAGTTCGACAGCAAGCGCAGCGCCCGCGAATACCGTCCAAAGCAGGTGCCACGCGGCATGTTTGCCCCCACCCTGCTGGCCTGGAAAGAGGAATTCCAGCCCGCCATCACCAGCGACCATCAGGGGGTGAACTGGCAGATCCAGCGCTGGCAGCCTCGTCATATCGAATTGACGGTGGATGCCCCAGCGCCCGCCAAACTGATCCTGCACCAGTTTGATTACCCGGGCTGGCAGGCAAGGCTCGACCAGCGCCTGCCGCTGAGCGTCAGCAGCACCCGCAACGGGCTGGTGCAGGTCTGGGTGCCTGCCGGACAACACAGCCTCACCTTTACCCTCACCGCCCGCTGGCCGGAGCGGCTCGGGTACGCCATCTCGTCGCTGGCCTGGCTGCTCTGGCTGGGGGGGGTGATCCGCGCAGTACGCCGACATGACCGCAAGCGTGCACCCCAAGGGGCCTGAACGGCCGGGCACCTCCCCCTTTTGAGGGGGCAGGAACGTCATGCCGAGCGGGGGCAAACCTGATAGACTCGTCCTTCTCTCTTTTTCAACCAAGGTTCACCAGCGGATACCCTATGCCCCAATCGCCAACAGCTCAGGCTGCCGCCCTCTCCCCCCGTTTCCTGTTTATCCTGCTCGGCGCTCTGGCGGGTCTGACTCCGCTGGCGGTGGATATGTATCTGCCCGCCATTCCGGCCATTGCCCGGGATCTGGCCACCAGCATCGACGGCGCCCAGCTCACCATCAGCGCCTTTCTGGGCGGCTTTGCCATCGGCCAGCTCTTCTACGGCCCACTGGCCGACAGCTATGGCCGCAAGCCGGTGATCCTGGCGGGGCTGGTGATGTTTGCCATCGCCTCGGTGGGCTGCGCCATGGCGGACTCCCTGCCTGAATTGCTGGCCTATCGGATGCTGCAGGCGGCGGGTGGTGCGGCGGGCTCTGTGGTGGTCAATGCCCTGCTGCGCGATCTGTTCGAGAAGGATGCGTTTTCCCGCGCCATGTCGTTCGTCATTCTGGTGATGACGCTGGCGCCGCTGGTAGCGCCTGTGGTGGGCGGCTATATCAGTGCCCACGCCGACTGGCGGGTGATCTTCTGGCTGCTGGTGGGGATCAGCCTGCTGATCTGTCTGGTGATGCAGTGGAAAATTCAGGAAACCCTGAAAGCGGAGCACCGTCAGCCCCTTAATCTGGGCCAGATCCTCAAGAACTACTGGGGGGTGCTCTCCCATCGCGGCGCCATGGGGTACGTGCTGTGCGGCTCCCTCTCCAGCTCCGGCATGTTCGCTTTCTTAAGCGGCTCCCCTTACGTCTATATCGAGTATTTCAAGGTGCCGACCGAGCACTACGGCTGGCTGTTTGGCCTCAATATCCTGCTGATGATGGTGGTCACCTTCGTCAACAGCCGACTGGTGAAAGGGGTGGGCGCCGAGCGGATGCTGCAATACGGTCTGCTGGTGCTGCCCTGCGCGGGCGCCCTGCTGGTCTACAACGCCTGGAGCCAGACCGGCGGTCTGTGGGGCATCGTCATTCCGGTGGTACTGTTTGTCGGCCATATCAGTCTGGTGGGCGCCAACGCCATGACCGGCCTGATGGGCCACTTCCCGCAATCTGCGGGCACCGCCTCGGCACTGGCGGGCACCCTGCGCTTTGGCATCGGCGCCCTGGTCGGGATTCTGGTCAACCTCAATCCGCCCCACTCGCCGCTGCCCATGGCCATCGCCATCGCCTGCTGCGGCGTGGGCTCCACCCTGAGTTACTGGCTGCTGACCGGCAAGCGAGGCGATTGACCCCCCCTATCCCCCTCGGCCAGGAAAACGAAAGAGGCTTCCATCAACGGAAGCCTCTTTTCGTACTGGCGGGCAGACGTTCAGAACTGGGCACTGTTGAGCCAGAGGTGCGCCCCTATGCTCACCAGATAGCCGAGCAAGATAGCCGGCGACCATTTCAGGTGGCCAAAGAAGGTATACATGCCATGGGCCTGCCCCATCAGGGCAACACCGGCGGCAGAGCCGATGGAGAGCAGGCTGCCGCCCACCCCGGCGGTCAGGGTCACCAGCAGCCACTGCCCCAGCGCCATGTCTGGGCTCATCGAGATCACGGCAAACATCACGGGAATGTTGTCGATGACGGAGGACAAGACCCCGATGAAGATGTTGGCCATGGTGGGATCCCCAGCGTCATACAACCAGTGTGATACCAGCTCCAGATACCCCATAAAGCCCAGCCCACCGACACACATCACCACCCCGTAGAAGAAGAGCAGGGTATCCCACTCCGCCTTGGCCACCTTGTTGAACACGTCAAATGGCACCACAGAACCCAGACTGCGCAACCGCACCTCATCACCATTGCGTTCGTAGAGCGCACGCTTGCGGGCAAGGGATCGCGGCAGCGACTTTCGCAGATAAAACCCGAAAAACTGCAGATAACCGAGCCCCAGCATCATGCCTAGCACGGGTGGCAGATGGAGGAAACTGTGGCATAGCACCGCCGTGATGATGGTCAGCAAGAACAGCGCGACGATGCGACGGGCACCCCGCTTGAGATCGACCACCTCGTTATCAGCCTCCGGCACATGACGCGGCACCATCAGGCTCATCAGGATGGCCGGGACCAGAAAATTGAGCAGAGAGGGGATCAGCAGGGTGAAGAACTGGCCAAATTGCACCTTGCCCGCCTGCCACACCATCAGGGTGGTGATGTCGCCAAAGGGACTGAACGCCCCTCCGGCGTTGGCGGCGATCACTATGTTGATGCAGGCAAGATTGACAAAACGCCGATCACCGTTGGCCACCTTCAACACCACGGCGCACATCAAGAGCGCAGTGGTCAGGTTGTCTGCCACCGGCGAAATACAAAAAGCAAGCCCACCGGTCAACCAGAACAGGGTGCGCAAGTGAAAGCCGGATTGCACCAGCCAGGCGCGCAGGGCATCGAATAACCTGCGATCCTCCATGGCGTTGATATAGGTCATCGCCACCAGCAGGAACAGCATCAACTCGGCATATTCCAGCAAGGTATGGCGGAAGGCCTGCTCGGCGACAGGGCTCATCCCTTGCTGTGCATAGGCGATACCAATCAGGATCCAGATCACCCCGGCGGCCACCAGCACGGGTTTGGACTTGCGCAGTTGCAGATACTCTTCAGCCATCACCAGGGCGTAGGCCAACACAAACAATCCGACACAAAAAAGACCGATTGAGGAGGATGTCAACAGAACAGGGCCACTACTGGCATGGGCGGGAAGGATAAACAGGGACAGCAGCAAAATAACTGGGGTAAGCGCAGACATGGTCTCTTCCTTTTAGAACCATCTGGCAATGATGCTAACACCTGGATGAAAAGAAAAATTCATCCAGGTCAATTAACGCTTAATTGGTTTGCTGTCGAAACGCGGGATTATTTCTTGCCGAAACCCGACTGCTTGAGGGTATAGCCTGCGCTGTTCTGCCAGGCATCCAGACCGCTGCGGTTATTGCCCGCCACCAGACTGGCGGCCAGACTCGGGCTGTTGAACAGCTGATCGGCGGTAAAGACAAAGCCGCCCTGACTGCGGGGCACTATGACCCCCTTTTCCAGCAGCTCGTGACGCAGCTCGATCACCGCTTCACGCAAAGAGGCGGCATCCTCGCCATTGGCGGTGGAACCGGCCAGCACCATAAAGCCCGGATTTTGCCGCTTGCCCACCGGATAACCGTGGGCCTCGGCCCCCTTGCCGTTGAAATGGTAGAGCTCGCGCTCCCCCGGCCGGTTGTCGGAGAGTGCCTTTTGCAGGGTCATCAGCTCGTTGTAGATCTCGATGGGGACGACGGCAGCCTGCTTGTTGCCCTTGCTATCGATGATAAAACTGACTTGCTTGTGTAACATCCTTGCTCATCCTGTGACCCATGGAAGCCCCTATTCTAACCACCTCGGGCAAGCGGGATCCAGCGAGGATCCACTGCTCTTTTGCCGCCTTGATCACTAACTGGCACTCTTGATCAACCGTAAGGGGTGTTGATCAATGCTGGCCGTGCTAGCGTACCAAGCATGATGAAAGCCATTGACCATCAAACGGTTATCCCATGCTGACCCTGCGCAACCTCTGCAAGAGCTTCGATAACGGCAGTGAACGACTGCCGCTGTTCCACCATCTCGATCTCGCCCTCCCCGCAGGCGAGATCACCCTGCTGCTGGGCCAAAGCGGCTGCGGCAAGTCCACCCTGCTCAATCTGATCGCCGGGCTGATTGCACCGGATGAAGGGGAGATCTGGCTGGGGGAGACCCGGATCGACACCCGCTCCCCCGACGAGCGGGCGCGCCTGCGGGGCCGCCATTTCGGTATCGTCTATCAGGATTTCAACCTGCTGCCGACCCTGAACGTGGCCGAGAATCTGGCCCTGCCGCTGGCTATCAACGGGCTGCCACCGGATGAGGCCAGGATTGACCAGTTGCTGCAACGGCTCGATATGAGCCACAAGCGCGATGCCTGGCCGGAGCAGCTCTCCGGCGGCCAGCGACAGCGGGTGGCACTGGCCCGCGCCCTTATCCATCAACCCGGTTGGCTGCTCGCCGACGAACCCACCGGCAGCCTCGATGAACACAATGCCGAACAGGTGATGGCGTTGATGGTAGCGGCGGTGCGCGACACAGGCGCAGGCTTGCTGCTGGTGAGCCACAACCCCGCCTATGCTGCGCAGGCCGACAGAGTGCTGCGCCTCGAAGGGGGGCAACTTATCGAGCTCAAGGGACCCCGTCATGACTAAACAGCGACTGCGCCAGCCGGAGTCACGCTGATGCTGCCACTCAAAGCGCTGCTGCGCCTCTATCGCAGCCACCCCTGGTTGCTGCTGATGAGTCTGGCCGGGCTGGTATTGGGGGTATCGCTGGTGGTGGCCATCGAGCTGCTCAACCACAGTGCCCGCACCAATTTTGTCGCTGCCCGCAGCCAGCTGGCAGGGGAAGCCAACTACCGGCTGGCCCCCGCTGGCGGGCTGGATGAGCAGCTTTACGTGCAGCTGGTGACCAGCCAGCCCGCCCTCGATGCCATGCCCCAGCTCCATGGCTGGCTCAAAGATGAAGAGGGACGCAGCTTTCAACTGCTGGGAATGGATCTCTTCAACCCCGGCCCCCTGCGCCAGCTGCTTGGCGCCCAACCCGCGAGCGAACCCGCCTTTTCCCTCAACCGTGCCGACAGCATCTGGCTGGCGGCCCCCGAAGCGGAGCGCCTTGGCTGGCAAGCGGGCCAGAGCCGCCGCTTTGTATTGGGCGGCAGCGATGGCGGCAGCGCCCGCACCCTGACCCTGACGCTGGCGGGCACGTTCGAACCGGGCGCCGTGCCCATGGAGCGGCTGCTGATAACCGATATCGGCCTCGCCCAGCCGTTGCTGGATAAAGCGGGTCGGCTCGATCGCATCGTCTTCAAGCTAAGCGACGCCGAGGCTCGCACCCTGCAGGCCACCCTGCAAACCGATTACCCAAACCAGCCCTTGTGGCTTGAGCCCATCAGCCCGGCGCTCGATGCCAGCCAGCTTGGCGATGCGCTGGCCCTCAATCTGACGGCGCTCTCATTGCTCGCCATGGCGGTGGGATTGTTTCTGGTGTTCAACGCCCAGCGATTTGTGCAGAGCGTGCGCCGCCCCCAGCTGGCCCAGTTGATCATTCTGGGGATGGGGCCGAGTCGGGTACTCCGCTGGCTGGTGCTAGAGCTCGTTATTCTCGCCACCATCGGCACCCTGCTCGGGGTGGTGCTCGGCAGCCTGTTGGCGCTGGCGCTGATGGGGCAACTGACCCAGGCGCTGGCCGATCTCTATGGGCCCAACCCCATCGATCTGCTTCGCCTCTCCCCCGTGAGCCTGTTCAAAGCGCTGTTGATCGGGCTGCTCGGCACACTGGCCGCCAACCTGCCCGGCTGGTGGCAACTGCTGCGCCAATCCCCCCTCGAACTGCGCGCTGGCAGCAGCCGCCCCCCCGCTCACCCGTGGCGACGGCGCTTGCTGGCCATCGCCATATTGCTGCTGTGCGCTCTGTGCCTGTGGCTGCCGCAAACGGGTCTGACCGGCGCCCTCTTTATCGCCGGAGGCTGGCTGCTGGCCATGGCGCTCTGGCTGCCCGATGCCCTGCGCGGCTTGCTTGGCTGGTTGCGACGGTGCGCGGGCGGCCCCCTCACCGCCCGGCTCGGGGTGGCCGAGACCCTCTATCACCTCGATCGCACCGCCATCGCGGTGATGGCGTTGCAGCTCGCCATCGCGGCGGCCATCGGCATCGGGGTCATGGTGTCGAGTTTTCGCTCCAGCGTGGAGATCTGGCTCGGCCAGCGTCTGGCTGCCGATCTCTATGTCACCGCCCCCAAGGGGGTGGCGGGCAACAAGGGCACCTTAAGCGATACAACCCTTAAGACCCTGCTCGCCAATCCGCTGGTAAGCGCCGCCTCGCGCCGCTCGGTGCATCCTGCCCGCTGGCAGGGGCAGCCCATCGAGTGGGCACAGATGGATTTTATCCCCCAGCTTAAAGCAGCCTATCCGCTGCTGGCTGGACGCTGGCCCACCCGTCCCGACGAAGTGCTGGCGAGCGAACCGCTGACGGTGCGCCTGGGGGTCAAGGTGGGCCAGACATTGGCGATCAGCGGCGAGCAGGGGCCAAGGCAGTTCACCGTCACCGGCGTCTATCAGGACTACGGCAGCGACAAGGGACAGATCCTGCACGCCTTCGAAGGGGGGGCGGTGCAATCCCTCGCCCTCTTTAGCAACGACCCCGAGCAGCTGGCCGACCGCCTGCGCGAGCGCTTTGGCGAGCAGCTAAACCTGCTCTCCGCCCCCGCCATCCACAGCGCGGCGCTCAAGGTGTTTGACCAAACCTTTGTGGTGACCGAGCTATTGAAACTGCTGATCCTTGGCATCGCCTTTGTCGGCATTGGCTCGGCCTTTATGGTGCTGGGGCTGGCGCGCCGTGGCGAGCTGCAGACCTTGCAAAGTCTGGGTTTGAGCCCCCACCACTGCCGCCAGCTGCTGGTGTGGCAAGGAGCGGGATTGGGGCTGCTCACCGCCCTGCTGGCTCTGCCGGTGGGATATGGCCTCGCCTGGGTGCTGATCGAGGTGGTCAACCCCCGCGCCTTTGGTTGGCGCCTCGCCTTCGAGGCCGCTCCCCTTCATGCGGTCACCGCCCTGTTGCTGGCACCGGTCTGTGGCGCATTGGCATCCTGGTATGCGGCAAGGAGAGTGGTATGAAATATCGGTTAGCGCACTGGCTCAGCCATGGCTTGAAGCTCCCATCGACCACTTCCCTCTATCCGCCCCTTCTTCAGCACAGAGAAGAGCTGAGTGCGGCATTGAACCATCCCCTCTCCCTTCGGGAGAGGGCCAGGGTGAGGGGAAGCTTGTCCTCTTTACGGCGCCTGTGGCTCGCCGTCCTCTTGCTCCCGCTGATTGCCATGATTGGCAGCGCGCAGGCCAGCGATCTGGGCGCCCTGCTCGGCGGTGGCAACGACAGCTTTAAAAAGGTGCAGCCGGGGCAAACCATCACACTGCCGGAGGATCACGCCGCCCACCCCGATTACCGCTCCGAGTGGTGGTATCTCACCGGCAACCTCAAGGATGAACAGGGGCGCGAATATGGCATGCAGTGGACCCTGTTTCGCCAAGGGAGCGAACAAGCACTTCGCACCAACAACCCCTGGCTCATCCCACAGCTCTGGCTGGCCCAGTTTGCCATCACGGATCTCGAGCGTGGCAGCCACCAGCAAGATGAACGGGCCAGTCGGCAGGGGCCCGGACTGGCGGGGGCCAGCGGCGGTCAATATTGGCTAAGGGAGTGGCGGCTTGCCTCCCAAGGGGCAGCGCTGTTCCCCGCCACCCTCAAGGTGCAGAGCAAGATTGGCGAGCTGAACCTCACCGTCACTGCCGCCAAGCCGCTGGTGCTGCAAGGCAAGGCCGGTTACAGCGAGAAGAGCCCGGGCAACGCCTCCTTTTACTACTCCTACCCGCGCCTCACTCTTCGCGGCACCCTGACTCGCGATGGCGAGACCCGCACCGTCACCGGACAAGGCTGGTTTGATCACGAATGGAGCAGCTCGGTATTGGCCGAGTGGCAATCGGGCTGGGACTGGTTTTCGCTCCAGTTGAATGATGGCCGCGAGCTGATGTTGTTTCGCCTGCGCACCAAATCGGGACGCGCAGAGCCCGAGAACCGCTACGGCATCTTGATTGAGCGGGATGGCAGCAGCCGGGTGCTCGCCCCTGACGCGATTCGCCTTACGCCGGGCAACACCTGGCGCGGCCCCAAGGGGCAGAATTACCCCGTCGAGTGGCAGCTAAACGCCGCCGGTATGAGCCTCACCATCAAAGCCCGTCAGCCCAATCAGGCCATGACAGGTCGCTTTGACTACTGGGAGGGCGCGGTCTCTGTCTCGGGAGATGCCAAGGGGGTCGGCTATCTGGAGATGACGGGCTATTGATCCAGGAGCGTGGCTGTTGATTGCAACGGCCATAAGCCGCCGTCAATGCCCTGCCAGACGGATTTGATGATGCACGCAGCCACCATGACGCCGGGGCTCTCGCCCCTCACTGCGGCACACAGGGCGCGCCGCACCTGGAGCCGGCGATTTTAAAGGGGGGCATGATAAAGAATTCGGGGCGCAGTTCGCCCCTTTTGTTGCCACGAAGGCCAGCATCGACATGTAGCAAAACGAGTTGGAGAGAAAGAGAGCAAGATTCGGGTCGTTCCGGCAAGGAGTGGTTGCCATAGTGGGGGCCAAACCCAAGTCGGTTGGAACCTATTGGGGTTCCAATCCACTGCCAACTTTGTGCGCCTCTTAATCTGGCGCACAACACACTCAGCGAGGGAACTGCCATGTCATTACTGTCCAACAAGGTCGCCATCATCACCGGCGCCAGCTCCGGCATCGGCCGCGCCAGCGCCATCCTGTTTGCCCGCGAAGGGGCCAACGTCGTCGTCGGCGCCCGCCGCCAGCCCGAGCTGGATCTGCTGGTGGAGGAGATCCGCCATGAGGGGGGCCAGGCGGTGAGTCTGGCGGGGGATGTGAAAAGCGAGACTTACGCCCGCGATCTGGTGGAGCTCGCGTTAACCCGTTTCGGCGGGCTCGATATCGCCTTCAACAACGCCGGTACCACAGGCATGCCGGGCAGCGTAGAGCAGCTTGAGCTGACGCAGTGGCAAGAAACGCTGGATACCAACCTCACCAGCGCCTTTGTGGGGGCCAAGTACCAGATCCCCGCCATGCAGGCTCGCGGCGGTGGCTCGCTTATCTTTACCTCCACCTTTGTCGGCCATACCCTAGGGCTGCCCGGCATGGCGGCCTATGCGGCGAGCAAGGCGGGCCTCATTGGCCTGACCCGGGTGCTGGCCGCCGAGTATGGGGCACAGGGGGTGCGGGTCAACGCCCTGCTGCCGGGGGGTACCGACACCCCCATGGGGCGGGCTTTTGCCAATACGCCAGAGAGCCTCGCCTTTGTGCAGAATATGCATGCCCTCAAACGGCTGGCCCAACCGGAGGAGATCGCCCGCTCGGCCCTTTATCTCGCGTCCGATGCATCCAGCTTTACCACCGGCATTGCCCTGCTGGCCGATGGTGGGGTATCTATTTGTCGCACATGACGTTGTCGCCCCCAAGATCCTGCGACCGAAACCTTATCGTGAGAGCGCCTTATGTCTGATTACGCCCGCATCGCCGATGCCATCCGTTTTATCGCAAGTCAGGTGGAGCGCCAGCCCACTCTGGACGAGATAGCGGCGCACGTGCACTTAAGTCCCTTTCACTTCCAGCGGCTGTTCAGCCGCTGGGCCGGAGTGACGCCCAAACGCTATCTGCAGGTGCTGACCCTGGAGCGGGCCAAGGCGCTGCTGCAGGAGTCGCGCCCCCTGCTTGAGGTGGCAGATACCCTGGGCCTTAGCAGCGGCTCGCGGCTCTACGATCACTTCGTGCAGCTCGAAGCGGTAACGCCGGGCGAGTACAAGCAGCGCGGGGCCGGGCTGGTTATCGATCACGGGGTGCACGACACCCCCTTCGGTCAGGCGTTCGTCGCCCTGACCCCGCGGGGGGTGTGCAACTTCTCGTTTCTCGATGACAAGGCCCCAGAGGCGCCACTGGCCGACCTCGCCCGCAGCTGGCCTGCGGCAACGCTGCAAGAAGCACCATCACGCACTCAAGGGGTCATCAACACCATGTTCGATGGCAGCAAGGCGCCGGATCGCCCCATCTCCTTGCACGTGAGCGGCACCAACTTTCAGATCAGCGTCTGGCGGGCGCTGCTGCAGATCCCGCCCGCCAAGGTGGTGAGCTACGCCCAGGTGGCGAACGCCGTCGGCAATCCCAAAGCCGCCCGCGCCGTGGGACTGGCGGTGGGCGCCAACCCCGTCGCCTTGATGATCCCCTGTCACCGGGTCATCCAGCAAAACGGCAAACTCGGCGGCTATCACTGGGGCGAGACCCGCAAACAGGCGATACACGCCTGGGAAGCGGCGAGGTATGAGTGAACTTGGGCTTTTTCTGCCTGACCTGATGGAGAGGCGAAACAGGAGTGTTGGTAGTGAGTCAGTAGATAATCAGGCAGCGCCAGACAAGCGGGCGGCGATATAAAACGGGGACATAAAAAGAATCGGGGCGCAGATCGCCCCTTTTGTTGCTTTGGCAAAGCTCAGTGCTCAGCCCCCTCCAGCGAATTGACGAAGAGACGTAGGGTGCAATAAGCGCAGCGCATTGCACCGTTTGCCAAGCGGCTTTTGTGCAAAACAGCAGAAACCAAATTAGCGGTGCAATTTCATTGCACCCTACGGCACTTGTCTTCAAAGTCGTAAATAGAACTCCCGATACAAATAAAACTACCTTTATAATCAGTTCAATATGCTATTTGGTCTTCGATATACTCTTTTGTTAAATACAGGCAAGATAGTATTTCTTCATAGGCAAGACGCTTAGTATCCCAAACTTGCTGCTTTACCCAGTATTTTTCATCAAACTGCCTTTTTATGCTTTCCACCGCTTCCGTATTCTTTTTTAGCTGTTCAATAGCTTTCAAAAAGTCATTGCTATGCGCAAGATTTTTTAACCGTGTTTGTAGATAAATACCGATAGGAACAACAATTAACGTTGTAATCAAAGTCGGCAAATATGGCAAAAATTCTTTCGAATTTACTCCTAGATTTAACTTATTCGCAAAAGCACGTAACTCCAAGCTTCTGACGACCGTAGGAAGTGAATTTAATGGCATTGTTACATGAACAATGACAGCCATTCCAAAATCTTACCTAGATCAATCCACACCGGTGACTTAATTAAGCCAGACTGAAAGGCAGCAAAAAATGCTAATATAGCCGTAAGTCTAAGCATCCAAGAGTTTGCGGACTTGGCAGATTTCGCCCTTGCAGTCTCAATTTGATATTGCTCTAAAGTGGCTATAGCTTTACCTGTGATTATAAACTCGAAGCTACTACCATTATTTTTCAACTCTCCTGATGCTACGAATGATGATAAATACAGATCCATTTTTTTACGCAATTCTGTTTTCTGTGGATGCAAATACCACCTAATTGAATATATGTAACTCATTAGGTCAAGCGACGAAAATGATTTGTGAGGCTCTTCTGATTGCCTGGAAACTATACTTTCTAGAATCTTCATTCTCTTTGGTAGTTGTAAGTTTCTCTTGTTGAAAAAATATTGTGGGACAGAATGTTTTGCTAAAATATATATTGACTGTAGCTTATATAACCCAGTCCATTCATGAAGGATATAATCTAGCACGCCGTTATATGTATGTGTCACCAGCCCATGATAATGATCAACTCGTAAACTCAAGCCAGAATAAAGCGAAAAAGGAATTACAGCCTCTGTACAGAATCCCCCACCTTCAAAATGATTGCCATTTAACCCATTTTCTTCAATAGAGTTAACGAGCATGATTGGGACATCGCCATTATAAATACTTATGGAATAGCAGTTAACCTGCTTTCCTAACTCTCCACTTCGAGGAATTTGAATAGGGCATGGCTGATTTAACAACTTGCTCAAAATATATTTAGTGATTTTATTCATGCCACCTCAAAAAAATAATTTTAAATCATAGCATTACTATTACTGGGATCTGAAAGTGTTTGCTTGATTTCTCCCCTACGCAATATATCTGTTCTGATTCATTGGTAACTCCAAAGAGGTCATATCCAGACGGATATCCTAGCGAGCAAGACAGATAAGCAAAAGCAGATGATGATAGTTTCCTGAGCAAGATCAACAAATTAATCAATAAGTACAAATACTGTACCATGCATCAGAGATAACTGGTGGTGGAAATAAGAAAGACGCCCTAAGGCGTCTTTCTTATTTTAAGGACTTTGAGCAAAAAGGTTGGAGGTTATTCCCCCTCCCCATCTTGCCCCACAACCCAATCAGATCGGGGTGATGGAGGTGATATGGGCCGAGCCATCCAGAGACTGGAAGATCTGCACCACGGCTTCGCCATGGATCGGCTGGGCGAGCGGCACAGTGCTCTTGCACTTGAAGCGGTAGTTGGTGCCTGCCACCACCTGGGTGGAGACTTCAAAGGGTACGTACTGCACCCCGACAAATCCTTTCAGCGCCTGATCAAATACCGCCTGATCCTCGGCGGTCAGCTTGTGATATGCGGTCCATCCACCCACCAACACTGCTTGTTCTGACATATCAAACTCTCCGTGCTCTATGATCCCGACTCGTTTGGCCGTTCGGGCTGCGCCCCGTTGATTCAAGTGGTTTCCGGTCTCCACCGGGGTGTCATCACTGCCGGTTGGCGCGATGACGATGGGCCCGTTTGCGCAGCTATCTGCAACTGGATCAGCCCTCCCCCCAGCCACAAGCCGCTGTTGACAGCGGGCTCAATTGGCATGAGAGAGCCTAGTGCGGGATGGCAAAAATGCCCCTGTCACATATGACAGGGGCAAGGTGGCGAAAAAGCTGCTCGAAAAAGAAGATATGTGGCGCAAACGATTGAGAAAAGAAAAGACGCCTCAAGGGCGTCTTTTTGCATTTTTATGCTCGAAGGGCAGAACGGCGCGAGCCGCTTATTCCCATTCGATGGTTGCGGGCGGCTTGCCGGAAACGTCGTACACCACGCGGGAGATACCGTTGATCTCGTTGATGATGCGGTTCGATACGTGACCGAGGAAGTCGTACGGCAGGTGAGCCCAGTGAGCGGTCATAAAGTCGATGGTTTCGACGGCGCGAAGCGCAATGACCCAGTCATATTTGCGACCGTCGCCCATCACGCCAACGGAGCGCACCGGCAGGAACACGGCGAACGCCTGGCTGACCTGGTTGTAGAGGTCGGCTTTGCGCAGCTCTTCGATAAAGACCGCATCGGCTCGGCGCAAGATATCGCAGTACTCTTTCTTCACTTCGCCAAGGACGCGCACGCCCAGACCCGGGCCCGGGAACGGGTGACGGTAGAGCATGTCGTAGGGCAGACCCAGTTCGAGGCCAACGCGGCGCACTTCGTCTTTGAACAGCTCGCGCAGCGGCTCGACCAGACCCATCTTCATCTCTTCCGGCAGGCCGCCGACGTTGTGGTGAGACTTGATGACGTGGGCCTTGCCGGTCTTGCTGGCAGCGGATTCGATAACGTCCGGATAGATGGTGCCTTGCGCCAGCCACTTGGCGTTTTTCAGCTTTTTCGCTTCATCATCAAACACTTCAACGAAGACGCGGCCGATGATCTTGCGCTTGGCTTCCGGCTCGTCAACACCGGCCAGGGCAGAGAGGAAGCGCTCTTCCGCTTCAACCTTGATGATGTTCAGACCAAAGTGATCGCCAAACATCTCCATCACCTGCTCGCCTTCATTCAGACGCAGCAGACCGTTGTCAACGAAGACGCAGGTCAGGCGATCGCCGATGGCGCGGTGCACCAGCATGGCGACCACGGAGGAGTCGACACCGCCGGAGAGGCCGAGGATCACTTCATCGTCGCCCACCTGCTCACGGATGCGGGCAACGGCGTCGTCGATGATGGTGGCCGGGGTCCAGAGGCATTCGCAGCCGCAGATGTCTTTGACGAAGTGCTCCAGCATGCGGGCACCCTGACGGGTGTGGGTCACTTCCGGGTGGAACTGTACGCCGTAGAAACGCTTGGCTTCGTTGGCCATGGCCGCGTGGGGGCAGGTCGGGGTCTGGGCGATGGTGGTGAAGTCGGCCGGAATGGTGGTGACCTTGTCACCGTGGCTCATCCAGACATCCAGCAGGGCATTGCCGTTGTCGGCGATGGCATCTTCGATATTGCGCAAGAGCGCGCTGCTCTTACCAGCTTCGCCCAGCACTTCCACCTTGGCGTAACCGAATTCACGCTCGGTGGAGGATTGCACCTTGCCACCCAGCTGCTCGGCCATGGTCTGCATGCCGTAGCAGATGCCGAACACAGGGACACCGGCGTTGAATACATACTCGGGGGCGCGCGGGCTGCCCGCTTCGGTGACGGACTCGGGGCCACCGGAGAGGATGATACCGCTCGGATTGAATTCGCGGATCTGCTCTTCGGTTACGTCCCAGGCCCACAGTTCGCAGTAAACGCCGATTTCGCGCACGCGGCGGGCGATCAGCTGGGTGTACTGGGAACCGAAGTCGAGGATAAGGATACGGTGCTGGTGAATGTCTTTAGTCATTTTATTCCTGCATCAGGCTGATGTTGTCACAAAGGGCACGGGATAAAAAAAGGGTGGAAAAACGGGGCGCAGGGCCCCGTTTTATCAGCCCATCCGATAGTTGGGGGCTTCTTTGGTAATGGTCACATCGTGGACGTGGGACTCTTTCATCCCGGCGCCGGAGATGCGCACAAATTCAGCTTTGGTGCGCATGTCGTCGATGGTGGCGCTGCCGGTCAGGCCCATGGAGGAGCGCAGGCCGCCCATCTGCTGGTGGATGATCTCTTTGAGGCGACCCTTGTACGGCACGCGACCTTCGATACCTTCCGGTACCAGCTTGTCGGCGGCATTGTCGGTCTGGAAGTAGCGATCGCTGGAGCCTTTGGACATAGCGCCCAGAGAACCCATACCACGGTAGGATTTGAAGGAGCGACCCTGATAGAGCTCGATCTCGCCCGGCGCTTCTTCAGTACCGGCGAACATGGAGCCCACCATGACGCAGCTGGCGCCCGCGGCAATGGCCTTGGCGATGTCGCCGGAGAAGCGGATACCGCCATCGGCAATCACCGGAATACCGGTGCCTTCCAGCGCGTCAACGGCGTCGGAGATGGCAGTGATCTGGGGCACACCCACGCCAGTTACGATACGGGTAGTACAGATGGAGCCCGGGCCGATACCGACCTTGACGGCATTGACACCGGCAGCAGCCAGCGCCTTGGCGCCCGCGGCGGTCGCCACGTTGCCACCGATGATCTGCAGATCCGGATAGGCGTCGCGAGTAGCCTTGATGCGATCCAGCACGCCCTGGGAGTGGCCGTGGGAGGAGTCGATCAGCAGCACGTCTACACCGGCTTCCACCAGCGCAGCGACGCGCTCTTCGTTACCGGCACCGGCACCAACCGCAGCACCGACCCGCAGACGACCCTTGTCATCTTTACAGGCGTGCGGCTTGCGCTCGGCTTTCTGGAAATCTTTAACGGTGATCATGCCCTTGAGTTTGAAGTCGCCGTTCACCACCAGCACTTTTTCGATACGGTGCTTTTGCATCAGGGCAACCACCTCTTCACGAGGGGCCCCTTCACGCACGGTGACCAGACGATCTTTCTGGGTCATGATCTGTTCAACGGTCTGGGAGAGGTCAATCACGAAGCGCACGTCGCGGCCGGTGATGATACCGACCAGCTGATTGCCGTCAGTCACCACGGGGTAACCGGCGAAGCCGTTCTTGTGGCTCAGCTCCTTGATTTGGGCGATGGTCATGTCAGGGCGCACGGTAACGGGGTCAGTGACCACGCCGCTCTCGTACTTCTTGACCTTGCGCACTTCGGCAGCCTGCTGCTCGATGGACATGTTCTTGTGGATAAAGCCGATACCGCCTTCCTGGGCCAGTGCAATAGCCAGACGGGCTTCGGTCACTGTGTCCATGGCAGCGGAGATCATCGGGATGTTCAAGCTGATGGCGGAGGTCAGCTTGGTACGCAGATCGGCAGTATTGGGAAGAACTTCGGAGTGGGCGGGAACCAACAGTACATCGTCGAAGGTTAACGCTTCTTTGGCAATCCTGAGCATGGCAATATCTCACCGTTGAGGAAGTGGGGGTGTAAAATATTGCCGACGAAGTTTACTCACGCATTGGTCACTGGTAAAGAAGTTTTTTGAATTTTTTATGGCATAGCCCTCTTTTAGGCGGCCAAAACGCCAAAAAACCAAGATTATCAGTACGAAAAGCGCCATTTCGGGGCAAAAGAGTTGGCTAACCGGTGATTTATGCAAAACCGGTAGGTGCCGACGCAGCCCAACCCCCATGCAACGGGATGATCGACAGGGGCTCAGGGAGCAAGCGGCCTCTGACCACCCTCCCCAGTCTTGTGTCCTTATATTGTCTCTTGCCATCACGGCGACCACTCGCACCGGTATCATTCTCCTCTCAATGTCCCTTACTCGGTCTGGATAATAAATTTCACCCGCTGCCAATATATATTTCCCAGCACAACAAGGGGTGTCTATGTTTATTATTTTCGCCCCACCATCCGCAACAAGGTATTATCTTTATCCAGCAGATGATGTTTCAACGCCCCGACAATGTGCACCAGCAAAAATGCCAGCATGACATATGGCAAATAAATATGGATTGTGTGAGCAATATCCCGAACGGATTCACTGAATGGAATCACATTGGCAGGATCACGGGTATCTGGATTCATCGGAATAATAGACCAGCCAAATATCGCAACACCTCGGCCAGCCGCAGCAGAATAACAGAGACCGGACACCGGAATAAGCAGCGTTGAAATCAGCAAACCCCAGTGGATCGCCCTGGCTGCCAATGCCTCGTAAACAGGATATTGACGCACAGGCTCAGGCCACCCTTTAACAAGGCGGAGAATGGCGCGGGGCAGGATCAAAATCAGTGCAATCACTCCCAGAGATTTATGCAGGGCATAGAGATCCCATATTTCAAATTTAACCATCAGATAACCCACAAGGGTCAGGCCAATCATCAGCAAGGCAACCGACCAGTGCAGCAAACGTGTCGTCAAACTTAAACGGGTTGAGGGATTCATAAGCTACTCCAAACAGGGGGCGAGTGAACGTTGGTCAAGATGGTGGCGCCGTGAACATCAGCAGCACCTGAGATATCAACGGCATCGAGGCAAGCCGCAACTTGGCCAGATGCGGGCAAGCGCGAGGGCTTTTATCGGAAGCCATACTGCCTGCCCGGATAAACGGCAGCGTTTCCAATCTTGCTTTTCTGCTGCTGGCGCCGCCTGCTTAACGCCCTCCCCCTGTTTCGGGTTAAGATAGCGGCCATCGTTTTATCCCGGCCCCGCCGGAGCAGACCACAGGTACGCCTTTGAACCGATTTACCCCACCCAGTGCGGCGAGCGGCCGCGAGCAGCAGGTCTTTACCGTCACCCGCCTCAACAGCGCCGTGCGCATGATCCTGGAGCAGGATCTGGGGCTGGTGTGGCTGACCGGCGAGCTCTCCAATCTGGCGATGCCAAGCTCCGGCCACTGGTATTTCTCGCTCAAGGACATGTCGGCGCAGGTGCGCTGCGCCATGTTCAAGGGCAACAACCGGCGGGTGGCGTTTCGCCCGCAGGATGGCATGCAGGTGCTGGTGCAGGCGCGGGTCTCCCTCTATGAGCCGCGCGGCGACTACCAGCTGATCATCGAATCAATGCAGCCGGCAGGCGACGGCGTGCTGGCGCTGCGCTTTGAAGAGCTCAAGCGCCGCCTCGGCGCCGAGGGGTTGTTTGACGAGAGTCGCAAGCGGCCGCTGCCCCGCGAACCGCGGGCGGTGGGCCTTATCACCTCCGCCACCGGCGCGGCTTTGCACGATATGCTCACCGTGCTCAAGCGGCGTGCGCCGGATCTGCCGGTCTTTATCTACCCGACTCAGGTACAAGGCAGCGCTGCCATCAGCCAGATCGTCGCGGCGATCGCCAAAGCGAACCGGCGCGCCGAGGTGGATGTACTGATCGTTGGCCGTGGTGGCGGGTCGCTTGAAGATCTCTGGTGCTTTAACGAAGAGGCGGTGGCGCGTGCCATTGCCCACTCCGCCATACCTGTGGTGAGCGCGGTGGGCCACGAGGTGGATGTCACCATCAGCGACTTTGCCGCCGACTTGCGTGCCCCTACCCCGTCGGCTGCCGCCGAGCTGGTTGCGCCGGATCAGAGCGCCCGTGCCCAGCGTCTGGTTCACCTCAAGCAGCGGCTGCTGCAGGCGATGAGCCGCCAGCAGACCGCCGCCCGCCACGATTTCATCCTGCTGCAAAAGCGGCTCGACCATCAGGATCCGAAGCGGCGGCTGGAGCAGCAATCCCAGCGCCTCGACGAGCTCTCCACCCGTTTGCAGCAACTGCTGCGCCAGCGGTTGCATCAGGGGGAGCGGCGCCTTACCAACCTTGAGCTGCGCCTGCAGAGCAAGAGCCCGGAACGTTTGCTGGCCGTGGGCAAGCGCCGCCACCAGCTGGCCGAGGAGCGGCTCTATGCGCTGATTGCCAAACGCCAGGATCTGGCGAGCCACCGCCTCGCCATGCTCACCGCCCGCCTCGACGGGGTGAGCCCACTCGCGACGCTGGGGCGCGGTTACTCCATCACCCGTACTGCGCGTGGTGAAGTCATCAGCCGCGCCGATCAGGTCAACAGTGGCGATCAGCTCATCACCACCCTGGCACAAGGGAGCCTGCAGGTACGGGTCGAGGGAGTTATCAAAGACTCTGCGCAGTAGAACGGCTACATCAAACCACCAGCCAATCTGCCATTCAGCCCGGCAATCTGCCAAAAACAAAGGCCACCACCGCAAACACGGTGGTGGCCTTTTTAATCTCGGGTGCTTGCGCCTGCTCACCCCTTGGCGCGGCGAGCGACCAGGGTGAACTTGTAGTCATCGCTCTTGAAGAAGTTGCGACTGAACTCGAACACGGTGCCATCTTGCAAAAAACCGCGGGAGACCTTCTCGATAATGGGCTTGGCAGGGTCAATACCAAGCGCCTCCACCACCTGCGCCGAGGGGAGCACCGGAATGATCTCCTGCTCGCTGCGGTCAATCACCAACTGCTTCACCTCTTCGATGTAGTGGTACTTGGAGCCCTGCATCACCGCATAGCTGAGATCGGGGAAGAGGGCGAGCGGCATCCAGGTCTCCTCCAGCGTCACTGCAATCTGGCGAATAAAGCGCACCCGCTTGACGTAGTAGACCAGCGCCCCCTCCAGCAGATTGAGCCGCTCGGCCAGCTCGCTGCTTGCCTTGATCACCTCGAAGGCGAGAATGTCGCTGTGGGTCTCGGCCGCCGGATCGGTCACCTTCTCATAGAGGCTGGTGAGCTGATAGATGTCGTAGTTCACCTTCTCCTGCCGAACATAGCTGCCGCTGCCCTGAATGCTCTCGATGACGTTGAGTTCGGTCAGCTGCTTGAGGGCCTGACGCACCGTCACCCGGCTCACCCCGAACTGCTCGCGCAACTCGGCTTCGGTGGGCAGGGCATCGCCGGGGGCCAGCTCCCCTTGCGCAATCCACTGCTGGATGGTGTCGGCTATCTGGCGATACATGGGTTTTTTCGACACGAAAGGCCACCTCGTCGGCTCTGCGCCATGATAAATGGAAGAGGCGCCATTCTACCCCAGTTGCCCGGCAGACAAAACGGCTCGGCCTCATTTGACCTAACAAATCACCTTGAACTGACAATACAAAAACAATACAAATAATGAATTGTATGATACCACTCACAAAAATCAGTCGGCCGGTTTGTTAGCATCGCTGTCACTTTCACCATGACGGCTTGCTGGCAAGCCAACCTGACAGAGGATCATCATGAATCTGACCAGTCTTACCGGCCCCCATCTCATCACGCTGCAAACCCGGTTTGCCGATCGGGATGCGGCCATTCATGCCCTGGCTGATCGGCTCGATCAGGCCGGCAAGCTGCACGACAAGGCTGCCTTTCTGGCTGCGGTCATGGCCCGCGAGGCGCAGGGCCCCACCGCCCTTGGCGAAGGGCTTGCGGTACCTCACGGCAAGTGCGATGCGGTGCGTGAAGCGGCCTTTGCCGTCGCTACCCTGAGCGAAGAGCTGGGCTGGGAGGGGATCGACGGCCCCGAGCCGGTCAACCTGATCTTCATGCTGGCGATCCCGACCGATCAGGCGGGCTCCACCCATATGCAGCTGCTCACCACCCTCACCACCGCCCTGGTGGATGACGATACCCGCGAGGCGGTGCTGGCGGCCCAGAGTGCCGAGCAGCTGATGGCGCTGCTTGATGGTGAAGGGGATGGCGGCAAGCAACCAGCAAAAGAAGACAATTTAGATACAAATCAACCCACAGTGGTCTGTATCACCGCCTGTCCGGCGGGGATCGCCCACACCTATATGGCTGCCGAGTATCTGGAAAAGGCGGGGCGCAAGCTGGGCATTCGGGTACTGGTTGAAAAGCAGGGTGCCAACGGTATCGAGGATCGTCTGCCGCAAGAAGCGCTCGATGCTGCGGTAGCCTGCATCTTCGCCGCAGAGGTGGCCATCAAGGAGCAGGAGCGTTTCGCCGGTATCCCCCGGATCGAGACGCCGGTGGCCGAGCCCATTCGCCATGCCGAGCGGATCCTCAATGAGGCGCTGGAGGCGGCCAAGGCCGGTCGCTCCGCCCCGATGCCAAACCCCAGCCAGAGCGACGCGCCGACCGGCAAGAAGGTGAGCCTCAAGACCGAGCTCAAGCAGGCGCTGCTGAGCGGCATCTCCTTTGCCGTGCCGCTCATCGTGGCAGGCGGTACCGTGCTCGCCGTCTCTGTGCTGCTGGCCCAGATCTTCGGCCTGCAACATCTGTTTGACACCGAGAACTCCTGGCTCTGGATGTACCGCAAGCTGGGCGGTGGCATGCTGGGCACCCTGATGGTGCCGGTGCTGGCGGCCTATACCGCCTACTCGCTGGCAGACAAACCGGCTCTGGGCCCGGGCTTTGCGGCGGGACTGGCCGCCAACATGATTGGCTCCGGTTTTCTCGGTGGCGTGGTCGGTGGCCTTATCGCCGGTTACCTGATGCGCTGGGTCAAGCAGCATGTGCGCCTTAGTCCCAACTTCAACGGCTTTCTCACCTTTTACCTCTATCCGGTGATCGGCACTCTGGTGGCGGGCAGCCTGATGCTGTTTGTCATCGGTCAGCCGGTGGCCTGGCTCAACAACAGCCTCACCGAGTGGCTCAACGGCCTCTCCGGCACCAATGCGCTGGTACTGGGCGCCCTGCTCGGCTTTATGTGCTCGTTTGACCTGGGTGGCCCGGTCAACAAGGCGGCCTACGCCTTCTGCCTCGGCGCCATGGCCAACGGGGTCTACGGCCCTTACGCCATCTTCGGCGCAGTCAAGATGGTCTCGGCCTTTACCGTCACCTTCTCCACCCTGCTGGCGCCACGCCTGTTCCAGACCTTCGAGATCGAGACCGGCAAGTCCACCTGGCTACTGGGGCTGGCGGGGATCACCGAGGGCGCCATTCCGATGGCCATCGAAGATCCGATCCGGGTGATCGGCTCCTTCCTCGCAGGCTCGGTGGTCACCGGCGCCATGGTGGGAGCCATGGGGATTGGTCTCTCCACCCCGGGGGCCGGCATCTTCTCCCTGTTCCTGCTCCACGATGGCGGCCACGGTGCCCTGATGGCTGCCGCCGTCTGGCTCGGTGCGGCGCTGGTGGGCACCCTTATCTCCACTGTGGTGCTGATCGGCTGGCGCCGTCACGCCATGCAGCGCGGCACCTATCAGGTGGTTGCCGCAGAGTAAGGCGCATCTTCACAACCGATTTTTCAACAGACTATTTTTCCGCACGGCAGGCAAGGGCCGCCGTGCGTCAGCAAAGGATCATTGTCATGACAGTTTCACGAGTTCACATCACGCCGCACATGCACTGGGATCGGGAGTGGTACTTCACCACCGAGGAGTCCCGCATCCTGCTGGTCAACAACATGGCGGAGATCCTGGCGCGGCTTGAATCCGACCCCGACTACAAGTTCTATGTGCTGGACGGCCAGACCGCGGTGCTGGAGGATTATTTCGCCATCCAGCCCGAGAACAAGGCCCGGGTTAAGGCGCTGGTGGAAGCGGGCAAGCTCATCATCGGCCCCTGGTACACCCAGACCGACACCATGCAGGTGAGCGGCGAGTCCATCCTGCGCAACCTGCTCTACGGGATGCGCGACTGCCTTAGCCTTGGCGAGCCGATGAAGATCGGTTACCTGCCCGATTCGTTCGGCATGTCCTCCCAGCTGCCCCACATCTTCAACGGCTTCGGGATCGATCGGGCCATGTTCTGGCGCGGCTGCTCCGAGCGTCACGGTACCGACAAGACCGAGTTCCTCTGGCAAAGCAACGACGGCAGCGAGGTGACCGCCCAGGTACTGCCGCTCGGCTACGCCATCGGCAAGTACCTGCCGGAAGATGAAGCTGGGCTGCGCAAGCGGCTCGAATCCTACTTCGAGGTGCTGGAGAAGGCCTCGGTGACCAAGGATATCCTGCTGCCCAACGGCCACGATCAGATGCCGCTGCAACAGAACATCTTCGCCATCATCGACAAGCTGCGGGAGATCTACCCCCAGCGTGAATTCCACATGAGCCGCTTCGAGCAGGTCTTCGAGCGCATCGAGGCGTACCGCGACCAGCTGGCCACCCTCAAGGGGGAGTTCAACGACGGCAAATACATGCGGGTACACCGCACCATCTCCTCCACCCGGATGGACATCAAGCTGGCCCACGCCGCCATCGAGAACAAGATCGTCAACATCCTCGAACCGCTGGCGAGCATCGCCTGGGCACTCGGCTTCGAGTACCACCATGGGCTGCTGGAGAAGATGTGGAAGGAGATCATGAAGAACCACGCCCACGACAGCATCGGCTGCTGCTGCAGCGACAAGGTGCATCAGGAGGTGATGACCCGCTTCATTCTGGCCGACGACATGGCCGAGAACCTGATCCGCTTCTACATGCGCAAGATTGTCGACAACATGCCGGTGGCGCTGTGCGAAGACGGCGTGCAGGTGGCCGACAAGCTCTGCCTGTTCAACCTGATGCCCTTCCCCCGTCAGGAGGTGATTAACACCAGCATCCGCATTCGCGCCCAATCCTTTGCCCTGCGCGATGAAGCGGGCCAGCCGGTCCCCTACTTCATCCGTGCCAGACGCGAGATAGACCCGGGTCTGGTGGACAGGCAGATCGTTCACTACGGCAACTACGACCCCTTTATGGAGTACGACATCCAGCTCTACCATCCCCTGCCCGCCATGGGCTATTGCACTCTCCATATCGAGGGCAACCAGCCAGGACTGGAGCAACCGGTGACGGCCAGCGGCGAGCTGCTGGAGAACGATTTTTATCGCATCACCCTCAATGACAACGGCACTTTGCAGATCCTGGACAAGCTGCGCGGCACCACCTTTGATCAGGTGCTCACGCTGGAAGAGGGCTCCGATGATGGTGACGAGTATGACTACTCGCCATCGCGGGACGAGTGGCTGCGCTACTCCACCGAGTTTGCGGTGACTCGCGAGGTCACCCATCAGGCGTGGCAGAGCATCGCTACGCTCAAACTGCGTATGGCCTTGCCTGCCAACCTCGCCGAGCGTGCCAACCGCCAGTGCAGCGGCCACCTCGATGTCATCTGCCGCATCACGCTGGCGCACCAGAGCCCGCGTATCGATATCGAGCTGGAGCTCGACAATCAGGCCGATGATCATCGGGTGCGAGTGCTGATCCCCACCCCCTTCCCGAGCGACACCGTGGTCTCTGACAACCAGTTTGGCTGCATCACCCGCCCCACCCGCGACAGCGCCATGGCGAACTGGGAAACGGAAGGGTGGAAAGAGGCGCCCATTCCGGTCTGGCAGCTGATGAACTTCGTCGCCCTGCAAGATGGCAAGCAGGGACTGGCGGTGCTGAGCGACGGTCTGCGCGAGTTTGAAGTGATCGGTGAGCAGTGCGACACCCTGGCACTCACCCTGCTGCGCGGGGTCGGCGTACTCGGTAAAGAGGAGCTGCTGCTGCGCCCGGGTCGCCCCTCCGGCATCAAGCTGCCCACCCCGGACTCCCAGGTGCGTGGCAAACTCAGCTGCCGTTTCAGCCTGCTGGCGTTTGCCGGCGATCACATCAGCGCCAACGTGATGCAGGCGGCGCGCAGCTACCTCACCCCGGTGCGCTGCTACAACAAGATCCCGTTCGATGCCATGAAGCTCAACAAGGCGAGCTTCACCACCCCGCTCCACTTCAGTCTGCTCTCCATGGATCCCTCCGGTCCGGTGCTGAGTGCCCTGAAGAAAGCCGAGGATGAAGAGGCGCTGGTGATCCGGGTCTACAACCCGAGCGAACAGGCGGTGCAGGAGGGTGGCAAAGTGACCAGCCAGCACACCTTGAGCGACTGGCAAGCGGTGCGGATGGACGAGCAGCCCCTGCCCCTTGAGCTGGCTGCTGGCGAGTTTGGCGAGCTGGCGCCCTGCCACTCCCGCAGCGTGCGCTTTCGGGTGGCTCGCGACTAACCGCCGGTAACACCCACAGGTAGCAACAGGCGGGGAAGAGTCATCCCCTCCCCGCCTGCTTATCCCTTCAAGCTGGCCTGCCACGCTTGATAACGGCATAAAAAAATCCCCGCCAATTGGCGGGGATTTTTATTGGGCCCTGCTTCATCCCGCGAGCGGGAGCGCGCACTTAGCTGGCCTTGCGCAGGATCTGCTCAAGGTAGTCGGCGAAGCGGTGACCGTGATGCTCCAGCAGTTTCGGGAACATGGAGATGGAGGTCATGCCTGGGAAGGTGTTGATTTCATTCAGCAGGATCTCCCCCTCCTCGGTCAGGAAGAAGTCGATGCGCGAGAGATGGGTCAGTTTCAGCTGACGGAACGCCTTGAGGGCATACTCGTGGATCGCATCGGCCTGCGCCTCGGTCAGCCCCTCGGCACGCAGTGCCGTCTCGGTATGGCTGGCGCTGCTGTACTTCTCTTCATAGGTGTAGAACTTGTCCTGCGGCACGCAGATCTCGCCCGGATAAGTCGCCACCAGCTCGTCACCGTACTGGTAAACCGCTACTTCCAGCTCGCGCGGCTTGACCGCTTTCTCGATCAGTACCTGTTCGGAGTAACCGAAGGCATCGGCAATACCTTTTACCAGATCCGCTTCGTTGCTAGCGGAGTAGCAGCCAACGGAAGAGCCCTGGGAAGCGGCCTTGATAAAGACCTTGCCCCACTTGGCCAGCGCGGCTTTGGCCTCGGCGAGCGCCGCCTCATTTTGCTCGGTCAGGAACAGGTACGGGGTGTTGGGAATACCGATAGCGGAGAGCCACAGCTTGGTGCTGATCTTGTTGAAGCAGATCTTGCTCGCCTCGGCATCGCAACCGAGATAAGGCAATCCGGCCAGCTCGAGGAAGGATTGCAGATCGCCGGTCTCACCCGGGTAGCCGTGGATGCAGGGCACCACGTAATCCACCGGACGGGCCACGCTGTCAAACGAAAGCAGCTTGTCGAGCCCCAGCTTGCACTCGCGGCCATCGGCACTGAGCCAGCGATCGGCGAACATCTCGACGCGGGTCACTTCGACACCGGGCAGAAGGCCCAGTTGTTGCTCGAGGAAATTGGCGCTGCGCAGAGAAACCTCGTGCTCTGAGCCACCGCCGCCGCACAGCAGCAAGACATGCATGTTCTTCATTAGATGTGATCCCTTGGGAAAAGCGGCCTCGTCATGACCATTTGATAAGCCAACCACCATAAAAACCGGACGAAGCCAGATACGAACATAAGTGCGCGCCAGTGTAGCAAGGGAGATCAACCCTTGTCAGCTGATGGGAGACCCATGACCCCACTTCTTGCAGTGAAAAGTCTCCCCTGTGTCAAAATCGGGACACATTGCCCCTCAGCGCGGGGGATCGACCCTTCCCATGCCGTTGCCATTGACCCGAAACCAGCCGGCAATACTGTAGCGCTCGCGATTGGCAGGCAGTACCTCGTGGGGAAACTCCTCGGAGAGAAACATGACCAGCCGCCCCCCCTTGGGGCTGACATCCATCAGAAACTGCTCCTTGTCGTCATACATGCGCAGCACTCCACCCGCTTCGGGCAGCCAGTCGTTGTTGAGGTAAAACACGGTGGTAAGACGGCGGTTGGAGCGACCGGCAAAGGCATCCCGATGGGTGGCGTAAAAATCCCCGCTGCGATAGCGGGCGAAGTGGGCCTCGTAGTCGAACAATCCCAGCATCAGCATCCGGTTGGCGGCAAGACGCAGGGACTCCATCCGGGCGAGGTAGTCAGCCACCGGCGCACCGAGGGAGGGCTCCAGCCAGTGGATCTGGTCACGGCGAATGTCGGGATTGCCCTGGTGCAGGGCGTCACGGCCGATCCCGGCCGGTTGCCATTCGCTTGGCAAACAGGCTTTGAGGGCATCCACCTCGGTGGCGGTCAAAAAATCATCCACTATCACCCATCCCCGGGTGTAAATGGCATCCATGGCAGCTTGATAGTCCAAGATTGGCTCACAATGAGTAGAAAGAGGGCGCTTTGTAGCGACTTACCGGCAAAGTCACAAACCGGTTTGCTTCTCTTGAGAAGTCCCAACATCAATACGCGAGTTGCTGCCCGCCGCCCCGCGTTTTTGTCGACAGTTGTGATCCCGCTCTGCCAAGGAGCGTATTGGCTGTCGAAACTGTGATGGCCCTTGCAATCAAGGGGACGGATCCTTGCTCTCACCTTGCCGTTAAAAGAGCCAACCGATACCGTAGCCACATCACCATCATGTCGTTAGGCCGGCGCTCATCGCCACAACCGACCTGACACCCCACGGATAACCACGAGAAGGATCTGCTTATGCCTCTGCCCGACCTTATTTTGCAACAACTGGATGGAAGCCCCTACCCGCTGACTCAACTGGCGGGCAAGGTGGTACTGGTGGTCAATGTGGCTAGCCGATGTGGCTTTACTCCTCAATACGAGGGGCTGGAAGCCCTCTATCGCGAGCTGGGGCCAGAGGGGTTGGTGATCCTGGGCTTCCCCTGCAACCAGTTTGGCAATCAGGAGCCGGGGGATGCGGACGAGATCGCTCGCTTCTGCTCTCTCGATTATCCGGTCAGCTTCCCCATCATGGCCAAGTGCGATGTCAACGGTGAACAGGCCCACCCCCTCTATCAATGGCTCAAGAAAGAGAAACCGGGGCTGCTGGGGCTCGAAAACGTCAAGTGGAACTTCACCAAGTTCCTGATCGACCGTGATGGCAAGGTGGTTGACCGCTTTGCTCCCACCACCAAGCCGGAGAGTCTGGTCACCCCCATCCGCGACCTGCTCTGATTGCTTTTCGCGATACAAAAGAGCGGCCGGTACAACAGCTACTGCGCAGCGGCCGCTCTTTTGCTATATTACGCCCCCGTTATCATTTCCATATCGTGGCTGGCTCCAACGCGCTGGCCACCCGTTGAGCCAAAGGCTCATCTCAGGAGTTTCTCTCGAACATGTCATTCAACGAACTGGGTCTGTCCCCGCACATCCTGCGGGCCGTCAAGGAGCTGGGTTACGAACAGCCAACCCCCATCCAGCAGCAAGCCATTCCGGCTATTCTGGCTGGTCAGGATGTGCTCGGCGGTGCCCAGACAGGCACAGGCAAAACGGCCGGTTTCACCCTGCCGATGTTGCAGCGTCTGCTGGCCAACCATGGCCGCGGCCGACGTCAGGTGCGCGCCCTGGTGCTCACCCCGACCCGCGAACTGGCGGCACAGGTGGGCGAGAGCATCATAAAGTATGCCCACCACCTGCCGTTCAAGACTCTGATCGCCTATGGCGGTGTCAGCATCAAGCCCAATCTGGACGCCATCAAGCTGGGGGTGGACATTTTGGTCGCCACCCCGGGCCGTCTGCTGGATCTGCTGACCCAGGGCGCCCTGACCCTGAGCCAACTGGAAGTGTTGGTACTGGATGAAGCGGATCGCATGCTCGACATGGGCTTTATCGTCGACATCCGCCGCATCATGAAGGCGCTGCCTGCAGAGCGGCAAACCCTGCTCTTCTCTGCCACCTTCTCAAACGACATCAAGGCGCTGGCCGATGACCTGCTGAACGACCCCACCCTGATCGAGGTGGACCCCAGCAATACTGCCGCGGAGCAGGTGACCCAACGCATCATTCAGGTGGATCGGGAACGCCGCCGCGAGCTGCTCTCCCACATGATTGGCCGTGGCAACTGGCAGCGGGTGCTGGTCTTTGTTCGCACCAAGCAGATCGCCGACCGCCTCGCCCAGCAGATGCAAAAAGATGGCCTCAATACCGTGGCGATCCACGGTGACAAGAGCCAGGGAGCACGCAACCGGGCGCTGGCCGATTTTCGCAGTGGCGACGTTCGGGTATTGGTGGCAACCGATATCGCCGCCCGCGGTCTGGATATCGATCAACTGCCCTACGTGATCAACTTCGAACTGCCCCAGATGGCGGAGGATTACATCCACCGTATCGGCCGTACCGGCCGCGCCGGTCGTGGCGGCGAGGCAATCTCGCTGGTCAGCCAGGACGAGCTGGGTCAGCTCAAGGCTATCGAAGCCTTGATCGGCCAATCCCTGACCGTGGAGATCCTGGAAGGGTATGAGCCAAGCGGCAAGCCGAGTCGCCAGACTCTGCCGGGCAGCAAGCCGGTGCAGAACCCGCCCCGGGCTCGCGGCCATGCCAACGCCAAGAGCAATGCCAAAGGCAAACCTGCCGCAGGCAAGGGCAAAGCCAAGGATGATGCCTCCAAGAAGCCCGCCCAGTCTCCTCAAAACAAGTCCCGCAAGCGGGAAGTGGTGGGCGAGGATATCGGCTTTGCGCCAATGCGCCGCTTGCCCAAAGCAATGCGCGACAGCTATCAGGAGAGCAGCGACGAGTAAGCTCGCGCGACGCTAACTGCCAAGCCAAAAGAGGGAGCCTGCAAGGCTCCCTCTTTCGTTGTGGATCACACGGAGCCGTGCAAATGCTCCACTCGGGCTCAGACCAGCGAATGGCGCACCGCGGCGGTACCATGGCTGGGCGGCGCTGAACCATCGAGCGGATTGAGCTGCAGGAACTCGAACAAGCCAGCCTGCATATTGACGTTCCAGAAGCGTCCGGCAAGGGTGAGTTGCAGTCGCTCATGGCTTATCTCGGCCAAGCCATGCTGCTGCCAGGCCGAGAAGAGCGGCATCAGATGAGCACGCAAGGAGACCGGCAGACGATCCAGCGCCAGCACGCCACTGTCGAGGGCACCGCGCAGCAGACCGTCCATCCTTGCATTGGGATTGCGCCCCATCACCATCCCGGGCGCCCGCTTGCCACTGGCCAGCGCGTCGTGCCAGGGGGCCAGATCCCGTCCATACATCAAGCCGTGGCCAAGAATGCTGCCCCCCGCACCGGCGCCAAAGGGGAGGATCTCCGCACCGCGCTTGGCCATCTGGTTATAACGACTCTGCTCGGCCGGACTGCGCCGCCAGTGACTGCAAGAGAGACGCTCCCAGCCGTGGGCTTCCAGTTGCGCCCCGCCATAGGCATACATGGCCGCCCGCTGCTGGCCATCGGCGAGCCAATCCAGGGTGCCCTTCTCCTGCGCCCGCTCCAGATTGGTGCCCTGCATGGCGATGAGCTGATAGAGATCGACCCCGTGTACACCGCTCGCCATCACATCGCGGATATCCTGCTGCCACACGGCATCATCCTGACCGGGCAGACCAAAGATGAGATCCGCCACGATCACAGCCGCATCATCCCGGGTCAGCTCACCCAGACGGGTCAGCAGCGTCTCCCTGTCATCGAAACGGGCCGCCTGCTGACGCACCCGGGTATCAAAGCTCTGCACCCCGAATGAGAAGCGGTTGAAGCCCCCGGCCAGCGCCACCTGCCATTTCTCATCATCAAAGCCGTTGAGCCGCCCCTCCAGCGTCACCTCGGCATCGGCCGACAACGGAAAACGGCGGATCACGGCGGCCAGCATGGCCAGCTCGTCGGCGCTCATGTCGGTCGGCGTACCGCCCCCCACATAGACGGCTGAAAATGGCAGGCTCTGCGCCAGCGGGGTGTCAGCCGCCTGCGCAAGGGAGGCGCACAGAGCGTTGACATAGCGGTTGATCCGCGCCGGGTTGGCGCCATTTTCAAAGAAATTGCAGAAGCTGCAGCGCTTGCGGCAAAACGGAATATGGATGTAGAGGGCGCGCTCCTCAGCTTCACTCTCTCGCTGCCACCAGCTCTGCCAGCCAGCCTCATCCAGCGGGAAGGGGCGCATCCCTCCCCGACTGGCGTGAGCCGAAGTCTTGGCGCTAAAAGCAAACTTGAGGGGATCCGGCGTGGCAATACCGGTCATGGAAGGGGTCAGATTCATGATGGTCACTATTTAGTAAATAATGACAATGATAACGATTATCGTTACTGGCATTTTGTTCTGGATCAACCCGCAGAGCCGTGCAGCTCGTCGAAGTCATTTTGGCAACCAGCATTACCGATCTGCTTAACAGATTATTTACTAAAGAGCGGTTATGGTGTGCCGATAGAGAACCATCATTCTTGCTCTCCTCGCCTACGCTCAGATGAAGCTGGAACAGATAAAACACAACAACGCATGGAACGCCCCGACTATGCATAACCTCTCCCTGAACTGGAAAATCTTTCTCCCTCTTGCGCTGGTCATCAGCACCACCTTTGGCCTCAGCTTCGAGCTCTCTGCCTGGCTGCAACGGGATCTCGCCATCCGGCTGGCAGAGGAGAAAGTTGAGAGCATGGCAAACACCTATATGGATCAGGTGAACGTGCTGATGATGACAGGTGGCATGGCCAACCGGCAGATAGTGCAGACCAAACTCAAGAGTGAAGCGGGCATCGTTGAAGCCCGTCTGGTACGCGCCCCCGCCGTCAGCAACCTGTTTGGCCCGGGTCACCCGGATCAGAAAGCGCAGGATCCCCTCGATGAGCGAGCCATCAATCAGGGCGAAGCCATTCTGGAGCAGCAGGGCAACCGGCTCACCCTGATCAAACCGTTCAAAGCCTACAAGGAGTATCGCGGCACCCAGTGCCTCACCTGTCACCAGGTCAATGAGGGGACCGTGATGGGGGCAGTGCGGATCAGTTATGACCTCAGCCACACCTTTGGCGAGATCCGCCACAACAACCTGATCCTGAGCGGCAGCCTGGCCGCCGTCTTCAGTCTCGGCTTCGGCTTGCTCTGGTGGGTATTGCAACGCTACGTGAAACACCCCCTGCGCCAGCTGCAGCTCACCATGATCCGGATGGCCAAAGAGCGCGATCTCGCCCTCCCCCTGCTCAACCAGAGTCAGGATGAGCTGGGCCAGATGACCCGTGCCGTCAATGAGATGGTGCAGGGCTTCAGGCACAGCCTGCAGGAAGTAGAAGGGGCGACCCATCAGCTCTATCAGGAGTCGAGCCAGATCCGTCAGGTGGCGACCCAGACAGAAAACTCGGCCCGTCAGCAAGAGTCGATGACCACTCAGGTTGCCGCCGCTGTAAGCGAGCTTGCGGCAAGCTCCCACGAAGTGCGCGAACATGCCCGCAAGAGCGCCGAGCTCTCCGCCCTCACCAATCAGGATGCCGCCAATACCAGCCGCCTCGCCCAGCACTCCATCATAGATATGGGCGAGATGTCGGCAGAAATTGATCGGGTGGATCAGGTGATCCAGCAACTCGATAGCCGCTGCCTCGCCGTTGACGGTGTGCTTGAGGTGATCAAGGGGATTGCCGATCAGACCAACCTGCTGGCCCTCAACGCCGCCATTGAAGCGGCCAGGGCCGGCGAGCAGGGCCGTGGCTTTGCGGTGGTAGCCGATGAAGTGCGGGCCCTCTCTAACCGTAGCCGCGCCGCCAGCGAGGAGATCTCCCAGATGATCGCCGCCCTGCAAAACGAGGCCCAAAGCGCCGTTGTGGTGATCGGGGATGCAAAAAGCAAAGCCGGTGAGAGCATCAGCAAGACAGAGGCAACCCTGGCGGCCATGCAAAACATCATTGGACGCATCGCCAGCATCAATGACCTCAACGCCCAGATGGCACAATCAGCAGAAGAGCAGGACAGGGTCTGCAGCGAAGTGGATCACGCGGTCAGCGACATTCGCAATACGTCCAATGACACTCTGGGTCAGGCCCATGCCGCCAACCTCGCCAGTATCCAGCTGGTCGAGCAGTGTCAAAAACTGGAGGCCTTGCTGAAAACCTACCGCTGGTAATCCAGCCAATGGCAACAAGCGCGCTCCCGAGTCGCGCTTGTTGCCACAAACTACCCTTGATGGGCGGTGTCGAGCATTCATCAATCCTCTTCAGCACATAGCATGTGTGCTTCATCTCCCTCGGCAACATAGCCTCAACAGTCATCCCACCAGGGATCCAGCAAGGTGAGCTGCTGGCGGTCGAGATCGAGTGCCACCTCGATGCCCAGCGGCAACGTCAGCATGGGGTGGGTATGGGCGCAGTCAAACTCCGCCAGAATGGGGAAGTTCGGCTCCCCCACCACCTCCAGCAGGATATCGAGGGGGCGCTTGCCGCTACCCTGATCGTTGAACAACTCGTGCTTGCCGAGGATAAGCGCGCCGATCCGATCAAACACCCCGCACAGCTTGAGATGGGCAAAGGAGCGCTCCAGCGTCTCGGCAGATTTCAGGCTGTCCTCCAGCAGCAAAATGTCACCGCGCTCGATGGGCGGCATATAGGGGGAGCCCCAGATCCCCGCCATGGTGTTGAGGTTGCCGCCAATCAGCCGTCCCTCAACTCGGCCTGAGCCCACCGAGATCAGCCGATTGGGCTGGCACTGCTTGGCCCGGGTCTGGTTCTCCCAGTCCAGCCGTTCATCGCTCCACTTTGCCGGGGTGGGCAGCGTGCAGGGGACGCCAGCTTCGTCGGCCAACGCAATCTGTAAAAAACTGCCCAGCGTCTTATCCACCAACGGCGGCAACTCGCCAAAGGAGGCCACCAGCGCCGGGCCATAAAAGGTAACCAGGCCAGTTTGGGCATGGATGCCGAGCAGCAACGCCGTCACATCGGAGTAGCCGACGATGATCTTGGTATCGCGCCTCAGCGCCTCAAAATCGAGATAAGGGAGCAGGGAGTTGGAGTTGCTGCCGCCAATCACCGACATGATGCAGCGTACTTCTGGGTCGCGAATAAGGGCATTGAGCTCCTCGGCCCGCGCGGCGATGGAGCCGGAGCGCCAGTGATCCTGCTGGCCGGAGAGGCTGCCCGCCTTGAGCCTAAAGCCCTGCCCCTCAAGAAAGGCTTTTGCGCGGGCAAAACGGTTGGGTGCCCAGGCGGTCGCCGCGCTGGAGGGGGAGAAAAAAGCGATGGTATCGCCACGTTGGAGCCGCGGGGGAACCAATAACGTCATGACACACTCATCCTTGCCAATATCCAGCCATCACAGAATTGTTGAGACTCCTACACAACCCCTTTGATCACAACGGGTTTATCACCATCGTTTAGAAATACAAAACACTTGATTCATTATTAACAGATATTCTAAACACCATCCCCTTCCTAGAATGACCTCATTGCGATGGCCAACCCCGGTTGGTTATCAGAATGGTCGGCCTGACAGCCCGAACGTTCTCTTTCCCACTTTTTCTCTCAGACTTATCAATGAGGTGCCTGTCATGAACAAAAACGCATCCCCCAGCGCATTGGTTGTAGAAGGCGGCGCCATGCGCGGCATATTTGCCAGCGGCGTGCTGGATGCGTTTATCGAGCATGACTATCGCCCCTTTGACTTCGCCATCGGCGTCTCGGCGGGGGCCACCAACTTGCTGGCTTATCTCGCCAGCCAGCATGGCCGCAGCCACGAGATCCTGACCAAACTGGCGTGCAGCCAACAATTTATGGATCCCCTGCGCTTTGCCAAGGGGGGCAATCTGGTGGATATCCACTGGCTGTGGAACACCAGCTGCAGCAAGTATCCCCTCGACATTCACGCCTACCGGGAGACCGGCATCCCCTTCTATGCGGTGGTGACCAATACCCTGACCGGCAAGGCGGAGTACATCCGGGTCAAGCCGGAGAACATGAACGAGGTGCTGCCTGCCAGCTGCGCCATTCCCCTCGCCTCCCACGAATACCCGGAGGTACACGGGGTACCGATGACAGATGGCGGGGTGGCCGACTCCATCCCGGTGATCGAGGCCTACCGCCGCGGTGCCCGTCACCTGACGGTGATCCTCTCCGAGCCCCTTGGCTACCGGCTCAAGCCGATGCCCTTCCCCTGGATGATCCGTACCCTGCTCAAGACCCGCCCCGCACTGGCACAGGCGCTGGAGCAGCGGGATCGCAGCTACAACGAGGCGCTCGATTTTATCGCCAATCCGCCGGAGGACTGCCAGATCGAGGTGATCGCCCCGGCCGACTACTTCCCCGTCTCCCGTTTCACCCGCGATATCAACAAGCTGGAGATGGGATACGTGATGGGCAAGTGCGCAGGCTATCAGGCCGCCCTGCTCAATTGACAAGGGTTTTACAGGCATGACCCGACCTGCCGCGACGCTCGCGCCGCCAACACAATAACAATCGGGTCAGTTGAGCAACATGAGTCATAAAAACAGACCGTGGCGAGGCAAGCGCGGCCAGAACAGATGCCAGACATCCTGACCGGCCCGCTCCTCATCCCTATGCCAGGGCATCTCACCCTCATACAAGGTGTTTATTTATGTCGTTTCTTCTCACCCAGCCCGCGCTGGCGCAGCTGTTCGAGCGGCTGCTGCCCGATTACCGGATCATGGCGCCCGCGGCCGAATATCGGGGCGGCCGCTTCTCCGACACCGACAACGTCACCTACCACAGCATCCGCCATCCGGCCGAGCTGGTGTGGCAGGAGAAGTCCCACTTCTCCCCGAAAGAGGTGGTGCTCCCCATCACCCAGACCCTGTTCCACTTCGACAATCTGGAGCTGCGCGAATCAAAGGTGGAGGCCAAGCCCACCCTGTTGTTCTTGCGCAGCTGCGATATCCACGCTCTGCGCAGGCTGGATCAGGTCTACCTGAAAAATGGCCAGAACAGCGACGTCTACTACGCCCGGCTTCGGAGCAAGCTCAAGCTGGTGCTGCTGGAGTGCCGCGAGAGCTTCGAGAACTGCTTCTGCGTCTCCATGGGCAGCAACGAGACCCGGGACTACGCCGCCGCCATTCGTCTGAGCGATGAGGGTGCCCGCATCGAGGTGAAGGATCCCGAGCTGCTCGGCTACTTTGCCGAACTGGGTGAATCCGATGACTTCACCCCGGAATATGTCCAGAGCAACCCGGTCAAGGTACGCACCCCGGACAGCGTTTGTGACGACCCGCAGCGGATCCGCCAGATCCTCACCGCCCATCCGGTCTGGGCCGAGTACGACAGCCGCTGCATCGGCTGCGGCCGCTGCACCACCTCCTGCCCGACCTGCAGCTGCTACAGCGTGCACGACCTCACCTATGCGGAGAACCCCAAGCAGGGTGAACGCCGTCGCCAGTGGGCAAGCTGCATGGTGGATGGTTTCAGCGACATGGCCGGTGGCCACGGTTTTCGCGCCAAACATGGCGAGCGCCTGCGTTATCGCGCCCTGCACAAGGTCAACGACTACAAGGCCCGTCAGGGGGAGGAGCACATGTGCGTCGGCTGCGGCCGCTGCGACGATCGCTGCCCTCACTACATCTCCTTTAGCAACATCATCAACAAGATGACCGATGTGGTCGAACAGACCATCGCAGCCGACAACGCGCAGGGGGCGAACTGATATGTGCCAGTGCCAGCAAACCGCAACAGCAGAACCGCAGCAGGACGTGGTCGAAAACCGCCTGCTGCCCAAGGCCTACACCATTCTGGCCATCGAGCGCCACACTGAGCTGGAGTGGAACTTTCGGGTCTCCCGCGACTTTGATGTCCACTACGGCCAGTTTGTCGAAATCTCCCTGCCCACCGTGGGCGAAGCGCCCATCTCGGTCTCCGACTATGGCGATGGCTACGTGGATCTGCTGATCCGCAAAGTCGGCAAGGTCACCGATGCGCTGTTTGCCCTCGATGTGGGCGACAAGGTGTGGATGCGCGGCGTCCATGGCAACGGCTACCCGCTGGAGGCCTATCGCAACCAGCACCTCATCGTGGTGGCGGGCGGCACCGGCGTCGCCCCGGTCAAGGGGCTGCTGCGTCGCTTCAGCAAACACCCGGAAGAGGTGAAATCCCTCGACATGATCCTCGGCTTCAAGAACGAGCAGGCGGTGCTCTATCGCCACGAGATGCCGCTCTGGGCCGAGCGCCAGAATCTCATCGTCACCCTGGATGAGGGTGAGGAGAGCGAGCAGTTTCGCATCGGCCGGGTCACCGACTACATCGACCAGCTGGATATCTCGGATAGCGAGGATATCCAAGCCATCGTGGTCGGCCCTCCCATCATGATCCGTTTCGTGGTGCTCGCCCTGCTTGAGCGCGGCATTCCCAAGGATCGCATCTGGGTCGACTACGAACGCCGCATGGCCTGCGCCGTGGGCAAGTGTGGCCACTGCCGGATGGGCGACACCTATATCTGCGTGGATGGACCAGTCTTTCGTTTTGACCAGGCCCAGCATCTGATCGACTAAGGGAGAACACCATGAGTCTCGATATCGACATCATCAAGGCCCGCGCCAAGAACGAATACCGTCTCTCCAAGGTGCGCGGTGAGGCGATGATCAGCGTGCGCATTCCCGGCGGGATCATGCCCGCCCACCTGCTGGCGGTGGCCCAGCAGATCGCCGAACAGTACGGCAACGGCCTGATCCACCTCACTACCCGCCAGAAGCTGGCGATGCCCGGCATCAAGTATCAGGACATGGACAAGGTCAACGCCGCCCTCGAACCCTTTATCAAGGAGATCGAGGTGGAGACCTGCGGCATCGAGGTTGAGGACACCCGCGCCGGTTACCAGACCATCGGCGGGCGCAACATCGTCGCCTGTCAGGGCAACACCATCTGCCAGAAGGGCAATATCGACTGCACCGGGCTGGCTCAGCGGATGGAGAAACACCTCTACCCCAACCCCTATCACCTCAAGATGGTGATCGCCGGCTGTCCCAACGACTGCGCCAAGGCCAACATGGCCGACTTCGGCATCCTCGGCATCGCCAAAATCCACTTCAATGCCGAGCGCTGCATCGGCTGCGGCGCCTGCGTCAAGGCATGCAGCCACCACGCGGTGGATTGCCTCGCCATCAAGCATGGCAAGGCGGTCAAGGAGGAGAGCAAGTGCATCGGCTGTGGCGAGTGCGTACTGGCCTGCCCGACCCTGGCCTGGCAGCGGGATCCCAAGCAGCTCTACATGGTCAAGCTGGGGGGACGCACCAGCAAAAAGACTCCCCGTACCGGCAAGCTGTTTCTCAACTGGGTCACCGAAGAGGTGCTGCATGCGGTGATCAAGAACCTGTTCGAGTTCGAGACCGAGATGCTGGATGGCAAACCCATCTATCTGCACATGGGTCACCTTATCGACCGGGCCGGTTATCACAAGTTCAAGGAGCGGGTGCTGCGCGGCGTCACCCTCAATCCGGAAGCCATGGTCGCTGACCGCATCTTCTGGGCCGAAGATCAGTACGTCGCCAACATGCACGTCAAAGCAGTGCCATAGGAAAAACCTCGTTTGGGGAAGCGTGATCAAGTGGCCGACACCGGTGGGGATCTGTCGTTGGCCCGGGCGTAGATCACCCTTCCCCTTTTTTATTCCCGTCGGGGGATCTTTCCCCCGACCATCCGGGGTGCGTCACGGCGCGCCCTGCTATCTCGCCCGGCGCGGCATTGCGAGCGGGCCAGCATCCGGAGCCTGTTATGGACTTTCTCCCTCTCTTTTGTCAGCTGCAAAACAAACCGGTCCTGATCGTCGGCGGCGGTGAGGTGGCGGTACGCAAGGCGCGCCTGCTACTCGATACCAAGGCGAAGATCACCATCAATGCCCCGCATCTGGAACCCCAGCTGATGAGCTGGGCCGAGCAGGGCCGCCTGACCATCTGCGCCGCCAATTTTCATCCCGAACTGCTCGATGGCAAGTGGCTGGTGATCGCTGCCACCAATAATCCAGAGGTCAACCATCAGGTCTTTCATGAGGCGAGCCTGCGCCAGATCTTCTGCAATGTGGTGGACTCTCCGGCCCACTGCAGCGCCATCATGCCTGCCATCATCGACCGCTCGCCGCTGATGGTGGCCATCTCCAGCGCAGGCGCGGCCCCGGTTCTAAGCCGCCAGCTGCGGGAAAAACTTGAAGCCATGCTGCCGCAACACCTCGGCCAGCTCGCGGCGCTGGCGGGCAAGCTGCGCGAGCGGGTCAAACTCATTCCGGACAAGCTGGCCCGCCGCCGCTTCTGGGAGCGACTCTTTAGCCATGAGCGACTGGCATGCCAGCTGGCCCGCGGCCAGCAGCAAGCTGCCGAGCAGAGCGTCGCCGAGCTGCTCGATGAGCAACCACAGAGCAAGGGAAGCGTGACCCTGGTGGGCGCCGGCCCCGGCGATGCGGGGCTGCTTACCCTGAGCGGTCTGCAACAGCTGCAACAGGCAGATGTGGTGGTCTATGACCGACTGGTCTCGCAGGAGGTGCTGGCACTTGTTCGCCGGGATGCCGAGCGGATCTTTGTTGGCAAGGAGGCGGGCCGCCACTGTGTGCCCCAACAGGCGATCAACCAACTGTTGCTGGAACAAGCGCAGCTGGGCAAACAGGTGGTGCGGCTCAAGGGGGGCGATCCCTTTATCTTTGGCCGGGGTGGCGAGGAGCTGGAAACCCTGGCCGAGGCGGGCATCCCCTTCTCGGTGGTACCGGGCATTACAGCTGCATCGGGTTGCGCCGCCTACAGCGGCATTCCCCTCACCCACCGCGATCACGCCCAGCGGGTGCAGTTCATCACCGGCCACGACAAGGAGGGCAATATCGCCCAGGAGTGGTCGGCGCTGGCGGCCCGCCGCCAGACTCTGGTCTTCTACATGGGGCTGGCCCACGCTGCCCGCATTCAGGATGAGCTGCAAACCCACGGCATGCCCGGTCATACCCCGGTGGCGCTGGTGGAGCAAGGCACCCAGCTAAGTCAGCGGGTGGTGCGCGGCGAGCTGCAGCAGTTGGCCGAACTGGCCCGTCAGGTGAAGAGCCCGAGCCTCATCATCATCGGCTCGGTGGTCACTCTGGCCGACAAGCTGGACTGGTATGGGGAAGCCAACGCCATCCACGGCATCTAACTCCGCACGGCTATCATCTAATAGCGACAAGAAAGCAGAGAGCGGCCATGCCGCTCTCTGCTTTTTGCATCAATGACCAAGCCGTGGCACGGCACGTCTGTTACTCGAGCCTGATGGGGCCGGTATTCTGAACATCGCTGTCATTCCAGTCGCTCTCATCGCGAATACGCGGATCCCCCTGCAAGGTGTAGAGGATGGTGCCCTGACGAAACTGCAGCGCACCATCGGCCCGTTTCGCCTTCACCTTGACCCCGTTAACCCACACCTGCTCCTTGCCATCCACCTGAATATTGGCCACCGTGGCACCTGTCTCGCGGTTCTTGGCTACCCACTTGCCCTGATAGGGCGAGTCCCCCTTGGCCATCGGCAATGCGGCGGCCTTGCCCGCCGACCAAGCGTGCACGGTGCAAAAGCCATGAGCCCGGCGATCATGTTTGATGACGTAATCCAGGGTGGGTTCGCTGGCGGGCAGATCGAAGGTGATCCCGATGACCACCTTGCCGTTTGTGGCCGAATAGGCGGCGGGCGCCAGCGTTTTCAGGGTCGCCTTCTTGCCATTGATAAAGACGTTGCCCCCTTGTGACTTGACCCGGATATCGGTGGGACAAGTGGCGCTGAAATTGGGCAGCGCCGCGAGGGCACTGCCGGCATGGGCGGTCATGGCCAACATGACAAGGGTCAGCAGAGCAGGTTTTTGATTCATAGTGATACGCCTTCAAGAGAAGAGAACCTCGTCCGTGAGCGGTGTCGTTCCTGATGGCGGCACTCTAGCTTGACCCTCTCGGGCTACCCAGTTAAAAAAAATAAAACCGGTCAGTGGAATTATTAATAAATATAAATATTTAAAATCAATGAGTTGATAAAAACCCTTACCAACAACACGTATCTGCCAAGCAATAAAAAAGCCGATAACCCGGTTATCGGCTCATTGCCCATGAAGACGCTGGAGCCCGATCAGACCACCACGGCGGTGCCACTGATGCTGACCATCAGCATGCTGCCGTTTTGCCCCACCACTTCGTAGTCGATATCGATGCCGACCACCGCATTGGCGCCAAGGGCGGCGGCACGCTCTTTCAGCTCATCGAAAGCGATCTCGCGGGCACGGGCCAGCTCTTTTTCATAGGCACCGGAGCGGCCGCCGATGATGTCGCGGATCCCGGCAAAGAGATCCTTGAAAATGTTGGCGCCGAGAATGGCTTCGCCTACCACGATGCCGCGGTATTCACGAATGGTTTTGCCTTCCAGCGTGGGGGTCGTCGAGAGGATCATCTTGAACTCCTGTGAGTAGCAGAAGGGCTCAGACTACCCCAACTGCCCGAAAATCCCAACCGGAGGGTGACCTGTACGACGCCGCCCTTAAAAATCACGACAGCCAGATAAAAAAACACCGCGCACGGGGCGCGGTGTTTGTTTCAGAGGGCCATTGCCAACGGCAAGCCGTCACGGATTGTAAGAGACCACCGAGCCACTGAGGCCGGTCATCTGGGAGATCCGCCCCTGCATCCCCTGCAGTTTGGCCTTGGAGACATCCGGCCCGATAAAGACCCGGTTGAGCTGACCCTGCACCGGTGTGCGCGGCGAAGTGTGGGCAGAGTAGCCCGCCGCCCGTAGCTTGCTCACCAGCGCGTTGACGCTGTCGACGTTCTTGAAGGCGCCAAGCTGGAGGATCCAGCTACCCTGTGCCGGTGCCGCAGCAGGCGCGGGGGTGGTCGGCTGGGTCATTTTGCTTTCAATCAGATCGTCGAGGGACTTGATCTGACCCGCCTGCGGCTTGGTCGGTGTGGGTGCCTTGGCAACTTCAACCGGTTTGGCTGGCGTCGGCTTGGGTGCTGGCTTTGGCGGTTCGACCGGTTTTTTGGCCACCACTTCCGGCTTGGGCTGTGGCTTGGGTTGAGCATTCTGTTGCGGCTGGACCGGCGCCGGTGCGGCAGGGGTTGTCGCCGGCTGCCCGCCGTTGCCCTGACCGGCGAGGGTCATGGGGTCAGCCACCTCTTCCACTTGCCACTGCTGGGCCGCAGAGGCCTGTTGCTGGCTGGCCAGATGATCGGCTGGCAGGCTGCTGGCCGCCGAGACCTGCAGCGCAGGCTTGGCAGGCTCCAGCTCGGGGCGCAGCGGGATCTTGGCAAAGGCCTCCTCCTTTTGTGCCAGCTTGTGACCATCCAGCAAGTCCGGCAGGAAAATAACAACCAGGGCCACCAGGATGACGGTGCCCACCAGACGGTTTTGAAACTTAGAGGCCAAGTTGAATCCTACCTTTACGTAACTCAATATGCGATTTGGCTCCCCGCCCGAGGGCCGGGGAGCCGGGGTGTGGCCTAGACGGCGACACCCGCCAGAATGTCGGCGACAGTGTAAAACGAACCAAACACAATGACCATATCGTCCGGACTCGATGCGGCCAACGCTGCCTGATAAGCGGCGCTGACATCATCAAACTCCCTGGCAGGCCCCTTGCCCTCTCCCAACGCCGCAGCCAGTTGCGCAGAGGTGGCGGCGCGCGGGCCGGTGAGGCTGGCCAGATACCACTCGCCAATCAAGCCATCGAGTTCGGCAAGGGAGCCCGCCATGTCCTTGTCTTTGAGCATGCCGACCACGGCGCGGCGTACACCCGAGCAGGGCATCTTGCGCAATTGCGCGGCCAGATAGGCCGCCGAATGGGGGTTGTGGGCTACATCGACGATCACCAGCGGCGCACTTTGCAACTGCTGCATCCGGCCAGCCAGCCGGGCATTGGCAAGCCCGTCACGAATGGCGGACTCCGGCAGCGGCAAGCCAAGGGATTCCAGCGCCGCCAGCACGGTCACCGCGTTCATCAGTGGCAACGCCGGTTTTGGCAGATCCCGCCACTGGTTCAGGCCGTGATAATCCCAACCGCTCTCGTGCTCATCGCCACGAAAATCGATACCGACTTGACGCAGGTTGGCGCCAAGACGCGCCGCTTCGCTCGCGATAGTCGCAGGCGGATTGGGCTCACCGCTGATGGCGGGTTTACCGGCGCGATAGACCCCCGCCTTCTCCACCGCCACTGCTTCGCGGGTATCACCCAGCCAGTCGCAGTGATCGAGGGCAATGGAGGTGATCATCGCCACATCGGACTCCACCACATTGGTGGCGTCGAGTCGACCGCCCAGCCCCACTTCCAGCAGCAGCACATCTGGGGCGGCGCGGCAGAAGAGCCACAAACCGGCCAGGGTGGCGAACTCGAAGAAGGTAAGGGCAATCTCGCCGCGAGCAGCTTCCACCTCGGCAAAGGCGGCGCAGTGATCGCTGTCGGCCAGCTCTTGCCCGTTGACCCGCACCCGCTCGGTAAAGCGCAGCAGATGGGGCGAGGAGTAGACGCCGACCTTGTAGCCTGCGGCCATCAGAATGCTGGCCGCCATGGCACAGCTGGAGCCCTTGCCGTTGGTACCCGCCACCGTGATCACCTTGAACGGCAGCTGGCTGAGACCCATGCGCCGGGCAACGGCACCGACCCGATCCAGCCCCATGTCAATATTGACCGGATGGATCTGCTCCAAATAAGAAAGCCAGTCGACAAGCGACCGGCTTTGGGATTGTTGCATGTTTGAACTCATCTTCACTCTTCGATGACGTGAGTATTCAGCATTTTGGCAAGCAGGCTGGCCAGACGGTTACGCATTTCGCGGCGATCGATGATGATATCGATGGCACCCTTTTCCAGCAGGAACTCGGAGCGCTGGAAGCCTTCCGGCAGTTTCTCGCGCACGGTCTGCTCGATAACACGCGGGCCGGCAAAGCCGATCAGCGCCTTGGGCTCGCCCACGTTGATGTCACCCAGCATCGCCAGACTGGCAGAGACGCCACCCATGGTGGGGTCGGTCAGCACGGAGATATAGGGCAGGCCGGCTTTGGACAGACGGTCCAGCGCCGCACTGGTCTTGGCCATCTGCATCAGGGAGAACAGCGCTTCCTGCATGCGAGCACCACCAGAGGCGGAGAAACAGACCAGACCGCGGCCTTCCTTGATGCACTCCTCGACGGCGCGCACGAAGCGGGCACCGACCACGGAGGCCATAGAGCCACCCATGAAGGAGAATTCGAATGAACAGGCGACAACCGGTACCCCTTTGAGGGTCCCTTTCATCACCACCAGCGCATCTTTCTCCGCCGTCTCTTTCTGAGCGGCAGACAAACGATCCTTGTAGCGCTTGGAATCCTTGAATTTCAGTACATCCTGCGGCTCCAGCTCGGCACCGATCTCGGTACGACCCTGCTCGTCGAGGAAGCTCTCGAGACGGGCGCGGGCGCTGATGCGCATATGATGATCACACTTGGGGCACACTTCGAGGTTGCGCTCCAACTCTGCCCGGTAGAGCACCTGTTCACAAGCACTGCACTTGGTCCACACCCCTTCCGGAATGTTGTGACGACGGGGCGCAGTGATCTTGCTCTTGGGAAGAATCTTCTCAAGCCAGCTCATGGAATTCCTTAATGCTTTTGTGCCTGACAAAACGCATCGAGCCTAGATTGTTCAATGACTTAATAGCTCGATGGCAACAAATGACGGGTCATTAAACCACAATTTTTCGGGCGCAGTTACTAAAAACTGGTCGTACCCGGTGCCGAGTCCGGCAGCCACAGCGGGCCGAGCGGCAACTGCGGCAGAGCAAACTCGGCCGGGTAATCCACATCGACCAGATAGAGGCCACCGGCCTTGGCGGTCGGCCCGGCCAGATTGCGATCCTTGGCAGCCAGCACCTCGGCAATCCACTCCACCGGTTTGAGCCCCTGCCCCACCAGCAGCAGGGAGCCGGTGATGTTGCGCACCATATGGTGCAGGAAGGCGTTGGCCTTGATGTCGAGCACGATGTAGGGACCGGAGCGGCTGACACACAGATGGGTCACATTGCGCCACGGGGTGTTGGATTGGCAGGCGACGGCACGGAAGGTGCTGAAGTCGTGCTCCCCCAGCAGGCTCTGGCCCGCCTGGTGCATCAACTCGGCATCGATGGTCTCGTGGTAGTGGCTGACGCCACTGCCGAGGATCGCCGGCCGGTAGTTGTGGTTGTAGATGACATAGCGGTAGCGACGGGCGGTGGCGCTGAAGCGGGCGTGGAAGCTCTCGTCCACCTGTTTGACCCAGCGCACGGCGATATCCGGCGGCAGGTTGGAATTGAGCCCCAGGGTCCAGGCCCCTTCGGCACGGTTCGCCTCGGTATCGAAGTGGATCACCTGACCGGTCGCATGGACACCGGCATCGGTGCGTCCGGCACACTGGATGGAGACAGGGTGGTTGGCGATCCGGCTGATGGCCTTCTCCAACTCCTCCTGCACGCTGATCACTTCACGCTGACGCTGCCAACCGAAATACCGGCTGCCGTCATATTCAATACCTAGGGCAATTCGCATGGATAAACTTGTCTTGTTGTGAAACGCAGTGAAAGAAACGGGGCGGATTATACGCGCTCAACTCGAAAAGTCCCACAAACCGCCTGATTGGCTTGCATGGGCGGAGAATTCACCCTGTGCAAATTGTCATGAAGAAGGGGGCAGCCAATGGCTGCCCCCTTCTTGCTGATCCCGCGACAGGGACAATTTTACCCCAACCGCTTGAGCAGTTTTTCCGCCTCGGCACGCTGATGCTCGGTGCCCTGCTCTGCCGCTTCTTGCAGCAGCTCGCGGGCGCTATCCTTGTCGTCGATCTCGAGGTAAGCGCGGGCCAGATCCAGCTTGGCCCCCACACCGCCGTCATCGGCATCCACATCAAAGCCGGTGGATTCAGGCAACACCTCGGGGAAACCATCGAGCCCCACGTCCAGCGAGAGACCCTGATAGGGCTCCTGCTCCGGCGCGGTGGCATCCGCATCGGCCAGCAGCTTGTCGATCTCGACGTAACCGCTTGCCTGGGCCTGTTCCCTTGGCTGCAATTCTGCCGGATGAGACTCCACTTCGGTAAAGGCATCCTCGAAATCGGAGAGCGCCAGTTCGTTGGGATCCCACTCAAGATCGAGCTCGGTCTCCTTGCCTTTGGTTGGCTCAAGCCCCAACTCGGCCAACATATCATCAGCCGAACCATCCACGCTCAAGTCGATGGCATTATTGCCCTCGCCCGCAGCCGGTTTATCCAGCTCATTTTCAAAATCACCCAGATCAAAACTGGCCAGATCATCAGCAGCCGTACTCTTGCTGCTTGCACTCAACTCCGGTTCCAGATCAGCCGAAAGATCCGCATCCAGCTCGGCAAACAGGGCTGCCTGCAGCTCCTCTTCGCTCATGAGCTCATCAGCATCCCTGGACTTGGGATTGAACTCGCTGGCCAGATCCATGTCGGGTTCATTGGCCAACGCGACAGGCTCATCCAGCGAGAGATCGAGATCCGGCACCAGATCCGGGTCACGACTGGCTGACTGGGCAGCCATTCGCTCCGGCTCGAAACCTTGCAGATCGATCTCGCCATCGTCGCTGAAAACCAGATCAACATCCGGCTTTTTAGCCGGTTCATCTGGCTCGACCGGCATAAAGCCATCAGGGGTATTGAGATCCGGCACCGGGCGTACCGGCTCGTTGTCGGTCACATCGACACTCAGCAGATCGTCAAACTCGCTCTGCTCCTGATCCATCATCATGGCGGTGGACTCGGAGAGGCTCTTCTCCTGCTCCTCCAGCTCGCGACGGGCACGGGCCCGCAGCCACAGGGTCACCAGCGCCAATACCAGCAGCACCGGCAGCAGGATGATCATGGCAAGGTTGAGCGGTGAGGAGAGCAGCTCCATCAGCCAGTGCTGCTTGGGTTCAGGCTCTGCCACCACGGGGGGGACAGGTCTGGCCTTCAGCTCGGCGAGCTCTTTTTGCAGCGCGGTCTGATCCTGCAACTGGGCCTTGAGGGTCTCGACCTCTTCGGTGAGAGATTGCAAGCGCAGTTTGAGCCTGTGGTTCATCTCGGTCACCTGACCGAGCTGGGCATTGGCATCTTCCAGCGCCAGCGCCATCTCGGTGGCCGGTTTGCCCACCGGTTTTTCCAGATCGGAAGGCAGAGGCGCCGGTGTGGTGCTTGCTGCGGCGCTCGTCGCCGGGACTGGGGCCACCGCCTCTTTTGGCGCAGGCTCGCTCGCCTTGACAACATCTTTGGTTTCAGCAGACGGTTGCGGTGCTACGACAGGAGCAGGAATGGGTGCCGCTTTTGCCGCAGGCAAGGGAGCTGGCGCGGTTTTCACCGGTTCGGCTTTGGCAGTCTCAACCTTCACGGGCTTGGCCGCCGATTTGGCGCCATGGGCCTGCTTCTCGGCGAGATACTTGGGGCTTAACCCCTTCCAGCTGGCGTTGTCGCTGCGGAACTTAGCACGCGCCTGGGCATCGGTGATGACGCTCGCCTCGGCCACGGTCGGCAACAGGATGCGTGACCCCACCAGAATGTGGTTGATATTGCCATCGGCAAAACTGCGGGGGTTTTTCTCGTAGATCGCCACCATGGTCTGGTAGACGCTGACACTACTGGAGGGACGGTATTTGCTCGCCAGACTCCAGAGAGTATCGGTTGGACGAACAGGGCCATAACTACCGGCATTGGCCGTGACCTGACGTACCACCGGCTGGGCGGTTGCACGTACCGGTTGCGCCACGGGTCTGGCGACCGGTTGCGCCAGCGGCTGGGAATTGACGGCTGGAGGTGCGGGCTCGTCAGGGCCTTTTAGCTCGACAAAAAAAGGCTCCCGCGCAGCGTCTTCAGCCTGGACGGAGCCCAGCAGACCCAATGCGAGTAGCGTTGCCAATGTTATGCGGGAATGTCCCATATTCGTTCCTTCGTATGACGGCCCTATCACATTGAAAAATCTGGATAGTTACCCCAAAACAGTCGGCTCAATATAAATCAGGCTCGCGTCGCAAGCCAGTAGTCCGACACAATTAGCACCCGACTTGACTCTGAGTGTAGGAAAAAACTTAATCAGTTGATATCGCAACAGAATCTTGAAGTGACGGAGTGCGGCATGGGTCACACCCCCGATTTATCACAGGCCAGATGCGCAGCACTCCCTGCTGCCCATCTGTGGCATCTGACCAGCCTTACAGATAGTCGCGAACCAGCAGCTCGGCAATCTGTACACTGTTGGTTGCCGCGCCCTTACGAACGTTATCGGCCACGATCCACATATTGATACCACTCGGGTGAGAAATATCCTGGCGCACCCGACCCACCAGCACCTCATCCTTGCCGGTTGCGTCACGCACCGGGGTCGGATAGTCCCCTTCGTCATCAAACAGGGTCACACCCGGCGCACTGCGCAGCAGGTCCTTGACCTGTTCGGCATCGAGCGGCTGGTGCAGCTCGACGTGTACCGCCTCGGCGTGGCCGTAGAAGACCGGCACCCGCACGCAGGTGGGGTTCACGGCAATGCTGGCATCGCCGAGGATCTTCTGGGTTTCCCATACCATCTTCATCTCTTCACGGGTGTAGCCGTTGTCGGTGAAGCTGTCGATCTGCGGGATCAGGTTAAAGGCGATCTGTTGCGGATAGAGGGTCGGTTCCACCGGACGACCGTTGAGCAGATGAGCGGTCTGACCCGCCAGCTCGCTGACCCCCTCTTTGCCGGAGCCTGACACGGATTGATAGGTGGCCACATTAATGCGGGCAATGCCCACTTCGTCGTGCAGCGGCTTCAGGGCCACCAGCATCTGGATGGTGGAGCAGTTGGGATTGGCGATGATGTTGCGATTGCGAAAATCGGCCAGCGCATCCGGGTTCACTTCCGGGATCACCAGCGGGATATCTTCGTCGTAACGGAAGCAGGAGGTGTTGTCGATGACGATACAACCGTGCTCGGCAGCAATCGGCGCCCACTTGGCAGATACCTCGGCACCGGCGGAGAAGAGTGCGATCTGCACCTGGCTCCAGTCAAACTCCTCCACATCGAGGATCTCGAGGTTCTTGCCGCCAAAGCGCACTGTATCACCGGCGCTGCGGCTGGAAGCCAGCGGATAGAGGGTCGCTACCGGAAATTCGCGCTCTTCCAGGATCTCGATCATCGCCTGACCCACGGCGCCGCTGGCACCCAATACCGCTACGTTAAACTGCTGGCTCATTCTGTTCTCCTCTGATAATGCTGCAATGGCGCCGGGTGGCACCATGGTCGGCAGGCTCCCGCACGGCGAGATGACGCTGCCTGATATGGCTGAGCTGGCGCAGTAGCATCTGCGCCAGCTCAGTAAAAAATGGGTTCGAGGTAGCCAGTACGGCTCACCCCTTCCGGTTATCTTCCAACTCCTAGTCCCCAACTCAGGGGCGTGACAGCGCAAATCCCAGCTCGCCCAGCGCCTGGTCGGCAAACGCCCCCTCAACCTGCAGGGAGGATAGTTCACGGCGCTCTGGATAGTGTTTGCGCTGCTCGTCAAAGCTGCCGGGCAAGCCGAGTCGGGCCCGGAAACGGGCATCATCGCGGCGCACATCATAGACCAGATGCACCAGCTGCTTGATCAGCGCCTGATCCGGTGCGCGGCCCGGCACCACCGCCTGCACATCGGGGGCAGGCAACAGCTGACTCAAATCCTGACGAGGCTGGCGTCCCAACTGCTGGCAGAGCGCCTGATAGAGCATCCAGGTACCGCGGGCCTTCCCCTCCAGGCTGTAACCGGCGATATGGGGGGTGGCAATCTCGGTATGGGGCACCAGCGCAGCCAGTGGCTCGGGCTCGTTCTCCCACACATCCATCACCAGTCGCAAAGGCGCATCGCCCAACTGACGCGCCAGCAGGGCCCGGTTATCCCACACCTCGCCACGGGATGCGTTGATCAGGATCTGCCCGGCAGGGCGCGCGGCAATCTGTTCGGCATCGAGCAGATGGTGGGTCGCATCCGGCCCTTCACGGGTGATGGGCACGTGGAAACTGACGATATCGGCGCCAAGGGCGGTCTGGTAATCGACAAAGCCCGCATCGGGAGTATTACGCGCCCTGGGCGGATCGCAGCGCAGTACCCGCATGCCGAGCGCTTGGGCCTTGCCAGCCACGCACTCGCCGGTATTGCCCGCACCAATCACCGCCAGCGTCATGGCCGAGAGGTCGAGTTCGTAGCGCTCCGCCAGCACCAGCAGGGCTGAGAGCACATAATCCCCCACCGAATACTTGTTGCAACCGGGGGCGCTGAAGAAGGGAATATTGCGGCTTGCCAGCAGCGCCTTGTCCACATGGTCGGTGCCTATGGTGGCGGTGCCGACAAACCCGAGTTTGGGGCTGGTCGCCAGCAAATCGCCGTTGACGCGGGTGACCGAACGCACCAGCAGCACATCGGCATCCAGCAGATCGCGGGCCTGCATCTGCCGTCCGGGCAAGGCGACCACCTCGCCAAATTCGGCAAACAGCTCCACGGCATGGGGCATATTCTCATCAACGACTATCTTCATCGGGCTCTCTTTGGTCACAACCGCCACGGGGGAGCCATTCTAGCGCAAAGCCGCCCGAGATTTCAGCCTGTGATGCAATCAGGCGCGAAAGGGGACCACATTGTTCGGTGGCCACTCTCTCCTGCCGTTCAAACCGAGGATGTCGCCACAAATGTGTAAGCAGAGGTAACAAACGTGCTGCTCGGCTTTGTCCGGGCATGTCACGGTGGCACAATGCCCCTCTTTTTCGCGATCGCCCATATTCACCATGCCGCCACATTTCTCGTCGCTCTCTGTCTCCTCACTCACCCGCAGTCAGGTGCTTGGATTCACTGCCCTGCTGATCCTGCCCCTGCTGCTGCTCGCCACGCTGCCCTGGCAGCCTTTTCTGATCGACTCCCTGCATTCAGGCTGGTTATGGTGGTCATACGCCCTCACCCGCATGGTCGATATTCCCGGGATCGGGCTCAGTGGCGCTCTCTTGCTGCTGCTGACCCGCTACAAACTGAGACTGGAGTGGGCCTCCTTCATTGCGCTGGGGTGTGCACTGGCGGCCCTGCTAGCCAGCGACTGGGTGCTCAAGAGCCTGATCAAGCACCTGACCGAAGAGCCCAGACCCTATCTGATCTGGCTGGAGAGTCAGGCGCTGATCCCGGCTATCAAGAGCTTCTACGCCAGTAGGGTCGATGTGCGTAGCGAACAGGTTCATGCCGCCAGCCAGTTGCTGGCCCTGCCTGAGTGGCTCGGCCACCACTGGCAGGCCGAGGTGAACTACGCCTTCCCCTCCGGCCACAGCATCGCCGCCATCAGCCTGGCCCAATTTTTCGGCCTTATCTGGCTGGCCCGCGCTCCCACGGGCGTCTGGCTGCTGCCGTTGTGGGCACTGGGAATTGGTCTGTCGCGCATGGTGATGGGGATGCACTGGCCGGTGGATGTGCTGGCCAGCGCCCTGCTGGGGTCGTTCACGGCGTTGATAGCCGCCCGCTGGTGGCTGCACCGATACTGAAACCAGGCACTGCATTGTAAGCGGCTTACTGCAACGGGATGGGGGGACAAGCCTGTGCTTTTTTGCCATAATGCCGCCTCATTTTATCCCGACCGAGATCCCATGACCGACGCAGTTCATACCCTCAAGGGCCGTTTCCGTGGTTTTTACCCCGTCGTCATCGATGTTGAAACAGCCGGGTTCAACGCCAAGACCGATGCCCTGCTCGAGATAGCGGCTTACACCCTGAAAATGGATGAGCAGGGTTGGCTCGTTCCCGATCACATATTCCACTTTCATGTCGAGCCCTTCGAAGGGGCCAACCTGGAAAAGGCCGCGCTGGAGTTCACCGGCATCGATCCCTACAACCCGTTGCGTGGCGCTGTCTCGGAAAAAGAGGCACTGACCGAGATCTTCAAGGGGATCCGCAAGGGGATGAAGGAGCAGGATTGCGGCCGCGCCATCATAGTGGCCCACAACGCCACCTTCGATCACGGCTTCGTGATGGCGGCCGCCGAGCGCGCTGGCCTCAAGCGTAATCCGTTCCACCCGTTTGCCACCTTCGACACCGCTGCTCTCTCCGGATTGGCGCTGGGTCAGACCGTGCTGGCCAAAGCGTGCCAGAGCGCCCGCATCCCGTTTGACAATAAAGAGGCGCACTCTGCCCTCTATGACACCGAACGCACCACAGAGCTGTTCTGTCATATCGTTAACCGCTGGAAGAGCATGGGGGGTTGGCCGCCAGCGCATCCGGATGATGACACAACCGATGCTCCTGCCGATGATGAGGGGCAAGAATAAACGGATGAAGGCTGCCACTGGCAGCCTTCGCTTTTTGGGGAAATGATTGATTGCGCGGCGCACCGGAAATCGCCATCAACGTCACTATCCACCGCTGCGCACGGGATGCACGGAGACAAACAGTTCACAAACCCTCATGTTGAGCAACCTTGTGCCACATGCTGCTGCGATATGCAGGGTTTGACTGATTTTTTTCTCGACATTTGTCACATTTTTCGCAAACTAACTCCCCTTCACATGACAGACAGCAATAACAAACTATAAGGAAATCAAATGAATCCAGTTGTTATCGCAGTCGGGCTGATGCTGGTGCTCAGTCTGCTGCGGATCAATGTGGTGGTCTCGCTGGCGCTGGGGGCCATTGCTGGCGGCCTGGTCGGTGGGCTGTCGTTGACCGATACCCTCACCACCTTCAGCGGTGGCCTGGGCGGTGGCGCCGAGATTGCCCTCTCCTACGCCATGCTGGGCGCCTTTGCGGTTGCCATCTCCCGCTCCGGGATCACCGACCTGCTGGCCCGCAAGGTGATCAACCAGCTGGGCAAGGATGCCAGCTCGACCCGCATCATGTGGGTCAAAACCCTGCTGCTCTCTTCCGTGCTGGCCGTGGCGATCTCCTCCCAGAACCTGATCCCGGTTCACATCGCCTTTATTCCCATCCTGATCCCGCCGCTGCTGCACGTGATGGCGCAGATGCAGATCGACCGTCGTCAGGTGGCCTGTGTCATCACCTTTGGCCTGACCGCCACCTACATGGTGCTGCCGGTCGGCTTTGGTGGCATCTTCCTGAACAACATTCTGGCCAAGAACCTGATTGATAACGGCGTGCCCATCACCACCAGCCAGATCCCGCTGGCGATGGCCATTCCGGTCGCCGGTATGGTACTGGGCCTGCTGATTGCGGTATTCATCAGCTATCGCAAACCGCGCCAGTACGATCTGGCCAAGATCCTGGATGCCGAGCCCGAAGCGATCGAGCTCAACCTCACCCACATCTGGGTGGCCCTGCTGGCCATTGGCGTGGCGCTGGGGCTACAACTGATGACCAACAGCATCGTACTGGGTGCGCTGGCCGGTTTTGTCATCTTCACCTGCGGCGGCGTCATCAAGTTTCGCGAAAGCCAGGATGCCTTCACTCAGGGGGTACGGATGATGTCGCTGATCGGCTTCATCATGATCTCCGCCGCCGGTTTTGCCGCCGTGATGAAGGCGACTCACGGGGTCGACTCTCTGGTCCAGGTGGTCGCCTCCGGCATCGGTCAGCACAAAGGCATCGCCGCCTTCCTGATGCTGCTGGTGGGTCTGCTCATCACCATGGGGATCGGTTCTTCCTTCTCCACCGTGCCCATCATCGCCACCATCTATGTGCCGCTCTGTCTGCAGCTTGGCTTCTCACCAATGGCGATCATCGCACTGGTCGGTACCGCAGGCGCGCTGGGGGATGCGGGTTCACCTGCATCTGATTCAACTCTGGGCCCCACATCCGGCCTCAACGCCGATGGCCAGCATGACCATATCTGGGACAGCGTGGTGCCCACCTTTATTCACTACAACATCCCGCTGGTGATCTTCGGCTGGATTGCCGCCATGGTGCTCTGATAGCCACTCTGGCATCGAACCATGCTCTGCAAAATACGAAACAAGAAGGCGACCTTATGGTCGCCTTCTTTATAAGCACGTTCACCTAATCACCAGGACATGGTCCCGAGAGGAGAAGCTCTTTAATGGGCGACATGGATTCCCGGATCTGGATGATTGCGCACTGCTTGTTTCGCTCCTTGCTCTTATGGGATCAGTCTCTAGCCACAGATGCCATAACAGCACTCAGCCCCCCCAGCGTTGTGCGCCACACCCGTTGCCACATACCACGCCGATTAATTGCTCAGCGATTGGATATCATTTTGAAAAACTGATACTTAACTAGCTACACTAGCGATTATCACCATACAGGGACGTGTAAAAAATGAGCTTGATTGGCTTGGTGCTGGCGTTGATCGCCATCCTTGGCGGCAACATGATCGAGGGGGGGCACCCCAGTGCACTGCTCGATCTGCCCGCATTCCTCATTGTGATCGGTGGCACCATAGGTGCTGCGCTGACCCAGTTCCCTTTCTCCGTCGTCGGCAGCACCATGAAGCGTTTCAAATGGCTGCTCTCCCCCCTCAAGCTCGATATGCATGAACAGGCCCAGTTGCTGGAGACCCTGGCAGGCAACGCCCGCCGCAGCGGCATGCTGGCGCTGGAAGGGATGATCGACGAGATCAAGGATCCTTTCCTGAAGAAAGGGGTGCAGATGATGGTTGATGGTTACGAAAAAACCAAGATACACGAGGTGCTGGAGAACGAGATCGAGTTCGAGCAGGAAGATCTCGAACAGACAGTCAAATTCTACGAAGCCATGGGCGGCTACTGCCCGACCATGGGGATCGTCGGCGCGGTGTTTGGCCTGATCCACGCCATGGGTCTGCTGGATGCCCCCGACAAGCTGGGCGGCGCCATCGCCGTGGCCTTTATCGCCACCATCTACGGGGTATCCGCCGCCAACCTGATCTTCTTGCCGTTCGGCAACCGTTACAAAGGGTTTGCCCACCAGATCCGCCACTACAAGGAGATGACCCTGACCGGCATTCTCTGCATCGTGGATGGCGAATCCCAAGCGCGCCTGCAAGTTACCCTCGAACCTTATCTGGGAGGTCACGGTGGCCAAAAAGAAAAAGGCTGAAGCACCGGAGAACCATGAACGCTGGCTGGTCTCCTATGCCGACTTCATGACCCTGCTGTTCGCCCTGTTTGTGGTGCTCTACTCCTTTGCCATGGCCAAGCAGTCCGAAACCCGGGTGCTTATCCAGGGCTTTATCGAGTCGCTGGGTAAAATCGGCCTCATCTCCCCGCCTGCCGGCTCACCCTTGATGCAGGGGGGAACAGGGATTCTCGAGCCGGAATCAAAAACCACGCCGAGCAGCCCGAAAGAAGAGACTGTACTGGAAAAAGATGCCCCCATGGCGGCATCGGACCCCTTCAACGAGACCATAGGTGCCTCGGAAAAACCGAGCGCCACCGAAGCCTGGCCCCACAAGACCAAGGAGCAGGAGTGGGTGCAGGTGACCAAGCAGAAGCTTGAGCAGCAACTCAAGGCCCAGATTGAATCGAAGGATCTCGAGGTCGAGCAACTCGGCAGTCAACTGGTGATCCGCATCGGCGAGAAGGCGCTGTTTCCCGCCGATTCGGCGTTCCTGCAGCCCCAGTTCATCCCGCTGGTCAACAAGATCGCCGGCATTTTGGCCAACATCCCGGGGCAAGTAGTGGTCACCGGTCATACCGACAACTCCCAAGCGCCGGTGGAGCTCTATCGCAACAACTGGGAGCTCTCGGTGCTGCGGGCCTCTTCCATCGTGCAAACCATGCTGGCTAACCCCCAGCTGGATGCCAGACGAGTCATCGCTCAGGGTGTTGCCGACACCCAACCCCGCTTTGCCAATGACACCCCCGAACATCGCCAGGCGAATCGCCGGGTCGATATAACCCTCTCTCAAGGCAAGGCAGCAGAAGAGTCGCTGCAACTGCTCAAGCCCTGATCCCCCTGCTCCCGCCTCGCGCGGGAGCCTCTTTTTAAAAACAAATAACTCAATAATATCAACACCATAAGATCTTAATGATAATGATTTCTATTTATTGTCAAGTGGTCAGGCCTCTGCAATAATGCCGCCCTTCAGGCTTAAATAAAAACAATTATCATTATGAACAAACTGCTTCAGGCATGGCCGGCACTCCTTTGTGCCTCCGCAGGCGCGGCCGATCTTCCCCCTGTGGAGAAGGCTCGCAGCGACGACACCATCATTGTCACCGGGCAACGGGTACCACAGAAACTCTCCGATGTTTCCGGCTCCATCACCGTCATCACCCAGGAAGAGCTGGACCGTCAGGTCGCCAGCGAGCTGACCCATGTGTTTCGCAAGATCCCCGGTGTCTCGGTCACCGGCTCTGCTGGGCGACCGCAAAACATCAGCGTGCGCGGCATCGGTGGCAACCGCATCCTGCTGATCAAGGATGGGGTACGCGTCAGCGACGGCTTTGGCGCCGACAACATCAATGACAAGGTGGGTCGCTTCAACTTCGATCTCGACGACATCAAGCAGATTGAGGTGGCCAAGGGGGCCGGTTCCTCCCTGCATGGCTCCGATGCCATCGGCGGCACCGTGGTGATGAATACCAAGCAGCCGGAAGATTATCTGCAACAACAAGATAGCTATCTGGCGGCCAAAACCCTCTACGGTGGCGATAGCAACAAGAAGAAGCTCAGCATGACCGGCGCGGTGCGGGCACTGGAGAGCGAACATCTGTTGCGCCTCTCCGGCTGGCGCGGCAACGAAACCGCCAACTTTGAGGAGAACCGCATTCCGGCTGATTTGGATGGCATGAGTGCCTCCACCAGCAGCCGCCTCCCCCTCAATGCCCATCACGCTCTGCGGCTGGAGCTGGACTACTACGAGGATCACGCCAAACGCCAGATGGGGCCCAAAGCGGTGCCCCAACCCGATGGCAGCTGGGACGTGGTCGGTTTTCAGGAAGATGGCGATCAGCGCACTCAGGGCGGCAAGTTCAGCTGGGAAGCCAGCGATCTGGGCATGGTCGATACCCTCAACTGGAGCCTGTTTGGCAACCAGTCACGCAACGAAGCCAACCAGCGCCAGCTGCTGCGCAACGATGCCCTGAGCGGCTATCCCAGATATCGCAGCCAGCGCACCCTCTCCACGTTCGAGGAGCTGCGCCTTGGCAGTGAGCTGGAGCTGCAGAGCACGCTGAGCACCGGCTCGCTGGATCACACCTTCAGCTACGGTGTGGAAGTGGAGCAGGCCAACCACGAGCGGCCGGTCAGCAATCTGACCCTGGAAGATGGCATCACCACCCAGGGACAGAAAGCCCCCTTCAGCAAAGCCGAAACCCGCCGCGATGGCATCTGGCTGAGCGATGTGATCGATCTGGGCAACTGGCAGTTTACCCCGACCCTGCGCTTTGACCGCCAGCGCCTGCGCGCACCGGACAGTAATCTGGCCGAGAACCACAGCGACCACATCTCCCCCAGTGTGGCGGCCAGTTACCGCTTCAACGAGACATGGCGCAGTTGGCTCAGCTATGCCAACGGCTTCCGCGCCCCCGCTTACGATCAGGTTTACGGCAACATTCCTCACTACTTTGCCATGCCGCCGTTCGAGATCATTGCCAACCCCAACCTCAAGGAGGAGACCAGCCACAGTCTGGAGTGGGGAGTGAATGGCCAAAGCGACAACTGGAGCGTCAAACCGGCCGTTTTCTACAACCGCTACTACAACTTCATCGACTGGCGCCAGACCGGTTTTCGCCTCGATGACGGTGTCTTCCTGCGCCAATATCGCAACGTTGCCAAAGCAGAAACCTGGGGCGCCGAGCTGGCCGCCAGCCTCTGGCTGAGCGACGAGTGGGAGCTTTCGACCAATCTGGCCTGGATGGATGGCAAAGATCACCGCGGTGAGCCGCTGCGCACCCAGACACCGCTGGAAGGCAACACCACCCTGCGCTGGCAACAGCTCGACTGGGGGGTTGAGCTCAGTGGCAACTATGCCGCCGCCATGACCAAGGTGCCCCAGTGCGCCAATGCGCAGACTGGCTATAACGGTGCCTGCCAGAGCAGCGCAGGCTGGTTCAGCCTGGACCTCACCGGCGACTGGCAGATCACCGAGGCGCTCAAGGTCAATGCCACCATCGGCAACCTGCTCGATACCCGCTACGTCCGCTATCAGGATGTGGCCGGACTCCCGGCTGGCAGCGACACCTCCCTCTACAGCCAGAGCGGCCGCTACCTGTCAGCCAGCCTCAGCTACCGTTTCGTGGGGATGTGATGAAGCATCATGCAATCATGGCGGCCCTCTTGGCCGCCCCGTTGGCCTGGACGCAAGAGGCCCTGCCACCGCCGATCCCGTCCCAGCCACACCTGATTTCAGGCAATCCCGTACGCCAGGATCCCTATTTCTGGTTGCGGGACGAGAGCCGCAGCAACCCGGCCATTCTCGCCCTGCTCAAGCAGCAAAATCGCTGGAGCGAGCAGCAGCTCGCCGCGCAGCAGCCGCTGGAAGCAACCTTGCGCGCCGAGTTTGCCCGCCATCCGGCGGGGGAACCCGTGCCAGACAACTGGCTTGTCCGCGGCGATCAGGCATGGCAGCTGCGCCCGGATGGCTCACTCTGGCAACGCCACGGGGGCAAGGTGCAGCAGCGGCTTCCCGCCAGAGCGGGTGAGGGCTATTACGAAGCGGGCGGCTGGGCCCTGAGCCCGGATAACCGCACGCTGGCCATCGCCGAAGACAGGCGCGGCGATCTCGACTATCAGGTCACCCTGCTCGATCTCCAAAGCGGCAAGGCGCTGGCCAGTTTGGCACAGCGCAGCGCCGATCTCGCCTGGTCACAAGATGGTCGCACCCTCTACACCATCGCCAACGAGCGCTACACCCTGCGCCCCTGGCAGCTACGCGGCTGGCAGGATGGCCAGGAGCAGACTCTCTATGAGGAGCAGGATCCCGCCTGGCTGCTCAGCCTCTATCGCACCACGGATGGCCAGCATCTGGTGTTGCAGGGCAACAACCACGACAGCTCGGAGCAATACCTGCTCGACTCGGGCAAGCCGCAGCAGGTCAAACCCCGCCAGCGCGGGGTGGAATACTATCTGGACAGCCAGTCTGGCTGGGTGATCAAGAGCAACCGGGAGGGGACGTTTGCCCTCTACTCAGCCAGCACGCCGCTCGGTGAGTGGCAGCGCCTCTGGCCCAGCGCCGGGGAAGATCTCGGCGATCCCGAGAAGTGGCGACTGTTTGATCGCCATCTGGTGGTGCAGTTTCGCCAGCAGGGGGAGGATTGGCTCGCCCTGCTCGATCGCAACGGCCATGAACGCCAGCGCCTGCCGCTGGCCAGTGGCGCCGGTACCGGCTGGCTGCAAGGAGAACATGACCCGGCCAGCGACCGTATTCTGGTGCGCAGTCAGGGCTTGAGCCAGCCCCCCGGCCAGCGCTGGCTGGATTTGACCAGCGGCCAGTGGATCAACGACCAGCACACCGCAGGCAATAAAGCATTGCCCTATCAGAGCGAGCGGCGCTGGATCACCTCTGCCGATGGCACCCGGGTGCCTGTCTCGCTAGTGTGGCGCAAGGATCTGGCCCCTCGCGCCGTACTGCTCTACGGCTATGGCGCCTATGGCACGCCGATGCGCCCCTACTACCAGAAAGAGCTGTTAAGCCTGCTGGATCGGGGCTTTGTCTACGCCATCGCCCATGTGCGCGGCGGCGGCATGCTGGGGGAGCAGTGGACCCGCGACGGACGGGGCATCAACAAGCTGAACGGCATCAGCGACTTTATCGCAGCCGGTCAAGCCCTGCGCCACTGGTCGCCCGACTCTGCTCCCCTGCCCCTGTTTGCCATGGGGGGCAGCGCGGGGGGCACGCTGGTTGCTGCGGCCCTCAACCAGCAACCGACACTCTTTAGCGGCGCCGTGTTGCAGGTTCCCTTCGTCGATATGCTCGGCACCATGAGTGATCCCGCCCTCCCCTTGACCCGTCAGGAGTATCAGGAGTGGGGCAACCCGGCCAAGCCCGCAGAGTATCAGGCGATGCGCCGCATCAGCCCCTACGACAACCTGCACCGCGCCCCCTACCCGCCCCTGCTGGTCACTACCGCCCTGCACGACAGCCAGGTGCCCTATTGGGAGCCGGTCAAGTGGCTGGCCCGCCTGCGGGAGCACAGCACGGGCTCCGGCCCCTACCTGCTGCTGACCGAACTGGAGGGAGGCCACCGCGCCGGTGGTGGCGATCGGGCTCGTGAATTTGCCTTCTTGTTGCATCTGGCGGGGATCAATCAATGACCCTGCCGCTGATTGGGAGTACCACTATGAAACCCCTGTTGCCCGCCCTCTTGCTGGGGCTGGCTGGCTTTTCCACTCAGGCCGCCGAACTGCGTTTTGTCGAACAGGACGCCCCGGCCGATACCCGCCTCTGGCTCGAACAGCAGCTCGGCGTCACCCTGAGTGATGCCCCGGCCTATCAGCGCCAAGGCAAGCTGGGCCACTATCTGCATTATCGCCAGCAGCTCAATGGCGCACCGATCGCCGGTCTCATGGCCGCCGTCAGTCTCGATGAGCAGGGTCGCCCGTGGCGTCTCTATCACAATACCCGACTGATGCAGGCACAGGCGGCGCCATGTGATGAAGCAAGCCGCGCCGGGGTGGATGCCTATACCGCCACGCTGGATGGTACGGTGTGGCAATTCGCTGGCAGTGACGAAGCCCAGCCCTGGTACTGGCAGGATGGCGACACACTGACTGCAGCCTGGCGTCTGCTGGCGGTGGAAAGCCAGCCGGGCAACAGCAAGAGCAGCCACTGGCAACTGTTTGTCACCTGCGATGGCAGCGCCCTGCTGGGGCGCACGCTGCAAGAGGCCAACACCCGTGCCGAAGCGATCCCGCTGGCAGGGGAAGCGGCTACGGTGCAGGCCCGCATCTTTGCCCTCGACCCACGCACCCAACTGCAAGATGGCAACCTGCTGTGGCGCCACGATCTGGTGCTGGACAACCGGGCCTATCGCACCGTGCCGCTCACGGTACAAAAGGTGGATGACACCTACCAGCTAAATGGCCCACGCGCCCGGGTCGTGGATGGCACGGCGCCGGAAACTGCCACCTTTAGCAGCCCTGATGCCGATGGCTTCCAGCTGGATCACCAGCAGCCCACCTTCCTCGATATCAATGGCTACTACCATCTGGATCTGGCCCAGCGCCATGTGGAATCCCTTGGCTACCCAACGCTGATGGGCGGCCCCCTGGCCATCGATACCGATGCCGGGGAGCAGGACAACTCCCTCTATGACCCCTTCCTGCGCCGGTTGGAAATTGGCCGGATAGGGGTGCCCGACGCGGAAGATCCCATGGTGATCTGGCACGAGTTTGGCCATGCGGTGCAGCACCATATCCTGCCCGACATGGGAGAAGAGGGTGACTGGGGCGCCATCGGCGAGGGCTTTAGCGACTATCTGGCCGCCAGCTGGCGCCAGCGTAGTCCAGAGGCTCGCCAGTTCGAGCCTTTCATGGTCTTCAACTGGGATGCCAGGATAAGCGGCCGGACGCCCCGTCAGCTCGATGACCTGCGGGCGCGCTATCATCCGGGCTTCCTCTATCCGGCTCACCTCACCATCAACGGCAGCAACGGCGACCAGCTGTGGGGCACCCCGCTCTTCACCGCGCTGCGCCAGGCCGTTGAACAGTATGGCGAGGTAGCCCGTGACGAGTTCGATACCCTGCTGATTGAATCTCACTTCGGCCTCGGCCCGCAGGTGCGGATGCCCCAGCTGGCGCGGGTCACCGTGGATACCGCCAACCGCCTCTATCCGGGCCGCAGCTATGGCAAGCTGCTGGAGCAGGCCTTCCGCCACCACGCCCTGCTGCCCACACCCATTGCGGCCCGCCTTGCCGATGACAGCTACCTGCTGCCCGGGGAGAAAAAGAGCCTCGCCATCGAATTGACCAACCAGAGCGGCCGCCCCCTGACCGTGGCTGACGCCAGCCTTCTCCCGACCAAGGGGCTCATGGGTGACGGTCACTGGCAGGGAGAGCTCAACGCCGATGGCACCACCCGCTGGACCCTGCCGCTGGAAGCGGCGAGCAACCTGATCTGTGGCGAGGCAGTCACCTTGCCGCTGCAGTTCCAGCTCACCCTGCCCAGCCCCACCGAGCGCCAGACCCGCCTTGACCTGCAACTGCCGATCGGTGAACCGCTCTGGCAGCGGGCCATCGGCCAGGGTGGCCAGATAAAAGATGCGGTGAGCAATGAACGGCACGGCCTGTCCCGCTTCACTCTCACCCTGCCCGAGAGCAAGGCCCGCATCGACAGCGGATTCGTGGTTGCCCTCGATCTGGAGCACAGTAAGCTGGAGCAGCTGGAGATCTGGCTCACCTCCCCTTACGGCACCCGGATCAGCCTGTGGAACAAGGGTTACGCCAGCCATACCCGGCTCAAGGGGGAGTTCCCCCGTGAACTGGTACCGTTCGAATCACTCGATAAGCTGCACGGCGAACCTCTCGCTGGCCGCTGGCTGCTGGAGATCAACGACACCAGCGCCGGTGACACCGGTCAGTTGCGCAGCTGGCGGGTCGCCCAGCAAGTCGGCGCCCGCTGCGACAAGGATGAAGCCCTGCCCAACACCGGCATCATTCCCCTTGAGCAGGATGAAGGGGGTGGCGGCACGGCTTCCCCCCTGCTGCTGTTGCTGGCCCTCTGGCCCCGCCTCTGGCGCCGGAGCACCCCGCGCCGTTGAATCCTGCACCACGGGGGTTACCGCCCCCGTGAACCTGTGACCGAATCAAGGAATGTGAAGTGAAACCATCCGTACTGGTTATTGCAACCCTCTCAGCCCTGCTCAGCGCCTGTGGCGGCGGGGAAGATAACGCACCACTGGCGATCCCGGACTACCGGGTCGATGTCGCTCTGCCGACTGCCGGTACCCTGTGCGCCGATCTGGATCAGAACTGGCAATGTGATCCCGCCGATCCTGCCGTCAGCGGCGAAGGAGCTGTGGCCCTGGTCAGCCGTTCGGCCAACATCGTCAACTCGCCCCTGCTTTTCGTACCGAGGAGCGGAGGCCTGCTACGGGCACATCCGGCCGCCAAAGGGGATCCACAACGGCTGCAACCGACCCTGCTCAGTACCCTGTGGCAGAGCCGCATTGCCGAAGGGGTGGCCGCCGATCGCGCACTGGCGCAGCTGCTGGCCGATCTCGCGCCGCTACAACCGGGCAGCGATCGCGCCGCCCTCGCGGGTCTCGGCCAGTTTGATCAGGCGCTACAGCAGGTGGCGATCAGCTTGCAGCAACAGGCCCGCACACGCCTTGCCACCGCCAAGGAGACCCAGTTGCTCACCACCAGCTATCGCGCCATCAGCCTGATGCTGACGCAATTGGCTCAGGAGTGGCAGCGCAACGGCCAGTTTGCTGAAGAGACCCAAAGCGAGCTGCTGACCCTGCTGGTGCAGCAGCAGCCACGCAACCTGCTGACCGTCACCGGCGTCACCACCTTCAGCGATGGCAACGACCCGCTGCTGGAACAGGAACCCGCCGACTATCCGGGACAAGATGCCAGCTGGAATCGCACTCGTCCCCAACTTGCCTATCGTAAACTCGATGATCGCGGTCAGGTTCTCCCCGACAACGCGCCGAGCTGGCAGTGCGTCAAGGATCTCAATACCGGTCTGGTGTGGGAGGTCAAATCGGACGATCCCTTGAGCCCGGCCTGGAAAAGCAGGCCCTTTGCCTATGAGGATGAGCAGTTCAAGGCGACCGCAGGCGAGCAGCAAGAGGCCTACCAGCATATTCATAAGAGGATCGAACAGCTCACCGCCGAAGGAGATCTGGCGGCCCTCGCCCGGGCACAGGCGCTGACCACCATGCTGACCACCCGCGCGTATCAGCAGTGGCTCAATGGCGAGCAGCGCTGCGGCATCAGCCAGTGGCGGCTGCCCAGCATGGGTGAACTGATGTCACTGATGCACTACGGTAGCCTGGCCAAGGACCCGCTGGGTCAGCGCATCATCGTAGATACCCGTTACTTCCCGGATATCGCCCCCTCGGAAGATGACACCTACCATGGCTACTACTGGAGCGCCACCAGCAACACAGCTCAGCGCTTCTCCGGTGGCCCCATCAGCAAACGCACAGTCCTGCTCCTGGGAGAAGATGCGGGCACCACCTATCCCGCGCTGGTGCAGCAAGATACCTATATCGAGCTGATGCAGGTACGACTGGTCGCCACTCCCCAATAACCCGAGGAATATCATGAGCCTTTATCGCTTTTCGTTCGCCATGCTGGCACTGATGGCCCCCCTGGCCCACGGTGCTGCCATCTGTGATGACACCATGGATCGCACCGCCCCCTCTGCCCGTTTTCTTGACCATGGCAACGGCACCGTCACGGATCAACAAACCGGCCTCACCTGGATGCGCTGCAAACTGGGACAGACATGGAGTGGCAGCAGTTGCCTGGGGGAACCGACCGTTTACTACTGGCAGCAGGGGCTGCAAGTGGCGGAGCGGATCCGCAGTGACAGCAGCCATGCTCTCTATCACTTCGGCGGTATCAGCCAGTGGCGCCTGCCCGACATCAAGGAGCTGGCGACCCTGGTCGAGCATGCCTGCTACAAGCCCTCTCTCAATGAAGCCATTTTCCCGCGCGCCATGGCGGGGGGCGGTAAAGAGGTCAATGAGGGTTATGTCTATCTGATGAGCAGCACGGTAACCTCCGCCAATGGTCAGCGGGCGTATCTGGATATTACCTCGGGAGATATCGGTCTTCGCTCCATTGGCGCCTACCCGGATCAGGTCTTGCTGGTCGCCAATAAACCCTGACCGCCCCACGCTCGAAACCGGAACGCGATGACAGGAGAGGCTTGAAAGCCTCTCTTTTTATTGCTCTTGCCGCCCCCCCTACCTCACCCGCCATCACGCTCTTCACCCACCTGTGCCCCCTGCCCGCGATACCGACCTGATCCGGCTTCGCCCGCGGCATTTACCCCTTTCAGGTGATAACGAGGAGCAGCTCTCTGCGCTTTCCAGGCCTTTCTCGCCCGCCATAACCAACAAAAAAGTGCGCTTCTTAACAAAATTTAATTACCGGTTAACCGATTAATAATTAACCCGTAAAAATGACATGTAAATCAGTGCGAAAGTGTCATAATGCGTAACATTATTGTTAAGTCGCTTGATTAATTTGGTTAGGAAAAACCTCTATGTTTGCTGATATTTCTGCTCAACATTGGGCTTTTGCCATTTATGTCATCGGTGCCATCACCATCTGTCTGGTGATGATAGGCCTCGCTGCCCTGCTGGGAGGTCGCGCCTACGGCCGCACCAAGAACAAGCCATTTGAATCTGGTGTCGACTCGGTCGGCAGTGCCCGCCTGCGTTTTTCCGCCAAGTTCTATCTGGTCGCCATGTTCTTCGTCATCTTCGACGTCGAGGCGCTCTACCTGTTTGCCTGGTCTGTCTCCGTGCGGGAGAGCGGCTGGGTCGGCTTTATTGAAGCCACCATTTTCATCGGACTGCTGCTTATCGGCCTGATCTACCTCTGGCGCATCGGCGCACTGGACTGGTCACCGCGCAAACCGCAGCTGAACAACAAAAACAGTGATTGAACCACAGACCCTTTCCTTGAGGTTGCACCATGAAGTACACCCTGACCCGGATTGACCCGGATGCACCCGTTGAGCGCTACCCCCAGGAGCAGCGCCAGACCGTCGATGACCCACTGGCGCAAGAAGCGACGCGCGGCATCATGATGGGCCGCCTCGAGGAGGTGCTGCAAGACACAGTCAACTGGGGCCGCAAAAACTCCCTCTGGCCTTACAACTTCGGCATCTCCTGCTGCTATGTGGAGATGTGTACCGCCTTCACCTCCCCCCACGATGTGGCCCGCTTCGGCGCCGAAGTTATCCGAGCCTCGCCCCGTCAGGCCGACTTCATGGTGATTGCAGGGACCCCCTTCATCAAGATGGCGCCAGTCATCCAGCGCCTGTATGAACAGCTGCTCGAACCCAAGTGGGTGATCTCCATGGGGGCCTGTGCCAACTCAGGCGGCATGTATGACATCTATTCCGTGGTGCAGGGGGTGGACAAGTTCCTGCCGGTCGACGTCTACATTCCGGGTTGCCCGCCCCGTCCCGAAGCCTTTTTGCAAGCCCTGATGCTGCTGCAGGACTCCATCGGCAAAGAGCGCCGCCCCCTCTCCTGGGTGGTGGGCGATCAGGGGATCTACCGTCCCCAAATGCAGGCCGAAAAAGAGCGCAAGCGCGGCGAACGGATCAATGTGACCAACCTGCGCACGCCGGATGAGATCTGACCATGAAACTGACTCGTGATTTTCCCAGCAATTACGCCATGGCCCAGTGGCAGCCCAGCGACCACCAGGATGCCAAAGTCATTGGCGAACTGTTTGCCCACTTCGGGGCCGAGCACTTCACCGTGCAGACCACGCGCACCGGCGTGCCGGTGGTCTGGCTTCCCCGCGAACTGCTTCAGGATGTGATGGGCTTTTTGCGCAAGGTGCCCTCCCCATTTGTGATGCTGTTTGATCTCAGCGCCACCGATGAGCGGCTGCGCAGCCATCGCGACGGTCTGCCCCAGAGCGATTTCACCGTCTTCTATCACCTCATATCCATCGACCGTAACGCCGATGTGATGTTGAAAGTGGCGCTGGCCGAGAGTGACCTGCATCTGCCCACCATCACCAACCACTTCCCCAATGCCAACTGGTACGAGCGGGAAGTGTGGGATCTGATGGGCATCACCTTCGATGGCCACCCCCATCTGACCCGGATCATGATGCCCAAGAGCTGGCAGGGTCACCCGCTGCGCAAGGATTACCCGGCGCGCGCTACCGAATTCGATCCCTTCATGCTCGATGCCGCCAAACAGGACATGGAGCAGGAGAACCTGCTGTTCAAACCGGAAGAGTGGGGGCTAGCCCGCAGTAACGAGAACGAGGACTACATGTTCCTCAACCTCGGCCCCAACCACCCCTCTGCTCACGGCGCCTTCCGCCTTGTGTTGCAGCTCGATGGCGAGGAGATCCGCAACTGCGTGCCCGACATCGGCTACCACCATCGTGGTGCCGAGAAGATGGGCGAGCGCCAGTCCTGGCACAGCTACATCCCCTATACCGACCGGGTCGAGTATCTGGGCGGGGTGATGAACAACCTCCCCTATGTGCTGGCGGTCGAGAAGCTGGCTGGCATCAAGGTGCCGCAGCGGGTCGACATGATCCGGGTGATGATGGCGGAGCTGTTCCGCATCCAGAGCCACCTGTTGTTCCTCGGGACCTATATCCAGGACGTGGGGGCCATGACCCCGGTCTTCTTCACCTTCACCGACCGGCAGAAGATCTACACCATCATCGAAGCGATCACCGGTGCCCGCATGCATCCGGCCTGGTTCCGCATCGGCGGTGTCGCCCACGACTTGCCGAAGGGATGGCAACGACTGGTGCAGGACAACCTGCTGAGCTGGCTGCCCAAACGCTTGATGGATTACGAAAAAGCGGCGATGCGCAACAGCATTCTGCGCGGTCGAACCATAGGCGTCTCTGCCTACACCACCGAGCAGGCGTTGTCCTGGGGCACCACGGGGGCCGGATTGCGCGCCACCGGCCTCAACTTCGACGTGCGCAAGTGGCGCCCCTACTCCGGTTACGATCAGTTCGACTTTGAAGTGCCAGTCGGCAGCAATGGTGATGCCTACGACAGAGCCACCGTGCGGATCGAGGAGATCCGCCAGAGCATGTCGATCATCGAGCAATGCATGAAGAACATGCCTGAGGGGCCGTTCAAGGCGGATCACCCCCTAACCACTCCGCCTCCCAAAGAGCGCACCCTGCAGCACATCGAGACCCTGATCAACCACTTCCTGCAAGTGTCTTGGGGCCCGGTGATGCCCGCTGCCGAGTCGTTCCAGATGATTGAGGCGACCAAGGGGATCAACAGTTACTACCTGACCAGCGATGGCTCCACCATGAGTTACCGGACCCGGATCCGCACCCCGAGCTTTGCTCACCTGCAGCAGATCCCCTCGGTGATCAAGGGCAGCATGGTGTCGGACCTCATCGTCTATCTGGGCAGTATCGATTTTGTTATGTCGGATGTGGACCGTTAAGTGATCCGCCCTCCCGGCCATGGCCGGGAATCGGGATCGCCGGACGAGCAGTAAAAGGACAAGCCACCAAAGGTCAAGTCATGAGCCAGCAATGTCAGTGTCACAATAATCAGACCCCACAGGGGCAAGGGGCATGCAGCAGCAAACAGGACGACTTCGTTCTGAGCCAGGCTGAACGCGATGCCATCGAACACGAGAAACACCACTACGAAGATCCCCGCGCCGCCAGCATCGAAGCGCTCAAGATCGTGCAGCAGGCCAGAGGCTGGGTCCCCGACGGCGCCATTCACGCCATCGCGGCCGAGCTCGGCATTCCCGCCAGCGACGTGGAGGGGGTCGCCACCTTCTATAGCCAGATCTTCCGCCAGCCGGTAGGGCGTCACATTATCCGCGTCTGCGACAGCATGGTCTGCTACATCAATGGCCATGAAGATCTGATGGCCGGTCTCAAGGAGGTGATGAACCTCGGCCCCGGTCAAACCACCCCGGATGGCCGCTTCACCCTGCTGCCGGTCTGCTGCCTTGGCAACTGCGACAAGGGGCCAGCCATCATGATCGATGACGACACCTATGGCGGCCTCGATCCGGTGACCTTGCTGAAAACCCTGGAGGCTTACCCATGAGCCTGCCGCAGAACAAGATCCTCGCCTCTCTTGGCACAGCCAACCGCACGGCCCGCACCGCCGAGACCCATCCGCTCACCTGGCGGCTGCGGGATGACGGCCAGCCGGTATGGCTGGAGGAGTATCAGGCCAAACAGGGCTATGAAGCCGCCCGCAAGGCGCTCGGCCAGATGAGCCCGGACGAGATTGTCAGTACCGTCAAGGATGCCGGTCTCAAGGGGCGTGGCGGCGCGGGCTTCCCCACTGGCGTGAAGTGGGGGCTGATGCCCAAAGACGAGAGCATGAACATCCGTTACCTGCTCTGCAACGCCGACGAGATGGAGCCCAACACCTGGAAAGATCGCCTGCTGATGGAGCAACTGCCCCATCTGCTGATCGAGGGGATGATCATCAGTGCTCGGGCGCTCAAGGCCTATCGCGGCTATATCTTCCTGCGCGGCGAATACGTTGATGCCGCCATCCACCTGCGCCGCGCGGTGGAAGAGGCCAAGGCCGCCGGTCTGCTGGGCAAGAACATTCTGGGCTCCGGTTTTGACTTCGAGCTGTTCGTCCACACCGGCGCCGGCCGCTACATCTGTGGTGAAGAGACGGCGTTGATCAATTCGCTGGAAGGGCGCCGCGCCAACCCGCGTGCCAAACCCCCCTTCCCCGCCGTTTCCGGCGTCTGGGGCAAACCCACCTGTGTCAACAACGTCGAAACCCTCTGCAACGTCCCCGCCATTATCGGCAACGGAGTCGCCTGGTATCACGCTCTGGCGCTGCCGGGCTCGGAAGATCACGGCACCAAGCTGATGGGCTTCTCCGGCAAGGTGAACAACCCCGGGGTCTGGGAGCTGCCGTTTGGCATCACCGCCCGCGAGCTGTTTGAACATTACGCCGGCGGCATGAGGAGCGGCTATCGCCTGAAAGCGTGGCAACCGGGCGGCGCGGGCACCGGCTTCCTGCTGCCGGAGCACCTCGATGCCCAGATGTATACCGCCGGTATCGGCAAGGTAGGTACCCGGATGGGGACTGGCCTCGCCATGGCGGTGGATGACTCCATCAGCATGGTGAGTCTGCTGCGCAACATGGAGGAGTTCTTCGCCCGCGAGTCGTGTGGCTGGTGCACGCCCTGTCGCGATGGCCTGCCCTGGAGCGTCAAGCTGCTGCGGGCACTGGAACGTGGCGAAGGGCAATCCGGCGATCTGGCGACTCTGGAACAACTCTGCGGTTTCCTTGGCCCGGGCAAGACCTTCTGCGCCCACGCACCGGGCGCCGTCGAGCCGCTGGCCAGCGCCATCAAATATTTCCGCTCCGAATTCGAGGCCGGGATCAAAGGCAGCGGCGACAACCGCAAGCCGGTCAAAGGGATCCAGCCCAATCTGCTGGGCGAGCGCTGGTAACGACACCACAGATTTCACAAAACAGGTTTCAGGGAAGTTGTATGGCAACCATTTATGTAGACGGCAAAGAGTACGAGGTAGACGGAGCAGATAACCTGCTGCAAGCCTGTCTGTCGCTGGGTCTGGACGTCCCCTATTTTTGCTGGCACCCGGCGCTGGGTAGCGTGGGAGCCTGCCGCCAGTGTGCGGTGAAACAGTATCAGAATGCCGATGACAAGCGCGGTCGTCTGGTCATGTCTTGCATGACCCCGGCCACCGATGGCAGCTACATCGCCATCGAGGATGAAGAGGCTAAAGAATTTCGCAAGAGCGTGGTGGAGTGGTTGATGACCAACCACCCTCACGACTGCCCGGTGTGTGAAGAGGGCGGCGCCTGCCACCTGCAGGACATGACGGTGATGACCGGCCACAACAGCCGTCGCTACCGCTTCACCAAACGCACCCACCAGAATCAGGAGCTGGGCCCCTTCATCGGTCACGAGATGAACCGCTGCATCGCCTGCTACCGCTGCGTCCGTTACTACAAGGATTATGCCGGTGGCGAGGATCTCGGGGTCTATGGTGCCCACGACAACGTCTATTTCGGGCGGGTCGAGGATGGCACCCTGGAGAGTGAATTTTCCGGCAACCTGGTGGAGGTCTGCCCCACTGGCGTCTTCACCGACAAGACCCACTCCGAACGTTACAACCGCAAGTGGGACATGCAATTTGCCCCCAGCATCTGCCAGCAATGCTCCGTGGGCTGCAACATCAGTCCGGGCGAGCGTTATGGCGAGCTGCGCCGCATCGAAAACCGCTTCCACGGCAGCGTCAACCACTACTTCCTCTGTGACCGTGGCCGCTTTGGCTATGGCTACGTCAATCTGGCGGACCGCCCGCGCCAACCGCTGCTCAAAAATGGCAACGACCAGCTGACCATCACGGTCGATGGCGCCCTCAACCGCGCCGCCGATGCCCTGCGCACGGCCCGTGGCCTCATCGGCATCGGCTCGCCCCGCGCCTCGCTGGAGAGCAACTTTGCCCTGCGCGAGCTGGTGGGGGCAGACAACTTCTACGCTGGCGTCGAGCAGGCCGAGTGGGCCTGTCAGCTGAAGATGCTGCAGATCCTGCAACAGGGCGGCGTGCCAACCCCGAGCCTGCGGGACATGGAAGAGGCCGACGCCATTCTGCTGCTCGGTGAAGATGTCACCATGAGCGCCGCCCGTATCGCGTTGGCGCTGCGCCAAGCCGTCAAGGGCAAGGCTCGCGAGCTGGCCCGCAAGATGAAGGTGGATCTGTGGCAAGTCGCCGCCGTTCAGACCCTGGGTCAGAACGAGCGCTACCCGCTGCTCATCACCAGCCTCGACACCACCCGTCTGGACGATGTGGCGGCCGACAAGCTGCACGCCCCCTATGCCGATCAGGCGCGCATTGGCTTTGCCATCGCCAACCTGCTCGACCCGAGTGCACCGGCCGTGGCCGACCTCTGCCCCGAGCTGCAGGCACAAGCGACTCGCTGGGCCGAGCTGCTCGGCAACGCCAAGAAGCCGCTCATCATTGCAGGCTCCAGTGCCCGCGATGTGGCGCTGCTTGAGGCGGCCAGCAACATTGCCCGCGCCCTGAAAGGCCGAGGACTGGAAGCCAACATCGCGCTGGTTGGCCAGGAGGCCAACTCGCTGGGGCTGGCCATGCTGGGCGCTCAAACCTTGTCAGACAAGCCGCTCGAAGCCGCCCTTGCGCGTATCGAGGCCGAAGAGGGGTTGGCGCTGGTCACCCTGGAGAACGATCTCTACCGCCGCGCGCCGCGCAACCGGGTGGATGCTGCGCTGGCACGGCTGCAGCACCTGCTGGTCATCGACCATCAGGCGACCCCGACCGCCAACAAGGCTGATCTGGTGCTGCCAGCGGCCAGTTTTGCCGAAGCCGATGGCACCCTGGTGAACATGGAAGGGCGCGCCCAGCGCTTCTTCCAGGTCTATGCACCCGCCTTTTACAACGCCGATATTCAGGTGCGTGAAGGGTGGCGCTGGCTGGCGGCGCTGCAAGGGGCGATCGAACGCAAGCCACTGCGCTGGCAGAACTTCGACCAGGTCAACCATGACTGTGCCACCAGCAATCCGCTGCTCGCTACCATGCTGGAAGCGGCGCCCAATGCAGGCTTGCGGATCCGTGGCATGCGACTGGCCCGTGAGCCGCATCGTTACAGCGGTCGCACCTCCATGCTGGCGGATCAGAACGTCAGCGAGCCGCGGGTAGCGCAAGATCCCGACTCCCCCTTCAACTTCTCCATGGAAGGGTATGCCGGAGCCCGTCAGCCGCTACCGCAAGTACCGTTCGCTTGGGCGCCGGGCTGGAACTCTCCCTCCGCCTGGAACAAGTTCCAGGATGAAGTGGGTGGCAAACTTCGTGCTGGCGATCCGGGTCGCCGTCTGCTGGAAGCAACAGACCCGCAGGCAGAAGGCAAGGAGCTGCTCGGCTGGTTCACCACCATCCCCGCCCCCTTCAAGGCCGCAGAGGCGCTGCAAGTGGTCAATTATGCCCAGCTGTTTGGCGGTGAGGAGCTGTCGGCCCGCAGCCCGGTCATTCAGGCCCGGATGAACGAACCCGAGCTGGTGCTCAATCCCCTTGATGCGCAGCGTCTGGCCCTCCACGGGGGCAGTCAGGTCTCCTTCTCCTGGGGCGGTAGCCACTGGCAACTGCGTCTGCGGCTTAGCGAGCAGCTGAGCGCCGGTCTGGTGGGGCTCCCCCTTGGGGTGAACGGCCTGCCGACAGCCCTGCAACAAGCCTCAATCACTAACCTGCAGGAGGTGATCGCATGAGCGAGTCGCTGATCGATCTGTTGCTGGAGGTGGGCAAGGCACTGATCGTGCTGGTGGGGATCGTGGGGGCTGGCGCCTTTATGAGCTTTATCGAGCGCCGTCTGCTGGCCCTGTGGCAGGATCGCTACGGCCCCAACCGGGTCGGGCCGTTTGGTCTGCTCCAGCTGGCTGCCGACATGATCAAGATGTTCTTCAAAGAGGACTGGATCCCGCCCTTCGCCGATCGGCGGATCTTTATCCTGGCCCCCATCATCGCCTTCACCGCCTTTATTCTGGCGTTTGCGGTGGTGCCCATCACCCCCACCTGGGGCGTGGCTGATCTCAATGTGGGGCTGCTCTACATCCTGGCCATCGCGGGGCTGGCGGTCTATGCGGTACTGTTCGCCGGCTGGTCGAGCAACAACAAATACTCATTGCTCGGCAGCTTGCGCGCCTCGGCCCAGACCCTCTCCTACGAGGTGTTTCTCGGACTATCCCTGATGGGGATTGTGATCCAGACCGGCAGTTTCAACCTGCGGGATATCGTCGAGGCACAGGCAGACTTGTGGAACGTGGTGCCCCAGATTTTGGGCTTTGTCACCTTCCTGTTTGCCGGTGTCGCCGTCACCCACCGTCACCCGTTCGATCAGCCGGAAGCCGAGCAGGAGCTCGCCGACGGCTATCACATCGAGTATGCGGGGATGAAGTGGGGTCTCTTCTTCGTGGGCGAATATATCGGCATCGTGCTGATCTCCTCGCTCATCGTGACCCTCTTCTTCGGTGGCTGGCACGGCCCCTGGCTGCCCCCCTTCATCTGGTTTGCCCTGAAGACCGCCTGTTTCATGGTGTTCTTCATCCTGCTGCGGGCCTCCCTGCCTCGCCCGCGCTTTGACCAGGTGATGTCGTTTGGCTGGAAAGTCTGCTTGCCGCTGACTCTGATCAATATGCTGGTCACCGCGGCAGTTGTACTGATAAGTACGCAGTGAGGCTCTCAATATGAAAATTGTAAGCATTATTCAGGGTGTCGGCACCCAGTTACGCAGTCTGGCCATGGTCTTCTCCCATGCCTGGCGGCCCCGTGAAACCCTCAACTATCCGGAGCAGGCAGTCTATGCCGCCCCCCGCTACCGCGGTCGCATCGTGCTGACCCGTGACCCCGACGGGGACGAGCGTTGCGTAGCCTGCAACCTCTGCGCAGTTGCCTGCCCGGTCGGCTGCATCTCGCTGCAAAAATCCGAGCGGGATGATGGCCGCTGGTATCCGGAGTTCTTTCGCATCAACTTCTCTCGCTGCATCTTCTGCGGCCTGTGTGAAGAGGCTTGCCCCACCACCGCCATCCAGCTGACACCGGATTTCGAGATGGGTGAGTATCGCCGCCAGGATCTGGTGTACGAGAAGGAAGATCTGCTGATCAGCGGGCCCGGCAAATACCCGGACTACAACTTCTATCGCATGAGCGGGATGGCCATCGACGGCAAGCCGAAAGGGGATGCCGAAAACGAAGCCAAGCCCATCGATGTCAAGAGCCTGCTGCCCTGAGGAGTCAATCATGGAACTGGCATTTTATGCCTCGGCCCTGGTGGCCATTTACAGCACGCTGCGGGTGATCAGCACCAGCAATCCCATGCATGCGCTGCTCAATCTCATCATCTCCCTCATCGCCGTGGCCATGATCTTCTTCTGCCTGGGTGCCGCCTTTGCGGGCGCCCTGCAGGTGATCGTCTACGCCGGCGCCATCATGGTGCTGTTCGTGTTCGTGGTGATGATGCTGAACCTGGGGAGTGCCCAGGCACAGGAGAAAAAGTGGCTCACCCCCATGACCTGGGGGGGCCCAGCCCTGCTCTCGCTGATCCTGCTGGGCTTTCTGGCCCACGGCATTCTCGGGGTGACCGGGGGCCTGATCGGCGTGACCGAGGTGACCGCCAAGCAGGTGGGTGTCGAGCTCTTTGGCCCCTATGTGCTGGCGGTGGAGCTTGCCTCCATCCTGCTGCTGGCGGGTCTGGTAACCGCCTATCACCTGGGTCGGGAAGAGAAGAGCGGTGAAGTGCTCTCCGTCCCCCGCACAGCATCCCGCTCTGCACAAGAAGGAGGTCAGCAATGAATGGAATCCCTATGGAGCACGGCCTCCTGCTGGCCGCGATGCTCTTCTGCATCGGCTTGTGCGGTCTGCTGATCCGCCGCAACCTGCTCTACATCCTGATGAGTATCGAGATCATGATGAATGCCTCGGCACTGGCGTTTGTGGTGGCGGGTAGCCGCTGGGCCCAGGCCGATGGCCAGATCATGTATATCCTGGTGATTTCTCTGGCGGCAGCGGAGGCCAGTATCGGCCTTGCCCTGTTACTGCTGCTCTATCGTCGTTACCACACCCTGAACGTGGACACTGTGAGCGAGATGCGCGGATGAGCCTCTTATATCTGACTTTTCTATTTCCGCTGCTGGGATGGCTGGTGCTGGCCTTCTCCCTCGGCCGGTTTGGCGAGCGTACCTCGGCGCTGATCGGGGTGGGCTCCATTGGCCTGTCCGCCCTCACTACCCTGTGGGTGGGCATCGACTTTCTGGGCAACCCGCCCGAGGGGGGCGTCTATGTCCAGCGCCTGTGGCAATGGATGGCGGTGGGCAACTTTACCCCGAGCTTCTCGCTGGCACTGGATGGCCTGTCGCTGACCATGCTGGGGGTGGTGACCGGAGTCGGTTTCTTTATCCACCTGTTCGCCTCCTGGTATATGCGTGGAGAAGAGGGTTACTCCCGCTTCTTTACCTACACCAACCTCTTTATCGCCAGCATGCTGTTTCTGGTGCTGGCCGATGACCTGCTGTTTGTCTACCTCGGCTGGGAAGGGGTAGGGCTGTGCAGCTATCTGCTGATCGGCTTCTACTACAAGAATCGCAAGAACGGAGCGGCGGCCCTCAAGGCATTTGTCGTGACCCGGGTGGGTGATGTCTTCCTCGCCATCGGCCTGTTTATCCTCTATCGGGAACTGGGCACCCTCAATATCCACGAGCTGCTGGTTCGTGCCCCGACCCTGTTTGCCGAGGGCTCCCCTGCCCTGTCGCTGGCCTGCCTGATGCTCCTGGGCGGCGCGGTCGGCAAATCGGCACAGCTGCCGCTGCAAACCTGGCTGGCGGATGCGATGGCAGGCCCGACCCCTGTCTCCGCGCTGATCCACGCCGCCACCATGGTGACCGCCGGTGTCTACCTGATTGCCCGTACCCACGGCCTGTTCCTGCTTGCGCCAGAGATCCTCCATCTGGTCGGGCTGGTTGGCGCCATCACCCTGGTGCTGGCAGGCTTTGCCGCGCTGGTTCAGACCGATATCAAGCGGATCCTCGCCTACTCCACCATGAGCCAGATTGGCTACATGTTTCTGGCACTGGGTGTCGGCGCATGGGAAGGGGCCATCTTCCACCTGATGACCCACGCCTTTTTCAAGGCGCTGCTGTTCCTCTCCGCCGGTGCCGTTATCGTTGCCTGCCACCATGAGCAGAACATCTTCAAGATGGGTGGCCTGCGCAAGAGTCTGCCGCTGGTCTATGCCTGCTTCCTGGTGGGTGGCTCGGCGCTGGCAGCGTTGCCGCTGGTCACTTCCGGTTTCTACAGTAAGGACGCCATCCTGTGGCAAGTAGAAGCCTCTGGCCAAAGCGCGCTGCTGTGGGCAGGTCTGGTAGGGGCATTCCTCACCTCGCTCTACACCTTCCGGCTGATCTTTATCGCCTTCCATGGCAAAGAGCAGACCAAAGCCCACGCGGGCCACGGTCTGGCTCACCACCTGCCGCTGCTGGTATTGCTGGTGCTCTCCACCGGCATAGGCGCGCTGATCACCCCGCCGCTGGCAGGTGTGCTGCCGGCAGGCCCGGGAGATCATATCGAAGAGGGGCGCCATGCACTGGAGGTTGCCTCCGGCATCATCGCCATTGCGGGCATCGCGCTGGCCGCGTTTCTGTTCCTTGGTGAGCGCCGTCTGGCCACCTCCATTGCCAACAGTGCGCCGGGCCGCCTGCTCAGCACCCTCTGGTTCAACGCCTGGGGCTTTGACTGGCTCTATGACCAGCTGTGGGTCAAACCCTATCTGCTGGCGACCCGTCTGGTCGGGCAGGATCCGCTGGACTGGATGATGGGCCTGCCCGCCTGGTTTGCCCTGCGTGGCAACCAGCTGTTGGCCTGGACCGTGACCGGCAAGTTGCGCTGGTATGCCGCCTCCATGGGGATCGGCGCCGTGCTGGTGCTGGCGCTGTTGCTGCTGGGGTAACGCGATGAACAACCGGACGATCATACAGCCAGGCTGTTTGCTCTCCCTGATGGAACAGGGAGCGCAATCTCATATGAACTTGAACGAGAGCTGATACCGTGACCTTACTCTGGATCTTGCTAATTCCTTTTATCGGCGGCTTGCTCTGCTGGCAGATGGAGCGTCTCGGCGGGCAGTTTGTCCGCTGGGTAGCCCTGCTCTCCATGAGCGCCAGCCTGCTGCTCTCCTGTGCCATCTGGCTAAGTGGTGACTTCTCCCTTGCCACCACGGGTCTCGACAGCGCGGGCGTCACCGGTGCTGCCTCCGCCTGGGCCGCCGAGTGGCGCCTGCCGTGGGTCCCCCGCTTCGGCATCTCTTTGCATCTGGCGGTAGATGGCTTGTCGCTCTTGATGGTGATGCTCACCTGCTTTATCGGGGTGCTGGCCATCCTCTGTTCGTGGAAAGAGATCGTGCAACGCATCGGCTTCTTCCACCTCAACCTGCTCTGGATCCTGGGTGGCGTACTCGGCGTCTTTATGGCGCTGGACCTGTTCCTCTTCTTCTTCTTCTGGGAGATGATGCTGGTCCCCATGTACTTCCTGATTGCGCTCTGGGGCCATTCAGTCACTGACGGCAAATCACGGATCAACGCCGCAACCAAGTTCTTCATCTACACCCAGGTTTCGGGCCTTATCATGCTGGTGGCCATCATCGGGCTGGTGCTGACCCACCAGCATGCTACCGGTGTATTCACCTTCAACTATCTGGATCTGCTCAATACCCCGATGAGCAAGGGTGTACAGTGGCTACTGATGCTGGGCTTCTTCATCGCCTTCGCGGTCAAGATGCCGCTGGTGCCGCTGCACGGCTGGCTGCCGGATGCCCACAGTCAGGCGCCGACCGCAGGTTCGGTGGATCTAGCCGGTATTTTGCTCAAAACCGCCGCCTACGGTCTGCTGCGCTTCGCCCTGCCGCTGTTCCCAGAAGCCTCCGCCGAATTTGCCCCCTACGCCATGGTGCTGGGCCTTATCGGCATCGTCTATGGCGCCATCGTGGCGTTCGCCCAAACCGACATCAAGCGGCTGGTGGCCTACACCAGCATCTCCCACATGGGTTTTGTGATGATCGCCATCTACTCGGGTAGCGAGCTGGCCCTGCAGGGCGCCGTGGTGCAGATGATCGCCCACGGTCTCTCCGCTGCCGGCCTCTTTATCCTCTGCGGTCAGCTCTACGAGCGGTTGCACACCCGGGATCTGCGCCAGATGGGCGGCCTGTGGGGGCGTCTGCGCTATCTGCCCGGTGTGATGCTGTTCTTCTCGGTGGCATCGCTCGGCATGCCGGGCACCGGCAACTTTGTCGGCGAGTTCCTGATCCTGGTCGGCAGCTTCCAGGTTGCCCCTGTCATCACGGCAGTCGCCACCTTCGGTCTGGTACTGGCCTCTGTCTACTCTCTCATCATGTTGCAGCGCGCCTGCTTTGGCCCCGCCAAGGATGAGAGCATGCTCAAGGGGCTGGATCGCCGCGAGCTGACCATGATGATGGTGATCGCGGGCCTGCTGGTTCTGCTTGGCCTCTATCCCCAACCCGTGATTGACACCGCCAGCAGCAGCCTTATCAACGTGCTGCACTGGTATCTGCTGCCGACTGCTGGAGCCCTGCAATGACTTTCTCCGCTTCCCAACTGCTGGCACTGCTTCCCCTGCTGTTGACCACCGGGGCCATGGCGGCCCTGATGCTGGCCATCGCCTGGCGCCGCTGTGTCACCACCGCCTTTACCGTGACCATTGTTGGCCTCAACCTGGCACTGTTCTCACTGCCCATCGTGATGGCGCAAGGGGATCAGGGGGTCACCCCGCTGCTGCAAGTGGACAGTTACGCCGTCTTCTACATGGGACTGGTACTCATCGGCGCCCTGGCCACCTGCACCTTCGGTCAATCGTGGCTGAAAGCCTACCCGGACAACCGGGAGGAGTTCTTCCTGCTGCTGCTGATCGCCACCGCTGGTGGTCTGGTGCTGGCCTGCTCCCGTCACCTCGCCTCTCTCTTTATCGGGATCGAGATGCTGACCCTGCCGATGTTCGGTCTGGTGGGTTACGCCTACCGCGAGCGCCACTCGCTGGAAGCAGCGGTGAAATACATGGTGCTCTCTGCCGCCGCTACCGCCTTCCTGCTGTTTGGCATGGCGCTGCTCTATGCACAGGCAGGCAGCCTGAGCTTTGCAGCCCTGGGGCAGACCCTGGCCGAGAGCCCGGCTCACCACCCGCTGCTGATGGGGGGTTTGGGGTTAATGCTGGTCGGCTTTGCCTTTAAACTCTCCCTGGCCCCCTTCCACCTCTGGACCCCGGATGTCTACGAAGGGGCCCCGGCACCGGTGGCCACCTTCCTCGCCACCGTCAGCAAGGTGGCGGTCTTTGCCGTGCTGCTGCGCTTCTATCTGGCGGTACCGGCGGCGAGCGATCCCATGATCCACTGGCTGCTGGCAGCCATGGCGGTCATATCCATCCTGGTCGGCAACCTGCTGGCCCTGGTGCAGACCAACGTCAAACGGATGCTGGGTTACTCCTCCATCTCCCACTTCGGTTACCTGCTGGCGGTGATCGTGGCGAGCCGATTCGGCCAGATGCCGGTGGAAGCAGCCGGGGTCTACCTGCTGATGTATCTGTTCACCAGCCTGGGTGCCTTTGGGGTGGTGAGCATGATGTCGAGCCCCTATCGCGGCAAGGATGCCGACTCCCTGCACAGCTATCGCGGTCTGTTCTGGAAGCGCCCCTATCTGACTGCCGTACTGACGGTGATGATGTTGTCACTCGCGGGCATCCCGATGACCCTCGGCTTTATCGGCAAGTTCTACCTCATCGGCGTCACCGTCGAGGCGCAGCTCTGGTGGTTCTCCGGCGCCATCGTGCTCGGCAGCGCACTGGGTCTCTACTACTACCTCAAGGTGATGGTGACCCTCTATCTGCGCGAACCGGGCATGCAGCAGCGCGATGCCAGCGCCGACTGGGCGCTCTCCTCCGGTGGTGTGGTGGTACTGCTCTCTGCCGCCCTGGTGGTGTTGCTGGGGCTCTATCCCCAGCCGGTCATCAGTCTGGTACAAGAGTTCCAGCAGGTGGTGTTGCAGTAACCCGGCTCATTCCCCTTCAAAACCGGCCCATGTGGCCGGTTTCTTTTTTATGTGGATTGCCTGCGGGCAGAGACCCTTTTGTGTTGGCATCTCACACCCCGTGCAGCCGTTGGTCTCGTCCGGTATTCATCCAACCCCCTTGCTGATATATTGATGACTGGCAGGAATGGAGTTCCGAGCGATGATGCAGCCTACTTTTCATCAATTTGATGCGCATCCACTGGCCGATGCATTGCTTCCCTATGAGGGGCAACGACTCGATGTGTTGCTAGCCGAGCGGGATGCCGCACGCGTTGCCGATCTGCAGCTGCAGTGTCAGCGCCTCAACATTCAACTCTGCGGCGCCATCTTTCCACGCCTTGTCAGTCGGCACGGTTTCCACGAAAGGGGGGCTTGGCTGTTGCCCCGACCAGCATCCCACAATCCTCTGCTGCTCTCGCTCTCCCCTACAGCCAGTGCCGATACACTGGCCGATATCATCTGCGAGCAGTTGGCGTCCCGACTGGCAGAATGGCCGGACACCGAGAAGGTTCCCACCCTCTTTCTCACCTTTGACGCCATGCTCCCCAATATTGCAACCCTGCTCGAGGGGATCTATCTAAGGCTGGCGGACAGGGTCAACTATGCGGGTGTCAATGCAGGTAGCGGCCAGTTCACAGCCATGCCCTGCCTGTTTGACACCCAGAGATTGCTGGGGCATGGGGTCAGCTGTGCACTGCTCTCCCCCCACAGTCCCCCCTTGCTGGAGCACGGCTATCAACTCACTGCCCAGCCCATGCTCGCCACCAGCAGTGAAGGCAACAAGATCTCCTTTATCGACTGGGAGCCGGCTTTTAGCCGCTATCAATCCCTGATCCGGCAGCAGTTCCAGCAAAACCTCACACCAGAGCAGTTCTATCGGTACGGTGTACATTTGCCCTTGGGGTTGCTGCGAGCCAATGGCGATGTGATCGTGCGGATCCCGGTCGCCGTTACCGACGAAGGTGCCCTGCTCTGCGTCGGAGAGGTGCCTGACCACAGTATTCTCACACTGCTGAAAGCCCCGGAAAGCCCCACAGAGCACGCTGTCGAATTGGCCGAAAAGCTCGGCCGGCACGGTACACCCGAGCGCCTCGAGATCTATTACTGCGCCGGCCGTCAGCAGCACTTCGGCGAACAGAGCACTCTGGAGCTGGAGACCCTCTTTAGCCACAGCGGAGCCCACGAGCTGGTCGGGGCCCTCTCTCTTGGCGAGATAGGAAGTGTAAGGCCGGGGGATTACCCGCTCTTTCACAACGGTGCCATCCTCTGTCTCAGCGAGGGTTAGCAATGAATAACGATCACGCCATGGCCATTGTCTGCGATCTCGCCCTCTGCATCGGTCGGGAGGTCACACTCGATGCCCTGCTCACCAAAGTGTTGCAGCGCTTTATGTTTCACTGTGCCACACCGGTTGGTGTGGTATTGCAGCAGCAACGGGAAGGATATGAGCTGCTCAAGGTCATTGGTGATGATCAGCTATCCCGGCACAGTGGCTCGCTGCTCTCCTTGCCTGCCTGGATTGTTGAAGGTGACCAATGTGCGCTGCAAACGACCTTGCCTCTCCCCGGTGGCCGACCGTACCACTTTGCCTATCGGCTCAGGGTTGACGGGGGATATCTCATCTTGCTGCTGGCCCCCCAACCCCAGCAGCACACAGTGCCGGTCTGCCATCTGTTCAGCCCGGTTCTCGGTAATCTGGCGCGCGCCATCCAGTTGTGCAAGGACAGCGAACAGCTCGCCAGGCGCCAGCAGGCCGAGCTGGTCGACATGCAGCGCCTCAACGAATCCCTGCTCAAGGCCATTCCCATCCCGGTGTTCTACAAGGATGTCGAAGGGCGCTTTCTCAGCTGCAACCCGGCCTTTACCCAGGTCACCGGGATCAGCAAGGCCGAGCTGCAGGGGAAGCGGGTGGACGAAATCCTGCCCCCGGAGATGGCGGACGAATATACCCAAAGGGACATGGAGGTGCTGCGCAGCAGGCAGCCGCAATATTTTGAACACACGCTGTTTGATCGCAGCGGCCACCGCTACCAGGTGCTCAACTTCAAGGATCTCTTCTATGACCATCAGGGCGAGGTGGCCGGAATCATAGGGGCACTGGTCGACATCACCCATATCAAGGAAAGCGAGCAGCGCCAGCGCACCCTGCTGTTTCAGACCATCGCGGCCCTCTCCTCCGCGATTGCCCACAAAGATCCGGTCACGGCAGGACACGAACGGCGCGTGCATGATCTCGCGCTGGCTATAGGTCAACAGCTGCAACTGCCGCAAGAGCAGCTGGATGGATTGGGTCTTGCGGCCATGGTGCATAACATCGGCCTGCTGCAGATCCCGGCGGAGATCCTCACACGCCCGCGGGAACTGAGGCCGGTTGAGTTCGAACTGATCAAACAGCATCCGGACACTGGCCGCGAGATCCTGCAACAGATTGACTTCCCCTGGCCCATCACCACCATAGTGATGCAGCACCATGAAAATCTCGATGGTAGCGGCTACCCACAAGGGCTACAGGGGGATGCGATCTCGCTGGAGGCGAGGATTATACGGGTCGCCGACTCCCTGGCCGCCATGACGGCCCACCGTCCGTTCCGGCGCGCCCTCTCTCTCACCGATGCGTTCGCCGAGCTGACGCGCTATGCCGGTGTGCATTACGACGAACAGGTGGTCGATGCCTGTTTCGCCGTCTGGCAAGCGGGCTACCGCTTTACTACCACCTGACTCTGGTTGCACCAAGATGATGTTAAAAGATCTACCGCCATCCATTCAGCCACCGGGCGTCAGCTCTCACCCCACCGCAGCCCTGCTCCATCAGGTGATGGAACAGCTGCCCTATCGCGTCCTGTTGAAAGATACCCGTTCACACTTCATCGCCTGCAACCGACTGCTGGCCGACGATCTGGCCCTCACCCCGGCCGAACTGGTTGGCAAGTGCGATGCCGATTTTTTCCCGGCCGAGCTGGCCCAACGCTACCGGGATGACGATCTCCAGGTCATGGCCAGCGGCAAAACCCGGCATCACGAAGAACCCTATCTGAAAGGGGGTGAAGACCGCTGGCTCAGTACCACCAAGTTTCCCCTGTACGATGAGCTGGGCAAGGTGATCGGTGTCGCTGTCTTTTTCGAAGATATCACCGACCAGAAACAGCAGCAGGAGCGTCTCCAGCAATATACCTGGACGCTGGAAGCAATAACCCGCGCCCACCATGCCATGCTCAAGCAGGGGGATGAACAGACACTACTGCAGGAGATCTGTGATGCCATCACTTTCGATGGCCGTTTTCCCCTGGTGACCGTACTGCAGACCGCTGATCAGAACAGAGTACAGATCCTGGCGCAGGCAGGTCAGGCCGTCTGGTTTGCCAGCGATAACTGGCTCACCCGGGACGCAGCCCTGATCAGTGCAATCAGTTCAGGCGAGATGCGCAACGAAGCACTTGGCACCGAACTGGTCCACCACTCCGCCACCTTGAGGGGACGGCTGCTGCTGCCATTGCAGTGGCAAGCCACTGTGCCAGGCGGACTGCTTATTCACAGCACGCAGGCCAGAGCCTTCACCGATGAGGAGGTGCATCTCTTCAACGGACTGGCCGACTACCTGACCTATGGCCTGCAGGCACGTCGAACCCAGCAGGCCTATCTTGCCGCCCAGCGTGAAAAAACCATGCATGCCCGCCAACTGGAGCTGGCCCTGGAGGATGCGCTGGGAGCCATCGCTGCCGTGCTGGAACAACGCGATCCCTACACCGCCGGACACCAGAAGCATGTCGCTACCCTGGCGCTGGCCATCGGCCGAGAACTGGGGTTGGGTGATAAACCGCTACGCGGTCTCTATCTGGGCGCCATGGTGCACGATATCGGCAAAATCCAGGTCCCTGTCGAGATCCTCACCAAACCGGGCAAACTGACCCCCCAGGAGTTCAATCTGGTCAAGGAGCATCCGACAGCAGGTTATCTGGTGCTCAAGGATATCGCCCTGCCCTGGCCCATAGCCCGGATGATCCACCAGCACCACGAGTATCTCGACGGTTCCGGCTATCCATCAGGGTTAAAAGGCGAGCAGATCCTGCTGGAAGCGCGCATTCTCACGGTCGCCGATATAGTGGAGTCCATGTCATCGGATCGTCCCTACCGTGCTGCCCTGGGGATTGCGCAGGCCCGAACCCATATCATGGCCATGCGGGGAGTCCAGCTGGATGAAGCCGTGGTCGATGCCTGTCTGCGTATTCTGGATCGGGGAGAGTTTACCCCTCATGAACTTGGCCACGGCCAAACCTGATCGACAGAGCCCATATTGAAAAACCGGCCAAATTTGGCCGGTTTCTGTTTTTATGCGCTGGCGCAGTCGCGATTAACCCAGACGAACCCGGGCGTTGCGGAACATCCGCATCCAGGCCCCATCCTCGCCCCAGTTGTCGGGGTGCCAGGAGTTGGCCACGGTGCGGAACACCCGCTCCGGGTGCGGCATCATGATGGTGGCGCGGCCATCGGTGGTGGTCACGGCGGTGATACCATCCGGCGAGCCGTTCGGGTTGGCAGGATACAGCTCGGTCACGCTGCCGCGGTTGTCGACAAAGCGCAGTCCTACCAGACCGCTCTGCTGCAGTGCGTTCAGGTGAGCGGCATCGCGCACCTCGACACGCCCTTCCCCGTGGGAAACGGCAATGGGCATCACGGAGCCTGCCATGCCAGCGAAGAAGGCCGATGGGGACTCCTGCACCTCAACCAGACTGAAGCGGGCCTCGAAGCGCTCGGAGCGGTTGCGTACAAAGCGCGGCCAGAGATCGGCACCCGGGATGAGGTCTCGCAGGTTGGACATCATCTGGCAACCGTTGCAGACACCCAGAGAGAGGGTATCGCCGCGCTCGAAGAAGCGCTGGAACTGCTCGCGGGCGTTGTCATTGAACAGGATGGACTTGGCCCAGCCTTCCCCCGCCCCCAGCACGTCACCGTAGGAGAAACCGCCACAGGCCACCAGGGTCTGGAACTCTTCCAGCTTGATGCGACCGGAGAGAATGTCGCTCATATGGACATCGACCGCCGCGAAACCGGCACGATCGAACGCCGCCGCCATCTCCACATGGGAGTTGACTCCCTGCTCGCGCAGCACCGCCAGACGGGGGGAGACCCCACGGGCGATATAGGGAGCAGCCACATCCTCGGACGGGTTGTAAGTCAGCTTGGCATGCAGACCCGGATCGGTGGCGTCCTGACGGGCCGCGTGCTCACTGTCGGCGCACTCGGGGTTGTCGCGCAGGCGCTGCATCTGCCAGCTGGTCTCGCCCCAGATGGTGCGAAGGGCGGTACGGCTGGCACGATAGACCTCCTGACCGGCCCGTTGCAGGGTGATGAGATCCCCTTCGCGCACGGTACCGAGCACATGGGAGCTGGCTGCCAGACCGTGGCCGGCCAGCAGGGTCATCACCGCCTCTTTATCTTCACGACGCACCTGAATGACGGCGCCCAGCTCCTCGTTGAACAACGCAGGCAACAGCTCGCCACCGATACGATCGAGCTGGATGTCGAGACCACAGTGTCCGGCAAACGCCATCTCCACCAGAGTGACAAACAGGCCGCCGTCGGAGCGGTCGTGATAGGCGATCAGCTTGCGATCGGCCACCAGCGCCTGAATGGCGTTGAAGAAGCCTTTGAGCTGGACCGGATTGTCGAGATCCGGCGCCTTGTCACCCAGCTGGCGATAGACCTGCGCCAGTGCCGAGGCGCCGAGGCGCTGCTTGCCATTGCCAAGGTCGACGAGGATAAGGTCGGTTTCACCGAGATCGGTACGCAGCTGTGGCGTGACGGTGTTGCGCACATCCTCGACCCGGGCAAAGGCGGAGATGAGCAGGGAGAGCGGCGAGGTGACGCTGTGCTCCTTGCCATCCTGCTGCCAGCGGGTCTTCATGGACATGGAGTCCTTGCCCACCGGAATGGTGATGCCAAGGGCCGGACAGAGCTCCTCACCTACCGCTTTGACCGCCTCATAGAGACCGGCATCTTCCCCCGGGTGACCGGCAGCGGCCATCCAGTTGGCGGAGAGCTTGACCCGCTTCAGCGACCCGATATGAGCCGGCGCCAGGTTGGTGAGCGCTTCCGCCACCGCCATGCGAGCGGAGGCGGCGTGGGAGAGCAGCGCCACCGGAGTGCGCTCGCCCATGGACATGGCTTCGCCGTGATAGCTGTCATAGGTGGCAGCGGTGACGGCGCAATCGGCCACCGGGATCTGCCAGGGGCCAACCATCTGGTCGCGATTGACCAAGCCAGTCACGCTGCGATCGCCGATGGTGATAAGGAAGGACTTCTCCGCCACGGTCGGCAGACGCAGAACCCGCTCGGCCGCGTCACTCAAAGTGATGCCATCGAGCTGGAGCGCTTTGCCCTGTGCAGGCAGGGTCACCACGTCGCGGTGCATCTTGGGCGCCTTGCCGAGCAGCACGTCCAGCGGCAGATCGATGGGCTGGTTGTCAAAGTGGCTGTCAGAGAGGGTCAGATGCTTCTCTTCGGTCGCGGTGCCGATCACGGCATAGGGGGCGCGCTCGCGCTCGCACAGCACCTTGAACAGCGGCAGCTTGTCCTGCGCTACCGCCAGCACGTAACGCTCCTGGGATTCGTTGCACCAGATCTCTAGCGGGCTCATGCCCGGCTCGTCGCTCTGGATGGCGCGCAAATCGAAACGACCACCGCGCTCACCGTCGTTGACCAGCTCCGGCATGGCGTTGGAGAGACCACCCGCCCCCACATCGTGGATAAAGACGATAGGGTTGTCGTCACCCAGCTGCCAGCAGCGATCGATCACCTCCTGGCAACGGCGCTCCATCTCTGGGTTATCACGCTGCACCGAGGCAAAGTCGAGATCTTCGGCCGACTGGCCGGAGGCCATGGAGGATGCGGCACCACCGCCCAGACCGATGTTCATCGCCGGGCCGCCCAGCACGATCAGCGCCGCGCCGACCGGGATCTCCCCTTTCTGGACATGTTCGGTGCGGATGTTGCCGATGCCGCCTGCCAGCATGATGGGCTTGTGGTAGCCACGCACCTCGACGCCGTTGTGGCTCGGCACCTCCTCTTCGAAGGTACGGAAGTAGCCGAGAATGGCCGGACGGCCGAACTCGTTGTTAAACGCGGCGCCGCCGAGCGGCCCCTCCTGCATGATGTCGAAGGCGCTGACAATGCGGCTCGGCTTGCCGAAATCCTGCTCCCAGGGCTGCTCGAAGCCGGGAATGCGCAGGTTGGAGACGGAGAAACCGACCAGACCCGCCTTGGGCTTGGCACCGCGACCGGTTGCACCCTCGTCGCGGATCTCGCCGCCGGAGCCGGTAGCTGCGCCCGGGAACGGGGAGATGGCGGTCGGGTGGTTGTGGGTCTCCACCTTCATCAGGATGTCAACCTGTTCCTGGTGATACTGGTATTCGCCGTTGGCCGGGCTCGGGAAGAAGCGGCCACCCTGGCTCCCTTCCATCACGGCGGCGTTGTCTTTATAGGCAGAGAGGACATGATCCGGCGTCTGCTCGAAGGTGTTCTTGATCATTTTGAATAGCGACTTGGGCTGCGGCTCGCCATCGATGGTCCAGTCGGCATTGAAGATCTTGTGACGGCAGTGCTCGGAGTTCGCCTGGGCGAACATGTAGAGCTCGATGTCGTTGGGGTTGCGACCCAACTTGGTGAAGTTCTCCACCAGATAGTCGATTTCGTCGTCGGCCAGCGCCAGACCGAGCGCCACGTTGGCTTCGGCCAGGGCTGCTCGACCACCGCCCAGCACATCCACCTGGGTGAAGGGGCGCGGCTCGTGGTGAGCAAACAGGGCGGCAGCTTCGCTCATCTTGGCAAACACCACTTCCATCATCCGATCATGGAGCACGGCGGCAATGGTGCTGCGCTGGGCGGCACTCAGCTCACCCTGCCCCTTGATGGTCAGGTAATAGGCAATACCACGCTCCAGCCGCTTGACCTGTTTCAGGCCGCAGTTGTGGGCGATGTCGGTTGCTTTGGAAGACCAGGGGGAGATAGTGCCGGGGCGGGGGGTAACAAGAAACAGCTGACCGCTGGGGGTGTGTTCGGGGATGGTCGGGCCGTAGCGCAAGAGCTGGCCCAAGGTCGCTCGCTCGGGGGGAGAGAGGGGGCTTGTCAGCTCGGCAAAGTGCACATACTCGGCATAGACATCCTCTATCTCTACTCCGCTCTCTACTCCACTCTCGTTTCTCATCTGTGCGAAGCGTTGCAGCAGTTTTTGGACACGAAAATCAGACAGTGCTGGGGCACCACGCAAGATATCCATATGACCTTTCTCACCAAGTTTTAAAGTGGGGGGGAATTGAGACGCGCGTATTATAGGGATCTGGCTCACAGCGGACAAACGTTTTTCTCACTTCGAGCAGTGTGACTCTGCGCACACTCTCTGGTATAAAGGTGCCTCTTTTTTGACAAATGCCGATTTTTTCAACAAAGGTACTCACCTACTTGCGCTGCATTTTTCGACTGTTTATCGGGCTGTTGTTGACGCTGACGCTGGTTGGCTGCGACTTCTATAGCCCCTCCAGCCAGCTGGAGCAGATCCGCCAGCGAGGCGAGATCCGGGTTGGCACCATCTATGGTCCCACCTCTTATTACCAGCGTGACGACCTCGCCCAGGGGTTCGATTACGAGCTGGCACAAAATTATGCCGACTGGCTGGGGGTGACACTCACCATCATCCCGGTCAACACCACTGACGAACTGGTTACACTGCTGAAAAAGGGCAAAGTCGATCTGGCGGCGGCCGCCATCATGGTCACACCGGAACGTCGCGAGCTGTTTCGCTTCGGTCCGGGCTTCTACCAGGTCTCCCCCAAGCTGGTCTACCGTAACGGCAAGCCCAAGCCGGCCTCGTTGAACGACATAAAAGGCAAGCTGATGGTGGCCGCAGGCTCCACCGGGGAAGACCTACTCAAAGAGATGAGCAAAGAGAATCCGAAACTAGCCTGGAGCACCAGCCACAACGCCGATGTGGAGGAGCTGCTCAAGCAGGTGGTGGATGGCAAGATTGACTACACGGTGGTGCAGGATACCGTACTGGCACGCAGTCAGCGCTACTACCCCGAGCTCACCGAAGGGCTGACCCTGGCCCAGAAGCAGACTGTTGCCTGGGCCATGAGCAAGCTGCCCGATGACAGCCTCTACGCCAGCGTCATCGACTTTTTCGGTCAGCGATTTATGGATGGTGCCATCGCAAAGCTGGACGAGAAGTACTTCGGCCACGTGCAGAACTTCGACTTTGTCGATACCCGCACCTTCCTCAAGCGCGCCAAGAGTCTGCTGCCCAAGTACCAGCCGCTGTTCCAGACTCACGCCAAGAATATCGACTGGCGTCTGCTCGCCGCCATCAGCTATCAGGAGTCCCACTGGGACCCGCAGGCCCGCTCCTACACCGGCGTGCGCGGCATGATGATGCTGACCGAGCCCACCGCTAAGGCGATGGGGGTCAACAACCGGCTTCATCCGGAAGAGAGCATTAAGGGTGGCTCCCTCTATCTGCAACAGATGATGGAGAAGGTGCCGGATTCGGTGCCCGATGACGAGAAGGTGTGGTTTGCCCTCACCGCCTACAACATCGGTTACGGCCACATGATGGATGCCCGCCGCCTGACCAAAGAGCTCGGCAAGAATCCCGACGCCTGGAGCGACGTCAAGGATGTGCTGCCTCTGCTGCAGCAAGCACGCTGGCATCGCAAGGTGCGCTACGGTTATGCCCGCGGCAGCGAAGCTCGCAACTATGTCAACAACGTGCGTCAGTACTACCAGAGCCTGCTCTGGCTCGATAACGAGCAACAGAAGGCCCACCAGCGGGAGAGTCTCGACAACGACAGCGAGCCGGAGATCGCCGAGCGCCCGACTATCATCGCCGAAGTGGTCAATCAGATCACCATGCGCTAACCAGCCATTATTCGGCTGTCTTCACACAAACTTCTCTGTTACCATCGATTCACATCGGAGCCTATCCGAAATCGCATTGTTTTCATTATGTTGAGAGATTAAATAACAGCAATTTCGGATGGGCTCCATCAATGACCCAAGGCCGGGACGGCCACCTGAGTTGGGAGGAGACCAAGATGCAAAAACGTAGAAAAATCAGTCTGGTCAGAAAAGCGAAGTGCAGCTGGAGCCCCAGACGCAAACTCAAGCTTAATGACATCAAGCGCAACCTGTGGCGCAGAAATCGATCCTATACCCTGCTTATTGCAGAGCACACAGCATAAACCCGGCATTCGCCGGGTTTTTTATCTTCTTTCTCACCTGAATATCGTCTTAAACCAGCTCAGCCTTGAACTGTACCGTCCGCTTGGAGATCAGCGAGTTGCAGTGGTTGCAGAAGTAATCCACCGCACCACACGCCTTGAGCCGCTCCAGCTCCATATGGCAGGTGGGACAGAGCGCGGTGACCCGCACAATGGCCTGGCACTGACCACAGGTTTGCTCCTTGCTGCGGGTATCCAGTTCAGCCTGGCATGATGGACAAAGCAGGACTTCCATAATCAACTCCTCGAAAAGTGGATCTGCCATGGTCTTGTTCCATGGCAGATCCCCCTCCCCTTATTCCTCACCTTAACATGGCGAGGATAACAAAGCGGCTGCCGGTGAGGGCAGCCGCAAGGGCTTATTTCTTCTTCATCTTCAGCAGGCGTTTGCGCTGACGTTCCTGACTCAGGGTCATGGTGTTCTTCTTCCCTTCAAACGGGTTGACCGACTCCTGGAACTCGACCCGGATCGGCGAGCCCATGATCTTGAGGGACTTGCGGAAGTAGTTGATCAGATACCGCTTGTAGGAGTCCGGCAAGTCGTTCAGCTGGTTGCCGTGGATCACGATGCGCGGCGGGTTGTAGCCACCGGCGTGAGCATACTTGAGCTTGACGCGGCGACCGTTGACCATCGGCGGCTGGTGATCTTCCTGCGCCATCTGCATGATGCGGGTCAGCATGGCCGTGCTGGTACGACGGGTGGCGGACTGGTAAGCCTCCTGAATGGATTCAAACAGATGGCCGACACCGCTGCCGTGCAGGGCGGAGATGAAGTGGACGCGAGCGAAGTCGATGAAGCCCAAGCGACGATCCAGCTCGTTCTTCACATCCTCTTTCACCTTCTGATCCAGACCATCCCACTTGTTCACCACCAGCACCACGGAGCGACCGGCGTGGAGCACATAGCCAAGGATGCTCAAGTCCTGATCGGTGATGGTCTCCTGGGCGTCGATCACCAGCAGGCAGACGTTGGCATCTTCGATAGCTTTCAGGGTCTTGATAACGGAGAACTTCTCCACCGTCTCGTGCACCTTGCCACGACGACGCACACCGGCGGTGTCGATAACCACATACTTCTGCTCGTCACGCTCCATCGGAATGTAAACGGAGTCACGGGTGGTGCCGGGCATGTCATAGACGATGACCCGATCTTCACCCAGCATACGGTTGGTCAGGGTAGATTTACCGACGTTGGGACGACCAACGATGGCGAACTTGATGGGCAGGTCGGCAAACGGGGTCTCCTTGGTGTCCTCTTTGGTATCGAGTTCACCGGCAGCCACCATGCGCAGCAGGGCTTCTTCGTCGAAGTCCTCCTCTTCCTCATCCTGCGCATCTTCATCGGTAGCAGCGTCGACCAGGGTCTCCAGATGGGGAGCCAGGGCCAGTTCCAGCAGGCTCAGCACGCCACGACCGTGGGCGGCCGCGATCTGGTAGACCTCGCCCAGCGCCAGACCGTAGAACTCGGAGACCGCGGAATCACCGTCGATACCGTCGGTCTTGTTGGCCACCAGAAATACCTTCTTGTGGGCCTTGCGCAAGTGCTCGGCGATGGCTTGATCCGCCGCGGTCAGACCGGCACGGGCATCCACCATGAACAGCACGACGTCCGCTTCTTCGATGGCCAGCAGGGATTGCTCGGCCATCTTCAGCTCGATCCCCTCTTCGGTGCCATCGATACCGCCGGTATCGACCACGATAAATTCCAGCTCGCCCAACTTCGCCTGACCGTATTTACGGTCCCGGGTCAGACCGGGAAAATCGGCAACCAGGGCATCCCGAGTACGGGTCAAGCGGTTAAACAGGGTGGATTTCCCCACGTTGGGGCGGCCCACCAGGGCTACTACAGGAGTCATAAAAGCCTCATTCTCAAGACGACAAAGGCTCCGGGTCCGAAGACCAGGAGCCGGATATTCACATTATCGGACGATCAAGGACGCTTGAGGGCGTACAACTTGCCGTCACGGCTCTGCACATACAGGGTCTCGCCATCCACCAGCGGGGCGGCATAGAGACCACTGCTATCGAGCTGCTGCATCGCCTTGATGGTACCGTCGGTACGATCAAGCCAATACAGGTATCCTTCCACATCACCCACCACCACATAGTCACCGAAGATGACGGGTGCAGTGACGGTACGATTTTCCAGCTGGGTGTTGGACCACAGCTCCAGACCGTTGCGACGGTCGATGGCAAACAGATGGCTGCGGCTGTCGGTCAGCACGATGGCATTGCCAGTCATCGCCAGATCGCGATAGCCGGAATACTTGCGCTTCCACACTTCATCGCCGGTCATCAGTTTGCGCGCCATCAGCTGACCGTTGTAGGCGATGGCGTAGAGCTCATCACCGGCAATCAGCGGGCTGGCATCGACGTCAACCATGCGGTCCAGCTCGGTGGCACCGCGCGGATCAGCCACCTTGGACTGGCGCACAGGCTGGCCATTGCTCAGCAGGGCGATGCCCACCTTGCCATCGGCACGACCGTAAATCACGGCGCCGTTGGTGATCACCGGTGCACCGGCACTGCGCAGGGTCAGTGGCGGCTGCTCTTCGGAGAGCGACCACTGCATCTTGCCTTCATCAGTGTCGAGGGCGATCAGGCGACCGGAGGTGGTCAGCACTACCACGCGGCCATCTTCCACCGCGGGGCTTGCCACCACTTCGCCGGGCACATTGGTCTGCCACAGCACTTCGCCATTCTCTTCGTTCAGGGCGTAGACCACCCCGTTCTCGGAACCGAGGAACAGCTTGCCGTAACGGGAGACCAGGCCGCCGGAAAGGCGGGCGCTGCGCTTGTCGGCGTTGACCGGCAGGTCGGCCAGATCGACAGTCCAGAGGCGATCGCCACTGGCACGGTCAAAGGCGCTGACATCGCCGTCGCGGGCCGCCGCATAGATACGATCTTCTTCCACCACCGGCTTGAGCTGGGAGTAGAAGTCACCGATGCCATCACCCACAGTAGATGACCATGCGGTGTCGGCAGTGAAGGCAGATTCAACCTTGGGCAGCGGCGCCATCGGGTTGAGATCCTCTTCGGAACTGAACAGGGAGCAACCCTGCAGAGCGAAGGAGACCGCAGCCCCCAGCGCCACCATCTTGAATAGATTACGCATCCGGTGCCTCACCAGTCGCTACGGCCGGCAGGGCCAGATCGTCCATTTTCAGCTTGAGCTCGGCGCTACCCTGCAGGCCGCCGGCATCCGCCGCCGCCTGATAGGCATCACGAGCCTCTTCGGTCTTGCCCTGCTTTTGCAGCACATCACCACGGGCTTCGGCTACCTGCGCCTTGAAGGCCTCATTCTGGATGGTTGCCAGCTTGGCCAGCGCTTCATCTGCCTTGCCCTGATCATTCAGCACACGGGCCAGACGCAGCGCCGCGATGGGACGAATGCTCTCGTCACCCGTGGTCGCCACCAGCTCCAGCTGCTCGGCAGCCAGATCCAGCTTGCCCGCCTTGACGGCAGCGGCAGCCAGTTGCAACGCGGCCAGTTCACCGTAGGAGTCACCCTTGTTGGCAGTAACAAACTGCTGTGCCTGCTCGAAACCGGCGGCATCGCCCTTGGCCAGCTGCTCAATCACCTGGTTGTAAGAGTGGGAGGAGGCCTCCATGGTCTCTTGCTGGTGCTGGTTGTAATAGCGCCAGCCGAACAGACCGACCAGACCGATCACGGTCCCGGCAATCACCGAGGTTCCGTTCTCTTTCCACCACTCCTTGATAACCTCAACCTGTTGTTCTTCGGTGGTATAGACTTCCACAGCTTACTCTCCTTTGGCTGCCAGCAGGGCAATGGCGGCGTCAACCTTGACGGTCTGTTGCTCGGCCTGACCACGCAGATATTTGATAGTGATCTCCCCGTTTTGCACCTCGGTCTCACCAAGGATCAGGGCGATTGCCGCGCCGCTCTTGTCGGCACGTTTGAGTTGTTTCTTGAAGTTGCCACCACCGCAGTGGCTCATGAGGCGCAGGTCCGGCAGGGCATCGCGCAGACGCTCGGCCAGCTGGAAGCCAGCCTGTTCGGTCCCCTCGCCCACCATCGCCAGATAGACATCCACCGCCGGGCGGATATCGGCGTTGAGCTCGAGAGTTTCCAGCATCAGCACCAGACGCTCCATGCCCATGGCAAAGCCCACGGCCGGGGTCGGTTGACCGCCCAGCTGCTCTACCAGACCATCGTAGCGGCCACCGGCACAGACGGTGCCCTGGGCACCCAGACTGCTGGTGACCCACTCGAACACGGTCAGGTTGTAGTAGTCAAGACCACGCACCAGACGCTCGTTCACTTCGTATTTGATACCGGCAGACTCGAGCAGGCGCTTGAGCCCCTCGAAGTGGGCCAGGCTCTCTTCGCCCAGATGGTCAAACAGACGCGGGGCCCCCGCCAGAATGGCCTGCACCTTTTCATCCTTGGAGTCGAGCACCCGCAGCGGGTTGCTGTACATGCGGCGCTGGCTCTCTTCGTCCAGCTGCTCCTTGTACTGCTCCAGATAGGCCACCAGCGCATCGCGGTAAGCGGCACGCTCGGCGCTCTGACCCAGGGTGTTGAGCTGCAGGGTGACATGCTCGCTGATGCCAAACAGACGCCACAGACGGTGGGTCAGCATGATCAGCTCGGCGTCAATGTCCGGCCCGTTGATGCCAAACAGCTCGACACCGAACTGGTGGAACTGGCGATAACGGCCCTTCTGGGGACGCTCGTGACGGAACATGGGGCCCATGTACCACATCCGGCGTTCCTGGTTGTAGAGCAGACCGTGTTCGATACCGGCACGGACGCAGCTGGCGGTCCCTTCCGGACGCAGGCTCAGGCTGTCGCCGTTACGGTCTTCAAAGGTGTACATCTCTTTTTCGACCACGTCGGTCACTTCACCGATGGCGCGCTTGAACAGATGAGTCTGCTCGACAATCGGCATGCGCACTTCGCTGTAGCCATAGCTGGCAACGACCTGGCGCAGGATCTGTTCAACCTTCTGCCATACCGGGCTCTGCTCCGGCAGGCAATCATTCATACCGCGAATAGCTTGGATCTGTTTTGCCACGTTGATACTCGAGAAAAAGAGGTAAAATTTGGCCGCATTATAGGGATTTTCCCCCCCAAGGTAAAATCAGGGAATCCGGATGCGGGATTTAAAATCAGTCACCTGGAAACAGGGCCACCCAATGTGGCCCTGTTTCGCTCACTCCTTGTCCATCGGGATCCGGTTAGCGGGATCCAGCATGGCGGCGCGGGCGCGAATGCGGCGCTCCAGAGTTGGAATGAGATCCTTGTTGTCGAGCCGATCGACCCGCTGGCCCCCTTCATAGAAGGCACTCTTGTTGGCGGCACCCGCCAGACCAAGGTCGGAGACCAGCGCTTCGCCCGGGCCATTCACCACACAGCCGATGATGGAAACATCCATCGGGGTGATGATGTCTTCGAGCCGCTCTTCCAGTGCATTGACGGTAGCGATCACATCGAACTCCTGCCGTGAGCAGGATGGGCAAGCGATAAAGTTGATGCCACGGGAGCGAATACGCAGGGATTTGAGGATATCGAAACCGACCTTTACCTCCTCCACCGGATCCGCCGCCAGCGAGATACGCAGGGTATCGCCGATGCCATCGGTGAGCAACATACCCAGACCAATGGCAGACTTCACCGCGCCGGCACGGAAACCGCCCGCTTCGGTGATGCCAAGGTGCAGCGGCTGTTCAATCTGCTTGGCCAGCAGGCGATAGGCACCGACTGCCAGGAACACATCGGAGGCCTTGACGCTCACCTTGAAATCCTGGAAATCGAGGCGATCGAGATAGTCCACGTGGCGCATGGCGGACTCCACCAGCGCCTCCGGGGTCGGCTCGCCGTACTTCTCCTGGATATCTTTCTCCAGCGACCCGCCATTGACCCCGATACGGATCGGGATATTGAGGTCGCGTGCACAATCGACCACCGAGCGCACCCGCTGCTCGTTGCCGATGTTGCCCGGGTTGATACGCAGGCAGTCGGCACCGTACTCGGCCACTTTCAGGGCGATGCGATAGTCGAAGTGGATATCGGCAACGATGGGGATGCGGGTTTGCTGTTTGATGAGCCGGAAGGCTTCCGCCGCTTCCATGGTGGGCACGGAGACACGGACGATATCGGCACCGACCCGCTCGATCCGCTGGATCTGCTCGATGGTGGCGGCGACATCTGTGGTCTTGGTGTTGGTCATGGTCTGCACGGTAATGGGGGCATCGCCCCCAACCGGTACATTACCAACCATGATCTGTCTGGATTTACGACGAATGATGGGAGATTCGTGAGAAGACATGGGAAACAGATTACTCCTGCGGCAGTGAGAAGCGGGCTGTACGACCGTTGTTGTAACGGCTCATATCAAACGACTGCCCCTTGTAGTCAAGCTTGACGGCCATGGGCGCGCCAATGATGAACTTCAGGGGCTCGGCGCCTTCCAGCACCAGCTCGTCGTTGGCCTTCTTCAGACCACTGAACAGGGTCTTGCCGTTGGCATCCTTCACATCCAGCCAGCAATCGGCGGTGAAGCTCATCTTCAGTTGCGGCGCAGTCGCCGGATCAACGACAGCCTCTTCAGATTCGGTGCCATTGGCACCGGATACCGCAGCATCAGTCGCAGTGCCGACAGCCGCACTGACATCGCTCGGGGCCACAGCCGCAGAAGCAGGCGCCAAGGTAGCCGTCGCATCGGAAACCACCGCAGGGGCAGTCATGTCAGTTGCGGCCGGTGCGATGGCTGCGCCTTCCACCGGGGCGGTGTTGATCGCATCGGGCGGCGTGATAGCAGGTTCAGCCGGAGTCGAACTGGTTGCACTCATCTCGGTGGCTGCCAGCGCTTCATCACCGGCGGAGCGACGGGAAGTACTCTGCCACCACCAGGCGACCGAGAGCGCAATCAACACCAGGATCACCAGCCAGGTCACCACCTTGAGCCGACTGTCGTTGGCTTGCTGGCGGGAGCGACGGGAGAAGCTCTGCATGTCGATATTGTCGGGAGGAGTCAGACCCAACTTGTCGTAAGCGGCCAGAATGGTCTCGTCGGGGATCCCGACCAGCTTGGCATAGGTACGCAGATAGCCCCGAATAAAGGTATGGGAGGTGTGCTTGTCGTAGGTATCCGATTCGATAGCGGCGATCAGGGTCAGACGAAGGTGAATGCGGGACGCAACCTGTTCTCGTGTCCAGCCAAGCTGTTCACGGGCGTTGCGCAGCAATTGGCCTGGGCCTACTGCCTGGGAGTCGTCTTGAAAATCGTGTTGCTGTTCAATAGTCATTGGCTAAATAACGCTTGGCTTGTTGCGAAGTGGGATATTGCCTTACCAGCTCAGTCCCGAATTGGTGAAGTAATGCCGGCTTGTCCATCGCCTGTGCCAGCCGAAGTCTCAACCAGAGACTCTCCTCGTTCTCGTCTGACACATCGGCAAAACGGGCGAGGTAGGACTGCACATCAGGCAGCTTGCCATCTTTCATGGAAAGCTCGGCCAAGTCCAGCAATAACCCTGGATTGCGGGGATTATACCCCAAGGCCAGGCGATAGTACTCGCCTGCTTTATCATTTCTGCGATTTTGCAGCGCACAAAGTGCCGCATTTTCATAGGTATCGGCAATTTTTACGTAGCCTGGCTGAATAACAGCCTGGTTGAACGCCTGATCTGCCTCGGCATACCTGCCGCGATCACAGAGGAAGGCACCATAGTTGTTCATTGCGTCAGCATTGGACGGATCCATGGCAAGGGCGTTCTTGTAATGGGTCTCGGCTGCCTTGAAATCTCCTACCTTCTGGTAAAAGTAGGCAAAACCGATCTGGATCTGGGGGTTGGAGGGGTCATACTGGAGGGCACGGTCAAGATTGAACTTGGCCTGCTCGGCATTGCCCTGACGCAGGTACTGGATACCCAGGTCGAGGCGGGTTTGGGCAGCCGCCTTGAGGTCAGGACCCACTTCACGCTGGGTCGAGTTCTGGCCAGCGTAAGTGGTCTCGGTCACACAGCCTGGCAGCGCGCAGAGCGCTGCCACTACGATCAATGTACGTGTATCCATTCCCTGTCTATACAATGGCTTAGCATTTAAACCATTTTGACGGAAATCCCATCCTGTTGCATCCGATTTTTGATAGTTCGCTTGGTACGGTCAATCACGTCACCCACCAGCTGACCACAGGCGGCATCAATGTCATCACCACGGGTCTTGCGGACAATCACGGTGAAACCGTACTCCATCAGCACCTTGGAGAAGCGATCGATACGGCTATTGCTCGGCTTGCCATAAGGGTTGCCCGGGAAGGGGTTGAACGGGATCAGGTTGATCTTGCTCGGGGTATCCTTGAGCACCTTGGCCAGCTCGTGAGCATGCTGCATATCGTCATTGATATGATCGAGCAGCACATATTCGACGGTCACCCGACCACCGTTGGCATTGGATTTGGCCAGGTAACGACGGACACCGGCGAGGAACTCCTCGATGTTGTACTTGTCGTTGATCGGCATGATCTCTGAACGCAACTTGTCGTTCGGGGCGTGCAGGGAGATAGCCAGCGCCACGTCGATCTGGTCACCCAGCTTGTCCAGCGCAGGTACCACGCCAGAGGTGGAGATGGTCACCCGGCGCTTGGAGATGCCAAAGCCGTAGTCATCCATCATCAGACGCATGGCGGGCACCACGTTGGCGAGGTTGAGCAGCGGCTCGCCCATCCCCATCATCACCACGTTGGTGATGGGACGCTTGCCACCGACCACGCGGGCCGCACGCCACACCTGACCGATGATCTCGGAGACTTTCAGATTGCGGTTGAAGCCTTGTTGAGCCGTGGAGCAGAACTTGCACTCCAGCGCACAGCCAACTTGAGAGGAGACGCAGAGGGTCGCGCGGTCATCTTCCGGGATGTAGACGGTCTCTACCTCCTGATCGCCCACCTGCAGAGCCCACTTGATGGTGCCATCGGCAGAGCGCTGCTCGCGGCTGATCTCGGGCGCCTTGATCTCGGCGATCGCCTTGAGGCGCTCTTTGAGCACCTTGTTGACGTTGGTCATCTGATCGAAATCATCACACCCAAAGTGATAGATCCACTTCATGACCTGATCTGCCCGGAATGGCTTCTCGCCCAGTTCGACGAAAAAGGCACGCATGGCATCCCGATCAAGATCCAGCAGGTTGATTTTTGTTTCGCTCATCAATGGCCTCAGTTCAAACACTTCATCAATTATTGGCTGACGACGTCAGGGGGCGGCATTGTACAAATAATGGGTCTGGCTTTCCACCTGGAGAATAGAGGGATATTGCGTAAACGGCGAAAACAACAAAGGGAGCCGAGGCTCCCTTGGGTCATCATCCACAAAAATCAGCCGCGCGGGCAGATCTCGTTGTCAGAGAAGAAGTAGGCAATTTCGCGGGCAGCGGACGCAGGTGCATCGGAGCCATGCACTGCGTTGCGATCGATGCTCTCGGCATAACAGGCACGCAAGGTACCAGCCAGCGCCTCTTTTGGGTTGGTAGCGCCCATGATCTCGCGATTGCGACGGATGGCGTCTTCCCCTTCCAGCACCTGCACCATGACAGGGCCAGAGGTCATGAAGCTGACCAGATTGTCATAAAAAGGCTTGCCCTGATGCTCGGCATAGAAACCGGCAGCCTGTTCACTGCTCATGTGCAGCATTTTGGATGCCACCACTTTCAAGCCTGCGCTTTCGAAACGGCTATAGATGGCACCGATCAGGTTCTTGCTGACAGCATCCGGTTTGACGATAGAGAAGGTACGTTCGATGGCCATTGATATCTTTCCTTAACTACAGAGTTTTATTGTTAGAATCCATGTTCGCTGGCGATTATACGTAAACAAAAACCGGAAAAACACACAAACAAGCAACTTTTTATTAAACATCACTCCCTTGCAATCAACATCCACACTCATCTTGACCGAGCAGAGCCGGAAAATATGTGCGCTTGCGCACGATAGTTACCTTAAGCCGCCAAAACCCCATCTTTTGTTCACAATTCGAACAGCATGAAAAAGGCACCCGAAGGTGCCTTGTCTCGCCTATTTGGCTTCCGCCAGCAAGGCCCGCGCTATGGTGCGCATCCCCAGGGTATTGGCCCCCGGCGCCCAGAGGGCATCGCCGTTGTCACTGAAGCAAGCTGCCAGATCGATATGCAACCAGCCCATCCCTTCGTTGGCAACGAAACGGGAGAGAAAACCCGCCGCGTTGGAGGCGCCACCCGGCCCGCCCCCCTTCACCGGACGGCTGTTGGCCGTGTCGGCGTAATGGGAGGGGCACTGCTGGCGGTGCCAGGGCTCCAGCGGCAGCGGCCAGGCAGGCTCATGCTCGGCATCGGCATAGGTCATTGCGCGGCTTACCAACCCTTTGTCGAGGCCGAACAGAGCATTGTAGCGCCCACCCAGCGCCATCACGGCTGCGCCGGTCAGGGTCGCGGCATCGATGATCAGCGGTGCGCCGGACTCGCTCGCCAGTTGCAGGCCGTCGGCCAGCACCAGCCGCCCCTCGGCATCGGTATTCACAATCTCGACCGTGGTGCCGTTCTTGTAGGTGAGGATGTCGCCCAGCTTGTAGGCGTGGCCGGAGACCAGGTTCTCGGCGCAACAGAGGATCAGCTTCACCCGCTTGTCGAGCCCGCGCAGCATAGCCAGCGCCAGCGCACCTGTGACAATCGCCGCACCACCCATGTCGCACTTCATGGTGAGCATCCCCTCGGAGCTCTTCATGGAGTAGCCGCCGGAGTCAAAGGTGATCCCCTTGCCCACCAGCGCTGCCGCTACCGGCGCCTTGGGGTCACGCCCCGGGTTGAAGTCGAGCTCCAGCAATACCGGTTCGCGCGCACTGCCGCGGCCCACCTGATAGAGGCCGACCCAGCCCGCCTGTTGCAGCGCTTCGCCTTTCAAAATGCGATGACTCACCTTGTCCGGCGCCAGCTCGGTAATAAAGGAGGCAGCTTCCACCGCCAGCTCCAGCGGGCCCAACTGCTCCGGGGTGGCATTGGTCATCTCGCGCACCCAGCGGCCGCAGAGCCAACGCGCTTCCAGCTCCTCTCTGTCCTCTTCCGAGGACATGGCCCACTGCAGTTGCACCTCCGCCTTGGGGGTTTGCAGCCCTTGGGCAAAAGCCCACTGCTGTTCACGCTCCCAGTGACCAGCCAGGGTCACTTTCTGGATCCCCTGCTGGCAGAGGCGACGGGCCGCCTGCTGGATATCGAGCAGCGGATTGGCCGTCACCAGATGGATCACCATGCCGTCGGCACGGTGAGAGAGCAGCGCCCCCTCCCCCCACTCGGCCGGTGCAAATTCACGACTTAACCAGACATTCATGCGGTCACCTCCTGCAGCCAACGGGCGATGGTGCGCAGACCGTGCCCCTTGGCACCGGTCGCCCAGAGATCGTTGCCCGATTTCTGATAAGAGGCCGCCAGATCCAGGTGCACCCAACCCTTACCCTCATCACGTACGAAACGGGAAAGGAACGCAGCAGCCGTGGTGGCACCGGCCGTGCCTTCTGCCGAGGCGACGTTGCCCAGATCGGCAAAGGCCGAGGTGAGCTGGCTGGCATGCCAGGGCTCCAGCGGCAGCGCCCACGCCTGTTCATTTTCCACCTTGGCGGCGGCCAGCGCACGCTGCTGTTCGGTCTCATCGAGGGCAAACACCGCATTGTAGTCGCGCCCCAGCGCCATCTTGGCGGCGCCAGTCAGGGTGGCTGCGTCAAGGATATAAGCCGCACCGCTGTCGGAGGCCGCCATCAGGCCATCGGCCAGCACCAGACGACCTTCCGCATCGGTGTTCTGGATCTCGACCGAGATGCCGTTCTTGTAGGTGAGGATGTCGCCTAGCTTGAAGGCGTGGCCGGAGACCAGGTTCTCGGCGCAGCAGAGAATGAGCTTCACCCGCTGGTTCAGACCGCGGCTGATAGCCAGCGCCAGCGCGCCGGTCACCATGGCCGCGCCGCCCATATCGGACTTCATCGGCAGCATGTTGTCAGAGGACTTCATGGAGTAGCCACCGGAATCAAAAGTGATCCCCTTGCCCACCAGCGCCGCCACCACGGGTGCATTGCGATCACCGGTCGGGTTGTAGTCGAGCTCCAGCAACACAGGCTCGCGCTCGCTGCCACGGCCAACCGACCAGATCCCGATATGGCCGGACTCGCGCAGCGCTTCACCGGCGGTGATGCGAGCTGTAACCTGATCCCCGGCCAGACCACGAATGAGCAACAGGGCCGATTCCGCCAGACTCATGGGGTAGATCTCTTCCGGACAGCCATTGGTGATGTCACGTACCCAGCGAGCCGCCTTGAGCAGCGCATCCAGTTCACGGGCATCCCCGTCGCTCTGCTGGCCGAAATCCAGTTCACGCGATCCCTTGGCGGCGTAGAACCCCTGGGCGAACGCGTAGCGACGCTCCAGATCCCAGCCTTCACCGACCAGCGTCACCCGCTTGATCCCGCTCGATTCGAGGCGACGGGCGGCGCGCTGAACGGTGCGCAGAACATCCTTCTCCTGACCGGCGGCACCAAGATGGATCAGTGCCTCGTCGCCATTGAAACTGAGCTGGGCGCCCTCGCCCCAATAGGCGGCCGCAGCCTGGGTGGATAAGGCTACCTTCATCATGTCAGCCATCGTGTTTGCTTCCTTTTTACTGGCACTATGTATAAGCACTCTTTATGGGAAAGAGCTTATTGGCAAAGAGAGAATAACGAATACAAAAAAGGCCGTGCCCACGAGGGTCACGGCCTTCCACCATATCACTGAAGCACCACAGGATGCTGCACGTGCAATTCACTCATGTGTAATTAATGGCGTTCAGAGGCAAGGTTCAGGGTGTACTTGGGCAGTTCCACCACCAGATCCTCGTCCGCCAGTTTTGCCTGGCAGCTGAGACGGGATTCCGGCTCCAGCCCCCACGCTTTGTCCAGCATGTCGTCTTCCAGCTCGTCACTTGGCTCGAGCGAGTCAAAGCCCTCGCGCACCACGCAGTGGCAGGTGGTGCAGGCACAGGATTTCTCGCAGGCGTGCTCGATTTCGATACCGTTGCGCAGCGCCACATCCAGAATGGTCTCGCCGCTTTGCCCCTCGAGGGCGGCGCCATCCGGACAGAGTACGGGATGAGGAAGAATGATCAGTTTTGGCATATTACACCTTGTTGACGTTTTGTCCGGTCAGCACCTTGCGGATGGAGGCGTCCATCCGGCGGGCTGCAAACTCGCCACTGACAGCATCAGCTGCCTCAATGGCTTCTTTGATTTGATGGGTTGCGCCGCTGTTGCGCATGGTCAGCAGATGGGCGATGGCGGCATCAATCTCGGCACGCTCGGCTGCGTTCAGCAGGGCATCGCCATCGGCGGCCAGCGCCGCATTGAGACTCTCGACCACCCGGTCGGCTTCAACCTGCTGCTCGGCCAGCATGCGGGCATCCATATCCTGCTGGGCATTCTCGATGGAGGCACTCAGCATGTTGAGGATATCCTGCTCCGCCAGCCCGTAAGAGGGCTTGACCTGGATCTCGGCCTGCACGCCGGAGGATTTCTCCATGGCGCTGACCGAGAGCAGACCATCCGCATCCACCTGGAAAGTGACGCGAATATGGGCGGCGCCGGCTGCCATCGGCGGAATACCGGTCAGGGTAAAGCGGGCCAGGGAGCGGCAATCGGCCACCAACTCGCGTTCACCCTGTACCACGTGAATGGCCATGGCGGTCTGACCATCCTTGAAGGTGGTGAACTCCTGGGCGCGGGCAACCGGGATGGTGGTGTTGCGCGGGATCACCTTCTCGGCGAGGCCACCCATGGTCTCCAGACCCAGCGACAAGGGGATAACGTCCAGCAGCAGCATCTCGGCATCGGGCTTGTTACCCACCAGAATATCGGCCTGGATGGCGGCGCCGATGGCGACCACTTTATCCGGATCGATGCTGGTCAGCGGCGTACGCTGGAAGAACTCGCCCACCAGTTCACGCACCAACGGCACCCGGGTGGAGCCACCGACCATCACCACTTCCAGCACTTCCACCTGCTCAAGGCCCGCATCGCGCAGGGCGCGGCGACAGGCCAGCAAGGTCCGTTTCACCAGCGGGGTGATGAGTTCATCAAACTGGCTGCGGCTCACTGAACCCTGCCAGCCGGCAAAGGTGCAGGGAACGCTGTCGGTATCGGTGAGGCCGTGCTTGACGGCCGCGGCCACATCCAGCAATTCGCGCTGCAGATGGGCATCCAGCTCACCGGAGAGGCCCGCCTGCTCCTTGATCCAGTCTGCCAGCAGGTGATCGAAGTCATCGCCGCCGAGAGCGGAATCGCCGCCGGTCGCCATCACTTCAAATACACCGCGGTGCAGACGCAGGATGGAGATATCGAAGGTGCCGCCCCCCAGATCGTAAACCGCGATCACCCCTTCCTGACCGGAGTCGAGGCCATAGGCAATCGCGGCCGCAGTCGGCTCGTTGAGCAGGCGCAGCACGTGCAGACCGGCCAGACGGGCCGCGTCCTTGGTGCCCTGACGCTGGGCATCATCGAAATAGGCGGGCACGGTAATGACCACGCCATCGAGATCGCCCCCGAGAGTCTGGGCGCCACGCTCGGCCAGCTTTTTGAGAATTTCGGCCGAGACCTGCACCGGATTGACCAGCCCCTGACGGGTTTGCAGTTGCGGCATGCCATTGTCGGCGGCAACAAACTGGTAAGGTTGCTGGCGGGTATCGATATCGGCCAGCGCCTTGCCCATCATCCGTTTGACCGAGACGATGGTGTTGTGAGGATCGAGCGCCGCTTCGCGCTTGGCATCAATCCCGACCCGAATGGTGTCGCTCTGATAGTGCACCACTGACGGAAGCAGGTCGCGCCCTTGCTCATCGCAAAGGGTATCGGCGTGACCACTGCGAACCGCAGCGACGAGAGAGTTGGTGGTGCCGAGATCGATGCCGACGGCACGTTTGTGCTGATGAGGAACAGCGCTCTGGCCGGGTTCGGCGATTTGCAGTAATGCCATGGGTAATGAAACTTCCAGCGTTAAAGGATCAAGACTCGAGAAGCGAGTCTTCGAATCGTTCCAGCTCTTCGAGGAGCTTGTCGACAAACTTGAGTTTGCGAACGCAATCAGCGGCAACGAGATCTCTGCCGGCGGCAAGAGACTCGGTCAGCTGCTGCATCAACATCTGGTGATCATGCCTGATCTCGCTGCGAAAATCCTTGATGGCGCGCTCAGGGTCGGCGTCATCTTTCAGATCGGCCAGACGCTCGCGCCACTCCAGCTGCTGCATCAGAAACGCGCTATCTTGCAGGGTCTGCTGTTCACCACGGATATCAGTGCCACGCAGGGAGAGCAGATATTCTGCACGGCGCAGCGGCGCCTTGAGGGTGGTGAATGCTTCGTTGATCTGGGCGGCACGTTGCACCGCAGCCAGCTGCTCCCGTTCGGGGGAGGTGGCAAAACGATCAGGATGGAATTGGGTTTGCAGCTGGCGGTAGGTATCAGCCAACTGACGGGTATCGAGCTCGAAGCCTTCAACCAGCCCAAACAGCTCGAAATGATTCATGCAAACCTCTTGGAAACGTTCGCCACTACCTCACTCGCCCCTGGCAAATGAGATGTGGTTGAACGGGTCATGTGCGACCCGCTCAACCACAGACGAAGGATCATTGACGTCAAAAAACTCAGACACTGAAGCTTTCGCCGCAACCACACTCGCCTTTGGCGCATGAGAAGGTATTGTTGAACTAAACATATCTGACCCGTTCAACAACAGACGAAAGATCATTCACGTCAAACATCTCAGACACTGAAGCTTTCGCCGCAACCACACTCGCCTTTGGCGTTGGGATTATTGAACTGGAAGCCCTCGTTGAGGCCCTCCTTGACGAAATCCAGCTCGGTGCCATCCAGATGGATCAGGCTCTTGGCATCAACAATGATCTTGACGCCCTGCTGCTCGAACACCTTATCCTCATCGGTCAGTTCATCAACGAACTCAAGCACGTAGGCCAGACCGGAGCAGCCTGTGGTTTTGACGCCGAGGCGCAGGCCAATGCCCTTGCCCCGGTTAGCCAGAAAAGAGGAAACCCGTGCCGCGGCGGCATCTGTCATGGTAATAGCCATACTGCTCTCCGGCGCTTAGAGACCTTTCTTCTGCTTGTAATCGGCGATGGCGGCCTTGATGGCGTCCTCAGCCAGAATGGAGCAGTGGATCTTCACCGGTGGCAGGGCCAGCTCTTCAGCGATATCGGTGTTCTTGATGCCAGCCGCTTCGTCCAGGGTCTTGCCCTTGACCCATTCGGTCACCAAGGAGCTGGAGGCGATGGCAGAACCGCAACCGTAGGTCTTGAACTTGGCATCTTCGATGATGCCTTCGTCGCTGATCTTCAATTGCAGCTTCATCACGTCACCACAGGCGGGCGCACCGACCATGCCGGTTGCAACGCTGGGATCATTCTTGTCGAAACCACCGACGTTGCGAGGATTCTCGTAGTGGTCGATTACTTTTTCACTGTAAGCCATATCTCACTCCTGCTAATTCTGTTGCTCACTGACCCGGTGGATCAGTGATGAGCCCATTCGACCGTGTTCAGATCGACGCCGTCTTTGTACATCTCCCACAGTGGGGACATCTCGCGCAGACGACCGATGGAGTCACGAATAAGCTTGACCGCGTAGTCAATCTCTTCCTCGGTGGTGAAGCGACCCATGCTGAAACGGATGGAGCTGTGTGCCAGCTCGTCGTTCAGACCCAGTGCGCGCAGCACATAGGAGGGTTCCAGGCTGGCGGAGGTACAGGCCGAACCGGAAGAGACCGCCAAATCTTTCAGCGCCATGATGAGGGATTCCCCTTCCACATAGGCAAAGCTGACGTTGAGGTTGCCCGGAACACGTTGCTCCAGATCGCCATTGATGTAGACGGCTTCAATATCCTTGATGCCATTCCACAGACGCTGGCGCAGAGCCAAGATGCGCTCGCCTTCACTCACCATCTCTTCTTTGGCGATGCGGAAAGCTTCGCCCATCCCGACGATCTGGTGGGTCGGCAGAGTACCGGAACGCATGCCGCGCTCGTGGCCGCCACCGTGCATCTGGGCTTCCAGACGAACGCGGGGTTTACGGCGAACAAACAGTGCACCGATCCCTTTCGGACCATACACCTTGTGCGCAGAGACGGAGAGCAGATCCACTTTCAGTGCCTCCACATCTACCGGGATCTTGCCCACACTCTGAACGGCATCCACGTGCAGCAGGATCTTGCGGGAACGGCACAACTCGCCGATGGCGGCAATGTTCTGAACCACACCGATTTCGTTGTTCACATGCATGATGCTGACCAGGATGGTGTCATCACGCATGGCATTCTCGATCATCTCGATAGTGAACAGGCCGTTTGGCATCGGCTCAAGATAGGTCACCTCGAACCCTTCACGCTCCAGCTGGCGACAGGTATCGAGCACCGCCTTGTGTTCGGTCTTGGAGGTGATGATGTGCTTGCCCTTGCTGGCATAGAAGTGGGCAACACCCTTGATGGCCAGGTTATTGGATTCGGTCGCACCGGAAGTGAAGACGATCTCGCGGGGATCGGCACCGATCAGATCTGCCACTTGATTACGGGCCAGATCCACCGCTTCTTCGGCTTGCCAGCCAAAGCGGTGAGAACGGGAAGCCGGATTGCCGAACAGGCCATCCATGGTGAGACACTGCATCATTTTTTCTGCGACACGCGGGTCCACCGGACAGGTTGCCGAATAATCAAGGTAAATAGGCAGTTTCATGTTTTTCTCCGTCACAGTCCGGGTCATACAGAGTCCCGCTGTGGAAAGCACGTTTATAGTTGGACTTTCAAGCTCACATCGCCGTGTTCTGCCCGATCAACCAGGGACAACACGGTCTTCATTTGTTCATCTTGCTTGCCGGCAATGCGGCGCACATCGGCCTGGCGTACCAGCTCGGCCAGGGTGATATCCCCGAGGAAGCTGGAGATCCGCTCACTCAGATCACGCCACAGGGAGTGCGTCAGGCACTGGGTACCACCGTGGCAGCCGCCCTTGCCGAGGCACTTGGTGGCATCGACCGACTCATCGACCGCGGTGATCACCTGACCAACCGAAATCTCGCCTGGGGCCAACCCGAGGCGATAACCACCACCCGGGCCACGCACGCTGCTCACCAGACCATGTTTACGCAGGCGGGCAAAGAGCTGCTCGAGATAGGACAACGAGATGCCCTGGCGCTCGGAAATATCGGCAAGGGGGACGGGCCCCTGCTCTGCATGCAGCGCCACGTCGAGCATGGCGGTTACAGCGTAACGTCCTTTTGAAGTCAGTCTCATGTGCCTTACCGTCTTGCGAAGCAATTTAATGGGGCACATGGTCACATACCCGACAAAAACAGTCAAGTATATGGTTGAGTAAATCAGTCGGATTAATCCGGTACGCGCGCTTTCTGCACCGAGGTCAGAATACCGCGCAGAATGTTGAGCTCCGCCGCTTCCGGCCGAGCCCGATTGAACAGGCGACGCAGCTTGCTCATCACATGACCCGGATGGTCATCGGCAATAAAACCGGTCTTCATCAGGGTTTGTTCCAGGTGCTGATAAAACCCTTCCAGCTGGGCGGCACTCGGATAGGCCATTTCATCTTCAGGCTCGGCGGCCTGCCCCTGCAGCCAGCGCATCCGCACTTCGTAGCAGAGAGTCTGCACCGCCATGGCCAGATTGAGGGAGCTGTAATCAGGATTGGCCGGAATGGCCACGTGGTAGTGGCACTTTTGCAATTCGTCGTTGGTGAGACCAGTGCGTTCACGGCCAAACACCAGCGCGACCGGGTGCTGCATCCCCTCGACTACCGACTTTTCGCCGGCCTCACGGGGATCGAGCATGGGCCAGCTCAGGGTTCGCGAGCGGGCGCTGGTGCCAATCACCAAACCACAATCGGCGATCGCGTCGTCCAGAGTCGGGACGATACGGGCATTGGCAAGCACATCGCTGGCACCAGCCGCCAGGGCGAAGGCATTGTCATCCGGCAAGGCTTGCGGATCAACCAATACCAGCTGGGTCAACCCCATGGTCTTCATGGCGCGTGCCGCAGACCCCATGTTGCCGGTATGAGAGGTGTTTACCAAAACGATACGAATCTGATCCAACATGCCCAGTCAATCTTCAGTCAAAAATGGCGCGCAATTGTAACATAAGAGAACACGATGTTGGCACCGTAAAAGCCGAGCCATTTCAGAACAAAACCACCCGTTTGTATAACAAACCAGCATGAGGGAAGTGAGAGGGGGGGGACTAAACTTGATGGATATCCGATAAACGGCACAGGAGACACCACGCCATGCTTCCTCCCTTTATCTATGAGAGATTGCCCAGCCTCTACCTGCTGGCAGCCATTGCCATTATTACGTTGAGTGAACAGCCCCTGCTCTGGTTTGCAGGCGCCTTGCTGTTTATCGCCGGAGCGGTGACCTGGATGATGCGCTCCAGCTACCGGCGTACCGATCTGATTATCTTTCCGAGCAAACGCTGGCTACAGCCGGAGTGGCTGTATGAAGCGCAACCCTTTATCTGGCTGGCTGCGGGGCTGGCCATGTCACAGCTGCCCGCCCCTGCAGCACTCATCGCCTTGGTGCCCTGTCTGTGGGCCTGTCGTTGCCTCTGGGCACGGCACCATTATCGTCGCCATGCCCATGGGGTGATTGCCCACTTAAGACGGGATCCCGCCCGGCGCCGTCTGCACCGGAGCCTGCGCTGACGCGGTACGGGCGCGTTCGATAAACGTCGCCAGATCCATCAGGGGATACTTCATCAGGCTTGGCAAGCCATCGAGATCCAGACTGTCCATCAGGTTTTTCACCTCAAGACCCAGTTCGGTATCCCCTTCTATCTTCAGCTTACGCTGGAAAAAGAGCGAGTCCGGATCCTCTTTGCGACCAGCGATGAGGATCAGGTCGTTGGCAGTACCGCTGAAGCAGACATCGGCCTTGTCACACTCGCGAGCCACCACCAGCTGGCCATTCTGCTCACTGATAAACCAGCACAACTCCAGATCAGAGACTTCGACTTTCAGCCACTTGTCTGCCAGAAACTCGAAATCACCATCTTCGATAGCCTCTTTGAAAACCCGGGCCAGCAAACTCTCCATCAGCTGCTTTTGCAGATTGAACGGAACCAGCTTGAGGGGATGGCGCAAGAAGCGCGGAGCCTGTTCGACCAGGCGGCGTTGCAGTTGTTGAAACACGATAGACTCCCTTTTTTGCGCATTCAAACACAGGGAGAGCGGCAAGATCCTGTTGGAAATCAAACTTGTGCAGGGTTACCTCAAGAAGGGTAAAGCCACACAAAGCTGCCTCAGGTCAAAAAGCGGGAGTGCATGGCTGCATACAATCAGGGCTCGTTTGCCCTTCATATGCACTCTCGGAGCGTACCAATGGAATTACTCTGTCCGGCAGGCAGTTTGCCGGCACTGAAAACCGCCGTGGATAACGGGGCCGATGCCGTTTATATCGGTTTCAAGGATGACACCAATGCCCGCCACTTTGCCGGTCTCAACTTTACCGACAGCAAACTGGAGAAGGCGGTAGATTATGTGCATCAACATGGTCGCAAGCTGCATATTGCCATCAATACCTTTGCCCATCCCGGGGCCGATGCGCGTTGGAAACAGGCGGTTGATCGCGGGGTGGCCCTCGGCGCCGATGCATTAATCATCGCCGATCTCGCCGTGCTGGAATATGCCAGCCGCCACTACCCCGAGATGGAACTCCATGTCTCGGTGCAGGCCAGCGCCACCAATGCCGCCGCCATTCGCTTCTATCAGCAGCAATTCAATGTCACACGGGTGGTGCTGCCCCGGGTGCTCTCCATGCATCAGGTCAAGCAGCTGGCCCGCGAGACCGATGTTGGCCTTGAGGTATTCGCTTTTGGCAGCCTCTGCATCATGGCCGAGGGGCGCTGCTATCTCTCCTCCTACATGACTGGCGAGAGTCCCAACACCGTCGGCGCCTGCTCACCGGCCAAGTTCGTCCGTTGGGAAGAGACCCCGAATGGTCTCGAGTCGCGGCTCAACGAGGTGCTGATCGACCGCTACGGCCCAGGCGAAAATGCTGGCTATCCGACCCTGTGCAAGGGGCGTTTCGACGTGGATGGCCAGACCTACCACGCGCTGGAAGAGCCCACCAGTCTCAATACCCTGGGTCTCCTGCCCGAGCTCTTCAAGACCGGGATCCAGTCGGTCAAGATTGAAGGGCGCCAGCGCAGCCCCGCTTATGTGGAGCAAGTGACCCGGGTCTGGCGTGCAGCCATCGATGTCTATCAGGCCAATCCCGAGGCCTATCAGGTCAAAGCTGAGTGGGATGCCCAGCTCGCCCGCGTCTCCGAAGGTAGCCAGACTACCCTCGGCGCCTACCATCGTCAGTGGCAATAAGGAGTCCACCCATGCAATTTTCTCTCGGGCCTCTGCTCTTCTACTGGCCCAAAGCCGATACCGAAGCCTTTTACCATGCCGCTGCCGACAGTCAGGCCGACATCATCTATCTGGGGGAGACCGTCTGCAGCAAGCGACGCGAACTCAAAGTCGATGACTGGATTGCGCTGGCCCGTCAGATGGCCTGCTCCGACAAGCAGGTGGTGCTCTCGACCCTCGCCCTTATCTCCGCTCCCTCCGAACTCAAGGAGGTGAAGCGGCTGGTCGACAATGGCGACCTGATGGTCGAAGCCAACGATCTCGGTACAGTGCAACTCGCCTGGGAGGCAGGGATCCCCTTCGTCTGTGGCCCCGCCATCAACGCCTATAACGCCGATGTGCTGCGCATGTTGCTCAAACAGGGGATGAAACGCTGGGTCATGCCGGTGGAGCTCTCCCGTGACTGGCTGATCCAGCTCAATCAGGATCTGGGCTCCCTGCGCGACCAATTTGAGGTGGAGGTGTTTGCCTACGGCCATCTGCCGCTCGCCTACTCGGCGCGCTGCTTCACCGCCCGCTCCCTCGACAAACCGAAAGACAACTGCGAGCTCGCCTGCATCAACTACCCCACCGGACGACTGGCCAACAGCCGCGAGGGGCAGCGGGTGTTCAATCTCAACGGGATCCAGACCCAGTCCGGCTACTGCTACAACCTGGGTAACGAGCTGGCTGGTATGGAAGGTCTGGTAGATGTGGTCAGGCTTTCGCCGCAAGGGATGGAAACGCTGGAGATGCTGGCCCGCTTCAAAGCCAACCGGCAGGGCCAGGCTCCCCTCTCCTTGCAGCAAGGAAGCGACTGCAACGGCTACTGGCGCCAGATCCCTGGCATGAGCTTGGTGGAATAAGCCCAAGGGCAAAACATAAGATAATAGCGATCAAAAGGGGGCCATTAGGCCCCCCTTTCTAATCACTCATGTCGATAGTGACTTACTTGGCGCCATGCTGCTCCGCCAGATAGAGCCAGGTATCGACCACTGTATCGGGGTTGAGCGACACCGAGTCAATCCCCTGCTCCACCAGCCAGGCGGCAAAGTCAGGGTGATCGGATGGCCCCTGACCGCAGATCCCCACGTACTTGCCCGCCTTGCGCGCGGCCTGAATCGCCATCGACAGCAGTGCCTTGACCGCCTCGTTGCGCTCGTCGAACAGGTGGGCAATCAGCCCCGAGTCCCGATCCAGCCCAAGGGTGAGCTGGGTCATGTCATTGGAGCCGATGGAGAAGCCATCCACGTGCTCGAGGAACTTGTTTGCCAAGAGGGCATTGCTCGGGATCTCGCACATCATGATCACCTTGAGCCCCCGCTCGCCGCGGCGCAGACCGTTCTCGGCCAGGATGTCGATCACCTGCTCCGCCTCGCCCACGGTGCGCACAAAGGGGATCATCACCTCGACGTTGGTCAACCCCATCACATCGCGTACCCGCTTGATCGCCTCGCACTCGAGGGCAAAGCAGGGGCGGAAGCTGTCGGCGATGTAGCGGGATGCGCCACGAAAACCGATCATCGGGTTCTCCTCGTGGGGCTCGTAGCCACAACCGCCCACCAGATTGGCGTACTCGTTGGACTTGAAGTCCGACATCCGCACGATCACCCGCTCCGGCCAGAAGGCGGCCCCCAGAGTGGCGATCCCCTCGGTCAGCTTGGCCACATAGAACTCCCGCGGGCTGTCGTAACCGGCGATCATCTTGCCGATGGTGGTCTGCAGCTCTGGGGTTTGCTGGTCAAACTCCAGCAGCGCCTTGGGGTGCACGCCGATCATCCGGTTGATGATGAATTCAAGGCGCGCCAGCCCAACCCCTGCATTGGGCAACTGGGCAAAGTCGAAAGCGCGGTCCGGGTTGCCGACGTTCATCATGATCTTGATGGGCAGGCGCGGCATATTGCCCACCTCGGTCACCGCCACATCGAAGTCCAGCTCGCCGTCATAGATAAAACCGGTATCCCCTTCCGCACAGGAGACGGTGATCCGCTGGCCCGGCTGAATATGGTCGGTGGAGTTGCCACAGCCGACCACTGCCGGAATGCCCAGCTCGCGGGCGATAATGGCAGCATGGCAGGTGCGGCCGCCACGGTTGGTGACGATGGCGGAGGCCCGCTTCATGATGGGCTCCCAGTCCGGATCGGTCATATCAGTCACCAGCACGTCGCCGGGTTGCACCTCGTCCATCTGGCTGATGGAGGAGATGACCCGCGCCGGGCCCGCGCCAATCTTGTGGCCGATGGCACGCCCCTCGATCAACACCTTACCCGCTTGCTTGAGGGCAAAACGCTCGAGGGTGTTGGCCTCCTGACGGCTGCGCACGGTTTCCGGGCGAGCCTGCACGATATAGAGCTGGCCATCCTGACCATCCTTAGCCCACTCGATATCCATCGGGCGGCCATAGTGCTGCTCGATGATAAGGGCCTGTTTCGCCAGCGCCATCACCTCCTCATCGCTGATGCAGAAGCGGCTGCGCTCGGCCTCATCGGTGTCGACAATCTTCACCTGGCGGCCGTGACCGGCATCGTCCGAGTAGGTCATCTTGATAAGCTTGGAGCCGAGGGTCTTGCGCACCACCGCCGGGCGCCCCCCCTTGAGGGTCGGCTTGTGCACATAGAACTCGTCCGGGTTGACCGCCCCTTGCACCACCATCTCGCCAAGACCATGGGCCCCGGTGATAAAAACCACGTCGTTGAAGCCGGACTCGGTATCCAGAGTAAACATGACGCCGGAGGCGGCGAGATCGGAACGCACCATCCGCTGCACCCCGGCCGAGAGGGCAACGCCCTTGTGGTCATAGCCCTGATGCACCCGATAGGAGATGGCGCGATCGTTGAACAGGGAAGCAAACACATGCTTGACCGCCGTCATGACGGCATCGATGCCACGTACGTTGAGGAAGGTCTCCTGCTGACCGGCAAAGGAGGCGTCCGGCATATCCTCGGCGGTGGCGGAGGATCGCACCGCAAACGAGGCCTCGACTCCTGCACTCAACTTTTCATAGGCAACCCGGATCGCCTGCTCCAGCTCGGGCTGGAACGGGGCGTCGATCACCCAGTCGCGGATCTGCTGACCGGCCCGGTTGAGGGCGGCGATATCGTCCACGTCCAGATTGTCGAGAAGATGGTGGATCTTGCCGTTGAGGCCGCTTGACTCCAGAAACTCGTTAAACGCAAAGGCGGTGGTGGCAAAGCCCCCCGGCACGGATACGCCGGCGCCAGAGAGGTTGCTGATCATCTCGCCAAGGGATGCGTTCTTGCCGCCAACTCGTTCTACGTCCTGCATTCCGAGTTGTTCGTACCAGAGCACGTACTGTTGCACTTGGATGTCTCCAGGTTGGTGGGCACCGATGCCATAGCACCTCGTGCGCCCGATTTAATCGATGAGGTTATGGGTAAGTCAGGTGCGTTATTGTCTGTTTCTTCTGTTGCCAACGACCATGAAAACGTTTTCTATTGGTTTTCAAAAAAATCCCCGAGCAAGCGTTGGGGATGGTCGAATGACCGGAACATTCTACAATGGCGACACAAAAAGATAACGATTCAGGTTTGCAAGCCACTTCACAACTTGGGCACAGCAGACCGGTTGACAAAACAGGTATGGTTTCGGGAGATACTTCTCACCCCTTACCCCATGCGACCCCACCCGCGGTATCACAGGAGCCCTACGTGCACACCGTATTTTATGTTTCAGACGGCACCGCCATCACCGCCGAAGTGTTCGGCCACGCGGTACTGAGCCAGTTTCCGCTGGCCTTCGAGCAGATCACTATCCCCTTTGTGGAGACACTGGAGAAAGCCCGTCAGGTACGGATGCGGATCGACGAGCAGTTTCGCCAGACCGGGGTACGCCCCATTCTGTTTCACACCATCGTCGACCCGCTGGTACGGGAAGAGGTACTGAAATCGGAGGCGTGCGGCCACGACTTTCTCAATACCTTCGTCAGCCCGCTGGAGCAGGAACTGGGGGTCAAAGCCGAGCCCCGCCTCCACCGCACCCACGGCATGGAGAACCGCAAGCTCTATGACGATCGCATCGAGGCGGTCAACTTCGCACTTGCCAACGACGATGGCATCACCACCAGGGAGTACGATGAGGCGGACATCATCCTGATCGGGGTCTCCCGCTGCGGCAAGACTCCCACCAGCCTCTATCTGGCGCTGCAGTTCGGCATTCGTGCCGCCAACTACCCCTTTATCGAGCAGGACATGGGCATGCTGGAGCTGCCCGCCCCCCTCAAGGCCAACCGTCACAAGCTGTTTGGCCTCACCATAGCGCCGCAGCGGCTGCATGAGATCCGTAACCAGCGCCGTGCCAACAGCCGCTACTCCTCCATCGAACAGTGCGAGCAGGAGCTGGCCTGCGTGGAGCGACTGTTTCGCCAGGAGGCGATCCGCTTCCTCGATACCAGCTCCCACTCGGTGGAGGAGATCAGCGCCAAGGTCCTCGAGGCGACCGGTCTGCGCCGCCAGCTCTGTTAAGCCAGCTTGACAGCTGTCGGCATCAACAAAAGATAAAAATTACAGTGTCGCGGCGAAAGTCAGCTGTGGCGAACTGCAATTCACATAGATGACAGTGAAAAGCGTGGATAAAAAAGGGATAAGCACCACAAATGCTTATCCCTCTTCTTGTCGACCTTAGCGTTGTGCCCTTGTCACCTGCTGCCAGTTAGCCGCTATTCGATTCCGTTCTGCTGCGCTCGGCAAACAGCCAGCGTTACCTAACGATTGAGCTCAGGGTTGTTCATCAACCGGGCATAGAAGGCCAGCAAACCGTGGCGCAGGCGAACCCGCTCTGCCAACCAACCGCCAGCAACAGCACCCGTTACCCCGCCAACCAGCAACAGCTGCTGCCAGTAGTGCAGCAACCCCTGATCACCGAGCGAGAGCCAGCCCAGCAGCATGGTTGCGGCCACCAGCAACAACAGCGGACTGGCGGCAATCCCTAACCAGAGCGCCACCAACACTCCCCGGCCAACCCCTTGTTGCAGCACGCTTTCGCGTTCCCTGTACTCCAACTCCCTGCACTCTTCCCTGTACTCTCGCTTGTTTGGCATCATTTGCATCCATTTGTGGCTTGGCACAACAAAAGCACACCAACAAGACAAAATGTCAACAAAACAGAATTCGATTGCACAAATATCAACCAAAAACTACCAAGAAGCCTCTTCAGATCATGAAAAAGCTGCCTTTGGTACAAAACACGGCCATTAGAGATGGAAAACAGGTGCATTCATGGCGGATTATCACTATTCTGCTTCGGTTGCCAGCCAACACTAAAAATTGAAAATGGCATTGCGTAACGAAATAAATACAGCTTTCGTCAGGTTTTGGCTACGCACTGCGGCCTGCTCAGGATGAGCCCAACACCGACCAGAGACAACAGAGACGTAAGGACAGACCCATGGATTTGAAACAAGACGGTGAGGAGCTGAAGCGCGGCCTTAAAAACCGCCACATTCAGTTGATTGCTTTGGGCGGCGCCATCGGCACCGGCCTCTTTCTGGGCATTGCCCAAACCATCAAGATGGCAGGCCCCTCAGTCCTGCTGGGTTATGCCATCGGCGGCTTTATCGCCTTCCTGATCATGCGCCAGCTCGGTGAAATGGTGGTGGAAGAGCCGGTAGCCGGTTCATTCAGCCACTTTGCCTACAAATACTGGGGTGAGTTTGCCGGTTTTGCGTCCGGCTGGAACTACTGGGTGCTCTACGTGCTGGTGAGCATGGCCGAGCTGACCGCGGTGGGCATCTACGTCCAGTACTGGTGGCCAGAGATCCCGACCTGGATGTCGGCAGCCTTCTTCTTCGTGCTGATCAACGCCATCAACCTCTCCAACGTCAAAGCGTTTGGCGAAATGGAGTTCTGGTTCGCCATCATCAAGGTGGTCGCCATCATCGGCATGATTGGCTTTGGCGGCTATCTGCTCATCTCCGGTGCCGGCGGACCCGAGGCAAGCGTCACCAACCTGTGGGCTCAGGGCGGTTTCTTCCCCAACGGCATCAGCGGTCTGGTGATGGCAATGGCGGTGATCATGTTCTCCTTTGGCGGTCTGGAGCTGGTGGGCATTACCGCCGCGGAAGCGGACAACCCCGAGAAGAGCATCCCCAAGGCCACCAATCAGGTGATCTACCGGATCCTGATCTTCTACATCGGCGCCTTGGCCATCCTGATGTCCCTCTACCCCTGGGGTAAAGTGGTCGAAGGCGGCAGTCCGTTCGTGATGATCTTCCACGCACTGGACAGCGATCTGGTCGCCACCGTGCTCAACATCGTGGTGCTGACGGCGGCGCTGTCGGTCTACAACAGCTGCGTCTACTGCAACAGCCGCATGCTGTTCGGTCTGGCCAAACAGGGCAACGGCCCGAAAGTGCTGCTCAAGACCAACAAGAGCGGTGTACCGCTGGTTGCCCTCTCGGTCTCTGCCATCGCTACCCTGCTCTGCGTGCTGATCAACTACCTGATGCCGGGCAAGGCCTTCGGTCTGCTGATGGCGCTGGTGGTCTCCGCACTGGTGATCAACTGGGCGATGATTAGCCTCGCGCACCTCAAGTTCCGCAAGGCCAAGGTCGCAGAAGGCGTCCAGCCCAAGTTCAAGGCGTTCTGGTATCCCTTCGGCAACTACCTCTGCCTCGCGTTCATGGCCGGTATTCTGGTGATCATGTATATGACCCCCGATTTCCGCATCTCGGTCGAACTGATCCCGGCCTGGCTGGTGGTACTGGGCATCGGCTTCGTCATCAAGCGCAAAGGACAAGCCCAAAGCAAGGTCGCAGCCAATCTGGGTTAATGCCCGTAGCTGAGAAAAACAATGCAAAACGCCGATCGCATGATCGGCGTTTTTTGATTGCGCGCAGCACGACTAGCAGCCGTAGCCCTCAGGAAGGCAGTTCTTGCCTTTGATCTTGCCGATGCTCCGGGCTGTTGACGCAACATTCGTCGCGGAAAAAGGCGATGATCTCCTCCAGCACCGCGTATTGAGAGACGCAAAGCAGGGTGCGACTCTCCCGGTTTTGCTTCACCAGCCCCACCGAGACCAGCGCCGCGATATGGTGGCTGAGGGTGGAAGCGGGGATCGCCAGCTGCTTTTGCAGCTCACCCACCGGCAGCCCCTGCTCTCCTGCCTTGACCAGATGCTTGAAGATAAACAGCCGAGTCGGATGACCCAGCTCTTTCAATGCCTTGGCGACCTCTTCCAGTTGCATCTCTGCGCCCTCCACAAATTTGATATTTCGATAATACCAGAAATATCTTGACCGGCCATTCATTTCGATTATTTTGGAAATATAGAAACCAGGTGAGGATACGACAATGAATGAGTGGTTAACCATGCTGACCGATGCAGCCCAGATGTTCCTGTTTCTGGCTGTCGAGCTGTCGGTGCTGTTTCTGGTCATTAGCGCCGGGGTCAGCCTGATCCGCCAGAAGATCCCCGACGAGAAGATCCAGCGGATGCTGGGGGCCCGCCACGGCAAGGGCTATCTGCTCTCTGCCCTGCTCGGCGCCGTCACCCCCTTTTGCAGCTGCTCTACCATCCCCATGCTGAGAGGGCTGCTCTCGGCCAAGGCTGGCTTTGGCCCCACCCTCACCTTCCTGTTTATCTCGCCACTGCTGAACCCCATCATCGTCGGCTTGATGTGGGCCACCTTTGGCTGGAAAGTGACCCTGCTCTACGCCGTGATCGCTGCCAGCGTCTCCGTCATGGCGAGCATGCTGCTCGACAGGCTCGGGTTCGAGCGCCATGTCATCGACCCCAAAGAGGCCACCCCCTCTTGCGGTAGCGGCTGTGGCCCGGCGACCCGCGCCACCACTCAAGCACATTGCAGTGACAACCAACGCAGCGCCATTCGTGCAATCAAACCCCTCAACGGGGCAGCGTGCTGCCCGGCACCGCAACCAGAGATGGCAGAACAGGCCACCCTCTCCTGCTGCGGCGATGGCACGGCAACCCTGACTCGTGCGCCACAGCTCCCCACCGCCTGGGTCAAAGCTCGCCTCGATGCCTGGCAGCAGTTCAAAGCGGTATTGCCCTTCCTGCTGCTGGGGGTGCTCATCGGCTCGTTTATTTACGGTTTTATTCCGGCCGAGTGGATCGCCGCCCATGCTGGTGCCGACAACCCGCTGGCCATCCCCTTCAGCGCCATCGTCGGGATCCCGCTCTACATCCGTGCCGAGGCCGTGATCCCGCTGGCGTCGGTACTACTGGGCAAAGGGATGGGAATGGGCGCAGTCATGGCGCTGATCATCGGCAGTGCCGGTGCCAGTCTGACCGAGGTGATCCTGCTCAAATCGATGTTCAGAACTCCGATGATTGCGGCCTTCCTTACCGTGATCCTCGGCATGGCGATCCTGATGGGCTACCTGATGCAACTGCTGTTTTAAGTCGCCCATCATTAAACAGACAGGGTGTTAAGCCAGCTGAGTGTGAAACCATCAGGCTTCCCATAGACAAAACGCCGATCAACTGATCGGCGTTTGTCTATTCCGTACGGCAATCTGCAACCGGCGTTACAGATATTGCCCGACGATGGGGAGCAGATCCTCGACGTCACGGGCGATATGGTCGGGTTGGTGTTCCCAGCGCTCCGGGGTCGCGCGGCTATAGGCGACAGCCACCGAGATCACACGGCTCTGCTCGCCAAGCGCCCCTTGCAAATGACGGGCAAACTGCACATCCGCTTCATGATCACCGATATAGATGAGCGACGGACACCTGGCTGGGCCGAAGATAGACTCCAGACATTTGAGGCCGCCGAAAGGGTGTTTTTTGCTACTGTGCGGGCACGTCATCGTAGCCAGCCACGGCCTTGAACTGGCTGTTCACACCATGCAGTTCAAGCTCCCGGAGAAGGGTTTTTAGGCGTTTTTCGAACAAATGCCATGGGAAATGGCAGAGAAATGGTCAATCACCACCTCCAGCTCCTAAAAAATGCACCTAAGTCCCTGTCTCTCCTGATGTTTGGCTCACAGACTGCCAGCCTGCACCATCTCGTCCCGCGACAAACCGTAGTAATCCCTATAGAGATCCTGCCAGTTCTTGGCGGCGTGATTGGCATGGTGATACTCCGCTTCGCTGCGCAGATAACGAGGTAACTGATCGCCGGTCAGATGGGGGGCGACTTCAGCCAGGATCTGCTTGGCGATATCGATATTCTGCGGCACCGAATTGACCAGGGTGCCGTCATAATTCCATAAAATCGCCCCCAACTTAATTGCCTTACCTGTATCGCTGCGTGGCTATAAGTCATGCGATGTTACTTGGCTTGCGTCCCCCGCCAAACCGTTGCGATGGAAGATGTGTAGATGCCCCTGCTAGGCGCAGAACAGTTAATGAGCAACAACACAATAAAATGAGCAGCCTCTGCCATACTCAGACGATGCATTCCGTTATGGTAAAACCGGAGCCTGATCATGGTAACCAACACACCTCACACTACAGATACCGAAGTTGAATTTACCGACAACGTCCAGTTGGTATCGACCACCGATCTCAAAGGGGACATCACCTACGCCAACCCGGCGTTTTGTCAGGTGGCAGGCTATAGCCTTGAAGAGATGCTGGGACAACATCACAACCTGGTACGCCACCCAGACATGCCCAAGGCGGCATTCGCCGATCTCTGGGCCCATCTAAAAGCGGGCAAGCCGTGGCGGGGCATAGTCAAAAACCGCTGCAAGGATGGTAGCTATTACTGGGTTGATGCCTATGTCACCCCGATCTATGAAGATGGCAAGATGGTGGGTTACCAATCCGTTCGTTGCCGACCCTCCGCAGAGCACAAAGCGCGTGCCAACAAGATGTACAAAACCCTTAAGGCACGCGAAACCGGCTCCGCCATTCACATGGGGCAGCGCCTGCTCACTCCGGCCATCATGACCATACCCCTGCTGCTGCTCAGCGTGATCAGCGCGCTCTGGCTGCTCACACCACTGCAGGCGCTCTGGATCATCATTCCCCTATTGGCCACCCTCTGGTTCAACCGTAATGCGCTCTTCCTCACACCGCGATTCTTGCAACAGCTTGAGCAGGACTACGACAGCATCAGCCGCCTGATCTTCTCGGGGGATGCCCCCCACAGCATTGCCGATTTCCATATCAAGCTCTGGCAAGCCAGAATCCGTACCGTGCTGGGAAGAGTCGATGACACCACACTCTCGCTCAATGCCATGGCCAACAATTTGAGTGGTTCGGCCGCACTGGCCAGCAGGGATATCTCCTCACAGGATATGCAAATTCAGCAAGTCGCCACCGCAGTTACCCAGATGGCATCAGCTGCCGAAGAGATCAGCCGCAATATTCAGGACAGCAACCAGCAGATCGAAGAGGCGCGCAACCATTGCATCACCACCAGCAATCAGCTTTCCGATGCGGGAGAAGAGATGTCGGCACTGGCTACCCAGGCAGAGCAGGCCTTCCAGTCAGCCGTCGAGCTGGCAAGCGAGTCCGAACGGATCGGCAGCATCATGAGTGAAATTCGCGGGATTGCGGATCAAACCAACCTGCTGGCACTCAATGCCTCCATTGAAGCAGCGCGGGCGGGCGATCAGGGACGCGGCTTTGCAGTGGTGGCTGACGAGGTACGCAGCCTGTCGACCAGAACCCATAGAGCAACAGAGCAGATCCAGAGCAGCATTGGTCATATCCAGCAAACCCTCGGGGGATGGAAAGAGATGATGCATCTCAATGTGACCAGAACCAATGATTGCCTCGCAACCACTCGGGCAAGCACCGGCAACCTGAATCAGGTCGTGATCGAAATAGACAAGGTCTCTGATTTTTCCAATCAAGTTTCCGCTGCAGCGACCCAGCAGCAAGCGGTGATCGAGGAGATCTGTCGTAATATCAATCAGATATCCTCACTTTCTCACGATAACAGCCTCAAAATCGATCAGGTCAGTAAAACCAGTGCCAACTTGCAGAGCAAAGCGAGCCAGCTCAAGGACCTAAGCCGGACATTCGGATAGCAGCATGCAGATAAAGTCCATGTAAACGAAGGGCCACCCGTCTGGGTGGCCCTGTTGTTTATACGGCTTAACTGTTGCTCCTGGACGCCACTTACTTGGCGTAATCCTCAGTCGGGATACAGGAGCAGAACAGGTTGCGATCCCCGTAGACATCGTCGATGCGGTTCACAGAGGGCCACAGCTTGCTGGCGCGCACGGCGTCGGACGGGAAGACCGCCTCGGCGCGGCTGTAGCCACGGGACCACTCTGAATCCATCACGTCGTCCTGGGTGTGCGGCGCATGGACCAGCGGGTTGTCGGTGAGGCTCCAGTGGCCGTCCTGCACCTTGGCGATCTCGGCACGGATGGCGGTCATCGCCTCCACGAAGCGGTCCAGCTCGCGCTTGGATTCCGATTCGGTCGGCTCGACCATCAGGGTACCCGCTACCGGGAAGCTCATGGTCGGCGCGTGGAAGCCGTAGTCCATCAGCCGCTTGGCCACGTCCATCTCGCTGATGCCGGAAGCTTCTTTGAGCGGGCGGATATCCAGGATGCACTCGTGGGCCACCCGACCGTTGCGCCCGGAGTAGAGCACGGGGAAGGATTCACCCAGCTTCTTGGCCAGGTAGTTGGCGTTGAGGATGGCCACCTGGGTGGATTTCTTCAGCCCCTCGTCGCCCAGCATGGCGATATACATCCAGCTGATGGGCAGGATGCTGGCCGAGCCGAACGGTGCCGCCGACACGGCGCCGTTGTCACGGCTCTCCTTGTCGGTCTTGACCACGGCGTGACCGGCCACGAACGGTGCCAGATGTTTCTTCACGCCGATGGGGCCCATGCCCGGGCCGCCACCGCCATGAGGAATGGCAAAGGTCTTGTGCAGGTTGAGGTGAGATACGTCCGCCCCGATAAAGCCCGGTGCCGTCAACCCGACTTGCGCATTCATGTTGGCGCCGTCCAGATAGACCTGACCACCGTGCTGGTGAACGATGTCGCACACCTCCTTGATGGTCTCCTCGTACACCCCGTGGGTGGAGGGGTAGGTCACCATCAGACAGGAGAGCTGATCCCCCGCCTCGGCGGCCTTGGCGCGCAAGTCGTCGAGATCCACGTTGCCGGACTTGTCACAGGCAGTGACGATCACCTTGAGCCCCGCCATCTGGGCAGAGGCCGGGTTGGTGCCGTGGGCAGAAGCCGGAATAAGGCAGATGTCGCGATGCCCCTCGCCGCGGGATTCATGGTACTTCTTGATGGCCAAGAGACCAGCGTACTCGCCCTGAGCACCTGAGTTGGGCTGCATGCAAACCGCATCGTAACCGGTCACCTTCACCAGCCAGTTTTCGAGGTCGGCCAGCAGCAGTTGGTAGCCCTTGGCCTGCGCCAGCGGAGCGAACGGGTGCAACTTGCCGAACTCGGGCCAGGTCACCGGGATCATCTCGGCGGTGGCGTTGAGCTTCATGGTGCAGGAGCCGAGCGAAATCATGGCGTAGTTGAGGGCCAGGTCTTTCGCTTCGAGACGGTGGATATAACGCAGCATCTCGGTTTCGGAGTGGTACTTGTTGAACACCTCGTGGGTCAGCACGGCATCGGTGCGCAGCAGATCCTGCGGGATAGCGTGATGGGCCTGAGCCGCCTTGTCGAGAGCCTCGATATCGAGCCCATGACCTTGACCGAGGAAGAGATCGAACAGCTCGGCCACATCAGCGCGGGTGGTAGTTTCAGAGAGTGACACCCCTACCGCGCCATCTAGGTCTGCACGAAGGTTGATGCCGAGCCCCTCGGCCTTGGCGATCAGCGCGGCCTTGTCAGAAGTCTGCACGGTCAGGGTATCGAACCAGCTGGCATGCTTGAGGGCCACGCCCTTGGCCTTGAGGCCAAGCGCCAGAATGGTGGTGAGGCGGTGCACGCGGGAGGCGATGGTTTTCAGCCCCACCGGACCGTGGTAGACGGCATAGAAGCTCGCCATGTTGGCCAGCAGCACCTGAGCGGTACAGATGTTGGAATTCGCTTTCTCGCGGCGGATGTGCTGCTCGCGGGTCTGCATCGCCATGCGCAGGGCGGCCTTGCCGCGGGCATCCTTGGAGACACCGATGATACGGCCCGGCATGGAGCGCTTGTAGGCATCGCGGGTAGCGAAGAAGGCGGCGTGGGGGCCACCGTAGCCCATGGGCACACCAAAGCGCTGGGCGGAGCCCAACACCACGTCGGCACCCAGCTCACCCGGGGATTTGAGCAGCAGCAGAGAGAGCAGATCGGCGCTGACACAGGCCAATCCTTTCTGGGCCTGTACCGCGGCAATCAGGGCGCGCAGATCTTTCACCTCACCTGTGGTGGTGGGGTACTGGAACAGGGCACCAAACACCTCTTCGCTCACTGCATCGCTCGCGGCGCCAACCGCCACGTCAAAACCGAAGTGAACCGCGCGCTCCTTGACCACATCGATCACCTGCGGGTGCACATCATCGGCCACGAAGAAGAGGTTGGATTTGGACTTGGCCATCCGCTTGGCCAGCGCCATCGCCTCGGCGGCGGCGGTCGCTTCATCCAGCAGGGAGGCGCTTGCCAGATCCATGCCGGTCAGATCCAGCGTCAGCTGCTGGAAGTTGAGCAGGGCTTCGAGACGGCCCTGTGCCAGCTCGGGCTGATAGGGGGTGTAGGCGGTATACCAGCCCGGATTTTCCAGCACATTGCGCAAAATGACGTGGGGCACATGGGTATCGTGATAACCCATACCGATATAGCTCTTGGCAATCTTGTTCTGAGCGGCATAGCCCTTGAGCTTGGCCAGCGCTTCCACCTCGGTCATGCCGGCACCGATCCCCAGCGGACCCGGCAGGCGAATGGCGGCGGGCACGGTCTGTTCAATCAAATCGTCCAGGCTTTCGGCCCCAACGGTCGCCAGCAGCTGGCGCAGCTCTTCCTCGCCCGGGCCGATATGGCGGCGGACAAAATCGGTTTTTTGCTCGAGTTCAAACAGTGACTGGGTCATTTCCCTATTTCCTGATAAATAAGTCCTGGCATGACATCCTGATAACCAAGACCTGATGTTCCTGATCGTCGGCTGATACCGACTCCACTCATGTTCTGGGTCCCGCAGACAGGGTGCGGCACCGGATGCTGCGGCAGCATCAAGAGGGGATCGCCTTGTTGCGAACCGGCCTGTTTGCCCCCTAGGCACCTAGACTGGCAAACGGCAGGCGCGGGCGACTTCACCCTTCCACCGGCCGGCGCTTGCCCGGCTGGTGGTCATACAAAGGGGCCCTGCTGTGTTGGCAGGGCCCGGGGGCATTACTCTTCGTCCACCACGTTCTGATAGCCTTCGGCATCCAGCAGGTTGGCCAGCTCGCTCTCGTCATCGAGCTTGATTCGGAACAGCCAGCCAGCGCTGTAGGGATCGGAGTTGACCAGCTCGGGGCTCCCTTCCAGCTCTTCGTTGACGGCAATGATCTCGCCGCTCACCGGGCTGTAGATGTCGGAGGCCGCCTTGACCGACTCGGCCACGGCGCAGTCGTCACCGGCGCTGACCTGCTTGCCCACTTCCGGCAGCTCGACAAACACCATGTCACCCAGCAGCTCCTGGGCGTGCTCGGTGATACCGACCACGGCCTCGCCGTTGGCTTCAACACGGATCCACTCGTGGGAAGTGGCATATTTCAGTTCGCTCGGGATATGGCTCATTTGTGCTTCCTTTGATCTTTGAGTCGCGTTTAAAAACGAATATGAAAAGGGATGGGAGAGGCACAGCCCTCCCCCAAAACGGTATTAAACCAGCTTCTGGCCGTTACGGACGAAAGCGGGCTTGGTGACCTTCACGGTGACCAGCTTTTTGCGGATCTCCACCTCGGCCAATTCACCGATATCGCGGGGCACCCGTGCCAGGGCAATACTGTAGCCCAGGGTGGGGGAGAAAGAGCCGGAGGTGATCACACCTTCCCGCTTCTCACCGTTTGCCGCTGTGAAGGTGACCGGCATACCGGCACGCAGCACCCCTTTCTCTTCCATCACCAGCCCCACCAGCTTGGGCTGGTTGCCCGCCGCTTTCTGGGCTTCCAGCACGTCACGGCCGATGAAATTTCGATCGCTCGGCTCCCAGGCGATGGTCCAGGCCATGTTGGCGGCGAGTGGAGAGATTGACTCGTCCATATCCTGACCGTATAGGTTCATGCCCGCTTCGAGGCGCAGGGTATCGCGGGCACCGAGGCCGCACGGGGCGACGCCGTTATCCAGCAGTGCCTGCCACAGCTCGCAGGCTTTCTCTTGCGGCACCACGATTTCATAACCATCTTCGCCGGTGTAGCCGGTAGTGGCGATAAAGAGATCGCCAGCCTGCACGCCGAAGAAGGGTTTCATCCCCACCACGGCGGTACGCTGAGCGGCGCTCAGCACGGCTGCGGCCTTGACCTTGGCGTTGGGGCCCTGCACCGCAATCATCGCAAGCTCGGGACGCTCGGTCACTGTGATATCGAAATCGATGGCGTGATGGCGGATCCAGGCCAGATCCTTCTCGCGGGTAGCGGAGTTGACCACCAGCCGGTAGAAGGTATCGGTTAGGTAATAGGTGATGAGGTCATCGATGACGCCGCCTTCCGGATTGAGCATGCCACTGTAGAGGGCCTTGCCGGGGGCTGTGAGTTTGGCCACGTCGTTGGCCAGCAGGTGTTGTAGAAAGGCTTTGACCCGTTCGCCGGTCAAATCGACGATGGTCATGTGGGAGACATCGAACATACCGGCATCGCTGCGCACCGCGTGGTGCTCTTCCAGCTGGGAGCCGTAGTTGATGGGCATTTCCCAACCGTGGAAGTCCACCATCTTGGCGCCGGCTTCCAGGTGTTTGGGATGCAGTACAGTAGTCTGGATCATCGCATTCTTTCCTTAGCAAAAAGCCTTTTCGCTTTGGCGACCACCCTTGCGACCCGCGCCACCGCTCTGACTGCACTACGTACAGCAAAAAGCGACCGGATCCAAAAGTGTGTGCTCGCTCCTGCCCTTGCCAGGCAAGAGGGATTCCTTGAACGGAGCGGATTATATGACAAGCAGGCGAGCGTGCCGCTCAAAAAAAACTAATCCCCTCCCGTAAAACTGACTCCAGACACTAAGATAAATGCAGTGATAAAAACAGCTATAAGCCGACTCAGGCGAGATTAAATTTTGATTTTTACCGTTTCGTCACAATTTGCAGAAAAACGTTTCGCTCCAGAGCAAAATTAAAGGCTGACACCCAAAACGGGTCATCAGCCTTGTCGGATTACTTTTGTTGTCAAAAAACGCGAGTAATATTAGTTTTTTTCACCCTTGGCCTGCATGGTACTGCCCTTGGTCGCAGCAACAGCCCAGTCAGGACGGGCCAATGCGGGCAACTCGCCCTCCAGCCCCATAGCGGCGCGGATCACCCCCTCCTTGAAGGGCGTCAGCAGATTGGCCGCGCGCAATCCCACGCCCCGCACCAGCTTCTTGAGCGGGTTGGCCCCGCTGAACAGCCGCTTGAGCCCCTCCATCGCCGCCAGCATGCGAGCCGCTTCGCTCTTGCGCCAGCGCTCGTAGCTGCGCAGGTTGGCGAGCAGGCCGATATCCTCACCCGCGGCATGATTTTGCAAGATCTGCTCCGCCAGCGCGGCAGCATCCAGCAGGCCAAGGTTGACCCCCTGCCCCGCCAGCGGGTGGATGGTGTGGGCGGCATCTCCCACCAGCACCAGCCGCTCGCGGGCAAAGTCACGGGCATAGCGGGCGGTAAGAGGAATCGCGCTGCGCGGCCCCTCCACCTTGCACAGACCGAGCCGGGCATCGAAGGCGGCGGTAAGCTGGCGATTGAACTGCTCGTCATCGCAGGTGCAGAGCGCCTCGGCGCGGGCCGCAGGCAGCGACCAGACGATGGAACAGAGGTTCTCCTGCCACAGCGGCAAAAAGGCGAGCGGACCATCCGGGGTGAAGATCTGGCGAGCAACAGCTTCATGGGGTTCGGCGCAGCGCACCGTCGCCACCAGCGCGTGGTGGCCATAATCCCAGCTGGTAAGCGGGATATCAGCCTGACGGCGCACCCAGGAGTGGGCGCCATCGGCAGCCACCACCAGTTTGGCCGAGATGGCCTGACCATCTTCAAGAAGCAGCAGGGCGCCCGCCGGGCCGCTCTGCAGGCTCTTGGCTCTGGCGGGGGTCAGCAACTGGATATTGCTGGCACCTTCAATTGCCTCAAGCAGCGCCAGCTGGATCACCCGATTCTCGACGATGTGGCCGAGGTTGGCCTGACGCAGGCTGGCGGCATCGAAGTCGATATGGCCAAAACTGTCCTGCTCCCACACCGCCATCTTGTCGTAGGCCTGCAGGCGGCGCGCTTCAATGCCGTCCCAGGCGCCGACATGGCGCAGGATCTGCTGGCTGGCCAGACTCAGGGCGCTGACCCGGTTATCGGCCACCTCCCCCAGCTGCGGGTCGGGCAGTTGTCCCTCCACCACCAGCACCTTGAGGGCGCTATGTTTCAGGGCCGCAGCGAGCCCCAGCCCCACCATGCCGCCACCGACAATCACCACATCCACATTTTGCATCTGCATCTGCATCATCTCATCCTTTCAGGGCTGACCGGCTGGCCAGCGAGGGGACGCCCGCAGGCATCACCTCTTTATTCAATAGGTTTTGATCAACGAATGGTGGTCAACAGGTTCCACTCAACAAGTGCTGGCTAGTTGCCGCACACATCGGCGACAAAGCCCAAGGTGCGCGAGGCAAGCGGCGCCTTGAGGCACGGGAATCGCCCCATCAGGGTGAGCGCCAGATTGCGCCCCGCCACCAGCGGATCGTGACCATTGGAGAAGAGCTGGGCCAGCGAAGAGGTGAGCCAGACGGTCTGCTCCTGATCGCGCTGACGCTGCTGCCAGTAACCGCTCAGTACCTTGAAGCTGCCGATATCCTCCCCCTCTGCCAACGCCTTGGCTACGCCGCCGGTAAGCAGGTCGAGGTCCCGCATCCCGAGGTTGAAGCCCTGTCCGGCGATAGGGTGCAGGGCGTGGGCGGCATTACCGACCAGCACGGTACGCTGGGCCAGCGGATAGTCGCAGGCGGTCAGAATGAGCGGATAGACATTACGCACGCCACATCGCTCGAAGCGACCGAGCCGCCAGCCAAAGGCCTGCTGCAGACGGGCAAGAAACGCCACCTCATCGAGGGCCATCAGCTCATCCACCTCATGCTGCCCGACGCTCCATACCAGAGAGGAGAGCCCCTCCTGCATCGGCAACAGGGCCAGCGGCCCCCCTTCGGTAAAGCGCTCGAAGGCGCGTCCTGCAGGGTCTTGCGCCGTTTTGACCGTGGCGATGATGGCGTGCTGCTCAAAGTCGTGGCGGGTCACCGGCAACTTGAAGTGTTGACGCACAAAGGAGTTGCCGCCGTCTGCCGCCACCAGCAGGCGGGTCTCAATCTGTTCACCGCCCTCAAGGGTGAGGGTCACCTTCTCCTCATCGGGCACAATCTCGCTCACCCGGGCCGGACAGCAGACCCGGATATTGGGAGAGGCCGCCATCGCCCGTTGCAGTTCATGACCGGCAGCGGCAAGCTCGATCACCTGGCCCAGCGCGGGCAGACCGTATTCGGCAGCCGACAGGCGAGCCTGACCGAAGTGGCCCCGATCCGAGACATGAATCTGGGTAATGGGGGCGCAATGGGGGGCAAACAGCGGCCAGAGTCCGCGTCGCAACAGCGCATCACAGGTACCGGCCGAGAGCGCAATGGCGCGGACGTCGAACCCTGAATGGGTGTGCTGTTCGGGGACGCTTGCCTCCAGCAGCAGGATCTCGAGGGGGGAGCCATCGGATCGAAGCAGGGCGGCCAGCGAGAGGGCCAGCACGGCACCGCTCATTCCACCGCCGACCAGGGTGACATCGACCTGTCGCACATCAGATTGAGACATAAGCAGAGAGGAAGAAGTGAAAAAGGTGGCCTCATGCTATCACAAAGCCGCTGGCCGAATGCGAGGTCACCGGCAAAAAACCGGTTGCGCCTCACAGGGTTAGCCACCACAAGGGAATAAAAAAGAGCGCCATCAGGCGCTCTTGCAGATTCAGTTAGGATCGCGTTGACCCGCGCCTCAATGAAGGGTCGGCGGCGCGCTCGGGGTATCGGGGCGCTTGCCAAACTCTTCGAAGGCCATCATGACCCCCAGTTTGACGTGTTCGTAGAGCACCAGGAAGGAGGCTTCGTTCTCGTCATCTTCCTGATCGAACTCGGCAGAGACCTGAGTGATGCTGGCGATATCCTGGATCATCTCCTGCAGCTCTTCCGACGCGCGGGAGAGCTCCTGCTGCACCACGCCGAAACCAGCCAGAAACGCCTGTGACCAGTCCACCAGCGAATCGATGCGCTCGTCGAGGGGGGCATCATCACTTGGCAGCAGCAGCTCGACGCCTTTCTGGGCCATCAAGCTCTCGACTACATTGTGATAAAGATCGGTCATCACCTGGCGCACCGGGGCCGGCAGGCCGAAACCGTCGTTCACCAGATCGTTGAAATGGGGCACCCAACTCTTGTCGTCCAGTGCCACACCGCCGCACACCAGACCGCAGATCACACCATGTGCCTCTACTGCGCTGGCCATCAGCTCATGTTGTTCCATGATGTCGGCCACTGCCGCATATTTAAGGGGGTTCGTTTTGCTCATCGAGGATCCGCTCAAAGTTCAGTCAAATTTGCAGAATTAATGGTCAGGATCCTAGCATTCTCCCTCTTGCAGAGCCAGCAAGGCCTTGAAACTTATGCATCTGCGCTATATAGTCCCGCCCAGTTGTCCACGTGGATAAAGGCGGAAATCAGCTCCGCCGTATTGAGGAAGGCATGAGCACAGAGGCCGTAGAAATCGTCATTTTGGGACGTCCCTACAAGGTATCCTGTCCCTTGGGACAGCAGGATGCCCTGCGCCAGGCCGCCGAGCAGCTGACCGACAAGTTGATCGACCTGCGTCAACGCTCCAAAGTCTCCAGCAACGAGCAATTGGCTATCATGGCAGCGCTCAATTTCTGTCATGAGCTCTGCCTTGAAAAAGAGAAGAACCACCAATACTCTGAGACCATGGACAAGCGGATCAAGATGCTGCAGCGCACCATCGAAGCGGCCCTGATCGAGCACGGACAATATGGTGATTCCAGCGAAGAGGGGCAACAGCCCTAATCGCAAACCGTTTTAAAATTCCCTGGGATGTTTGTCAGCCGGTTCAAGTCCCCGAGCCGATATTCATACCAAACAGGGGATCTGCCTTCTGGCTATTGCGCATGCTCGGCACGACCGAGAAGCCTGCGGTCAGATCCGATCCCCGCCTTGAACCGACGGTTCAAGGGCCCAAACCGGCAACGGCATCTCGGGGTACCAACAGCAAAAGCCCGTCACCAGCGTGACGGGCTTTTTCTTTTCCGGAATTAACCTCACAACATCGATCACTACATCAAGCCAATGCGATCTCCTAGCCCGCTCTCCGGATAAAACAAAGCCCACCGCTGAGGGTGGGCTTGCTCCAGATGCAAAGAGAGCGGCAGATCAAATTGCCATCTGCTCGTGGGGGGAGCCATGGTGGCGTAACCAGACAAAACTCAGCGCCACGATCAGCACCATCAGGGTCATGATGGCACCCAGAGTCACCTGACCGGTCATCGGGAAACCGGCCGCCAGCAGGGTCACCACACCGGCCCCCAGATTCTGCATCCCGCCGAGAATGGCACCCGCGGTACCGGCCTGACCCGGGAAGGGCTCGATGGCACAGGAAGTGGCGGTCGGGTAGAGAATACCGCTACCGATGAAGTAGACAGCCGCACCACCGACCAGCGAGGCGGCACTCACCACCCCGAACAGCCCCGGCACCAGAATGATGAGGGAGCCGAGCGCCAGAAAGGCGATCCCCAGACGCATCAGCTTGCCCTGAGTCAAACGGAAGCTCAGCTTGGCAGAGAGCCAGGCCCCGAACAGATAGCCGGGCAGCGGCAGCACGAACAGCACGCTCACGGTACGGGCGCTCAGTTTCAGCACATCGCCCAGCAGCACACCGGCCGCAGCCTCGAACACTGCCAAACCGGCAAAGGTCGCCATCAGGCAAAGCAGGTTGCCCTGAAACTTGGGGTTGCCCAGCACATGACGATAGGCAGCACCGACGCGCAGCGGCTGACGGGCAGCAGCAGGCAGCGTCTCACCAAACCAGGCCATGATCGCCAGAGTGGCTACGGCACCAAAACCGAACAGGAACCAGTAACCGGCGCGCCAGTTGAACAGCTCGGTCAGCCATCCCCCCAGCACCGGTGCCAGCAGCGGGGAGAAGATCACCCCCATGCTCACCAGACTGTTGGCGCGGTTGAGCTCGGCGCCGTTGTAGCGATCGCGCATCACGGTACGGCTCATGGCGCCACCGGCACCGGTACCCAGCCCCTGAATAAAGCTGCCCACCAGCAGGGCGGCAAAATGGGGGATGACCTGAATGATCAGGGTGCCTACCAGAAACACCATCATGCCGACGATCAGCACCGGGCGACGGCCGATGCGATCCGACAACGGCCCGTAGACAAACTGGGAGAGGCCATAGGGGATCAGGTAACAGGCCATCACCGCCTGTAACTGGCCCGAGGCCACATTGAAGTCCCCCGCCATCATGGGAATGGAGGGAACATAAAGGGTCTGGGTCATCTGGCCCACAGCGACCATCAGAATGGTCAATAAAAACAACGGATAAAAACTGTGCCGATCCATATCAGTCCCAAAAAAATCGAAAAAATGCTGCCGCACCTCTGGCACAAAATGGCCCAGAGGAATCTGATCACAGAGGCTGTGATGCAATCAAAAACAGTGTTGGAAACAGTAGGCGGGGAGCCCGCCAAGCCACCGCACAGGACGCTTGGTGGTATGGGGGCATCATAGTGATTCAGCTCACAAAAAACGAACGAATCTTTATAATCGGCTTGCCTTAGTTTTTCTAATATTACGGGGCTTTACGCCCCGTCAGCAGTTAAAAATCAACGGGTTACCATCTGCTGCGCCTGCTTGATCAGCTCATCGGGCTGCTCCTTGCGTGGCGGTATGGTGATCCCCTTCTGGCAGGCAGGTTTCTCTGCCATGCGATCCATCCATGCTTGCAGATGGGGCAATCCCTCAATGGAGATGCCGCTCCAGTCATAAATACGCACCCAGGGCCAGGTGGCAATATCGGCGATGCTGTACTCGTCCGCCAGATATTCGTGATGGGCCAGATGGCTGTCGAGCACCTCGAATAGACGGCGCCCCTCTTTCTGATAGCGTTCGATGGCGGCGGGGATCTTCTCGGGGAAATAGCGGTAGAAGACATTGGCCTGCCCCATCATGGGTCCTACCCCGCCCATCTGGAACATCAGCCACTGGATGGCCTGAGAGCGGCGTTTGGGATCAGCGGGCAGCAACTTGCCCGCTTTCTCCGCCAGATAAATGAGGATGGCCCCCGACTCGAATACGGCGAAATCGTCGTTATCCCGATCGACGATAGCCGGAATACGGCCATTTGGGTTGATGGCGAGAAACTCGGGCTTCTTCTGATCCAGCGCCGAAAGATCGAGAGGAATGACCCGATAGGGCAAACCCAGCTCTTCGAGGGCGATCGCCACTTTGAAACCATTGGGGGTCGCGGCGGTGTAAAAGTCGATCATGATTCACTCCTTGTTGGTCATAGCCAGATTGCACGGTTGGAACAGGGTGCAACACCATAGCCGCCTCATCTTGCAACAAGTGACCGGCTCCAGACCATTAAAAAGCGGCGCACCGTAGGCCAAACAAGGCCACGGTGCGCCGCTGGTGCGCTCTGGCAATGGTAAATGCTAGTTGAGCATGGCGACCGGCTTGCGCTGGCGCAGCATGATCAGGCGGGAAAGCAACGGGAAGTAAGACTCCAGTTTGCGCAGCAGCACCCGGCTGCAGGCAGGCTCGGCCAGCTCAGACTCATCCAGCACGATGCCGTTTGAGACAAAATAGAAACGGGGGTCACGCACATCCGGCCCACAGACCGTCAGCTCCTTGTCTCCCTTGCGGATCAGCAACGGCAAGACCGGCAAACCGATCGTCTCATCCTCTCCCCGGGTAAATCCGGCATCCTGCCAGGGCGCATCGCCGTCGATCAGCAGGATCGCCGCCTCCGTCTTGGCCGGTTGCCACTGGGCAAGGGGGGTCACGGTGATGTGGGCAAAGTGATCACCATACTCGGGTGATGACCGCAAGATGGCCAACAGTCCCTCGCTGGCCGCAGACACGTTCTGACTCACTAATGACAAATTCATGGCTCATATCCCTATGCTCATGACAGCCTGTATCCGGCTGCTGGGATAAGACTAGCGCAGATCTGGTCTATATTGGAGCCGTCAGATCTGGCAGTCGCAATCAATTAGTCGTAGGGGGATAACAGTTGCCATCGCACAAAATACTGGTATCATACCGCGTCCTGTTATCCCCCGTTCTTTAACATCCAGTGGTGAACCTATGCATCCGATGCTGAATATCGCCGTGCGCGCTGCGCGCAACGCCGGTCAAGTTGTAGTAAAAGCCTTCTCCCAGCCCGAGAACATTGAGGCTATCCAAAAAGGCAGCAATGACTTCGTGACCAACGTTGACCGTGAAGCCGAAGCGGCCATCATTCACACCATCAAAAAATCTTACCCGGAGCACAGCATTGTTGCTGAAGAGTCTGGTGAGATTGCCGGTACCAATCCGGACTATCAATGGATCATTGACCCACTGGATGGCACGACCAACCTGGTCAAAGGCATTCCGCACTTTGCCGTCTCCATCGCCCTGCGTGTCAAGGGCAAGACTGAACAAGCCGTTGTTTACGATCCCATCCGTGACGAGCTGTTTACTGCTACCCGTGGTAGCGGCGCCCAGCTGAACGGCTACCGCATTCGTGTCGGCAAAGCCAAAGAGCTGGCTGGCACCGTGCTGGCGACCGGTTTCCCCTACAAGCAAAAGCACCACATCGAGTCCTACCTGAAGATGTTCCAGAGCATGTTCATCGAATGTGCCGACATCCGTCGCTCCGGCTCTGCCGCACTGGATCTGGCCTACGTGGCTGCCGGTCGCGTCGACGGTTTCTGGGAAATCGGCCTCAAGCCCTGGGACACCGCTGCCGGTGAACTGCTGGCCAAAGAAGCTGGCGCCATCGTCACCGACTTCGTAGGTGGTCACAACTACGAAAACTCCGGCAACATCGTGGTTGCCAACCCGCGTGTCCTGAAAGAGATGCTCGGCAAGATCCGTGAAGAGCTGCCGGAGTCCCTGGCGAAATAAGCCAGCCTTCGAGCAGACAGATAACAAAACCGGCGCAAGCCGGTTTTCTTGTATCTGTTATCCGAACACCAAGGCAGACATCTACAGCTGATTTAAAAGAGTTCGCGATGCATCCCCACTTGCCTCTCAACATCCACTTCAGCCATTTGCAGACAACCCCTCTTGCCCCCCGCCTTTGGCTACCGATAAGAGTTCCCATGTGGTTGCCTGGATAAACTCTTTCCAGATTTTCAGATAGCGGCAATCGCCCTGCAGACATGGACAAGGGGCGGCCGAATCGATGTAATGCCACCATCCACTTTGCACACCTTGAGGTCATGCCATGGACCATCTCTCAGCTCTTCCTCCGTTATCCTGGTCACAGCAACTGCGCAGCCAGATGCAAAGCCGCCCGCTCACTGCTCTCGGCCTCTTTATCGCGCTGGCTGCCGTCTTGTTGCTGCTGTTGCAGAGTCTCATCATGCTCGCTACCGGCGAGGTGACCAGCGGCGTGCGCTATGGCCTGATAGGTGGTGCCGCCGGGTTTGCCGCCACCGCCATCGGCGCCCTGCCCGCTCTGTTTCTACGCTCGGTACCGCAAAAAGTGGAGGACACCATGCTCGGCTTTGCCGCAGGCATGATGCTGGCGGCCAGCGCCTTCTCCCTGCTGCTGCCGGGGCTGGAGGCTGCCGAGGGGATCACCGGCAACGGCTTTAGCGCCGCCGCCGTGGTGGTTGTCGGCATGACCCTCGGGGTGCTGTTGATGCTGGGGCTGGATCAGTTCACCCCGCACGAGCATGACAAAACCGGCCCCTGCGGCCCCGGCCACGAGAGCTGCTCCCGGGTCTGGCTGTTCGTCTTTGCCATCGCCCTGCACAACCTGCCGGAGGGGATGGCCATCGGGGTGAGCTTCTCGCAGGGGGATATGTCGGTGGGGCTGCCGCTTACCACTGCCATCGCACTACAGGATATTCCGGAAGGATTGGCGGTGGCGCTGGCCATGTGCGCCGCCGGTTTTCGCCCCTCTGTCGCGGTGCTGGTTGCCATCGCCAGCGGCCTGCTCGAACCGGTTGGCGCCCTGCTCGGAGTGGGGCTCTCCAGTGGCCTTGCCATCGCCTACCCCATCGGACTTGGGCTCGCCGCCGGCGCCATGCTGTTTGTGGTCTCGCACGAGGTGATCCCGGAGACTCACCGCAACGGTCACCAGACCTATGCCACCCTCGGTCTGATGGCAGGCTTTGCCCTGATGATGACCCTCGATACTGCGCTCGGCTAAAGGCACTCTCCCCTCCTCATCAATGCTTTTTGTCACCTGCGGCCTCCCATATGGAGCGCCGCGCTTCATCTCTCCTTTCGCTTGTGCCTCTCGGCGCCGACGCCATCTTTTGTTATGATCTACAGCAACTTAAATTCAGCCACACGGCTATCAAGACGAGGTCAGCAATGAAAGTAGGTATTATCGGCGCCATGGAGCAAGAAGTTGCCCTGCTGCGCAGCCAGATGAGCAACCCCACCACCCTGCAACTGGGCGGCTGCGAGTTCTATCAAGGGATGCTGGCAGGCAAAGAGGTGATCCTGACCCGCTCCGGTATCGGTAAGGTCGCCGCCAGCGTGGCCACCAGCCTGCTGCTGGAAAAATTCGCCCCCGACTGCGTCATCAATACCGGCTCTGCGGGCGGCTTTGCCCAGGACCTGCACATCGGTGATGTGGTGATCGCCAGCGAGATGCGTTTCCACGATGTAGATGTAACCGCCTTTGGTTACGAGATGGGCCAGATGGCGCAGCAACCTGCCGCCTTCCCCTGCGACGAGAAGCTCATCGCGGTCGCTCAGGATTGCATCGCCGAGCAGGGCAAGCACCAGACCAAGGTCGGCCTTATCTGTACCGGCGATCAGTTCATGTGCAAACCGGACGCCATCGCCAAGGCTCGCGCCGACTTCCCGCAGATGCTGGCGGTCGAGATGGAAGGTGCCGCCATCGGTCAGGTGTGCCACATGTTCAACGTGCCCTATCTGGTGGTGCGCGCCATGTCCGATATCGCTGGCAAGGAACAGGTTGAATCCTTCGATGCCTTCATCGAAGTGGCCGGCAAGCACTCCGCCGAAGTGATTATCAAGATGCTCGGCAAACTGTGAGCGAGACCGGCTCGCTTGATTTGATGGCCGACGCCCTCCTCTCGACGACGGCGGCCATTCTGGTGGGGGCAGCCCTGCTGGAGGCGGTGATCCCGTGGCCATCCCATCTGCGTCTTTCGGCCGTCACGCCCCTGCTGACCCGGCTGGGGCACAAGGTACACAGACCCGATGGCACGCCACGCCAGCAGCTACAAGCAGGTATGCTGGCGATGCTGGTGGTCTGGGTACCCTGCGCCGCCGGGCTCTGGTCATTACGCAATCTGGCCCTGAGCGAGCCGATCTTCGACCTGCTGTTCCTGCTGCTGATGCTCGAATCCCGCCCGCTGCGCGAACTCGCCCATGCCACCCGCTCGCTCGCCACCCAGGAGACCCTGCCGCTGGCACGATTGCAGTCCGCCCCCTGGCTCAAACGGGAGACAGGCAAACTCTCGGCCATGGGGCTCGCCAAAGCGGTGACGGAGAGCAGCGCCCTGCGTCTGGTCGGCCAATGGGCTGGCCCGCTGCTGGGATATGCCCTGGCTGGCGTACAGGGCGCCCTGCTCTGGCGGCTGGTACAGCTGATGAATCAGAGCTGGAGTCGCAAAGACCCCGCCTTCGACCACTTTGGTCGCGCCGCCAGTGCCCTCTATCAGGTGCTCAATGCCTCCGTCATTTTGCTGCTGGGGCTGCCACTGCTGGCAAGCCGTCTCAAACAGGCAGCACAGCTGCTGCGCAGTGGCGCGCTCTGGCCCTATCCCGCCATGGGGATGCTGCTCACTCTGCTGGTAGACAAGTGCCGGATCCGACTTGGTGGCCCTCGCTACTATCAGGGGGCTCTCCAGCGTTGGCCCGTCATCGGCACTGGTGCTGAACCAGATAGCGAGACACCGCGCAAGGTGCTCAACATTCTGCAAGGGTGCGGCTGGGGCTGGTTGATACTGGCGCTGGTTGTCACGGTAGCGGGGTTATTTCATGGGTAGAGTGTTGCGCTTGGCTGTCTGGCTGCCCTGCGTGCTGCTTGCCTGGTTGCCCGGTGCCCTGCTTGCCGCCACACCGACCCGGGTGGTGAGCGTTGTTCCTCACCTGACCGAACTGCTTTATGACATCGGTGCCGGCGACAAACTGGTGGCCATTGACGATGCATCCGACTACCCAGCCGAGGTCAAAACCAAGCCAAAGGTAGCGAATTATCGCAGCATCAATGTCGAGGCAGTGCTGGCGCAAAAGCCGGACTTGATCCTCGGCTGGCGCTCGGCCCAGTCTCGCATGCTGACCCCGCTGGAACAGCTGGGGATCCCGGTTTTCTACTCGGAGCCCACCAATTTTGCCTCGCTGGCCACCGAGATGCGGGCGCTGGGCAAATTGCTGGGTGTGGAAAAGAGTGCTAACGAGGCCGCCGATCGCTATCTGGCGCGCCTGCATGAGCTACAACAGCGCTATGGCCAACCAACCGGCGTCAAGGTGTTCTACCAGCTCTGGTACCCTCCGCTCACCAGCGTCAGTGGCAATGCCTGGCCTGCTCAGGCCATCGAATTCTGCGGCGGGATCAACGTCATGGCGAATGCCAAGACCCCCTACCCTCAAGTGGACATGGAACAGGTGATCAGAGCGAACCCCGCGCTGATCCTGGCAGGGAGTCAAGATCCTGACGCCCTGCGTCACTGGCAGAAGTGGCCCAATCTCGATGCGGTGCAGCATCAACGACTCGATTTAATCAACTCGGATGAACTGCACCGCTTCACCCCGAGAGCCCTCAAGGGGGTTGAAGAGGTTTGCCAGGCTATTCAGCTAAGCACGCAGAGCTCCAGCACATCTTGATAAAGCTCTACTGATGCGAGCCAATCCGAGGTGGTCTGGGTGCGCCCAAATCTTTAAAACTGTTTTTGTGAATGGATCACACTCTTTGCCAAAAAAGCTGGTACTTTATTTGCTAGCATATGATTCATCTACTGTTTTTATGACGAGATGCCCACAATGTTCAACGATAAAACGCTACTGATCACAGGTGGCACCGGCTCGTTTGGCCAACGATTGGTCAAGACAGTACTGGAACGTTATAAGCCGAAACGGCTCATCATCTATTCTCGTGACGAACTGAAACAGTTCGAGATGCAGCAGGAGTTTAACGACCCCTGCATGCGCTATTTTATCGGTGATGTCCGAGACGCCAACCGGCTTACCATGGCAATGCGTGGCGTCGATTACGTGGTTCATGCAGCAGCACTGAAACAGGTTCCAGCCGCTGAATACAACCCCATGGAGTGCATCAAAACCAATATCCATGGTGCTGAGAATGTCATCCAGGCAGCCTTGCTCAATCAAGTCAAAAAGGTTATCGCCCTCTCAACTGACAAAGCCGCCAACCCGATCAATCTCTATGGCGCCACCAAGCTGGCATCAGACAAACTCTTCGTGGCGGCCAACAACATTGCGGGGCAAGACCCCACCCGTTTTGCAGTCGTTCGGTACGGCAACGTTGTTGGTTCCCGCGGTTCTGTCGTTCCCTTCTTCCAAAAGCTGATTGATCAGGGTATTGACGCCTTGCCCATCACCCATGAAGAGATGACTCGTTTCTGGATCACCTTGCAACAAGGGGTGGATTTCGTTCTGGATAATTTTGGGCGGATGAAGGGGGGGGAAATATTCGTTCCCAAATTGCCATCTGTTCGCATCACAGATTTGGCCAGTGCCATGGCACCGTACCTGCCACACAAGATCATCGGCATTCGCCCGGGAGAGAAGCTCCATGAAGTGATGTGCCCTGCCGATGACTCTTATCACACCTTCGAGTTTGATGACTTCTTCGTGATTGGTCCAACCATCAACTTCAATAATCGCAACAACGATTTCTCCAAAACAGCGGCGGGCGAAAAAGGAAAAATGGTAGAACAGGGCTTCGAATATAACTCTCGCAGCAACCCTCACTTTTTTACCATTGAACAGCTTTTGAAAATGAACCAAAAGGGGAGAACTGAATGATCCCTTATGGCCGCCAATCCATCAGCCAGGCAGATATCGATGCTGTCGTGGAAGTTCTCAAGTCCGACTTCCTGACCCAAGGGCCAGTCGTTCCAAGCTTCGAGCAAGCGGTTGCCGACTACTGTGGAGCCAAATTCGGGGTGGCGGTCAATTCAGGTACTGCAGCATTGCACATTGCCTGTCTGGCGCTGGGCGTCGGCCACGGTGATTGGGTCTGGACATCCCCCATCAGCTTCGTGGCATCAGCCAATTGCGCTCTCTATTGCGGTGCACAAGTCGACTTCGTCGACATTGAGCCAGATACCGGCAACATGTGCGCAGTGGAACTGGAGAGGAAGCTGATTGCTGCCAAGGCGGAAGGGAAACTACCCAAGGTAGTAATACCGGTGCACTTTGCCGGCCTCCCCTGCGATATGCAGGAGATCCACCGCCTGGGACAAAAGTACGGTTTCAAGATCATCGAAGATGCCTGCCACGCCCTTGGTGCCCGTTATCATGGTGAGCCTACCGGCAATGGCCGCTATAGCGACATCACAGTATTCAGCTTCCACCCGGTGAAGATCATCACCACTGGCGAGGGTGGCATGGCCATGACCAACGACCCTGCGCTTGCCAAGACGATGCGCATGCTCCGCAGCCATGGCATCACCCGTGAACCGGAAGACTTTATCAATGAACCGGACGGCCCTTGGTACTATGAGCAACAGATGCTTGGCTTCAACTACCGGATAACCGATATACAAGCCGCACTAGGGCTGAGCCAGATGGCCAATCTGGAGACATGGATTAACACGCGTAACAAGATTGCCCGGTACTACTTCGAAAGACTGGCACCACAACAGCTACCTCGATATTTCAACAGCGAGCGGCGTAGTGCCTTCCATCTCTATGTTCACCATGTAGCCCCTGAACAACGCAGTGCGCTCTTCCAAACGTTACGCAAACAGGATATCGGCGCCAACGTGCACTATATACCTATTTACAAACAACCTTGGTATCAAAAGTGGACTCAAACTCCTCTGCCCTCTACAGAGCAATATTACGCAGGAGCAATGACCTTGCCACTCTTTCCTGGTTTGACAAACGCACAGCAATTGAAAATATGCAGTTTGCTTTAGTCGTAGCCAAAAATATCGCGTGTATAGACCTTATCAATCACATCGACCAATTCAGGACTCATTCGATTGGCAAGTATAATGTCACACATACCTTTAAATTCGGATACTTCAGTGATGACTTTTGACCTAAAGAAATAAGGTTCCATTAAGGATGGTTCATAAACAACAACCTCAATACCCTTCGCCTTTATTCTTTTCATGACTCCCTGTATTGCCGATGCTCTAAAATTATCCGAGCCAGCCGTCATAACTAGTCGATAAATACCCACTCGTTTAGGATTAGTCGCGATGACTGTATCAGCTATAAAATCTTTTCTCGTTGTATTAGCATCAACTATAGCTCTAATCAGGTTGCTGGGCACTTGGTTGAAATTTGCCAGAAGCTGCTTGGTGTCTTTTGGCAGACAATAGCCTCCATAACCAAAAGATGGATTGTTGTAATAGTGGCCAATACGAGGATCAAGGCAAACACCATCAATAATATCCTTTGTTTCTAGATTATTTTTTTGAGCATATGTATCCAACTCATTAAAAAACGCGATTCGCATCGCCAGATATGTGTTAGCAAATAATTTTACTGCCTCTGCTTCCGTGCTTTCAGTAAAAATTACAGAAACATTTTTTTCTATTGCCCCCTCAATCATAAGTCTAGAAAATGTTCGTGCATATTCACTTGTTGCCCCGACTATAACACGTGATGGATAAAGGTTATCATATAATGCTCTCCCTTCACGTAAAAACTCGGGGGAAAAGAAAATATTCTCGTAATTATGAGTCATCCGCATTTTAGCGGTAAAACCAACAGGAACAGTAGACTTTATTACAATTACTGCATCAGGATTAACGTCCATAATATCAAGAATAACTGACTCTACCGACGCAGTATCAAAGCAATTTGTATCAAGATCATAATTAGTGGGCGTCGCAATTATAATATAGTCAGCATGTTCGTAAGCAGTTGACTTATCCAAGGTTGCGGTAAGATCCAAAGTCCGTTGTTTAAAGAACAGATCGATCTCAGAATCAATAATGGGAGATTGTCGCCTGTTAATCATGGACACTTTTTCTGGATTAACATCAAATGCAACAACATGATGGTTCTGAGCTAACAATATTGCATTAGACAAACCTACGTAACCTATACCGACAACGGCAATTTTCATTATTGAACCTTCACATCCCAAAATTGATAATAAGAGCGATACCATTCAACAAAATTCTGAATGCCCTGTTCTATCTTCATTGATGGGCGATATGAAATAGTAGCAAATAAATCCTCAGTATCCGCCCATGTCGCATAAACATCACCCGACTGCATGGGCATCATATTTTTTATAGCTTTAACCCCCAGCGCTTGCTCGAGAGATTGAATAAAATCAACTATTTTAATCGGCCTACCATTACCAATGTTAAATACACGATAAGGGGCACTGCTATCAGCTGGAGAACCAGTTGCGCAACGCCAGGCAGGATTTTCAACCGGTATCACGTCCGCTACCCGGATCACACCTTCAGCAATGTCATCTATATATGTGAAATCTCGGCTTAACAGACCATTGTTATATACATCTATTGGCTGTCCAGACAGCATACATTTAGTAAATTTAAATAATGCCATATCCGGCCGTCCCCACGGGCCATAAACTGTGAAAAAACGCAATCCTGTGGTTGGGATACCATACAAATGAGAATATGTGTGCGCCATCAGCTCATTCATTTTTTTTGTCGCTGCATATAACGAAATAGGATGGTCCGTGGGTTCACTCACTCTAAATGGCATTTCCTCATTCATTCCATATACGGAGCTAGAAGATGCATAAACAAGATGCTCAATATGATGATGACGACAACCTTCCAGAATTGCCAAAAATCCGTCTACGTTGCTATCAATATAAGAAAAGGGAGATTCCATTGAATGGCGAACACCGGCTTGAGCGGCAAGATGAATTACTCTGTCAAACTTCTCTTTGGAAAAAAGAGTCAGGATAGATTTTCTATCAGAGACATCCATTTTTACAAACTTGAAGTTAGAAAATGGAGTTAACTGTTCAAGTCTACTTAATTTAAGAGATACCTCATAGTAATCATTTAGGTTATCAATACCTATAACCTGATACCCTTTCAAGCACAGTAGTTCGCACACCTTCGCACCGATAAATCCCGCTGCACCAGTTACAAAATATTTCATACGACATACCTGTTAAAAATTGCTTTTGGTTATACGCTAAGGTGAAATCATTATCTTACTGAGTGCCAATATCCATATGTATATTACAAATATTATAGCTTATGAATATTTATAAGATCATTAATAAAATGCATCTAATTCATTTAAATTTATGATTAGCTTTAATTATTGACTACAAAAAAGTGTCTGACCGCATCAATAATGAATACTTGCTCCGACTCAGTCAGGCTTGCATGTAAAGGTAAACGTAACAGCATTCTAGAAACCGCTGTGGTATTTATATCATCGCCATGAAATCTACCATATCGAATACCAGCCGGACTAGAATGCAGAGGTACAAAGTGTGAGGTAACTTCCACATTAAGATTGCGCATGAATTTAAATAATCCCTGTTGTTCGTCAGGGGATCTTGTTCTTATATGATATATATGAGCGTTATGCTCAACATGTGCCGGAACGGCAGGAAGTGTGAGCACTCCAGCATTAGCCAACTCAGATAAACATGTATGATAAAAAAGCCATTTTTTTAATCTAGCATTCGTAATTTCTCTCGCGTTTTGTAATTGCTGCAACAAGACTATAGCTTGAACCTCTGACATTACATAACTAGATGATAAAATTTGCCATGTATATCTATCAACCTCTCCACGCAAAAACCTTGAACGATCAGTTCCTTTCTCCTGAATGATTTCACATATACCATGGTACTTATCTTCGTTTACTAAAAAAGCCCCGCCCTCACCACCGGCATGAATATTTTTAGTATGATGAAAGCTGACGCAGCCAAATTGACCAATTGAACCAAGTGGCCGTCCTTTATATGTTGACATGATACTTTGTGCAGCATCTTCAACCAATACAAGATTATAGCGATTGCATATATCGACTATAGAAGACATTTCTGATGCAACACCGGCATAGTGAACAACCACTACGGCTTTCGTTCTAACTGTAATAGCCTCTTCAATAAGCTGCTCATTTATATTCAAAGTGTCTGGCCTGATATCGACAAATACTAATTTTGCGCCCCTTAAGGCAAAAGCACTTGCAGAGGTAACAAATGTAAAACTTGGCAGTATTACCTCATCCCCTGGCTGCAAATCCATAGCTAAAGCTGCCATCTCCAAAGATGCACTACAGGATGGCGTTAAAAAAACTCGCCTTGCATTATATATATCGTGTAATAGTTCCTCACATTTTTTTTTATTAACACCGATACCTAAACATTCTCCATCACTTTCAGTGATATGGCCAATATTATTGGGGCGATTATATGGTATCCAATTGCGATATGATTTCATTTCATAATAACCTTAATGTCACTGACAAGATTTGCATAACTTCTTCCTGAATCAGGCCATGTTGTCAGTCTCCAATCAGGACATTGCCCACAAAAAGTATGGCATTTGAAATCGTTATTAAGATGAGCCTCTCGCAGTTCGTTTAAAAATGCTCCCTGCCAAGCAGTTTTTAGCGTTGTCTTCCTGTAATCAATGAAACTGGATGCATACGCCCAATCTGTCGGGCAAAAAGAAAGCTCACCTTTTGGATCCAGGGTCAAACGCTCCCATGGATATAAGCATGGGCGCCTTGACTCATGGGAATGAGCTTCCCCTTGAGCCAACATACCTGCCGCCGAATGTAAATTCCTGATCAGCACTTCATCAGCTCCCTGATTTTTCCAAAAAAGAGAAAAATCATCTACCTCATCTTCATTGCCTGCCTGACGAATAAAACTCACAACAATACGAGTTCTGTATTGCCCTGTCTTGATATGTTCGATCATTCTAATTATATTACGTCGCACTTGCTCAAGACGCCCGCCACGAATATTCGCATAAGTCTCATCGTTAAAGGCATCAATGCTGACATCAATCATATGAAGGCCACTTTCTAATAACTGTTTTAGTTTTTTCTCATTAAGAACTGTACCATTAGTGGTTAACGTGACAAACGTGCCACTATGCTCGACAGCATACTGGATCATTTCATGTGCATGTGGATGCATAAGTGGCTCACCATTGCTGGTATATCGTATATACTGGCAATGTCCGTCGCTATTGTCTCTTATATCATCGATCAGCTTCTTGTTTAGTTCAGGGTCTAACAATCTTGCGGAATAATGTTCAGACTCTTTAAATTGAGGGTGTGGACAATGTATGCATCTTAAATTACAAATTTCAGCAATATCTACAATGACCTGTGATGGAAACTCCGATGACAGTCGATCATAGAAACCATATTTAGCCATGAGTCCTCCTACTAATAATTTAGTTCGCTATGAACAAAATCACCGCCAGCACATAATAAAGCATCGATAATACTGACGCGGCAATCAAAACCAGATCCGTTCTGGGGATAGCGAGCATATTCAGGATATTCCATCCAGGCAACACCGATACCCCTTTCTTCAAAGCGCCCGATATCTAAATAATTTTTTGCCGCCGGCCCAGAAAAATAAATACTTGCATCAGCTCTTTCAGCAATGACGATCAGTCTTTCCGTTGCATCGCTAACCTCCCCCCCATTCAAGTAATGACTATCCGTAAAGATGGGGGTGGTGATCCCTAATAAATGCATGATTTTTTTAATAAACATGATATTTATATCAGAGATATACTCAAATTCACGTGCATCTTCATACCATGATTTAATTTCATCTATATATCTATCAAAAAAAAGCGCCTTTTTGTATCGCTCTTTAATTATAGCAAAATGCTTCTGACACCATAGATTATCGACAACTTTTGTGGATGATATTTTCTGATTTCTATCAACATGACATACGGGTATTGTTAACCATACAGCACCCTGTGTGGTCATAATCCTATTGCGGTTACGCCAATCTCTTGTTGTATACTGGACAGAATCAAGAAATATAAATTCGTCCACCCTGTTTATAATATCAAAGTAGCCTATCCAAGGAATATAATTAGATTGAATGATTGCTATCTTTTTATGCAAGTTAGTATGCTCTTAATATTTTTGAACGTGTTAAACCACATGAAATCATCTGTGCTTTAATCTCGGGCCAGTAATCAGAAGCAATAATAACCACATCAAGTTCATTGGTGGCCTCCAGTGTAAACTTTTCTATTGGGGCATTACAAAATATAGCGCCAAATTTACTATCGTCATTATCAAAAAAACACTTCACCTTTATTTCCCTGTCAGAAAAAACAAGGTCAGAATGAAGTTTTCCATAGAATTTTTTTGCGCCAGAGCCAGTGCCAAAAATAGCTATTTTAATATTTCTTTTTCTTCCAAATCGATAGTAAAACTCATCTGGCAAATTTCGTTTAAATCGATACGTAAATTTCTCTGAAAATGAACTTTCAAGTAAAAAACCTCTGATTTTCGGCAAAATAACGTCAATATTATGAAACTGTTCAACATAGTTGCAGCAGCTTCTTGATTTATTTTCGAGAAAACCATATTGGAATACATCTTCAAGCATAACATGAATATCATTTCGCTGTGGGGAAGGCTCCCCAATTAGCGAGAGATAAAGACTTGAGCCTTCATCAAACTCGTCTGAAGCTTCATCAAGCCACACCCCTTTCACTAGACGACGGTATCCTTTAACACAAGAGTCTATGGCAATCACAGGTAATCCGATCATTGCAAGATGATATGCTGAGGAGCCCATTGCAACACCGAAATGATATTTTTCAGATTCAATTAGGCTGTATATATCAGATTCATTTCTCTTTCCTAAGATACGAATTTCAAGGCGTTCATGCGCAAGCTTTTTATATGATTCAACTTCATCCTCATAGAGAGCATATCCATATCCTATCAAATCAAAAAGTATATGCAGCTGAGGTTTATTGTTAAGAACAACATTCAAGCTGTCAATAAAACTCAAGATGCTTTCATTCTTGAAAAAGTCAAATCTCCCGAGCCAGAGCACCTTCATAAACTCTTCTGGAGCAGAAATATTGTACCGTATCTTTTGTGTTACGGGCTCAACAGGAACAGTGGCAGATGAGTGATGATTAAGTGGAACAGAAAAATACTCAGAATTATATTTACGATATATGTCATTGGGATACCAGATTGCATGTGCTCGATCCAACTTTAATAATAATTGGCGCTGGTAGTGCCAAGTTTCATTAATTAACTTTGGTTTGAATGCACGAGATGCGTTAAATCCAATCCCTGGCTCCCAGATACTCCAAGCTTCTGGATGCAACATCCCAGTCAATATATGAATTCTTTTATTTCCATTGAAGACATGCATAGCCCTATGCAAAACTTCAAAATATGAAGCGAGAACATATATATCTTCCCCAAAAAAATCATCAATAATTTTCTGTCCAAGTGCCCCCAGATACGATTGATTTGAAATAGAAACAAAGAAATCATCCATTTCTGGAATGATATACTTTTTTATCTTTACACTCTTGTTATCCAATAGCCCAAAAAGTGCAGAATCCTCGTATCCAACTACGGCAACGGAATCACCTAATCCAACAAGATAGTCAATAAATCTACAGTTAAATGTCTCCGCACCACCGACACTCTTATTGAAATCAAAAACAACAATGTTCACGCCGCCCCCACAACCCTGTGTTAACAATACGCCGAATAAAATTACCAGCCTTAAATAATAACTGATGCGATTAATACCATTTTTTCAAAAAATGAACAATCTATAACATATAGGAATCTCTAAAAATCAATACACTAGCTCGAACTGGTTCGTCAAGGAAGAATCAAAGGATAAATTTAAAGAGTAATTCATAAAAAATTGGAGACTAAAAACAAAAGGAAAGTAATAAAATAACTTATAATATCTATAGCTATTTATCAGTTTAAAAAAACAACTCTCCCATCAAATTTCATCAATAAAGCACGTCTAATTTCCTCTCGATAGAAATCCGATGCTATATAGACTGGTGAATTAATAGCATCTAAATCCCCCAACGTGTTAACCTTGAAGTCATTCATAGCATGCGAGTGTTCATCAACAATAATATTAATTTTTTTCCTGTGCTTGGAAAATTTTAAAATGGCCTGTCCGATATGACCAGCACCATATAGAAGTACTTCAGAATAACTATTGCTTACCTCATCGAAGATGAGCGTATGATTTAGAACATTATCCGTGAAAGGATATTGAACAACTTGGCTCAACAAATAGATGTCATCAGAGCACAACGCTATCACTTTATCAATAGATATCAAAGGGTTATATATTATCTGCTGCGGAGAAACAAATTTATCTTCCAGACATTTTCTAGCCACTAGGAAAGCATATTGTTCAGTTGTCTGATGCTCAACGACGTCTGACAATGAGCCAAATGTATACTCACCATCAGTACCTCTCCAACCAAATACTAACTCAACGACTTCATAGTTGTTTGAAAAACAAAGTGAAATGAAAAAATCAACATTATATGTAAAAAGTCCATGTGGGGAATGCTTCATAGGCAAACAATGAATCATTAATCCATTTTTCTTTGTAATGTTATGTATTGACGCAAAAACATTATATTGATTAAAAACATGTTCACTAGTTCCAAGATTAGTTACCACATCATACTGATGAGATAACTCGAGCATCTGACTATTAAAATCGCAAAATATTGTCCCATCATAAACATCCACAGAATCATATTTTAAACCTAGGTTTTCATACATAGATTTTGTAAAATCACCATCCTGATAATTCTTTAATTCTTCATCAATTATCTCTGCCGAGTTTAATGAATAAAACTGCTGGCACCCTAACTCAATTATCGAATTAAAGTTTTCAGGAAAGTGATTCTTCATTTTATTAAACATAGCTGGCGTCATACCCATCACAGAACTCCCGTAACATATAATATGAAGTTATAAGAAAGACTTATCAATTCACGAATGAATTATATTTCACAAACAATGTAAACAAGGCTATAATTTCAACCGCAGTTATAAACTTCAAAAATTCTTCGCCTTTATTATATAGCCATAAAATATATTCATAATAGTGGGCTCGGTCATTATAATTAATATTATTTAATAACTTTTAGCCCAAAGCGTTATCTCACAAATTGAACTCATGGGACTGCAACCAGATCTCAAGCACCAATAAACCCCAAACATGATAGAAGGTCATACCGTCAAACTGGTTATCCAGCAACATCCGCAACCGGTCGGGAGCGATAAACTGATGCAGACAGAGCTGGCCTGAAGAGGCCTGCTGACGCAGTTGCGTAATCGCACTCTGTTTGGCCTGTTGATTGAACGGATCTATGCTGAAACCCTTTTTCGGCCTGTCGATCCATTCCGCCGGCAAGTAGCGTTTGGCCAACTGGCGCAACAGGAACTTACCCTGTCCTTGTGCAATCAGCTCTGACTGTGCCAAACCTGCGGCAAACTGAGCTACTTCGGTCGACAGGTAGGGCGTGCGGCACTCAAGGCTGTGCAGCATGCTCATTCGATCTACCTTGGCCAATACCAACGGCAGATAATTGGCAATATCGGCCTCACGAAGGCGATTAAGATACGGGCGGCTATCCATATCGATACGCCTGCGCAGCGCCATCAAGTGATCACCAGTACCGGACGGAATCCGACCGAACAACTGTTCCAACTGGCGATCGGCATACAGCAAGATGCGACCAGAGTAGTACTCCCGCCCAAGATGCCAGCTACGCGCCTGCATCTGTTGCTCTCTGCCCTCGGCGGCGACCAGTGTCTGCAGGTAACGGCCATAACCGCCAAACAGCTCATCCCCCCCGTCACCCGTAATCGCGACGGTGACCTGCTGACGAGCAAGCTGCGAGACCATATAAGTTGGCACACAGGAAGTATCAGCATTGGGCTCATCCATGCGCCGCGCCAGATCACCTACCTGTTCAACAAAAGCCTCTGGACGAAGCAGCTGTTCGGTGTGCTCGGTTCCGAGGAAATCGGCAAAAGCCCGAGCCTCCTCATGTTCGCTCTCCGGCGCCTGTTCAAAACCGATGGAGAAGGTGCGGATCGGCCGTTGCAAACGACGGGTGATCAGGGCCACCGCCGTCGAGGAGTCGACACCACCGGAGAGAAAAGCCCCCACCGGCACATCGGCGACCAAGCGGCGCGATAACGAACGCAGCAACAGATCCTCAAGCTGGTCAACCTGCTCCTCCAGCGGGCGTGACGGCATATGGTCACCGGCACAGATAAAGTGGAAGTAACGCTCTGCCTGTGAGACCGCCCCTGTCACGGCACGCATCAAGTGCCCCGGCAGCAACTTTCTGGCGTGTTGATACAGGGTGCGTTCCCCGACGGGGTGCTGGAAAGCCAGATAATGGGCGACTGTATCAACCGTAATGCGGGCAGGGAATCCTGGCACCAGGGTCAAAGCCGCCAGCTCGGAGGCAAAGACCAACAAACCGTCAAACTCGGCATAATAGAGTGGCTTCTCGCCAAACGGATCACGCGCCAGCAGCAACTCCCTGCGCTCACGATCATAGTAGGCAAGTGCAAACATCCCCTCGAGCCGGGTCAGAAAGTCAGCACCTTCCCGTACCAGGCCATTGACCAATACCTCGGTATCAGAATGGCCAGTAAATGATATGCCGGCGTCTTTAAGACGCCCCCCCAACTGAAGATGGTTGTAGATCTCCCCATTAAATACGATACAGGCTCGTTGCTGTGCATCATGCATTGGTTGATGCCCGGCAGGCGATACATCCAGAATACTCAATCGACAATGTGCCAGAACACAGCGTCCGTCATCCGACTCCCAAAGACCCCGGTCGTCAGGCCCTCGATAGGTCATCGCCTCCGCCATTCTATTAGCCTGCTGTTTCAACCACGCAGGATCATGTTGACCATGAATACTCATTATTCCGGCTATACCGCACATTTTATAACTCCCTAAAGGTAAGCCAACACATGATGTCACGCATGAGACATCATAGAATAATCAACTATCATGCGATGGCTTTTCCAGAACGAATAGCACACCAGCGACTTCCAAATCCTCCCATCCCAGTGATGCATACTCATCTGCGAAATCGACAGAGACTTCCTGAATATGCTCTCTATCATTCTTCATATATTTATCTTCAGCAACAATCCTGAAGCCACATTGTAAAAATATCTGTCGATAATCACTATAACGCAGCTGATTACCATGTAAAAAGTGGCCAGCATCACCATAATGGTCACGCCACTCTGACTTGCCTATTGTCAGGAAATCAAGTGGTCGTGAAAAATCCCGGTGGTCTCGGAGGTCAATCCAGTGAAAAGCAAAACCACCTGATGCTAATAGCTCAAATGTCTTGGCTACGAATGAATGAATATCTACAACATGCTCCATTACGGCACACGAATAGCATACATCATATTTTTCATCATCATTGAAATCTTCAAGCTTTATCTCAGGAAAGTAATTTAGTCTAGTGCCATGATGATCATGAAGATGGAATGATTCAACATCATCATTAAATACAATACCATCATTTACCTTACATGGGACATTGAAAAGCCCCATTAAATCTTTAATCATTGAAACATGATCATTGAAAGGATATTTCCCGCTTAGTCCCGGGAATGGTTCGATCGCGGTCCACTCCCCGCCCCATCGTAATAGACTATATATCTCCACCCCAAGGGAATGACCAGAACCTATATGTAAAAATCGATTTACCGGCTTTGAAATATATTGTTCACGGCATTTCTCGAAATGATTACCAAGTGATATATGATAAAATACACTACCGCTAGTGTTTTTACTTCCTATTATCTCATCCACGAGCTCACGTCCGATTAGCCCTTTCACTTCCTGCTTCTCTCGATCTTTTATTTCACTTTCCTCATCATAAGGAAAGGGTAAATATAAATCATCCAGCCCCAATTTGACGAGTTGAGCACAGATATCTGAGACATGCCTCTGAAGACAAGAGAGAATAATAAAATTTGGCTTATATAGATGAATTTCATCAGGAGAGATAATAGGAAGCTCACCTTTAAACTGACCATGTAAATTTTCGTTATTATCAGCAATAGCCAATATTGAAAATCGTTTAGGAAGTCTTTTTATAAATGAATCACAAACTTCACCAGCACCGAACAAGATAACATCCATATTCCGTCTCCGATTTATTTTTTATTAGTCAGTGCCAGTGTTTTTTCAGCAAGTATACGTGGTGAATAATGCTCACTCATCTTTTCCACCAAACCAACTGATGTCTTCTCTCCACTCCCCATTAATAATGACACTATCTTTTCAACCATCAAACCCCATTCCCCATAGGGAATCAAGTCACAAGAAAACTCTGTCAGTACAGTTTCGCTATTTCCTGGAATATCTGTCGCTACAACAGGACAACCAAGTGCCTGTGCTTCCAAAATAACATTAGACATTCCCTCATGACTGGAGGTGGAAATGAGCAGGCTGGCACAACTTAACCATTCAAAAATATTATCTTTCACACCCACGACATGAATGTTATCGCGGCACGGCTGCTGCGCAATGCAAGCAAGGACCTCTGAGCGCAATGGTCCATCACCGATTAAAATTGCATGGGTTTGAGGAAGTTTGGCAATGACAGAAGCGACAACCTCTATAAAGCGACATGGGGACTTTTCCGGAGACAGTCGCATTATCCCCATCAATATTGGGGCCGATAAATGAATATCTAACTGCTGTAAAGGCTCTTGTCCCTCAACCCGCTTGGCCATGACCGCATTTTTCACTACGGGGATGCTAGATTCAGGCAAATTTAGCCAGCGAGCATACGACTGCGCCCCTGCCATGGAGTTAACACTCAAAACGATTCCTGGCACCTCGGTCATCAGACGATAGTAAGCTGCCAACCTCGACTCATCATAAACGGCCAGGTATTCAGGAAACTCTGAGGGTGCAACACTCCTTCCAGAGATAATGATCTGTTCTACTCCCGCGAAAATTGCGGCCATAGAAGCAATGACATTACCGTCTTCTAGATAGGCGATAACCAGTTTGGGCTGAACACGTTGCATATAGTCATAGGCAGTGAGAATGCCGTGAAGCAGTCCGGGCTCAAAGAAGGGTGCCAATTGATTAGCCAACTGGTAGCTATTTTCCTCCTGCTCCAAGTTCGGCCAGCACTCACGGGCAGAAGGCACGAAGTAGAGCTCTACACCATGAGAGCGAAGAAGCGCCTCCCAGTGATTAACCTCCAACCCCTTATTCTTCACCGAGATCAAATGCACTTCCCATCCCAGCTGGCGCAATCCGATGGCCAGCAATACTATCTGCCGCTCAGCACCTCCTTTGACCAAGGAGTGGATATATAGCACGACACGCTGCACTACTTGGGGCAGCCGATGTGCTCGACGCTCGCGGATCAACCGCTCAAGCTTTTGCTGCAACATCGCCGATGGCTGGCAGGTTGCCTCAACATAGGGAGTGATATAGGGATAGTCGCCATAATGACCTAGTTGCTCGATAATCTGCCCACCGAATTGCTGTAAATCTGAAAAGATGACAATGACCACCTCCTCTACTGCGCAATTATTAAGCATATCTGGCCCTACAATCGGAATGCCACAGGCGAACTGACCGACTTGAGGACCGTTAAGACCATCGATGATGGCGACGAATGGATAAGGGGATTGGAGCACATGATAATAAAGATTTCCCGCCACCCCCCAGGCAATCGCCTTGCGTTTCCCGGACAGCAGTTCCTGATGCAATAACGCATCAAAAGGCAGGGCATGTTTCATCGACAGATCCAGCATGTGTCGGTTTCCTTGGAATTCAATTCAATGACAATATGGTCACATCTTGGCTGGATATAGTCGCAAAGATGTCTCGTTTTATTTCGTCCACAAAGGAGGCGGACGCGACAATCAGTACAGAACCAGATGGAATTGAGCACTCGGATAATGATATAACGTCATATCCCATCACTTGGTAGTGTCCAAAGTTGGCTTTTTTATCGATCACGGTACGGATACGGATGCTTTTTTTAATCAGTTCAGGTGCCAGACACTCAAAGAATTCTCCCGCCCCATACACTATGACTTCGGTGGCATGTTGACTTTGCATCAATTCCAGAAGTCTATCGATCGCTTGGGCATGCTTATAACGTGCATCGCGTAAGCCGACAAAATCCATCATCAAATCAGGATCCAGCCGACTCAGGGAACCTTGTGGCCAAGCCAACCAACGCTCACCATAAGACATGTTTTTACTGAACTTGCGATAGAAGGTTTCTATTCCTTCTGAGTGGATCCGCGCCAACCCGGAGGAATTAATAACCTTGTAACTACGCTCCGAGCCAAAGTTGTCTTCATGAACCAGATTACCAAGATAGTGCACCTCGCTCGATACCGGACACTCGACCAGACGCTCCATCATGCGTAAAAAAGAGATGCGCTCACTCAAATCGGATTCGGCGATGCCCAGCGACTGGTCCCATAACTGATAGGCATTAACTCCAGCCTCAAAACTCCGGATATTTTGCTGATGCTGGGCACTGTAGCGAACCTCTGCCTGTCGCGGCACAACTTTCCCTTCCGCTGTGCGCCGATACCCCAGTGTGCTCCCTTCCAAACCAACGAGAACAATTTCAAAAATCTCTGGTGAACGGGCAATCTTCTTGATCCCCTTTATGGTATCGTTACGCACCGGAATAAAGGCACTGATCGGCGTGATAACGGAGTTTTTGCTGCCTCTATGGTTACAGTAGAGCAACAGACTGCTCATTGGCTGTTGCAACATGGCCTTGCTAATTTGAGAGGGAATCGTCCCACCGCCACCCAAGTCGACTAGCAGATAGGGAGCATTTCCCGTCAAGCCAACAAAATAATCTCGCATGTCCAGCCTGCTTTGCTGAATACTGCTCTTGATCTGCTCGATATTTTGCTCAAACACTTCAGCCATCAGTTGCAGACCATCTTGCCCATCGATGGCAATTTGATCCAAAAGCGCCAGTGGCGTGTCAAGAAAGGATGCCAACCTGACATCCTGAACACCAAATTCATTGAAAAAGTCACGAACGGTGTAATTGCGGCGCATCAAGGTCTGGGAAACAGCCTCTTCCACTTGGCTATCATCTATCGCGGGCAAATAGGTTGCCTTGCGTGAGGCATAACAGGTCTGACAGCGTATATCTGGGTACTGCTGTGATTGAAAATCGACCTGGCGGTTGATACAGGCAGCAAAGATGCCGCCCTCTCGCATCAGTGACAAAATGTTTTTTACCTGCAGTCGTTTGGCTGACTGCAGAACCCACTTGGCAAATGCCGTCAGGACGGGTCCAAGGATGAAGGCGCCATATGTGTAGAAAAATTGCTCCTCCTCGGAAAGCTGTTGTGGCATCGACAGGACGGCCAGCTTCCTGGCATGTTGCATGGTCGATGGCACATTTACCCGATAAATTTTCTCGTTTTCCAACACCTCAGACAAATTCTCTGGGATATCAAAATGCAATGAAGCCAAACCATGTTGCCGTGCCGACTGCACATCAGCCCTGGGATTGTCACCGATATGCAAAACTTGCTCTGGTTTCAGCTTTATCTGAGTAATTACATGGCTAAAGAGAGCGCCACTCTGCTTGGTCAACCCAACACTTGATGAAACAAACAGATAATTATAAGAAATTTCAGGGCATTTTTCTGAAATAAAGTCACGCAAAAAAGCTTCTGGCAAATACATGTCGGAAATAAAAACAATCAGTTTATTGTTACGTTGTGCACGCACCAAAACTTCTTGAATAATCGGGTCTGGATAAAGAACTTCTCGTTCTACTTTCAGCTCTTCAACTTTAAGCACCGCCTTAATTTCATCACTAAAAGGCAGCTGTTCAAAAATATTGTCAAAACTAATTTCTTCACCTGAAATTAGTTTGCGAGCACGAGCTTCAGCCTCGAGGCGACAAAATCTATAATCTTCTGCCTCTATTGGCAGATTAAGACCTCTATTTAGCAACCGTCTCGCTGCTTCCTCAAAAACCCACGAGGGTTCATCACATGCACGACGCAATAATGTATCAAAAATATCCAATGAAATATGTGTTATTTTATCAATGCAAAGATACTGATCAAGAGCAGTTAGAAACTGGCTATTTTCTAGTAAATCACGCAACTCGGGAGACATCACCGCATAATGACTCATATATACCTACACATGCATCAAAATAAAAGAAATCACATAAAAAGCATTCACACTCAAAAACTCGAATGCTTTTGCGGAATGAAAATATCTATCTCTGCAATAGATTATATTCATTACTTATTTAAAACAGCAAAACAGGCATCGGAAACCAATCGAGAGAAATTGTTCAGCGCGTTATCCACTGCATCATCCATATCGAAATAGCGATACTCGGCAAGGCGGCCCAAAGCAATCAGTTGCGGGAACTGGGCCAATTCATCGCGGCAAGTCTGATAATGCTGTTTGGCTGCATCGGTAAACAGCGGGTAGTAAGGCTCCAGCCCCTGCCCGGCCACATAGGTGCAGGGGTATTCATAAACGATGCTGGTGCCGGGATGTTGCTGCCCCGTCAGATGCTTGAATTCGGTGATGCGGGTATAGGCCTCTTCATTCGGATAATTGACCGTGGTCACCGGCTGAAATTGAGCTTGCGGCAGATGACAGTGCTCAAAGCGCAGTGAACGGTACGGCAAGCCGTCGTGCCCCGCCGGCATCAGCTGATCCAGCATCCCCGTATAGACCAAGGGCCCGGCAAAGGGCACGCCATCCAGCAGTATCCGTTTCTGTTGCCAATCCAGACTGACGCGGGACCCCATGGGAATGGATAGCCTCACCTCAATCAAGGGGTTCGCCAAGATGCGCTCGAACATGGCGGTATAACCCTGCGCGGGCACCGCCTGCAAGGGATCAATAAAGTAACGGTCATCACGATTGACGACAACCGGCACGCGCGCAGTGACCTCGGGCGAGACCTGCTCTGGCGATACACCCCACTGCTTGCTGGTGTAGTTGACGAAGGCTCGCTCATAGATGAACTGGGCCAGCTCAGCCAGCAGAGGCTCAGCTTCCTGCCGCAGTGCCATGATGGGCACTCTGGCCCCCTCACCAAATCTGGCCTGAAGGGCCTCAATCATGGCCGCTGCCTTCTCCGCCGGAAAGCAGCGTTCAATGCTGGTCAGGTTGAACGGGATCGGCACCAACTGCCCGTCAATGCGTGACAACACACGATGCTCGTAAGGCAACCACTCGGTAAACTGCGACAAGTAGTCCCACACCTCCTTGTTGTCGGTATGGAAGAGGTGTGGCCCATAGCGATGGACCAACACACCATGCTCGTCATACTCGTCGAAGCAGTTACCCCCGATATGGTCGCGCTGCTCCAGCACCAGCACCTTCCAACCGAGCTGGCTGGCCATTCGTTCAGCCATGACGGCACCGGACAGCCCGGCGCCGATGACGATCGCCTGATAGCTCACGCTCTATCTCCAAACAGTTGCTGCATGACACGCGCGGGATGGGCCCGTTCTGCCCATGCCAATTGATGTCGTTCGTCGAAGAACCAACCCGGTGCTAGCCTTGCCACAGCATCGACCGACTGCTCGATAAGCTGAGTGAAGCGCACGACATCATCCTGCCGCAGAAAGTAGAGTGCGGCAGAGTAGTAGTGATGGGCACGCCCCTGGGCAATAACCAAGGGATCCGCCCCAAACGCAGCGGCGTTATCACAGGCCCGCAGCAGATCGCGCAGCGACTGCTCACGACGTTCTGCCGATTTGCGGGTCTGTCCGCCAAAGCTCTGGGTATGGAAGCGATAGCGGCCCAATAATTCGGGGATAAAATCCAGCGTCCCCGGATTGTGGGAGAGGTTCAAGATGTGCCAAGGATAATCGAGGATGATCTTGCACCCCTCATCGATGGCATGTTCCATCCCTTCATAACGGCGAAACATTATGGAACTTGCATTGACGAACACCCCGAAGCGGATCAATGCCTCCCGTGTCATCACAGGTTCAAGATAGCGGGCATTGTAATAATCGCGGGTGAATAGCTTGATCCGTGCGCCAGTTTCATCATCAAACATCTCCGCTTCGTGGTAGCAAAGCGTGCAGTCAGTGTGCAAATCAAGATAATCGGCCTGGCTCTGCAGCTTGCCCGGCAGAGCAAGATCATCCCCGTCGACATAGGCGATGTATTCACCGGTAGCCGCTCTCAGCAAGCGTTTCTGGGTCTTGGCCAACCCCATATTCTGCGCATTCTGCAGTGCCTTGAGTTGCGGCCACTGCTGTGCCAGCCGATGCATAATGGCCCAGGAGTCATCGCTCGAGCCATCATCAATGGCAATGACCTCAAAATCGAAATTGGTTTGCTGTTCCAGCAGACTTAGCAGACAGGGCTCGATAAAGCGCCCGAGGTTATACACCGGCACCAGTACGCTGACTTTCATAGAGGATCCAGAAGTAGAGTAAAAAAGAAGCGAATTGGAGAAAATGGACAAGGCTACCGCACGGTCTCTGTCAACCCTTCCTGCCCTTCATGGCAATATTTACTGCAAGAGCTGTGCCTGACCAAGCTAATTGATTGATATGACTTGATTTATGTGACCTGGAATCCACTATTCAATGCGGGCAAGCCGACGGCTACAGGCGGCTAGCATGTCGATGCCGTCCCAGAGCCATTCGAATGCCAGCGCCTGTCCCGGACTTGCCACCCTATCGATACGACAACCTGGCGATACCAGGAGCGCATGCTCAAGCTGCGTTATATCCGGGCCAGCCCAGACACAGGTCTGCATATCCCAAGGCTGTAGCAGCAACTCATCAAGGTTATCGGCAACAAATTCGGCGACTGTACCTCCTCCGATATGTGCAAGCCGCAAAGAGGCGGTGGGAGTCAATAAGGTGACGCCAGAAAAGGTGTCCAGCTGCATCTGGCCATCATGGGCGGCATTTTGTTGACTATTGAGAAGGCGTTCCATCATCAGGGAGGGATTATCTGCAAATGGGGCGAAGATCCCTTCGAGCAGACGACGGCGCAACGTACTGGCGGGAGTGCCCAACCAGCAAATCGTAGTGGGTGAGGCGCAGGCTTGTTGATTGAAACGGGTAAAGTCTTGTTGCAAAGCCGCGACCACTTGCCGCCACGCAGCAGCATCCAGGTTGGCGAGCCACTGGCTATCCAACACCGCCATGGAGCGGCGATCCGGAAACACGATTTCCTGAGCGCGGGGTGAGAGCGGAATAGCCCGTACCCGGCTGATGGTTTCATCACCTCCCCAGATAATACGAAGCCGACACCGGGCCGACAGCCAGGCGGTGATGCCCTCGTCGTGGTCATAGCGGATAAAACGGGTACGGGAGACAATCTCTTGCCACTCGGGCAGAGAGAAGAGCTTGTTCAGGATGGCCAGCATGGCCTCTTGCACCGGGTCGATGCGCGATGAGAGACGTACCACGGCCCCATTGCCCATCAGTAGCGCCATGATCCAGGAGTAGAACGCGACGGTCGGCACGTTGGAGGGGACCAGATGAAAAACCATCCCCAAGGGTGCACGTCCTGCCATGCGTTTGCGCTGTACCTGAATCTGGCGCGGCCGCAACCAAAAGCCAAAGGCGGCCAGATCCGGATTCTCTCGCCCCTCCTTCAGCAGACGTGCAGAGAGCGCAGCCACAAAATCGCAGATGACGGGCGCAAAGCTTGGCAGTGGGTGAGTGACAAAACCTTGCCAGCCGCTGACGGGAGCCGCGAAAGCAACCTCTGGCCCCGCTTGCCACACGGCATCTTCTACATCTGACCGGCTCACTGGAAAGTGTCGCTGCATCCCCTCACCTCTGCGCCTTGCTGACGTCCTGATACCTGAAAATAACGGCCACGACGGCCGCAGGGGCAATCATCCTCCCCCAGCAGCACACCAAGATCCTCGCTGAGCAAACTGTGGCCGGGATAACTTTGGGGAATGGCGGAGATCACCTGCAACAAGCCTGGCTGGCCGACCCCGAGCGGTCGATGAGTCAGCGGATCCCGCACCAGCAGATCGGCAAAGAGGGGAGCATGAAGATGGCCATGCTCACACTCGACAAATACCGACCCCACCTGCTCCACCATGCCATAGAAGTTGTGCACCCGACTCAGCCCCAGCTGTTCATGGCAACGTTGCTTGAAAGCCGGATTATCCACCGCGAGGTGTTGCAGTTTTTTCCAGCCACCGCTGTGAAAAAGCGTGCCGTGCGTCAACGGCAGTTGCAGACCTCGCTCACGCAGCGGCTCCAGCAAACATTGCCAGACCATGAAGGTGAAGCCGAACAGCAGGACCGGCTGGCCCGCATATTTGTCACAAAACGCCTCGATGACAGGCCAGTTGGGCCGCATCTGCTCATCGAGGGCATAGGTATGGTCACGGCCAAGGAAGGAGAGCCCCAGCGCACCGGCTCCCCGAGCGGAAAAACCGCTGCGGTTTTGAATCAGGGCGGGTTGCTCCACCAGCAGCATAGGCAGCCGTTGCTTGCCGACGAACTCTTGCAGGATCTTCACCAGCACCTTGCTCTGCAACGCGGCTGTATCCCGATCCAGCACAATGCGTGACGGCGTCCCCGTGGTGCCCGACGAGGTGAGCACCTTGAATACTTCTTCTTGCGGCACGCTCTGCCATTGGGCCAATTTGAACAGACGGGCGGCCAGATAGGGAAGCTCTTGGTAGGTCGAGGCCTGACCCCAGCCAAACGCCGACAGAATATTGGCAAAAGCTGGACACCCCTGCCCATGCCGCTGCGTCAATTCATTCAGGCGAGCAAGGAGCAGCCCACTTTTTTCCTGTTGGGGCAGCCCAAAAACCGGCGCATCAAACAGCTTGTTCATAGTTGCTCCAGCTCTGTTAACAGGGCCGGATAATCAATCTTCATATTGCTGCGTCGTGGCAAATGGTGTTGGTAGATACGCACGCTTGATGGTGGCACCATCAGCCAGCGGGCCACCTCCAGCTGTAGTGCGTCACAGGGGCACGCGTCTGCCTCGATGGCTACCAACAGGCGATCATCGCGGCCGGTCGCGGCGCAGGAATAGCCCCTCCCCTGCAACCAGGCTTCCACTTCAGCCAAGCTCACCCGTTTGCCAAACAGCTTCAGGAAACGGTTGATCCGTCCGGTCAGATAGAATCGGCCCGCCTCATCACAACGAGCCAGATCGCCAGTAAAGAGCGCATCCATATCACGCCCCCGAGCCAGATCTTCAGGGCGCTCCGCATAGCCCAGCATCACGTTTGGCCCTTGGTAAACCAGCTCTCCCTCCCCGTCAGGAAAGCCGGGCTCATGACGCAGAGAGAGACGCCCGCCCGGTACGGCACGGCCGATGGCATCCGGGGCAATCATCACTTCATCGTGTGCCAACCAAGCGATGCGCGGTGCCGCTTCGGTCTGGCCATACATCACGAAAAAACGGCGTCCCAGTAAGGAGGCCTGTTCGGCAAATTGCTTTGCCAGTGCCGGCTCAAGCCGCCCTCCGGCCTGGGTCAGGGTCATCAGACTGGGATAGCGGGCCCAGTCAAAACGCAAGCGGTTTAGCATCTGAAAGGTAAAGGGTACCCCCGCCACACTGGTGACCTGGTGGCGATTGACCTCATCCCAGAAGTGGCGCTCAAGGGGACTGGCAGTGCATGAAACCAGCGAGGCGCCAACCAAAAGATGGCTGTTAAGTACCGACATCCCGAAGGAGTAAAAAAGTGGCAACGAGGTGATGGCTCGCTCACGCCCGTTCAGCGCCAGATATTCGGCGATGGCCGTGGCATTGGCATCAAGATTGGTTCGCGACAATCGCACCCATTTGCAGGAGCCGGTACTGCCCGATGTCGGCAGCAGCATGGCCAGCTCAGGGTGAAGCGAGGGCGCATCGCCAAGATGCGCAACTGCCCCATCTTCCAATACCCGCAGGCTGACACCAAAGCGCTGGCACTGCTCATGGTGCAACCGGGCATCCTGTGCAGGATCGGCCAGCATGATGGCGTGGCCATCACGCAGGGCCAACAAGTAGTGCAGCAGATGCCGGGTGGACGTCACAAATGGCAGGTAGACCAAATGACGACCGACGGGATAGGTGGTGGCCAACTGCGCCACACGCCGAGCCAGCTCACCATAACTGAGCCACCCCTCTTGCGGATCTCGCCAGGCTGGCGCCTCATTGATTTCAACCAGATGTGTCAACAAATCAGGCTGGCTCAAATCACCATCCCCCCATCGACCCCAATCACCTGCCCGGTCACATAACTCGACAAGTCGGATGCGAGAAACAGGGCCACCTTGGCCACTTCATCTGGCGTGCCAACCCGCCCCATTGCTATGCTGACCACCCGCTCGGCAAACTTATCTTGCGGGATGGCGTGCGCCATATCGGTATCAATAAAACCTGGGGCAATCGCATTGACCCGGATCTGGCTGGCGGCCAGCTCCTTGGCCAGTGACTGGGTAATACCGATCACCGCCGCCTTGCTACCGGCATAGCTGCTGAGCCCCGCCGCCCCCACCTGCCCCATCAGGGAGGCGAGATTGATGATGCTGCCACCACCGCTGCGTTGCATCAGGCGGACGGCATACTGGCTGCAATAGATCACGCTAAAGGTATTGTTGCTGAATGTCTTTTGCAGATGGGTCTGGTTCGCCATCCCCAATAACGCCTCTTCCAGCATGCCGGCATTGTTGACCAACACGTCCAGCTGACGAGTCTGAGCAAACAGCTGCTGAAAAGCCTGCTTAACCGCCGACGGATCAGCCACATCAAAACAGAGAGGCTGGCAAGGCACGCCAAACTCGGTACCAATCGCGGTCGCCAGCTGGCTCATGGTCACCTCATCACGGCCTCCCAGCCACAGTTCAGCCCCCTGAGAGGCAAACTGGCGGACAATGGCAAGACCGATGCCACGCCCGGCACCGGTGATCAACACCCGCTTGCCCTGCAACAGCCCCTGCATCAGAAAGCGACTCCATACTTGGCCAGGATCTCGCGCGCCTTGCCGACCGAACTCATGTCGATAATGTCATCGGTGTCGAGCAGCACGCCGTAGTTATCCTCCAACTGGGCAATCAGCCCCATGTGGGCGACAGAATCCCACTGCGGGATACTGTTGTAGGCCAGCCCATCGCTGACGCTGCCGATATCGAGACCCAGCGCCTCGGCAAAAACCTGTTCCAATGCGATTGTCATCTGAAAAATCTCCGTAGCCGCTCACGGGCGGCATAATAATTCGCCGGCAGCAGTTCCAATGCAAAAAATCCATTCTCTTGCCCAACTTGGCGGTAACCCAGTTGTTCATTCAAGCGCAGGGCAGAGCGATTGTTCTCCCGAACCAGGGTGCGGATACAACCGATGTGCAACTCATCAAAACCCTGATCAAGCTGAGATAAGGCAGCAGCGACAGCCAGCATGGGATGCCGCACGGTTGAGTTGCCCAGATAGAGCCCCGCATCGGCGATCGCCTGACCCAGCAGCTCGCCCTGAGACTCACCTTTAAGATTGACGTAGCCCACTCGCACGTCTTTGCACCAGAGCACCCAGTGCTGCTGATCCCGCCGCTCACGGGTGGCGGTGAACCATTGGCGCTGTTGCCGTGGCGAAATACGCGTCTGGGATACCATCTGCATTCGCACCTCATCCTGATTGCGCCAACGCCGCAAAGCGGGAAGATCCCACGGCGCTATCGGGCGTAGCTCAACGCCATAACTCATCTTCAACGCCATACAGTTTCCATGACTTCCATGACCTGTCTCTCTTATCGACCACACGGCCGCCATTCCGTAGCAAAAATCGATAATACAAGCAGAAAAACCAGTATAATATCAAAAATAATCAAAGAGTTGTCATCGATTATCCTGGCTTTGGCCAGTCATTAATCCAGCAGAGAGAACCCATCATGGCCATCGCCATTATCCCGGCCCGGGGTGGCAGCAAACGCATTCCACGCAAGAATATCCGCCCCTTTTGTGGCCAGCCCATGCTCGCCTATGCCATCCAAGCAGCGCAACAATCAGGCTGTTTCAACAAGGTGGTGGTCTCCACCGATGATGAGGAGATTGCCGAAGTTGCTCGTCAACTGGGCGCGGAAGTACCATTTCTGCGGCCAGCCAACCTCGCCGATGATCACACAGGTACCACCCCTGTGGTGATCGACACCATCCAGCGGCTCGACCAGCTCGGCATCCAGGCAGAGCACTACTGCTGCATCTATGCCACGGTCCCGCTTATTCAAGCCGATGACTTGAAGGCCGCCCATCAGCGACTGATCGCAAGTAATGCTCCCTTTGTCTATACCGTGGCCGAGTTTGGCTTCCCTATTCAGCGCGCCGTGCGCATGGACGAGCAGGGCCGGGTCACCCCCTTCTGGCCGGAGCAGATGGCGAAACGCTCTCAGGATCTGGAGCCTGCCTATCAGGATGCCGGCCAGTTCTACTGGGGCAGCCGTGCGGCCTGGCTGGGAGGGATCAGCCCGGTAGGGGGAGAAGGGATTGGCCATATTCTGCCAAGACACAGGGTGGTCGACATCGACACGCCGGAAGATTGGCACCTGGCCGAACTGCTCTATCAAGTGCTGGCCCAAGATGACGTTTAAGGTTGCCTTCCGGCTCGACGCCGGCACCGAGATTGGGCTGGGTCATCTGATGCGCTGTCTGGCCATCGCCGATCGGCTGAAAACGGCTGGCGCCGAGTGCCACTTCCTCTGCCATCAGCTACCTATGCACCTGTTGCCACTGCTGCACTCCCACCAGCATCACGCTCTCTGTGATCTGGACGATGCAGGCCCCTTGCCCACCTTGCGCCCGGAGTGGCTGGTGTGTGATCACTACCAGATTGATCGGCAAATCGAGCAGACACTGGCAAGTCACTGTGGTCAGTTGCTGGTGATCGACGATCTGGCCGATCGCCCTCATCATGGTCAGTTGCTGCTGGATCAGGGGCCACAGCGCAGCACAGCCGATTACCAGTCACTCGTCCCTGCCGACTGTCGGCTGCTGCTGGGCACCGACTATGCCCTGCTGCGCCCTGCCTATCGCCAGCTAGCACGCCAAAAGGCCAGCCGGTGGCGACATGGCCTCATCTGCTTTGGTGGTGCCGATCCGGCCGGAGCCTGCCTCATCACCCTCAATACGCTGGCTCGACTGCCATGGGCTAAAACCGTCAACTGGACTCTGGTAGCCGGTGGGGCCAATCCTTTCTGGCCCGAGCTGCAACAAAGGGTTGCCGAACTGCCCGATCTGCCGCTCACCTTGCTGCGTCAGAGCGACCAGATGGCCGACCTGATGAGCCGACACGACTTCGCCATTGGCGCTGCGGGCGGCATGACCTGGGAGCGAGCCTGTCTCGGCCTGCCGACCCTGGCGGTGCCCATCGTCGACAACCAACAGTTTAACGATGAGGTGATCGCCCGCTTTCAGCTGGCAGAGCGGCTGACCCTGAGCGAACTGGATGAACCTGAGCGGCTGATGCAGGCCCTGCAACGACTTGAATTGCAAGCAGATGACTATCGCTGCCACGGCCAGCAACAGGTGGATGGGCTGGGGCTGGATCGGCTCACCGCCTGGCTGCTACCACAATCCGATTATCAACTGTTGCCAGATGGCCAACAGTGGCAACTACGCCATGATGACCAACTGCTGCTCACCCTGACTCTGGACGGTCAGCATCTGACATGGCAGGCCGCCCGGCCACTTCAACCAGCGGAGTGGCAAGAGCTGGCACATCGCTTGCAAACAATTTTCTCCCAATTTCCCCTCTATCTTGCCGAGCCACCGCAGATAGCGCCCCCTGCCCCCTGGCAGCCGGCGCCGCAAGGCTGGCAACTTGGCACAGGAATCTGAACACAGATGCAGATCGATCATCGCCCCATCAACCAGGAACAGGCCCCCTATGTGATTGCCGAACTGTCGGCCAACCACAATGGCAATCTGGACCGCGCCCTGGCCATCATGACCGCCGCCAAAGCAGCGGGTGCCAGCGCCGTCAAGCTGCAAACCTACCGCCCGGATACCATAACCCTCAAAAGTGATCGACCGGAATTTCAGATCCATGGCGGTTTGTGGGATGGCCACAGCCTCTACGATCTTTATGAGTGGGCACATACCCCGTGGGAGTGGCACCAGGCGCTGTTTGCCAAGGGGCGCGAGCTGGGCCTAACGGTCTTTAGCAGTCCGTTCGACTTCAGTGCGGTGGACTTGCTTGAATCACTTGACTGTCCTGCCTACAAGATCGCCTCCTTCGAGCTGGTGGATCTTCCCCTGATTCGCTACGCCGCCCAGACCGGCAAGCCGCTTATCATGTCCACCGGCATGGCGAACGAGGCCGAGATCTCCGCCGCGGTCGATATTGCGCTCAAGCATGGCAACGGCCAGCTGGCCCTGCTGCACTGTGTCAGCGGCTATCCGGCGCCGGCAGCCGAGTACAACCTGCGTACCATCCCCATGTTGCGCCAGCGCTTCGGGGTCGAGGTGGGGCTCTCCGATCACACCCTCGGCTCTGCCACCGCCATCGCCGCCACCGCGCTCGGGGCCACCCTCATCGAGAAACACTTCACCCTGGCCCGCGCCGACGGCGGACCGGATTGCGCCTTCTCCATGGAACCGGCCGAGCTCACCGAGCTGGTGGCCTCGGTCAATACCGCCCATGCCGCCCTTGGGGTGGCTGACTACCAGCTCACCGCCAGTGAACAGGGTAACCGTGCATTTCGCCGCTCCCTCTATCTGGTCAAGGAGATGGCCGCCGGCGAGCAGCTCACCGCAGAGCATATCAAGTCGGTGCGCCCCGCCCTCGGCCTGCCCCCGGCCGATTACGATCGGCTCATCGGCAAGCGGGTCAACCGCAGCCTGAGTGCCAATCAACCGCTGAGCTGGGAGTGGATAGACAACGATGAGTGATGATCTCTTCAACCAGCACGGTAGGCTCATCAGCCAGCGCTGGCCCGCCCTCTGGCCCCGCTTGCTGGCACAGGACGTTGAAAGCCTGCCGGCCGAGCTGACCGAAGGTCTCGGCTCCACCCTAAGCCTCCACGGCATACAGCTCACCAGCCGGCACGACCGGGTGAAGGAAGCCGAGCTGCAGGCCGCCAGCCTGCCCGAGCAGCCGGTGCTGCACCTCTACGGCACCGGGCTCGGCGATCTGCCGCGCACCCTGCTGGGGCGCAGTAGCCTCAAGCGGCTGGAAGTGAAGATCATGAATGGCGCCCTGTTTGCCCTTGTACTGCGGCTGCTAGACCAGCAGGACTGGCTGACGGACCCCAGGGTCGAGCTGATGATGGCCGGCGACGAAGGGGAGGTGCGGCTGCCCTTCTTCGCCCTGCCGCCCGAGCTGCTGCTGGTGGAAGATGCTGCCGCCCGCATCCGCGACCGGCTGGTGAGTGAAATCGATTTGCCGTTCGCCCGGGCCAGGTTCGACGCCGAGCACCCCGACATCACCCGGCGGCTGGCGGAAAACCGCGATCTGCTGGCCGGCGACGGCGATGTGGCCTCCCTGTTCGGTCTGGCTCAGGGCAAGCAGGCGCTGATCGTGGCGAGTGGCCCAACCCTGCAGCACAACCTGGCCACCCTGCAGGCCCAGTTGCAGCGCCGTCGGCAGGACTATCTTCTGATTAGCGTCGATACCGCGCTGGCGTTTTTGCTCAGCCACGGTATCCGGCCCGACATCGTCGTCACCATAGATGACGCCATCCACGGCAACCGGCTGCCCGCCGCCCAGTCGGCCCAGACCACCCTGGTCTATTACCCCACGGTTCCCACGGCAGCCCTGCTGGCCTGGCAGGGGCCGCGCAAGACCGCCTACTCCCGCAGCCCCATGTATCAGCAGCTGCGGCAGACGCACCCCAAGGGCGTGCTGCACTCGGGCGGCAGCGTCATTCATCCCGCGGTGGATCTCGCCGTACAGATGGGTTGCCACCAGGTCATCCTGCTGGGCACCGACTTCGCCTTTCCCGGCGAACTCACCCACTCGGGCTGGGCCGATGGTGCGCTCGGCCCCAGCGCCGCGCAGGCACTCAGCTGGGCCCTCGACGGCCATGGCCGGCGGGTCAAGACCAATCCGAACTTTTCCGCCTACCGCACCGAGCTCGAGCGCTACATAGCGCGCCACCCCGAGGTACAGTTCTGGAACTGCAGCCGGGAAGGCGCGGAGATCGCCGGCTGCCGCTATCACCCGGAGTACGTGCAATGAAAAACGACCAGATCACCCGCCTAACCGCCCTGGCGCACCAGTTTCGACTGGGGCAGTCGGTTGCTGCGAGTCAGGCATTGCCGGAACTGCTGCAAGAGGTGCTCACCGAGCAGGGCAACCTGCCGCCCGGGTTGGTAGCCGCCCTGCTGCAGTGCCAGGAACGGCAGGACTGGCTAGGGCTGGCCGATTACCTCGAATATGAAGTGGTGCACTGCCTGTCGACCCCGGCCGGCGACACAAACACAGGAGACTACTGATGATCAAGGCCATTTCCAACGCCTCCGAGAAAGAGCTGTCACGTCGCCAGGCCTTCAGCGAGTTGCTGCACGCCAGCCCGCTGCCCGCAGCCGAGCTGCAGAACAACCTGGGCCTCTACCTCAAGCGCCAGTCGCTCTCCCGCATCCTGTTCATGCACGAGCTGTATCAGAAGATCGTGCCGGTCCACGGCGTCATCATGGATTTCGGTACCCGCTGGGGTCAAAACCTGGCGCTTTTCTCCTCGTTTCGCGGCATGTATGAACCCTACAACTACAACCGCAAGCTGGTGGGATTCGATACCTTCAGCGGCTTCCCTTCCCACGCTCCGCAGGATGGCAGTGACGCCACCATCCAGCCGGGTGCATACGGGGTGACGCCCGGTTATGAGCAGCATCTGGCCCAACTGCTCGCCGCCCATGAGGCGGAAAGCCCGCTGGAGCATATCGTCAAGCATGAGCTGGTGAAGGGGGATGTGACCGAGACCCTGCCGGCCTATCTGGCTCGCCAGCCGGAGACCATGGTTGCGCTGGCCTATTTTGACTTTGATCTCTACGAGCCGACCCGCCGCTGCCTCGAGCTCATCAAGCCGCACCTGACCAAGGGGTCGGTGCTGGCATTCGATGAGCTCAACTGGCCCGCCTTTCCGGGGGAGACTCTGGCCCTCAAGGAGGTGCTGGGGCTGGATCGCTACGCCATCCGTCGCACCCCGCACAACCCGGGACCAGCCTATCTGGTGATCGAGTAGTCCGGTTGCGGGCTGAGACGACGCAGCAGCCCGGCCTCCAGCAGCATCCGCGCCAGCGGCTCCACCCGCCAGAACGGCGCCCCTATGGTCTCGGCGATCTCGAACAGGGTCAGCTTGCCGTCGCTGTAGGCCAGCAGATTCATCATCTCCCTCACTTGCCAGCCCGAATAGCGGGTCGACAAATCCGGGTAGAGCCCCCGCTTGCCGAGCTGGGGTTCGCCCAGCACGGTGACCTCGCAGCGCTCGTCCAGCTCCAGACACTCGATGGCCCGGCGCAGCGCCATGAAGCCGCCCACCAGACCGGCCGGCGTCACCAGCGAGAGGTCATCGAGTGAGGTGTGGTACTCGGCATAACAGCCGTATCGACTGCGCATCACCGAGGTGACCGGCAGATCGATGCCGGGTGCGCACAGCTGCCGCTCGTTGGAGCCCCGCTCCAGGAAGCTGTAAGCCTTGTAGCCCGGTGCCAGATGGCCGAGCACATGGCGACCGATGCGATCCGCCAGCGTGTTGCCCTGGCGGGAAGGGAGGAAGGAGTAGCTGCGGTCATCGCCAAGACAGGTCAGGTTGAACCCGGCCAGGGTGCGCTGCTTGAGCTGGTCCAGATGACGGGAGAGATAGACGATGGCCCCCAGGGTTTCAGGCACCAGCATCAGCCGGTAGCTGTAGCGACGTGTGGGCAGTGACGCAAGCCAGGCCATCAGGAATACACCAACACAGGGGCCGGAGAGCTCGTTGTTGGCCATGGAGGGGTGGCAGGTGTAGCTCGACAGCAGGATCTCCTGCTCGCTCTCCCCCGGCAGCACCCAGTCACCATAGGTGAGCGAACCCGGGGCCAGGGTGGCATCGATCACTACCTGATATTCTCCCTCCGGCAGCGCCTCTCGCAGTCGATGGGGCAGACAGAAGCCCCAGCGGCGCTTGTAGTAGGAGGTCACATAGGGAATGGCATCCGGCTGCTCGGGCAGAGAGTGGAGATGGGGCTGCAGCTCGGCCAGCGAGAGGGTACAGCACACCGGCTCCGAGTAACCGACCAGATGCAGGTTGTGATCCTGGAAATCCACCACCCTGCGACCATCCGGCCCCACTATGTAGGCCTCCCGCACGTTCCACTCGTCAGGCACTGTCCAGTCGAAGCACTCGGTGCCGCTGGCCACTTCATGGATCTGCAGCTCAGGCAGGCAGAGCTCGCGCCACAGGGCCAGCGACTGCCGAACCCCGTCCCCGGTCAGGCTACGATTGAGCGGAAACAGCAGGGTGAGCAGCCGATGCAGCTGTTCACCGACTTGTGCCTGGTCGTCCCAGTCGGTGGGCAGATAACCGCTCTTGGGTGAAAAACTCATGGGGTGGGTGCCTCGATCAATTCGACAATGTGGCCTAGCGGGCTCAGGAAAAACTGGACGTGGGCGCCGCCAAACGCGATGGCTTGCTGGCTGGGTCCGAGGGGAAGATGACGCTGGGCCCGCAGTTTTTCGGCAGCCATTGCCAGATCTGCCACCTCATAGGCCAGATGATTGAGCAGATTATGACGGGTACGTAGCGCCTGACTGACGGGGCTATCATCACTGGCAGGTGCAATCAGTTCATAGCAAATCCCCGCATCATCATAGGCAAAACAGATATACACCCGCTGCAACGGATCGAGCACCGGCTCGCTAAAGTGGGAAAGCCCGAGGGTCTCGCAACAATAACGTACGCCAAGATCCAGTTCGGCCACCACCAGCCCAATATGGTGCAGTTTCATCTCCCCTCCCTGATGAGCGCATGGGGATGGACAGCGATCAGCTCTTTTGCCACCGCGGCAAAGTCGGCGCAGCGAACCGCCCAGACCGGCAACCTGCCAAACAGCGCTTGTCGCCACTTGCCCTGGCACTTGAGCGCATCAACCAGACGGGAAAGATCTATCTCGCTGGCCAGATCGAGTCTTCGCACAAAGTAGTCACAATGCCAGGGGCGCACCATTTCCTGCTCGCGGACATCACCCTCAAAGCGTTTCATAAAGCGATAATCGACACCTAGTTGCTGCTCGACATAGTGGGTGAAGGTAATGCGATCTGGATGACAGGCAAAACCGGCAATCCAGCCATCGTGGGCCGCCAACCAGGCGAAGGGGCTCTCTTCACCAAAGCAGTCATGGCCCCCTGCTGCAACCACCTGGTCACGCCCCGCTCCCCATACCGCAACGCTGAAGATGGGATCGCGGGTCCGCGCAACCCCTGGCAGAGTGCGAAACTGCTCCGTCATCAACCCGACTTCACTGGGGGATGTCGCCCTGTCGAAACAGCTCTGGCGAGTCAGGCTATACGTGAATGTTGGCACCAGCAGAGTGCCCTCGTTTCCAAGCCACTCCTGCATCCCCAACCAAAAAGCATGCATGCCGGCTTCATTGCCCCGTCCTGGAAACTGGGCTACCGCCATGGCGTCAGAGTGAACCATCAAGGCGCTTCCGCGCGCGATCCCGAGAGTGCTCAACGCATGAGAGAGAGCCTCAATCACAGGGCAAGACCACGACGCAACAGCGCATCACGAATATCCCGAAGTTGCTTCATCGTCGCCAGCTCTTCAGGCTCGAAGCGTACCGAGAACGTCTGTTCAACCAGTAACAGAAAATTGAAATGACCGAGCGAATCCCATTCCGGAAAGGCCCCAAGTCCCAACTGATAGTCGCCTCGCGTGACGGTTGCAAAAGGAAACTGCTGTTCCAACAAAGTGAAGAGATCAGTCATGGTGATAAAACTCCAAAAAAGGCAAATTCAGCTGTTCGAGCGCCAGACTATGGTAATGCTCATGGGAAAAACGGGCGGGATCCGGATTATCACAGGGGGCCAACGACAGGGATGCCAACCATGTCAGCGCAGGTTCATTACGTGCACAACGGTTCGAGCCAATAACCAGACGCTCGACCCCCGCCTCGCGCAATACAGCCGAGACGCTATCCAGTAACCAATATTCGAGTCCTCTGGACAACACTCTGCAACTCAGAGCCAGCGTATCGAGCAATGCCAGTTTGGGCGTGAGGTTTATGATCAGCACCAAGCCAACCAAACCATGATCGGCAAAGCGATCCTGCAACGACACTAGCCAGCACCAGCCAGACTGCGCCAGCCGTTTGAGCTCGCTCGCCTCATATCGCTGACAGGAGAGATTAAACTGGTTGGTTTTATGGATGATCTGCTCGGCACGAGCAAGGTTATCCACCGCCAACGGCTGTATCGCCGCACGCAACGACAAAGAGGCGAGAAAATGTTGTTCACTGCCAACCTCGCTACGTAACCGGGCGGCATCTGCCAATGCCAGATAGGAGGCCTGACGAAGAGCGTCATCACCACTGAAGATGCGGGAGAACCCCCCATAAGTGAGCAAGGTTGTAGGCCATGCCCAAATATCTGCTGGTGGTTCAATGACATCGACTTGTGGCAGGGCATGGCGAACTTCAGCCCTTTCCAGGGGGGAATCATCCCAGAAGACCAAGGCCTCAAGCCCCAGATTGAGGCTGGCGGCAATATGTCGCAAACCTTGAGATTTCGAGCCCCAACCAATGGCAGATGCTGCAATATTTCGCCTTTTGAGTCTCATGGCGCCATGCTGCTCAAACACCAGCCAAACATCTGCAGGCTCGTTTTTAGAGCACAATGCCAACAACACGCCGCGCTGATACCAGTAAAGCGCCGCATCCTGAAACGACTGATAGAGTTTGCCGAGACCGTCCTGACCAAGGTAAAGGCCAGTCAACCCCTCTTCACCCACTACCCCCCCCCACAGGGTATTGTCACAATCGAGCACCAGCACCTTGCGTATTGGCGCCTGATCAAGCATCCAACGCGCGGCAATCCAGTCGGCAAGGCTGGTCAAGCCGTGCATCGAGAGAGGACAAGAAAGAAGGTAACGATTACGCTCGTCCACACAATGGGCTCGCCCCTGCTCAGAGAGCCAGCGACCCAGCCCCAAATCCCTAATGTGGTGACGTGCAAGCGCTCGGGTAAAGCAGACATCCAGCTGCATCATCCAGGGATGAAGAGCGCTACTCACACCACCGCCTTGCAGTGAACAGGCACCAAGATAAAGATGAGGGAGCCCCCGCAGTGGCGAGAGCAATGCTTCCAACCAGGTGTCGATGGTCTCGGACAATGCGGGTTCAGCCAAGGTGTACCAATGCTTGCATTCGCTGTCGGTCAGCAGTTGCTCCCAAAACCAGAGCACCAGATGTCCGTCACAAGCGGCCATCGGCTGCCATTGACCTTGAGGGCAAAATTGCAACTGTGCATGTCGGGCCAAAGGAGCCCATGCCACATTACCGGGCATGAGAAATGCGGTGGATGCCAGGGAAAGGGTGGCCATATATGCACCTGAAAGGATTAAATACTTCTATATCATACTGTTAGGGAATGGAGATGAACAGAGTCATCCCCATCCGATTCAAGGACTAGCGCTTGAACACATCCAGGCCGGTAAAATAGGTGGTATCATGGCCATCGAACGCATCGGCATACATCACTTTGCTGTCCTCGAAAAATAACTCCAGGATTGCCTGCGCCTCTTTTATCTTGACCGCCAGTACCTCGGGTTCTGCTGTCACCTGCGACATCATCAGGCTGATGATATTGGCGTAGAAATAGTTCATTGAACCGATCAAGACCCGATAGAGATGCGATTCGCGGCTCATCAACAGATAAAGCAGATAGTCGTGATGGCGTTGCATCATGGCCAATACCGCATTGTGTTCACAGGCTACCTGGCGCCAGTCATCGCGCAACTTGTCTACCAGCTCAACGAACAGCGACACCTGCAATGCAGCAGCGAAATCAACGCTGCTCATGTCAAAGGACTGGAAACAAGTGGCCATCACTTCATCCATGAGCGGGATTTTGTCGAGTACCGGCCATTCAGGTTGCAACGATTCAACACGACGAGGGATTGCCCCTTCTATATAAGCGCCGTCACTACTGTTGACGCACTGCATCTCGGGATAATCACGCAATACACTGGCCATATTGTGAATGGCTAGCCCAAACAGATGATTGATACGCACTTCGTCGCCAAAGTTACCCGGAGCCGGGAAAGTATCCTTTAAATTTTCCTCGTATTTCGCCTCTTGCTTGTCGTTGTAATAGAGACTCAGGCTGGAGTGATGCTGTCCGGCTGTTTTATAGCCATTGTCGATACCAAACAAATACACCTGCTTGAAACCAAGCAAGGCCGCATAATTGAGGCCGGTATTGCCGACGAACGGGTTGGAAAATTCAATGGTATCGTACTCAAATGCCTGACCAAACGCGCTAATCAGCATGGAGAACATCGGCTCGTTGGGCTTGAACGCCAACCCTGTTTTACGAAAGAAGCGCTTGCATTCAGGGTGAATGACATCAACGCTCAGAAACACGGTGTCCTTTATAAAGTCATCGGCATTGAGAATGCTCAGAAAATCGGCTGAGCTCTTGGTGCGCTCCACTGCAACGTAGATATCCGGTTTTACGCCAACTTTGTAGAGTGCACTGACCGCAGTACCGCAGGCGATAATGATTGCCTGCTGCTGATGCTGCCGGATGAACTCGATGCTCTGATCCAGCGAGGGGCCATTGCCAACCACAAAGACAGGGATCTGCTCGAAGGCACGGCTATCGCGCCACCGTTTCAGAAAGGGGGTGCCGTCTTGCAGATGGGTGTGGCTATGGGCAAGTGCATAGATGTTGTCATCAAAGAACCCCCACCCCGTTTTGAGCAGATAGAACTCCCTTTCCACCTGTGTTATCAAGGCGTGCAGCTTGGGGGAATGGTAATGACAGAACGAGAAATAGCTTGCCGACCAGAATGCCCCCTTGCGATGCAGCGCCTCCATCATGTCAGCGACCAGCAATCGCTCGTCAACACCGATAAAGAGGTGCAGACTGATCGACTCCTCCTCCATGTAGGCGAGCAGCTGATGCCAATCAAAACAGAAGAGCGAGGCGTAAAACATGTCAAGATCAGGCTCGAAAGCAAACAGATTCTTGATCTTGCACTGTTCATACAAGCAACCGAGCTGGTAGCCCAAACCAATGCCATACATCAGTGCCAGAGGAATATCGGTATGTAATGCTGCCTTTAGACGCAACCCTTCCAGAGCTGAGTTCTCTTTTAATTTGGAGATTTCATTGTTGTATTTGATATGGATTTGGCCATCGATATACCACTGGGGCACAAAATCGATGCACTGCAAGACACTGTGTTTAATGACCTCGGCAATCTGCGACTGAACCTCGCTAAATGGATCATCCCCATAAAGCGAGATACCCTCATCGAGCCACAGAATATTGGGAACGCCGTTTTCATTACAGAAGAAACGAAAAGGCCTGGCAGGCTGGTACTCCTTGAAAAAGTCATGAATGGCGGGCATGTATTTGGCAAACGCAGCCATATTGAGTTCATAACGAACGGGGAGTACTTCCAGCATGGCGGCCTCCTGCTGCTTTTGCAGAGCCAGGCGTGCCAGTTCACTTTCTACATCATGAATCTTGTGATGGATATCCATGTCAGACTAACCTGCATTCAGCTTGTAAAGACCGGATGCACGTCCGGCCTGGGAGAATTGTCGTAATTGTGCTTCAGCCTGCTGCTTTTCCTGACCCACCCAATCATAAATAAGCTGGAACTGCATCAGTGCCTGCCGCTGTTCCACATTGAGTGTCTCTCCCCAAGGCAGTGACCCAAATACCTCTTCCAGAGCATGCAGATAAAGTTCAGCCAGCTGTTCTGCTGCAACCAGCTCACCTTGCACCAGTAGAGACTGCAACTGCTCGCCCTGTCTCATCAAGGCAGACACAGAAGTACTATTGACCTCATTCATGCCGGTCTGCCTACCTTTTGCTGTGCCAGCGCCTTGTCTCGCTCATCGACAGGGATGGCATCCCAACCGCTCTTGACCGTCAGCATCAGGTTCATCACTTCATCAATGGCGCCTACATCCATGTCACGGCTGGCATCCATCATGCGCACTTTCATATAGTCATAAAGTGCGAACAGGTCTTCGGGGACCTTGCCATAAGAGAGATCAAGTGAATCTTGCAGACCATTGATAATGGCCAGCGTCTTGGAGATAGATTGGGACTTACCCTCGAAATCGCGACGCTCGACTGCACCGCGAGCCTGAGCGAGACGTTCGAGACACCCTTGCATCAATAACTGGATCACGCGATAGGGATCCGCCACTGCCAGCTCAGACTGCAAACTCTGGGTTGTATAGGCCTTGATCGTTTTTCGATACATACGAGACTCAGCTCCTGACTACAAATTAACTGGTTTTGTTGTTGGTATTGAGCAGGTTGAGATAGGAGGCAGATTTGTTCATCTTGGCCAGCAAGGTATCCAGACTGCCGTAGCGTGCCCTCAACGTCTCTTCATACTTGGTGAGCTGCGCCGCGACATCTGCTTGTTTGCGGTTGACATCACGCAGATCAGAATTGAGTGTCTCTTCCCGCTTGGCAAGCAGTCCCCCTGTCTTGGAGTAGGTCTCAAGCTGGCTGGCCAACTTGCCAGCAACACCGTCCTTGCCACCAAATACAGCCACTACCTGGTCGAAGTTCTTCTCGACCGCTTCATCGAATTTCGTCGAATCAAGTGAGAGCACTCCCTTGTTGTCCATCTTGACCCCCAACTGAAAGATGGTAGAGAAGGTCGAAGAGTTGTTAGAAGGCTCGGTGACGGTGCCACTCATCAGGTTGGTCACAGCCTTGGTCGTCGCATCCCCCGCCAGGGCTCCACCATCATTCTGGCTGACACCGGCCACGATAGAGCTGCGTTTGCCCAGATCGGTGCTCTTCTTCACCAGAGCGTTATAGCCATCGATGAAGCTCTGCACCATGGTCTTGATGCCAGCCTTGTCTGTCGTCACATCCACTCTGTTTGGCTTGTAAGTGGTCGTCACGGTACCATCACTCGGGTTCGTGGTAGTGGTGCTCTCCGACTCTTTCAACACCGTAATCTTGAGACCCACAATGGTGCCATCAAAGGTGTTGGTCGCACTGGTCAATTTATTGCCATCCACGCTTATCTCGGCATCACGGGCTTGTTGCTTCTGGGTCAGCTTGGAGATGAAATTGTCAGTCAGTTCAGGTGTACTGCCGGTTATCTGCAGATCTTTACCTGTTCCACTGACACCGGAGTCAATCACAAGGGCCGCCTTGCCATCGGAGGTATTCATGATATTGACGCTAAGACCAAAGTTGTCACTATCATTGTTGATCCGCTTGCGAATGGACTGGAGTGAATCCCCTGCTTTGACATCCACATCAAAGGTCTTGTCACCTGCCTTGAATGTCAGGGTGCCATCTTGAGTGATCATGGGCGTGGTAGAAGAGGCGAAACTACCTTCAAATTTGCTGGTCTTCGCCAATTTTTCGACACTGATGTCATATTGCCCGTTGGAAGCGCCACTCTTGCTCTCCACCTTGAGAACCGGATTATCTTTATCCTGGGTGATGTTTATCGCACGTTTGTTAAACGCGTCATCCTTTGACATAGCCTGCAGAGTGGTGACAAAAGTCGCGATCGCTGACTTCAGCTGGCCTACCCCTGAGAGAGTGATCTGGGCGTTGGTCTTTTTGGTGGTAATTGGCTGCAACAGCTGCGCCTTTTTGGCATCAACGCTTGCAGCGATGACAGACTCCAAGTCCAGTCCAGAGCCCGCACCAGCAGACGTAATAGTAGCCATACTCACTCTCCTCGCAAACGTAACTATTAAATCTCTTTATCAAGCAATAACCCGACTCGAGAGCCACCGCCAATCACATCACCTTCGCGCAGAGCCTGGATTCGTTTGCTGATAGCCAGCAACTCTTCGCTTGGTATCTGACGGATCATTGATTTGGTATCGGCATCCATAACCTTGATAACAACCTGCTCCAGTTCCTTTTCAACACTGAAATTGACGGTCCATCCTTGCAACTGACTGAACTCTTGCAAGTTTTGTACCCCTTTCTCAATTTCCTTGTCTGAAATCTTCGGCTTGCCAGCCCTCTCCTGCTCAGGCAGCCCCTGTTGCTTTTCCATGTCCTTTGCCGTCCCCCGCTGCTCTTCTGCTGTGCCAGATAGCACTTGAGCGGCCGACTGGCCGCTCTTGCTACTTGACTGAAGAGAAGAAGGAGTGACCGATGACGGAATTCCAATTTCATTGGCCATATCGTCGCTCCTTTTTTATCTCATCACAGCCTGTTAACCCAGCAGGGACAGGGCTGATTGCGGTCTTTGGTTGGCTTGAGCCAGGATGCTGGAAGCAGCCTGTTGCAGAATGTTCTGCTTGGTCAGATTAGCGGTCTCGGTTGCAAAGTCTGCGTCACGAATACGAGAACGTGCTGCGCTCAGGTTTTCAGAGACGTTGGACTGGTTGCGAATGGTGGAGTCAAACCGGTTCTGCACCGCACCCAGCTCTGCCCGCTTGCTGTCTACCGCCTTGATCATGAAATCAAGGTTGGCCATGGCCAGCTGGGCGGCGCTGGCAGAGCTGATGCTGCTGACGCTGGTAGAGGTTACTGCAGATGTTCCCTTGGTCACGGTATAGGGCTCGCCAGAGGCACTGGTAGCAACGGTCGCGCTTCCCTTGGTTGATGCCGCAATCCCACTGATGGTAAAGGCGGAAGTCATCTTGAAGGTGATAGTCTGACCAGCATCCGCCCCCACCTGGAACGACCCCTTGTAGTTGCCATCCAGCAGCTTCTGGCCACCGAAAGTGGTGTCGTTGGAGATACGGTTGATCTCTGTAGTCAGTTGGTCAAACTCTTGCTGCAATGCAGTACGGTCATCGGTGTTGTTGGAACCGTTAGCAGATTGCTGTGCCAGCGTGCGCATACGCTGCAGCATACTGGTCACTTCATCCATGGCCCCTTCAGCCGTTTGAGCAACCGAGATACCATCGTTGGCGTTGCGGTTACCTTGATCCAAACCGTTGATCTGGGAAGTCAAACGGTTGGAGATCTGCAAACCGGCAGCATCATCTTTGGCAGTGTTGATACGAAGTCCCGATGCCAGTCTGGTGTAAGAGGTATCCAGAGACTTGTTGGTATTCATCAGGTTACGCTGGGCGTTCAGTGATGAAGTATTCGTGTTGATATACATGGCCATAAAATATTCTCCCGAAGAACATGCGACTGCGGGTTGCGCCGTCAAAGCGGCGTCCCACCGTTAGAAGAACAGGTTGAACGAGCCTGAGTCTTCTGGCGGGTGTCTGTTTGAACGGACAGGTCACCCGCAGTAGTGCAAACGTTGGATTCCGAACACCCCTCGATTGCTTCACCTTGTTTAACGGCAGTGCAGAGGCAAGCTTTAGGAAAATTGTTGCCTAACGCGGCAATTTTTCTCCGGTACATGGCAAGGAAAGTCAGATGGCAAACATAGTGCAAGACGTAATAGAGGGGTTGCAAGATGGTGTGACAGGATTATTTTTGTGGCACGGTTTGTGCTTAGGTTGGGTAGAGTGACGTCGATTTGACGACACAATAAAAAGAGGCCGGTAAACCGGCCTAAAGATGAGCATATGCTCAGGAGAATATGACCAAGCGTGACAGAACTGAACAGCTGGGCAACACTTGGCATTACTAGTAGAGAATTATATCTCTCCCGATAGAACAGAGTGCGAACCGAACACCCCTTTGTTCCATCTCTTGACCAGGGCGGCCTGAACAACCGCCCTGTTTTCTTTTGTTAGCCTTGCAGCAGCGAAAGAGCTGACTGGGGGCGCTGGTTCGCCTGGGCCAGTATGGTTGATGCGGCCTGTTGCAAGATATTCTGCTTGGTCAGGTTTGCAGTCTCGGTGGCGAAGTCTGCATCACGGATACGTGAGCGTGCAGCACTAACGTTTTCGGAGACGTTCGCCTGGTTGCGAATGGTCGAGTCAAACCGGTTTTGTACCGCCCCCAGTTCAGCACGCTTGCTGTCCACCACCTTTATCATGTAATCCAGGTTGGCCATAGCCGACTGGGCCGAGCTTGCAGCTGTAATGGTCGACATACTGGTAGATGTGACCGGCGTTCCTGCTGTCTTCGTGATGTTATACGGCTCGCCCGAGGTCGTGGTTGCCACTGTCGCACTACCACTGGTGGCAGAGGCCATGCCCGAGATAGTAAAGGCGGTCGTCATCCGGAAGGTGATGGTCTGCCCTGCGTCTGCCCCCACCTGGAAGGTGCCCACATAGCCGCCATTAAGCAGGTTCTGACCACCAAACGTGGTATCTTTGGCTACCCGGTCAATTTCAGTCATCAACTGGGTATACTCTTGCTGCAGCGCAGTACGGTCATCAGTGTTATTGGAACCGTTGGCTGACTGTTGAGCCAGCGTACGCATCCGTTGCAGCATGGAGGTAATTTCATCCATTGCCCCTTCGGCAGTTTGGGCAACAGAGATACCGTCATTGGCATTACGGTTACCTTGATCCAGACCGTTGATCTGGGAGGTCAAACGGTTGGCAATTTGCAGGCCGGCGGCATCGTCTTTGGCGCTGTTGATACGCAGACCGGATGCCAGTCGAGTGTAGGATGTATCCAGTGATTTGGTCGTATTCATCAGGTTACGCTGAGCGTTGAGTGATGAAACGTTAGTGTTGATATAAAGGCCCATGACTATTCTCCTAAGCTATTAAATTTACTCTTCTATTTGCTCTGGCTTTATTATTTTCTGTGCCCGATGCGTCTTATTTAACGGCCCGTTTTTCGATGTCTTTAGCATTTTTTTCAACGCTTCATCACGTTAACGCCGCTTACCCTATATATCGACAGGTCGGGGATAAACTTAAGGAAAAAAACGCCCACTAAAACGTGGCAGAAACTCATCGCGCCCCTCCTCCAACAAGGAGGTAAACAGGCACACTCGAGCCCCTCCCTGTCCATGATGCGAGAAAAAAGCGGTGTCGACTCTCAATTTTGTCGAGCACAGTTGGCGATTGGGCTCTCCAGCCCCTAAAATCGCGGCCCCATCAACAATTTGGCGTGAGTTGTTTTCCATGCAGACACTGGTTGAGCAGATTGTTTACATCAGCGACATGTTTGGTACTGCGGTATTCGCGTTTTCAGGGGTTCTGGTGGCGGGCCGGCTCAGAATGGACGGATTTGGCGTCATGGTGTTGGCGGCAGTCACCGCCATCGGCGGTGGCACCATCCGCGACATGATCCTGGGAGCAACCCCGGTGTTCTGGGTTCGCGATCCTCTCTATATCTGGGTGGTCATTGCAACGGCGCTGATCGGGATGTGGATGGTCAAACTGCCCCGCAGAATGCCCTGGTATGTACTGCCCGTCGCGGATGCCTTCGGGTTGGCCCTCTTTACGGTGATTGGGGCGCAAAAAGCCCTCAACTTCGGTACCCCGGGACTGATCGCCGTGCTGATGGGGACCATGACAGGGGTAGCAGGCGGCATGATCCGTGATGTACTGGCCAGGGAAGTGCCTATGGTGTTGCAAAAAGAGATCTATGCAACAGCCTGCATTTTGGGCGGAATCCTCTACACCCTGGCACTGGAGGCGAACATGGACAGAGTAACCGCCATGCTCATCTGTATGACAGCAGTGTTCGGTTTGCGGGTAGCTGCTATCTACTGGCACCTGTCGCTACCAACCTTCTCGCTGCAACGCAACTGAAAGCACGCCCGCAGTGGAATATGGCTCTGTGGGTTGTGCGTTGAACCAAATGGGCTTTTCTGTTGTCATAGAAGCAGTCGTTGTTAGCCGGATATTCTCATGCACAAAATCGGTATGCTTACCACTCTCCTCCTTGCGAACGTGACAGCAGCACATGCCGAAGCACAAGCCGTTTTTGGACGACTGGCATCGGCGCCAGTGCAGCAGTTCAACCAGCAGATACGTCAGGCGAACGAGCTACATCAGAAATGGGTCAATGACTACCGTGAGGTAGCACTTCGTTTTGTCGGTCATAGCGACATCCCCAGTCGCATCCATGCACAGCAACTGGATAATGATCTGGTACTCTCGGTTGCCCTCGATGGCAGCAAGAACGACATGCTCTATATCCTGACTCTCTATCGCAGCGATAACCTTTGGCAAATGAGGGGAGCGGAAATGGGTTGGCGTTGCCTGGGGGAGCACTCCTTCACTCCCGTTCCCTGTCCATAAATCCAAGCTCCGAGCTATAAAACAAAAATCCGGCACATTGGCCGGATTTTTTATGGGAGATTGAGCGTCAAATTACGGACGGTAAACTTTGACGTTGGCAAAGCCTTTCTCTTTCAGGTAAAGCGCCTGCAGCTTGCTCATCACGCCGCGATCGCAGTAGAGCAGGTAGGTCTTCTCTTTGGGCAGATCGCCAAAGGCGGTGGCCAGCTTGAAGAAGGGGATATGCAGTACTTCACGACCTTCCACCACCAGCGGCTTCTCGTCGTGTTCGTCGGCAGAGCGGATATCCAGGATCACCTCGTCAGCGCCCAGCACCTGGGTGGTTTCCACCTCTTGCACTTCAGCGGCAGTCTCTTCACCAATACGACGGATATCGAGGTAACGGGCCTCGGAGACCACCTTGTCCAGAATGGAGAAGTCAAAATTGGCCTCTTCCTCTTCAATGCGGGAGAGCTCGGCCTTCACAGTCGGCTTTTTGGAGATGACCCCACAATACTCCGGCATGGTCTCGGCGAACTCTAGGGTGCCAATGCGTCGGGCTTCACTGATGATGTCCGGCTTGTCCCAGGTGATGAGCGGGCGCAGGATCACCTTGTCGGTCACCCGGTCGATGACGTTCAGGTTGGTGAGGGTTTGGCTGGAGACCTGACCCACACACTCACCGGTCACCAGCGCCGGGATCTGGAATTCATCGGCCACCTTGGCGGCAGCACGCATCATCATCCGCTTGAGCACCACGCCCATCTGACCGTTGTCGATCTTCTCGAGGATCTCGGCGACCACCGGCTCGAAGTCCACAGCGGTGAAACGCACCCGGTGGGATGAACCGAAGCGGTTCCACAGGTGATAGGCCACCTGCTTGACGCCGATTTCGTGGGCAGCACCGCCCAGATTAAAGAAGCAGTAGTGCACGCGGCAGCCGCGCTTGATGAACTGGAACGACGCCACACCGGAGTCAAAACCGCCGGAGATGAGGCTCAGCACATCTTCCTGAGTGGCGATGGGCATGCCGCTCAGGCCCTGATGGATGGCGCTGACGATGAAGAGCTCCTCGCCGTCGATCTCGAGGTTGATCTTCACATCCGGGTTCTTGAGGCGCACACCATTGCTTTCGCAGTGCTGATTCAATCCACCGCCTACGTAACGCTCAACCTCGAGGGAGGAGAACTCATGCTTGCCGTGGCGCTTGGCGCGCACGCAGAAGGTTTTGCCCTTGAGCTGGTCGCCCCAAACGGCTTTCACCTGCTCGAAGATGTCGTGCAGATCGGTAAACTTGCTGGCTTGTACCTCGAGGAAGGCCTGAATGCCGGGAATGCAGGCCAGGGCTTCGATTGCCTGCTCGCGGAACTGGTCATTGCGGGAGCTCACGATCAGCTTGTCCCAATCCATCCGTACGCGGGCATCGTCGTCGAAGCGGCGCAGGACATTGCGGATATTGCCCTGCAGGATCTTGATAAAGCGCTGGCGAACCGACTTGCTCTTGATGGTGATTTCCGGGAACAGCTTGATAATGAACTTCATGGTAATGACTCGGGTGACCTTGATTTAAGGGCGCGAATTATATCAGAACTTTGTGGCCAGCGCCTACTGGATGAGCGTTTGCTCACATTCCCCCACGCAATGTTTGCCGCACCGAGGCAATCTTGCGTATATTCCCGAACCTGCGTCCCGGCAACATTCCTGACCACAGACCCATTCGATGAAGACCTACATCTACTACCCCGGCATGGAAGTACGCGACGAGCTGTGGCTCAAGTTTGCCCTGCTCTATCTGGAGCGGCTCGCCTTCGTCTTCACCGTCAGTGAGAAGAGCGGCCTTACCGCCCTGCTGCAGACGCTCGAACAGGAGACGGACCTGCTGGCCGAGCGGCCGGATGCCGCCTTCTTTGCCGCCATCACTCCCCAGATAGAGAGTCAGATTGCCGGCCTTGTCGCCCCTGACTTCGTGCGTCACAAGGTGTTTGGTAACAAGGAGTTGATCGGTCGCTGGCGTACACCGGCCAACCACGACTGTTTCTGCCCGGCCCAGGCAGGGCTGGAGCGGCTGCACGGCTTTTGCCTGGCCCACGGTTTTGCCAGCCGGGAGGAGGGCGGGTTCAGGATGGCACGCCGCTTTGCCAACCTGCTCTCCATGCGGCTCGCCCGCGAGTGGGCACTCGCCAATGAGGGAGCCCTCATCACCGATCACGACTATCTCGACCGGCTGCTGCACCTGCTTGAATCCCGCTATCACAACCGCGGTGGTCAGGATTGCTTCCATCTGGAGATCCCGCTGCAAGTGCCCACTCACTTGGCCGACATCCCGTTTGCAGAACTGATCGCCCTGCGCAGTCGCAGCGGCTTTCGCCAGCAGTTGGCCGAGTTTAATCAGGCGCTCGATGCCCTGCTCGCCATGCTGGGCAGCGGCTATGCCGACCCGGCGGCCCTGACCCGCTTTGAGCAGGCTCAGCAAGGGCTCAATCAACTGCTCGGGCCCGAGACCCTCAGCATGCCACTCACCACCCTGGTCAGCACCAGCCTGCCCGCCGTAGCCATGCTCCACCAGTTAAAGGCGAGCCACCCCGAAAGCAACCTCATCTTCCATCCCATCAAGAAGAGCCACTTTCACCAGCGCAAGAGCCAGCACTTCTTCACCCGGCTCGGCCATCTGCGCCAACCGGGCTGAATGGGCGGAATGAAAAAGGGGTTGGCATTTGCCAACCCCTCTCGTTATCTGCGGCCTACCAATCATCACCACGATGATTGGCCCGCTCTTGCGCCTTCCTGCGCGCCTCCATCGCCCTGTCACGGCGGATATTGGAAGGGGTACAGGCAAACTGTTTCTGATAGCAACGCGCAAAACTCTCGGAAGCGGGTTCGAAAGGTGAATAGAACCCGGTACGTTCAGGAGAAACATGGTGATCACCATGATTGGTTGTGGCACAACCCGAACTCATCAGCACCAGCAAGGGACACAGAACACGCAGCAAAAGAGAACTCCCGATTGGATTTGAATGAACTCGTAATTATTCATAAATTAATTCATCCAATCAAATATTGATGCATTTCAAATGGTTAATTACATTCACCTCAATGGCTGTCGGCAAAACGATCAACGGGAGATGGTGCCGGCATCACTGTCAGGATGCACCACGCGAAACTCGATACGATCGCTGTTGCCCGCCTCGTCCACCACCACCAGCTGGTATCGACCCGCCTCGCTCAGCACCAGATCGCCATCCCAGCGCAGCCGCTGGCCGTTGAGAAACCAGGCCGGCTTGCCGACACCGCCCAGCACCTTGGGCTGCAACCGATAGCGCTGGCTGCGGATAAGGTTGCCCTCCCCCAGCGCCACGATGCGAATGGGGGCCTGCAGCTCGGCGCTCTGCCCCTCCCCAGCACAACTGCTGGCGAGCAGCGACTGCCGCCGCTCGCTGGGGGACCGCCAAGGCTCCAACGACAACGGCCAGAGTGCCCGAAAACCGGATTGTGCCGCATCGGGGCAACGGGTCAGCGTCGGCTTGCCTTCAGCAGTGAGTGCAACTTGCCGCAGCGGCGAGGGCCAGTCCATGGGATCCGGCAAGGTGGGAGGATCGCGCCCTTCCAGCAACCAGGCGCTCTGGCGCTGCAAACAGGCTTCAGGCAGGGTCGCGCTCATTTTGCGCCCCAGCGGCCAGCAGATCTCGGCCTCACTCACCGTGTTGGGTTGTGCCGGCAAGGGGCTGTTGTCAGCCAGCCGCGAGTAGACCGAGAGCAGCAGCGGCACCGCCGCGCTCTGGCCATAAAAACCGGGCATGGGGGTGCCGTCGGGGCGCCCAAGCCAGACGCCGATGGTCCAGCGACCGGAGACTCCCATCGCCCAGCTGTCGCGATAGCCGTAGCTGGTGCCGGTCTTCCAGGCCAGCCTGTTGACCCGGCCAGTCGCCTCGCTGGCAAAGGGCTGATCAGCCCGTCCCTGCGCGCTCAATATTTGCCAGATGATCCAGGCCGCGCCCGGACTCAGCAAGGGGCGCGACACCGCCTGCTGCCCCGCCAGCCAGACCGGCATTGCCACCTGCCCCTGTCGAGTGAGCGAGCTGTAGAGCGCGACAAGCTGCTCGAGCCGAATACCCGCCGCCCCCAGCGCGATGGCCGGGTTGGGCTTATCGGAGAGCGCCAGTCTCACCCCGGCGTTGTCGAGGCGACTGACCAGTTTATCCGGCCCAAGCGCCTCCAGCACCTGCACCGCCGGTACGTTGAGGGATTGCTGCAGCGCTTGGGCCAGCGTCACCGGCCCCTGAAAGGCACCGGAGAAGTTGGCGGGGCGATAGTCAGATCCCAGCCTCGGCGCATCGGAGAGCAGAGAAGCCGAGTGCACCAGCCCCTCGTCCATCGCCAGACCGTAGATGAATGGCTTGAGGGTGGAGCCGGGAGAGCGGATTGCCTGCACCATGTCGAGATAACCGTGGCGGCGCAAATTGCCATACTCGGCGCTGCCCACATAGGCGCGCACCGCCATGGTTTTGTTGTCTACCAAGAGCAACGCCGCTGAGGTCTGCTCGGGGAAACGGCGAATGTAGCTCGCCACCCGTCCCTCCAGCCAGCGCTGCAGATCCCCGTCGATGGTGGTGTGCACCAGCGCCCCGGCCTGATGGTCGGCGGCGAGACGGGCAAAGAGCGGCGCCTCCATCGGCGTGAAGTGACCTCGGGCCAGCACCGGCTCGATACGTCCCTCCAACCACACCTGTTCGGGCCAGACACCCTGAGCCACCAGCCGCTGCATCACCTTGTCACGGGCGGCGCGGGCCCGCTCGGGATGCCGGTCCGGCCGGTTGCGGCTGGGAGCCTGCGGCAGCACCGCCAACAGCGCCGCCTCGGCATAGGTCAGCTTGGCCGCGCTCTTGCCGAGATAGGCAAAACTTGCCGCCTGCACCCCCTCCAGGTTGCCGCCAAACGGCGCCCGGTTGAGGTAGACTGTGAGCAGGGTGCGCTTGTCATAGTGCCACTCCAGCTGCAGCGCACGGGCCATCTGGCGCAACTTGCCGGGCACACTCCTGTGGTAAGGCTCGATGAGGCGGGCAACCTGCATGGTAAGAGTCGAGCCGCCCGACACGGCGCGCCCGTAACGCAGCCACTGCCAGACCCCGCGCACCATGGCCACCGGATTGACCCCGGGATGGCGCCAGAAGTAGCGATCCTCGTAACCCAGCAACGCCTCGATATAGCGGGGGGAGACCTGCTCCAGGGTCACGGGGTAGCGCCACACGCCGCTGGTATCGGCAAAGGCGCGCAGCGGCCGCCCTTTCATGTCGAGCACCACCCGCGCATAGGCGGGGTCGAGTGGCGGCGGCGGGAAAATCCGATCCAGCGCCAGCAATGACAGCAGCAGTGCGACAACTCCCAGCACCGAAAAGCGCAGCCAGCGCGGCAGACCGCCAAGCCAGCGCCAGCCTGCGCGGCCACTGCGCCCCAGGCTCAGCCAACCACGCTGCCAGAAAGTGAGCGGGCGAACCCGCTCAAGGAAGGGTTTGTTACTCAGAGATACGCACCTCGTGGATATCCTCACCCACTGCCCGCAGCTCGGGCCGGTACATATCCTCCACCTGGGTCGGCGGCACCTGATAGCGACCCGGCGTCACTGCACGCATCAGGTAGACCAGCTGCTGGTTGCTCCCCTCGCTCAGATCCAGCGCTGCCGTGTAGCGGTCATCGCGAAACTCCTGATGCTTGAGATAGTCGTTCCACTCACTCTGCCACGCCGGTTTCCCCTCGATGGAGAGCTCTTCGAGCTTGATGCTGTTGCCAAGGGCCGGGTTCTCCAGCTCGAAGCCAGCGGGCACCATCTCTACCAGCAGGGCATCAGGCACCGCCGATTCACTGCTGACATTGAGCCGCACCACCACCAGATCGCCCACCTTCACTTTGGCCGGGTCAAAACGCTGACCGTCGCTGTTGAACCAGCTGCGGGTCACACTCATCCCTTTGCTAATCCGTGCTGGCGCCTGTTCGGGGTAACCGATTAGAGTGCGCTGCACATAGAGGGATCCCTTTCCCTCGTTGGTAACGGCGCTGGCGGCCAGTGCCTCGGGGGAGCCCTGCTGCAGCGAAGCCGAACCGCTCAGGGATCCACTGCCAAGAGAGGAAGTTACCCTGGCCTGCCAGTCGACGGCCGAGTCGAAGCGGGCGAGTCGCAACAGGGCTAGCCGCTCTTGGGTGCTTAGCCACTGACGGTGGGCCAGGGTGTCGGCCACCTTGGCGCTGAGATCAGGCCAGCGCTCCGCAGCCAGCTTGTGCTGACGCAGCAAGGAGAGCTCAAGGGCTTCATCGCGCAGCGGTGAGCCGTAATCACCCAGATAGTCATCCCCGCGCTCGGTCGCCAATGCCCGGCTGAGGGCCTTGGCGGCGTTCTGCTCATCCCCCATGGCCGAGAGCGCCAGCGAGAGGTGCAAGAGCGGCAAACCTGAGCGGGCATGATCGGCCTGCTGCTCCCAGATAAGTCGCAGGGTAGCGAGCGGCGCCTTGCCCACCCGGGCCAGCACATAGGCGCTGTAGGCCTGATAGGCCAGCCGGCTGTGCTCGGGGACACTGCTCCAGCGCTCACCATACTGACTGTCGGTGAGATAGCTTTGCAGCCGGTTCAGCGCCTGATTGAGCATCGCCTCCGGCACGGCGTCACCCGCCTCCTTGCGCGCCAGCAGGTAGTCGGCGGCATAAGCGGTGAGCCACTGCTCCTCATCGGAGCGACCATCCCACAGACCAAATCCGCCGCTTGGCAGTTGCAACCGCTGCAGCCGTTGCAGCAGGGCGCGCTGCACATCTGACTCGCTCGCCGCTTTCTTGCCCTCTGCGGGTTTGCTCCAGGCGGCCCGCTCATCGGCCGTGGTCAGCAAGTAAGGCCAGGCCCGCGACAGGGTCTGCTCCAGACAGGCGTAGGGGTAGTCGGCCAGCGCCTGCCACTGGGCTGCCGGATCCCAGGGGGGAGTGCCGGAGAGGCTGAGCAGCCCCTGCAGGTTGGCGCGATCCAGCCCGGCCAGCTCAGTTGGTGCAAAGCTCATCTGCTGGCCGGGGGCCAGCATCTGATAACGCTGGCGAGTCTCGGCAGGCCAGGGGGAGCGCAGCGGCAAAGTCCAGTCGCGGCTGATGGCAAAATCCTTGCCGCTGGCCGCCAACTGCAGGCTTGCCATGCCGCTCGCCCCGGTCACGGTGAGCGGCAGGGTCAGCCACTGCTCCTCGCCATTTTTAAGAGCCAGGGTGCCGGGCAGCTCGCCGTTTGCCTTGAGTCCGCCATTGAGGGTCCAGACAAGGGAGAGGGTCTGATCCTCGCCGCTCATGTTGCGCAGCTGCACCAGCGCCCGGGTCTCATCCCCTCTGGCGCCAAAGCGTGGCCAGCCAATTTCGGCCACCAAGGGCGCCACCACCTTGACGGCGCGCTCGGCCTCACCCACTTGCTGTTCGTTCCAGGCCAGCGCCATCAGCGCCAGCTCACCGTTGAAGTTGGGCAAATCGAGCGGGATCACCGCTTTGCCCTGCTGGTCAAAACTCACCTCGCCGCTCCAGAGCGCAGCTACTTCGACCCGGCTCTCCAGCGCGCCACCCTTTTTCAGCGGCGCCCGATCGCCCCCGTAGTTTAGGCGGGCCAGCTTGCCATCCTGCGGCGGGATCACCTGGCCGTAGTTGTCGAACAAATCTAGGGAGAAGCGCTTGCGACCAAAGAAGATCTCGAACGGGTCGAGGGGCTGGTAGTCGCTGATGTTGAGCACGCCCCGATCCACCGCCGCCAGCACCACGCGGCCTTGGCTATTGGGGGTGGAGGTGGCGGTCACTTCCAGCCGGGTAAGCGGCACCGCTTTATCAGGCGCGCTCAGGGTGAGCGGCAGACGGCGCGCTTCCCGATCCAGGGTGAGCGGCACCAGCCCGACCGAGCGCAAGCTCTGCCCTTGCTGGCTACTGACCGGCTTGGAGGCGCTGTCTGGCGCGGCGATCTGGGCCGAGATATGCAAGTCATGGCGCTGCCACTCGGGACTGACCGGGATCTCGAACTCGCCGCGGGCATCCTTGGCATCGCCACCGGCCCCCTTGAGCTCGATACGCTGCCACCAGCGCAGGCCGTCGCCATCTTCCACCAGCAGCAAGCCCTTACCGGGGCGCGGGGCTACCAGGGTCACTTTGGCCTTGTCGCCCGCCTGATAGGCGCGCTTGTCGAGAGTGATGGCAATCTTGTCGGGCCTTGCCTGCTCGCCACCGCCGCCCCAGGCGTAACTGCCTATCTCAACCCGCAGGCTCGATTGATGGCCCTGACTGTTCTCCACTTCCAACCGATACCAGCCCGCCGCCAGTTGCAGCGTGAGCGGGGTCGGCCCCTTGCCATCCAGCTGCAGGGTCTGCTCCTGCTCAAGATAGGGCTGGCTGTTGAACTCGTACTTCCACCCCTCGCCATCGGCGTAATGCCAGTAGTAGTCGCGGTACTCGTTGATAAGGCGCACCTTCACCGACCCCGCCACCGGTTGGCCTTGCTCATCAAGGTTGAGGATCTGGAAGGGAAGCGGCTTGCCCCCCTCTACCCGATCCGCCACGAAGTCGGCCTTGAGTGCCGGCCACTGGCTGCCCGCAGGCCAGCCATACTGGGTGCGGCTGCGATTGACGGCGCGGCCACCGGGCTCGGAGAGCGACACCCGATAGGTAACCTCCAGCAGCCCGAGGGCGCGCACCCCATCGAGCTCATCAGTAAGCGAAAAAGTCCCCTGCCCCTGCGCATCGAGGGTGAGACTCCGCGCCTCGAGATCCTTGGCCTGCTCGGCGAGTAGCACGTCACCCAGCGTGAACTCCTGCCACTGGGTAAAGGGCATGGTGGCGCGGCTGATCTTCACCTCCGCCTTGGCCTTGGTGGCGCTCGCAGGCGCACCGTAGAGATAGTCCCCTTGCAGCGGCAGGGTGAGGGAGGCGCCCAGATCCGTCACTTCACCATCCGGCCCCTTGCCGAGCTGCAGTTTGAGCCGCTCCGGCAAAAACTCCTCCACCAAAAAGGGCCACTCGAAACGACTACCAGCGGCGGTCTTGAGGTTAATGGTCCAGCGCCCGAGCGGCGCATCGTCCGGCAGACGCAGGCCGTAATGGGCGGCGCCAAGGCTATCGGGTAGCAGCCGTTTCTGTTCGAGCAATTGACCGTCCGGCTGCTTCACCTCCAGCTCCACCGCCATGCCGGGCAACAGCTGGCCATCCTGCCCCTTGAGCAGGATCTCGCTGTCGAGCCGCTCGCCGGGGCGATAAAGGTCGCGCCCGCTGAACAGATACAACTGCTGGGCCTGCCAGGGCTGGGTGCCGAGATCGAAGGTGGAGAGATCGAGCGCAGCCCCGTCGAGGCGAAGCACCGCCAGATGCTTGCCCTGTTCGGCCAGCAGCAGGCGAGCCCCCTGCACCTGATCGAAGCGGCGATGGCCCTGGGGATCCGTGGTCTGCACCTGCAGCCGGTTGCCCTTCTCGTCGAGCAGGGAGAGCTGCACATCCTTGAGCGGGTCGGCGCTGGCCAGGGAGCTTACGAACACCTCCAGCTGATCGCGGTAACGGCGGGCACTGAGCCCCATGTCGCTCACCGCGAAATAGGTGGTCTCCTTGCGCCAGTCGTAGTTGCCAAGGGGGGACATCACCGCAAAGTAGACGCCAGCCTCCGCCAGCTGCGGCTCCTTCACATTGATGAGGCGGGTCTCGCGTCGGTTGGCATCGAGCTCCAGCGCATAGCGGCCACTGAATACCCGCTTGGCCCGCTTGGTGATCTGCTCAAGCTCCCAGTTCCCCATGCCGGCACCGGGGCGATATTCCGCCAGAAAACGGGGCAAATATTCCGCATCGACCCGAAAGAAATCGATATTGACCTCATCCACGTTGACAGCGCTGATGGGCAGGCGCAGCTCTTGGCGCAGCGGCAATACCATGCCACTGGCGGTAAAGGAGGCTCCCGCCTCCAGCGGCCGGGTCTTGAGGGTCCAGCTCTGGGGGGATGGGCCCAGTCCCGCCTTGAGGCTCACCTCATAGCTTTTATCGGGCTGGACGTTCGGGAAATAGAGGGTGCGACCATCGTCGGCCAGGATCCACTCCCCCTGCACCTGCTTGCCCCCCTCACTGACCCCGAGCCAGCTCTGCCAGTTTGCCTTGGGCGCCAGGGGGCCGGAGAAGACCAGCGCCAGCGCCGGCGCATCCCGATATTGACGGGCATTCGCCTGCACCACGGCGCTTGGGGAGCCCGTTTCCTGCTGCGCGGCAGGCTTTGTAGTCGGCCCATTGGCGACAGGCTTGTCGGGGCCGCAACCAGCCAGCAGCAAACCTGTCAGCCCGGATAGCAGCAGGGCCGAGCAGCGGCGGCGCAGAGCGCCGGTTCCGGCGGTAGAGCGGTGAGAAGCAGAGGGAGAGTCGAAGAGGCGCATAGGTTCCATCCCGAGTTGGAGCGCTGCAAACGCAGCGTGGCTGGAAACAGGATAAGGCATCCTGCTCACCCGACACAAAGCTCATTACCCGAATGGGCACAATTCCGCCCCCCTGCAGCACGAGAACCCCCTTGCCCACTGATCCAGTGCAGCAAGGGTTGTCATTTAGTCGTGGCTGGTCTCGTTTTTCGCTCCGCCTTTGAACCAGCGAAACAGGATGGCCATGACGGCCGCCAGAAACAGCACCAGCGAGGTAATCAGCAGGGCCCGGGTCAACAGTTCGCTGTGGTGGAGAAAGAAGGGGGTATTCATCGCCAGCTTGCCCACCAAACTGAGGCAGAGCGCCCACATAAAGGCACTGGCAAAGCTGGCCACGCACATGCGCAGCACGCTCAGGCGGCCAATCCCCATCAGCATGGGGGTCAGCACCCGCACGAACGGTATAAAACGGGAGGAGAACATCGCCAGAAAACCGTACTTTTTCAGCAACCGGGTCGCCTTGGGCAGGCTGTCGGGAGGCAACATCCGTTCGATATGATCCATAAAGCGGGTGCGCTGCAGTGCCCGTCCCTGCCAGTAGGCGAGCACAGAACCTATGCCAGCAGCCAACGGCAGATAGACAAGAGTCACTTCGGGGCCAAATACCCCCATGCCCACCAACCCACCGGCCAGCAGTACCAGGCTGTCCCCCGGCAGGGGCAGGAAGACGAATGCGGACTCCAGCAGCAGTACCAGCATCAGGCAACTGATCAACAGGGGGACCGCCTGCATCTGAACCAGGGCGTCAAAATCCTGATGCCAAATGGCCATCAGCATATCCAGCATGTCACACTCCCTACTACACGGTTCATCATGAACGAGGCAGGGGTTATAGCACCCATCCCCTGAACAAAACGTTAATTTCGTCCGGCACAGGAAATAAAGTGTGTCGAAATATTGCAGCAACGAGGGGAATGCAAGAAGGGCGAAAAGCAGAAACAAAAAGCCCCTCATCTTGCACGCACAAGGGAGAGGGGCAAACAGGCACAGAAATAAAACGGTTACTCGGCGGTGGCCATCTGCCAGGTTTTGAAGCCGCCGGAGAGGTTTTTCACCTTGAAGCCGTGCTGGCTCAGCAAGCGGCAGGCGACATGGCCGCGCAGCCCGACCTGACAGCTGATCAGCAGCTCTTTCTCTTTGGGCAACTCATGGAGGCGACCACGCAACTCGTCGAGGGGGATATGCAGCGCCCCCGGAATGCGGCCCAGCTTGTCGAGCTCCGGGCCATTGCGCACATCCACTACCAGCTGATGGGGGTTACGAGCCTGCACCTCGGCCACGTGGCAGAGCAGGGTGTCCCCCTTCAGGTGATTGCTTGCCACAAAGCCGGCCATGTTGATCACATCCTTGGCCGAGCCGAACGGCGGCGCATAGGTAAGCTCCAGATCCTGCAGATCAAACACGGTGAGACCGGCGCGCTGGGCCACTGCCAGCACGTCGATGCGCTTGTCGATGCCATCCTTGCCGATGGCCTGGGCACCGTAAATCTTGCCATCCGGGGCAAACAGCAGCTTGAGGCTGACCGGATGGGCACCCGGGTAGTAACCGGCGTGGCTGCCCGGATGGACATAGACCTTCTCGAACGGCAATCCCAGTTGCACCAGTCGCTTCTCGTTGAGGCCGGTGCTGGCCACCGCCAGATCGAACAGCTTGCAGATGGCGGTCCCTTGCGTCTTCTTGTAGGTTTCGCTTCGGCCCAGCATATTGTCGGCGGCGATGCGCCCCTGCCGGTTGGCCGGGCCCGCCAGCGGGATCAGCACAGATTCGCCGGTGACGAAGTCAATCTCTTCCACCGCATCCCCCACCGCATAGATGAAGGGATCCGAGGTACGCATCCCGGCATCCACCTTGATGCCGCCCCGTGGGCCCAGCTCCAGCCCCGCCTTGGCGGCGAGCAGGGTTTCCGGCTTGACGCCGATGGCGAGGATCAAGAGACCGGTATCAAGATGGGAACCATCATTGAGGGTCAGGCGCAGGCCACCGCTTTTGGCGGTCGGCACGGCGGAGGTCTTCTCGGCAGGCAGATCCAGACTCTCGATGGCGGTGAGGCCGGTGCGCAGGCGCAGGTCAATCCCCTCTTCCCGGATGCGGGCATGGAGCATGTTGGCCATCTCCTTGTCCACCGGTGCCATCACCTGATCGGCCAGCTCCAGCAGGGTGACATCCAGCTTGCGCTGATGCAGCGCCTCCATCATCTCCAGCCCGATAAAGCCGCCGCCCACCACAGTGACGTGGCGCGGCTGATCGTGATGCAGAGCCGCCAGAATGCGATCCATGTCCGGGATGTTGCGCAGGGTATAAACATGGGGGCTGTCGATACCGGGGAAAGGAGGACGGATCGGCGCCGCCCCCGGGCTCAGCAGCAGCACATCGTAATGCTCGCGCTGCTCTTCACCGGTTTGCAGGTTGCGCACCAGCAAGGTCTTGCCCGCCTTGTCGATCTCAATCACATCGTGGAAGACCCGCACATCGACGTTGAAACGGCGCTTGAAACTCTGGGGAGTCTGCAGCAGCAAGGCATCCCGGTCGGGGATATCGCCCCCGATGTGATAGGGCAGACCGCAGTTGGCGAAGCTGACAAACTCGCCCCGCTCGAACATCACGATCTCTGCCTCTTCACTCAAACGACGAGCACGAGCCGCCGCCGATGCGCCCCCCGCGACACCACCGATAATCAGGATCCGTTTCATCTGCAAGACTCCTCATACATGATAATGAGCGATAAATTAGACTTTTCTAATTTAGAGTTCAATGAAATTTTGTTTCACACCATTTTGCAGTATTCTTGCAACCCCGACGGTTGCTTAACAGGATGTTGTTTGTTCATGTCGTCTACCGCACTCAGTCATCTTCCTCCTGCCCTCCAGACGCCGCTCTTTTTCCGTCTGGATCTGCGCAGTCAACGGCTGGTCGCCCTGACCGACGTGATGCAAACCCCGCTCTACTGGCTCGATGAGCCGCGCGCCCCCTGGCCTGCCCAGCTGCCCGATGCCCTGCGCCTGCCCATCGAACAACTGCTGGCCAACGGCCATGGCGGCAAGATCACCGTGCGCTTTGCCAGCCAGTTGTGGCATATCGCCCTCGCCCATGAGCAGGATGACTTCTGGCTCATCTGTCTGCAGAATCTTCGTCAGGAGCCCATCGCCGATCTTGCATTGCAACTGCCGCGCCTCAGCCAGATGGCAAGCCAGCAACAGTATGCGCTCCTGCTTGAGACCCTCAAAGAGTGTCTCGGGGCCGATCGGCTCATTCTCTGGCACTATCAGGCCAACGGTGATCTCGGCAGCGAGCAGCTCACCCCCGTATTTACCCTGGGCATAGAGAGCATTTATCCGATCCGCGGCGACAGCCGCTATATCCGCGCCCTGCGCACCCGCAAAGCGTTGAGTTTCTCGGAGGCGGCCCACCAGCCAATGCTGAGCAATCACCTCTATCTGACCAGTGCCGGTGTGCGCTCACGCCTCGATGGTGCCCTGCTGGAGCAGGACAAGCTGTTCGGGGTGCTGAGTCTGGAGTATCTCGATCCCACCCCCCTTAGCGAGGAGATGTTGCAACTGGTGCGCAACAGCGCCCAACTGCTCGGTCACTGGCAACCACAGTGCGAAGAGCAGGAGGGGGAAGCAAGTTTGCCTGCCGAGCTAAGCCAACTGACCGGTATGAGTTACTGCAAGACGCTGATCCGCTGGGCCATGAGCCTTAGTGGTGCCCGCGCCGGCTGGCTCGGCGAGTTCCAGCCCCGCGGTCAGGAGCTCTGGATCATTCCCCGCTGCGTATTTAACGGGGAGCTCTTCTCCACCCTCAAACCCATCCAGCTAGAGCAAGGTCCCGCTTTGGAGCTGTTCCAGCACGGTCAGGCCATCTATGTCGAAAACCTGGCACTGCGTTACCCCAAGGCAACCCGGCTGCTGGCCCTCAAGGCCGACATTTATATCGGTATCCCGCTTCATGACCAGCACGGTACCGTCATGGGGCAGATCACCCTGCTGCTCGACGCTCCGCTGAAAAAGCCCGAGCTCCTGCTGGATCTGTTGAGCAGCCAGCACGAGCGGGCCGCCATCGAGCTGCAACGCCTCGCCGCCGACGACGCCCTGCGGCTGGCGGAAGTGGCCTTCAATACCCACGATGGACTGATCGTGATGGATCACAACGGCATCATCCTCAAGGTCAACCACTCCTTCAGCCGGATCACCGGCTTTGGCGAGGTAGAGGTGCTCGGCCACTCCATTCGCAAGCTGCGCCCCACCTACTTCGGTGATCACCTCAAGGAGGATGTCAGTCGCGCCGTCAACGAGCAGGCGTTCTGGCTCGGGGAAGAGCGCTGTCTGCACAAGGATGGGCACCTCTTTCCGGTGCGCTTGATGGTGAACGGTGTCAAGGATGAGCAGGGAGAACTGAGCCACTTTATCTGCAGCTTCTACGACATCACCCGGGAGAAGGAAGCAGCCAGACACATCGAGCAGCTCGCCTATTACGACGATCTCTGTGGCCTGCACAACCGACGCAGTCTCAACCATATTCTGCAGCAGACCCTGAGCGAGCCAAACAGCCAATGGGGCGCCCTGCTGCTGGTGGATCTGGACAACTTCAAGTCGATCAACGACTCTCTCGGCCACGCCTGCGGCGATCTACTGCTGCAGGCCGTGGTACAGCGTTTCAGGGATCTGCCCCAGGACAATCTGGTACAAGCGCGCATCTCTGGGGATGAATTTGCCCTGCTCTTTACCCAGCTCGGACAAGGGGAAGTCACAGCCAAAATACTGGCAGAGCACTTCGCCCGCGAGCTGATGGGGCTGTTTCGCACCCCGTTCGACATCGGCGATCACAAACTGCACTTCAGCGCCTCAGTGGGGATCAGCCTCTTCTCCGGCAACGAGACGGATCATCTGGTCCTGATGCAACAGGCCGACACCGCAACCCACATGGCCAAGCGCGCCGGTCAGGGCCACTACGTCTTCTTTACCGAGGCGATGGCCCAGCATGAGAAGAACCGGCTGACCCTCACCAATGAGCTGCGCGATGCCCTGCGTCACCACGAGCTGCAACTCCACTATCAACCGCAATACCGGGTCGACAATGGCTCACTGTCGGGTATCGAGGCGCTGCTGCGCTGGCAGCGCAGCGACGGCACCATGGTGCCACCCGGGGAGTTTATCCCCATCGCCGAAGAGACCAGCCTGATCCTCGAAATCGGCTACTGGGTGATGAAGACCGCCTGTGCCCAATACAGCTTCTGGCTCAACCGTGGCCTGCAGATCCCCCATCTGTCGGTCAACGTCAGCGCTCGCCAGTTCCACACCCAGGGCTTCGTACAACAGGTGGAGTACATCTTGCGCGACACCGGTGTGCCCCCTTCCCGCCTGCTGCTGGAGGTGACCGAATCGGTAGTCTTGGAGAATCGGCAGGAGAGTATTGCCAGAATGCGCCAGCTCAAGGAGCTCGGCATCCTCATCTCCATCGATGACTTCGGCACAGGCTACTCGTCGCTGGCCTATCTGCGGGATCTGCCCGCCGATGAGGTGAAGCTGGACAGAAGCTTCATTCAGACCCTGGTACACAGCGAACAGGACAGAGCCATCGTCAAGGCGATACTCGATCTGGCCCAGGTCTTCCGTTTTACCGTCACCGCCGAAGGGGTGGAAGAGGAGGCGCAGCTGGCCATCCTCAAAGCGCTGGGATGCCAGCATTATCAAGGGTTTCTCACCAGTCGGCCGCTCACCGTCAAGGGGCTGGAGCAGCTGCTTGGCAGCCGGGCGCCGGACTAAAGGTGTAGGATCAATAGGGGTTTATGTAATAAAATAACGGCCTGCTCGAATCGTTGGAGTTGTTTATGTCTGTCATTAATCGGATCCCTGCCGTTGAAATCAGCCAGCCAGCCGGAGCTCACGGCACCGTTGGCCGGATCCATTCCGTCGAAACCTGCGGCACTGTCGATGGCCCGGGAATACGCTTTATCGTATTCATGCAAGGCTGCCTGATGCGCTGCAAGTACTGCCACAACCGCGATACCTGGGATACCGAAGGTGGCCGCGAAGTGACCGTACCGGAGTTGATGAGTGACATCACCAGCTATCGCCACTTCATGAATGCCTCCGGCGGTGGCGTGACAGCGTCCGGCGGTGAAGCCATGCTGCAACCCGCTTTCATTACCGAACTCTTTACCGCCTGCAAAGAGAAAGGAATCCACACCTGTCTCGACACCAACGGCTTCGTCCGCCATCTCGACGAACAGGTAGACAAGCTGCTCGACCAGACCGATCTGGTGCTGCTCGACATCAAACAGATCAATGACGAGAAACACATTCCGCTGACCCATGTCAGCAACAGATACACCCTGGAGTTTGCCCGCTATCTGGCAGCCAAAGGCAAGACCATGTGGATCCGCTACGTGGTGGTGCCGACCTGGAGCGACGACGACGAGAGCGCCGAAGGGCTGGGCCAATTTATCGCCGAGCTGGGCGAGAGCGTGGAGAAGGTGGAGCTGCTCCCCTACCATGAGCTGGGCAAACACAAGTGGGACGTGCTGGGAGACCCGTACGAGCTGAGCGGGATCAAGCCCCCCAGCAAGGAGACCATGGAACGGGTCAAGGGCATCCTCGGCAAGTACCACAACAACGTCAAATATTGATGGTAAAAGCAGGCTGACTCGTCAGCCTGCTCTGCTATGGGCGGTCGGGAAGGCCGCCCGGACTCTACTGCATGAATGGACGACAAGATGAGTGAAGGACAACTCGCCGCCCTCCTGATCTGGCTGGTACTGCTGGCCTTCAGCCTGCGCCGCTCCCTGTGGCAGACCCTCCATGACAACCCCCTCTATCAGCACCTGCTGCTGGGGAGTGCCATCGCGCTGGTGCCGCTCTGGTATCTAAGAGCCGGTCTGCATGAGGGGCTGGAGGTCCATTTTCTCGGGCTCACCTCCCTCACCCTGCTGCTTGGCTGGCGGCTGGCACTGCTCGCCCCCTGCCTGACCCTGCTGGTGCTCGGTTACTTCGGTGTCACCAATCTGGCCGATTTTGGCTGGCAGGCACTGGTTGGCATCGCCCTGCCGGTAGCCACCAGCTGGCTGCTGTTTCTGGCCAGCTGGGCCTGGCTGCCGCGCCATCTCTTTGTCTATATCTTCGTTGCCGCCTTTCTCGGCGGCGCCATCACCATCTCGGTCAAGGTGGCCGCCAGCGCGTTGCTAATGGGGCTAAGTGACAGCTACCCCTGGCACACCATCACGGCAGATTACCTCTCCATCTGGCCACTGCTGCTGTTCCCCGAAGCCCTGCTCAACGGCATGGCGATGACGGTGCTGGCCATCTACCGCCCTCACTGGGTCAATACCTTCTTCGACCGCACCTATCTGGGCAAGTAGCTCTCTCTTTCCTGATCTGTGCCCATAAAAAAGGAGAGGCGATCGCCTCTCCTTTTGGTATTCCGAATTCTGTCAAACCTTGGCTTAGTGCAGCTTCAGGGTCGGGCGCAGTACCCGGTTGATGCGACCCACCAGCATGATGAGGCCGGTCTTGACATAGCCATGCAGGGCGATCTGGTGCATCCGGTAGAGGGATATGTAGACCAGACGGGCGATGTAGCCCTCCACCATCATGGAGCCGCGCATCAGGTTACCCATCAGGCTGCCCACGGTGGAGAAGCGGCTGAGGGAGACCAGCGAACCGTGGTCGTGGTAGAGGTAGGGCTTCATCTCGCCGCCATTCATCTTGGCCAGAATGTTCTTGAATGCCTGGCTGGCCATCTGGTGGGCAGACTGGGCGCGCGGCGGCACAAACTTGCCATCCGGCTGCGGGCAGGCGGCGCAGTCACCGATAACGAAGATGTTCTCATCACGGGTAGTCTGCAGAGTCTCTTTCACCACCAGCTGGTTGATGCGGTTGGTCTCAAGGCCGGCGATATCCTTCATAAAGTCAGGCGCCTTGATGCCGGCCGCCCACACCATCAGGTCAGCTTCAATCAGCTCGCCATCCTTGGTGTGCAGACCTTCGGCAGTCGCTTCGGTGATCATGGTGGCGGTACGCACGTCCACACCCAGCTTGACCAGCTCCTGATGGGCGGCGCCGCTGATACGCTCCGGCAGAGCCGGCAGAATGCGCGGGCCCGCTTCCACCAGGGTCACCTTCAGGCTGTCGGTGGTGAGGTTCTTGAAGCCGTAGGCGTAGAGCTGCTCGACCGCGTTGTAGAGCTCGGCAGAGAGCTCAACGCCGGTGGCGCCGCCGCCGACAATCGCAATCTTCACCTTGTCGCCCGGCTTATATTCGGTGGCAAACTGCAGGAAGCGGTTCATCATGCTGTTGTGGAAACGGTGCGCCTGGGAGGGGCTATCGAGGAAAATACAGTTATCCTTGATGCCCTTGGTGTTGAAGTCGTTGGAGACAGAACCGATGGCCATCACCAGATAGTCGTAGGGCAGCTCGCGCTCGTTGACCACGATGTCGCCATTGTCGTCGTGGATCGGGGCCAGCACGATGCGCTTATCGTCACGCTTGATATCGGTCAGGGTGCCGAGCTGGAAGTCGAAACCGTGGTTCTTGGCGTGAGACTGGTAGCTCAGAGCATCGATGCCCGCGTCCATGGAGCCGGTGGCCACTTCGTGCAGCAGGGGTTTCCACAGGTGGGTGCGGTTGCGATCGACCAGAGTGATCTTGGCCTTGTTCTTCTTGCCAAGCTTGCGACCCAGACTGGTGGCCAGCTCCAGGCCACCGGCGCCGCCGCCTACAACGACAATATTCATCATGATGATTTTCCTCGGTTCCTCAAAACGAAAGGGAGCCATTGGCTCCCTAAAACGAAATCGGTCGACGTGATGGATCAGGCTTCTTTGAAGGCCTTCATCCGCTGCAGATGATGCGAGATATTTTTGAACTTATGAGTCTCGCGCTCATCCCACACGATGTCGTAATAGTTCTTCAATTCACGTTCAGTGTCCCGATTATCGCGCACTTCATCCTGAACGGAAAGGATACACAGGCAGTTTCCTGAATTTTTCTTACGAAATTCAGTTACACACTTGGTACCGATATCGTCATATTCTTCCGGCCGGTCGATCTTGCCCTGCATGTTCTCTTCCGGATGGAGGTTGGGGTTGAAGATCACCTGGCGAATGCCGCACAGAAAGCCGATCCGCTCGCTCCAGTAGCCACCAAGACCCACGCCGCAGATCAGCGGTTTGGGATCGGTACTCATATCGAGCTGTTTTTTCACTTCCTTGAGCAGATGGCTCATATCATGACGGGGGTGAACCGTGCTGTAGTGCACGAAACGCACATCATCATCAATAAACTGCAACTGCAGCACTTTCTCGTGATTGCCTAGGCTGGTGGCATCAAAGCCATGCAGATAGATGATCATGGATAAGACCTCAGGATCTGTGTCGGTTTTATCGAAACTACCCCAGCGGCGGCCCCGTGCGCCACCAAAACATCCAACTTTCTTGCTTTGGATCACGCCCCCGCCCCCGATTGCGCCCAGCAGCCCGCGAGCGCCGTCACATGCAGAGGGGCGCATTGCGAGCAACCCTCTGGTGCCCGGCTATCAAAGTGAGATCGCCAGACCGATAATGATAAACCCCTTACCAATCTGAGATGCCCCCACCTCCTTCCCCTGCCAGCAGCCGGACACTTATCTGGCCGGTATGTGACTCATCCCGCAAAAACAAGGCGTTATCGCCAAACGTTTTCGCTCATGAGCGGCATTGTGCATGTTTTGTGCACTGACCCGTGCTGCACCGGCTCCCTCTCACTACTGCCGAGGGATCTGGCACCTCTGTCAATACACGAGATCAATGACCGGGAAAGCTGCGGCTTTCACTATCTTGCCTGTAGCAGTTGCGCGGGCTTCAAGGAGTGATCTGTTCATGAACGAGACCAATCCCCCCTCCCCCCGACCGGGTGCGCGCAAGCGCCCGGTGGATGAAGTGGAGCGCATGCTCCCCATGGGCCAACTCTTTACCCTGGGCCTGCAACATGTGCTGGTGATGTACGCCGGCGCCGTGGCGGTGCCACTGGTGATTGGCGGCAGTCTGGGGCTGCCCAAGGAGCAGATCTCCTACCTTATCAGTTCGGATCTCTTCTGCTGCGGCATCGTCACCCTGCTGCAATGTGTCGGGATTGGCCGCTTTGCCGGGATCCGGTTGCCGGTCATCATGTCGGTCACCTTTGCCGCCGTGATGCCCATGCTGGCCATCGGAGCCAACCCGGATCTGGGGCTGACGGGCATCTTCGGCGCCACCATTGCCGCCGGTATCATCTCGACCCTGCTGGTGCCGCTGATAGGTCGGCTGATGCCGCTCTTCCCGACCGTCGTGACCGGGGTGGTTATCACCTCCATCGGGATCAGCATCATGCAGGTGGGGATCGACTGGATGGCGGGGGGCAAGGGCAATCCGGAATATGGCAGCCTGCGCTACATCGGCACCAGCTTTCTGGTGCTCGTCTTTATCCTGCTGGTGACCCGCTTCACCAAGGGCTTTTTCAGCAATATCTCGGTGCTGCTCGGGATCATCTTCGGTTTCGTGGTGGCCATCGCCATGGGCGAAGTAAGCCTCGATGGCCTTGGCGAGGCAGCCTGGTTTGCCCCCATAGTGCCCTTCGCCTTCGGCTGGCCCACCTTCGATCCCATCTCCATCGCCACCCTGACGGTGATCATGCTCATCACCTTTATCGAATCCATGGGGATGTTTCTGGCCCTTGGCGACATCGTCGGCCATCCGGCCAGGCGCGGTGATATCGTGCGCGGGCTGCGGGTGGATGGCATCGGCACCATTATTGGTGGGATATTCAACAGCTTCCCCCACACCTCCTTCTCCCAGAATATCGGTCTGGTGAGCGTGACCGGGGTATCGAGTCGCTGGGTCTGCGTGATGTCGGGGGGGATCCTGCTCGCCTTTGGCCTCATCCCCAAGATGTCGGTGCTAGTCGCCTCCATCCCGCCCTTCGTACTGGGGGGCGCTGGCATCGTGATGTTCGGCATGGTGCTGGCCACCGGGATCCGCATCCTGGCGCGCACCGATTACAACAGCAACCGTCACAACCTCTATATCGTCGCCATCAGTCTCGGGATCGGCATGATCCCGACGGTCTCCGGGAATTTTTTCCAACAGCTTCCGGCGCAGCTACAACCGCTTTTTCATAGCGGTATCCTGCTGGCCACCATCAGTTCGGTGCTACTCAACCTCTTCTTCAACGGCTATCAGCCGGACCTGACTCACCAGACCCGCCCTCTGTTCGTTGGTCCCATCAAACCGCAGCAAAAACAGGCATAACAAACAGGCCCCCGGACAGCGAGACTGTCCGGGGGCCTGTTGTTCATATCACCGCTGACCCAATCAGGCAGGCAACTGCGCGAAGCGCTCTACCGCCTGCGCTACTTGTGCCAGACTCCCCTGCCAGAAGGCGGCCTCACGGATATCCTGCCCCAGATGCTTGGCTACCAGCTCTTCGGCGCTCATGCGGCCGGTATCGCGCAACAAGGCGCGATACGCCTCGGCCACGCCCTCTTCCCCCGCCGCCTTGCGGCTCATCAACTGCTGATAGACCCCGAGGCTGAACAGATAACCGAACAGATAGGGGTAGTTGTAAAAGCCAAACCCGGCGATGGAGAAGTGCGCCTTGGCCGCCCAGAACATGGGGTGATAGCGGGTCAGACTCCCCTCATACCAACGCCCCCATGCCTCGTCAGTCAGCGCCTTGAGCCGCTCTGCCGGCACATAACCCTGCGCCCGCTCTGCCACCAGCGCCCGCTCGAAATCGAAGCGGGCCGGGATATTGACCAAGAAGGTGGCAGCGCCATCGGCTTCGGCCCAAGCGATGGCCAACTGCTCTTCGGGACTTTCTGCCTGCTCGAACAGGGCGCTGCGCACCAGGGTTTCGGCGAAGATGGAGGCCGTTTCGGCCAGCGTCATGGGATAGCTGCGCTGACTCATCGGCAGATCGCGGATCACCCAGTTGTGCCAGGCGTGACCCAGCTCATGGGCCAGAGTGATGACGTTGTCCATGGTGCCGGCATAGGTGACGAAGAGCCGCGGCTCGACCGGTTCGGCAAACTTGGTGCAGTAGGCGCCGGTGCGGCGATTTGGCGTGGGCGCCGCATCAATCCACCCCTTCTCGGCCATCATGCGGGCAAACGCCCCCATCTCGGGATCGAAACGGCTAAAGGCATCGGCAATCAACTCAATCGCCTCCTCGAACGGGGTCTCGCGGCTGCTGACGGCCGGAGGCGGCGCAAAGAGATCCTCCGGCCCCAGATCATCGAGACCAAGGCGCTCGGCCATCAGCTCCAGCGCACGCTGGCCCAACCCACGGGCTCGCCAGGTTTCGCTCATCAGGGCATCGAGGGTGGCACGCTCGATATGGCTCTGATGGCAGGAGAGATCCAGCGCATCGAGCACACGGGTGTTGCCACGCTGACGGGCCAGCTCCAGCCGCCAGCCGTTGAGGGCATTGAGGATAGCGGCAACCGTCTCCTGCTCACCTTCCCAACCGGCGCTGATGGCATCGAACGCCTCAAGGCGCAGGGCACGCACCGGACTGGAGAGCAGATTGCTCGCCTCGGCCAACCCCATCTCGCGGCCATCAATGGTTAACCGGATCTTGCCCACCAGATCGTTATAGAGGTTGCCCCAGGCGTGCAGACCATCGGTGCCCAAACCGATCACCAGTTGCTCCGCCTCCACCGGCAGGCGCTGATCCTGCAAGCGACGCTCGTGGCGCAGGCGGTACGCCTCCTCGCCGAGCAGCGGATCCCTCATCAGCGCGGCAAATTCCTCTTCCGGCAACGCCAGCATCAGATCTTCCACCGGCGCCAGTGTCTTGAACAGATCGGCGTTGAGGGCGCGAGCGCGGGACGCCAGCTGTTTGGCCTGCGGATCCCGCGCATCCTGACTGCCACGGCAGGCGGCCAGAATGGCGACGTTCCAGCCGATATGACGAATATCACGGGCGCGCAGCCGCACTTCCCGCAAGAAATCCAGCAGTGCAGCGTCATCACCGCGCACCATGTCCAGACCCGCCATATAGCTGGTCAGCTCCTCCAGCGCGTGGCGGGCTGCGCGCATGTCCGCTTCCAGCTCGGGACTGTCGAGGCCCGGGTAGATATGGTCGTTATTCCACTGTTGTTGATACATAGCTTCTCGCAAAGGCCTTTATCGGGAGGTGCAACAGACCTGCGGGCAGCAAGTCCGACACCGGGCAACCCGAAGGCCAATAAATGAAGAGAGGAAAAAAGAGACAATGGCCCGCAAGCTCGCTTATCCCTTGGTTGGGGCAAGACGGCTCACCAGCGTCATCACGGCAACCAGCAGCAGACCCGCCACCACACCGGCCACGGCGTTAAGCAGAGTCGGCGTCACCGCCGCCAGTACGGCCCCTACTGTGGGCAGGGTGGCGACAACAGCGGCTGCGCCTTCAATCAGGTGATGGGCAAAGGGCCAGCCATGCACCAGAATGCCGCCGCCCACCATAAACATGGCGATGGTGCCGACCAGTGCCAGCAGGTGCATCAGACGAGGAGCCGTCACCAACAGTCCCTGCCCCACCGCGCGGCGCAGGGCGCTGCCATCGTGCTTTTGCAGCAGATGCAGACCGATGTCATCGAGCTTGACTATCAGCCCCACCAACCCGTAGACCCCGATGGTCATCAGCAGGGCGATGCCAGCCACCACCGAGAGCTGCAGCGCGAGGCTTGCACCCTGTACCGTGCCAAGGGCGATGACGATGATCTCGGCAGAGAGAATAAAATCGGTGCGGATCGCTCCCTTCACCTTCTGCTGCTCGAAGGCCACCAGATCATCGGGAATAGGAGCAGTGTGTGCCTCACCCTCGCTCACTTCATGAGGCAGGAACTTGTGGGCCAGCTTCTCGGCCCCTTCAAAGCAGAGGTAAGCGCCTCCCAGCATCAAGAGAGGCGTGATAAGCCAGGGCACCAGCGCACTGATGGCGATGGCTGCGGGCACCAGAATCAGCTTGTTGCGAAATGAGCCCTTGGCCACCGCCCACACCACCGGCAGCTCCCGCTCGGCACGCACCCCGGAGACCTGCTCCGCGTTGAGGGCCAGATCATCCCCCAACACCCCGGCGGTCTTCTTCGCCGCCATCTTGGTCATCAGCGCCACGTCATCAAGCACGCTGGCGATATCGTCGAGCAGGGCCAACAAACTGGTTCCAGCCATATCAAAGATCCCTTATATCAGTGAGAAACGTCTTCCCGAAAAATGTCTCGCGCTTGTTCACCACGACCTTGGTCATCAGCGCCACGTCATCAAGCACGCTGGCGATATCATCGAGCAGGGCCAATAAACTGGTTCCAGCCATATCAAAGATCCCTTATATCAGTGAGAAACGTCTTCCCGAAAAATGTCTCGCGCTTGTTCA